>NZ_BAAAKE010000042.1:0-49353 GCF_039527585.1 Saccharothrix xinjiangensis | reverse complement strand
TCCTGTTCGCCATGCTCCGCACCAAGACCCACTACCGACACCCCGACACCGCTCCCACGCCGGCTGCGGCTTGACAACCACATAGGGACACCCCCCGGCAGGACGTCAGGCAGGCCGCGCGCGGCGGGAACGACGACGTGCGGGTGCTGCGGGAGATGCTGTCCGGCCCGATCACCGGCACCGGCCACCTCACGGCGAGGCCGCCGGGCCACCCCGTCCCGCCCGCCGTGACGTGGATCGACACCCCGCGCGGCCGGTACGCGAGCGTGGGCGCCGACTGGCTCACCGTCGCGCCCGCCGACCACGTGGGGCTCGTGCGCCGGCTCAGCCGGGCGCTCGCGCCGCCAGCCCGGTGACGAACGACTCCAGCGCCAGCTCGAAGCTGTCGTGGTCCAGCTCCTGGGCCACGCCCGGCAGCAGGTGGGCCTTGTCCAGGTTCGGGTACCGGTCGCGGTAGACGGCCTGGTCCTCGGAGAAGCCGCTGGAGAACGTGCTCAGCGCCGCGCCGAACACCAGGTACATCAGCCCGGCCGCGATCATGGTCGCCTCCCGCCGCGACCAGCCGGCCGCGACCAGGCCGCCGTGCACGACGTCCAGGCGTCGCAGGGACGCCTCCCGGTGCGCGGGTCCGTAGGCGAGGAACGGGACGATGTTGGGGTGCCGCGCCAACGCCGACCGGTAGGACCACGCCGCGCTGCGCAGGCCGCTGCGCCAGTCGCCGCCGTCGAAGCCGGACACGTCGACCTTCTCCAGGATCTCCGCCGCGACCTCGTGCAGCAGGTCGTCCTTGGTGCTCACGTGCCCGTACAGGGACGCCGCCTGGACGCCCAGCTCGGCGGCCAGTTTGCGCATCGACAGGCCGTCGAGCCCGTCCCGGTCGATGATGAGCAGGGTGGCGGTCCGGATGCGCGAGGCGCTCAAGATCGGGTTCCTCGGCATGTCGCTCCCCTTGCCCCTGGGTCTGGTCCGCGCCTAGGTTAGATAACCTAACACCGTTCGGTTAGGAGGGCAGCGGGGTGGATCTGCGCATCCCAGACGAGCACCGGCAGCTGCGGGAGCTGGCGCACCGGTTCACCGAGGAGCGCATCGTCCCGCACGCCGCCCGGTGGGACCGCGACGAGGAGATCGACCGCGACCTGGTGCCCGCGCTCGGCGAGGTGGGCTTCCTGGGCCTGGGCGTCCCGGAGGAGCACGGCGGCTCCGGCGGCGACCACCTGGCGTACTGCCTGGTCCTGGAGGAGCTCGCGCGCGGCGACTCGGCCGTGCGCGGCATCGTCTCGGTGTCGCTCGGCCTGGTCGGCAAGACCATCGCCAGGCACGGCGACGACGCCCAGAAGCGGCGGTGGCTGCCCGACCTGTGCGCGGGCCGCGCCCTGGGCTGCTTCGGCCTCACCGAACCCGGCACGGGCTCCGACGCGGCCTCCCTGGCCACGAGGGCGGTCCGGGACGGCGACGACTGGCTCGTCACCGGGCGCAAGGTGTTCATCACCAACGGCACCTGGGCCGACGTGGCGCTGATCTTCGCCCGGACCGGCGGACCGGGCCCGCGGGGCATCACCGCGTTCCTCGTGCCGACCGACTCGCCCGGTTTCACCGCCACCGAGATCCGCGGCAAGCTCGGCATGCGCGGCCAGGCCACCGCCGAACTCGCCCTCGACGGCGTCCGCGTGCCCGACGGGCGCCGGCTCGGCGACGAGGGCGCCGGTTTCCGGATCGCCATGGCGGCGCTGGACCGGGGCCGGATGTCCGTGGCCGCGGGCTGCGTCGGCGCGGCGCGCGGCGCGCTGGAGGCCGCGGTGGGCTACGCCAAGCAGCGCGAGCAGTTCGGCAAGCCCATCGCGGGCTTCCAGCTCGTGCAGGAGCTGCTGGCCGACATGGCCGTGGAGACCGACGCGGCCCGCCTGCTCACCTGGCGGTGCGCCGACCTGGCCGACCGCGGCGAGCCGTTCGGCACCGAGGCGTCCATGGCCAAGCTCTACGCCAGCGAGGCCTCCGTGCGGGTGGCCGACCGGGCCGTCCAGGTCTTCGGCGGCTACGGCTACACCGACGAGTACCCGGTGGGCAAGTACCTGCGGGACACCCGGGTCACAACCCTCTACGAGGGCACCAGCCAGATCCAGAAACTGCTCATCGGCCGGGCGTTGACCGGCATCAACGCGTTCGCGTAGGAGGACGGCATGGATTTCGGGCTCGACGACGAGCAGCGGGAGGTCCGCGACTGGGTGCGGACCTTCGTGCGCCGGGAGGTGACGCCCCTGGAGCCGGAGGTGCTGCGCCGGGAGCGCGCCGGGCAACCCGGCCTGACCCGGGACGAGCTGAAGGAGCTCCAGGACAAGGCCAAGGCCGCGGGCTTCTTCGGCCTGCTCACGCCCCAGGAGTACGGCGGCATGGACCTGGGCGCGGTGATGACCGCGCTCGTGGAGGCCGAGCTGGGCCGCAGCTTCGTGCCGTTCCGGTTCGGCGGCTACGCGGACAACATCCTGTTCCACGGCAACGAGGAGCAGAAGCAGCGCTACCTGCTGCCCACGATCTCGGGCGAGCGGGTGTCGTGCTTCGCGATCACCGAGCCGGGCGCGGGCTCCGACGCCAAGGCCATCCGCACGTCCGCCCGCAAGGAGGGCGGCGAGTGGGTGATCAACGGCGAGAAGACGTTCATCACGCAGGGCCACGAGGCCGACTTCGTGATGGTGTTCGCGGTGACCGACCGGGAGAAGGGCGCGGACGGCGGCGTCACGTGCTTCCTGGTCGACCGGGACATGGGGTGGAAGTCCGAGCCGATCCAGACCATGGGCCAGTGGGGCCCGGCGGCGCTGGTGTTCGACGACGTGCGCGTGCCCGAGGAGAACGTGCTCGGCGAGGTCGGCAAGGGCTTCCACCTGGCCATGCAGTGGATCGGCCAGGGCCGCTACCTGCTGCCCGCGCGGGCGCTGGGCTCGTGCGAGCGGCTGGTGGAGATGGCGGTCGAGCAGGCGAACAACCGGGTGACGTTCGGCCAGCCCATCGCGTCCTACCAGGCGATCCAGTGGATGATCGCGGATTCGGCGGTGGAGGTCGAGGCGCTGCGGTGGCTCGTGCTGCACGCGGCGTGGCTGGTGGACCAGGGCGCCGACTCCCGGCAGGCGCAGTCGATGGCCAAGCTGTACGGCGGCATCAAGGCCAACGAGATCGTCGACCGGGTGCTCCAGATCCACGGCGGCATGGGGTACACGCGGGAGCTGCCGGTCGAGCGCTGGTACCGCGAGCTGCGGCTGCTGCGGATCTACGAGGGCACGGACGAGATCCAGCGGCGCACCATCGCGCGCAACCTGCTCAAGGGGCACGCGAAGGTGACCGGCAGCCTGGGCTGAGCCGCGGTCGCCCGGCGCGGGGGTGGTCTTCCCCGCGCCGGGCGACCGCGGTCACGCGGACGACCCGGCACCGCCGCTGTCGGACTCCGCGGGTCCACCGGCGACGGCCGGCCCGAGCGCTCCGGCGACCGGCGCCGTCCGCCCCGGCCCACCGGGCGGTCCTGCCCCGGCGATTCCCACCCGGCGCCCTCCTGTCCGGTGTGGACGGTCCGGAGTGGACGGCGGCGGCACCGGCGGGCCGGTCGCCCCCGGTGTTCGTCCCGGCTCCTCGCGGGTCCGCGCTCCGACCGGCTCCGGCGGCCCGGCTGCACGCGCCGGGTGAGCCGCCCGTGCGCCCGCCGTGCCCGGCGGGTCAGCCCAGGCTGGTGAGCATCTGCGCGCACACCCTCGCCAGGTGCCTGCGCATCGCGTCCGACGCCCGCCCCGGCTCACCCGACGCCACCGCGGCCACCAGCGCGTCGTGGTCGTCGAGGGAGGCGTGCTGGTGCGGCGGGTCGTCCCGGAGCCCGCTGCGCAGCAGCACCACCCGCTGCTGCACCAGCCGCACCTGCTCGGCGATCCGGGGGCTCCGGGCCGCGTCCAGCAGCGACTGGTGGAACGCCAGGTCCAGCCGGTAGGGGAAGCGCTCCCCCGCCGAGTAGGCCCGGCGCGACTCCTCGCACACCGCCCGCAGCCGCACCACGTCCGCCTCGGTGCGACGCGACGCCGCGAGCCCGGCCGCCGCGCACTCCAGGGCCGTGCGCAGCTCGAACAGCGCCTGCACCTCGGCCGCGTCGGCGGTCGGCACGGACGCGCCCCGGTGCGGCACCAGCACCAGCAGCCCCTCGGACGCCAGGTGCCGGATCGCCTCGCGCAGCGGCCCGCGCGAGATGCCGAGGCGCTGGGCCAGCTCGACCTCGTTCACCCGCGTCCCGGGCGGGATCTCGCCGGTCAGCACCAGCTCGCGGAGCACTTCCACGGCCTGACCGGCCAGGCTCAGATGCAGGGGAGGTGTCACGTACGTCTCCTAGCGCCGACCGACCACCGCCATGTTAACTGTCGACAGTTGGCAGCGACGCTGTGAGGCTCGTGGAGGGACGCATGGCACACGAACTGGTCGCCGAGGTCTGGCGGGGCGGTTTCCTGGAGTCCGTGCACCACGGCTCGGTCATCGCGCTCGACCGGGACGGCCGCGAGGCGCTGGTCGTGGGCCGGCCCCACGACACCGCCTACCCGCGCTCGTCCAACAAGCCGGTCCAGGCGCTCGCCCTGCTCCGCAACGGCCTCGACCTCGACGGCGAGCTGCTCGCCCTGGCGTGCGCCAGCCACTCCGGCGAGGACTTCCACGTGGCGGGCGTGCGCCGGGTCCTGCGGGCGCACGGCCTCGACGAGGGCGCGCTCCAGTGCACGCCCGGCCTGCCCATCGGCGAGCGGGCCCTGAGGGACCACTTCGCCGCCGGCCGCGACGCCGCCCCCGTCTACATGAACTGCTCGGGCAAGCACGCAGCCATGCTCGCCACCTGCGTGGTCAACGGCTGGTCCACGCACGACTACCTCGACCCGGGCCACCCGCTCCAGCTGGCCGTCCGCGACACCCTGGCGGAGCTGGCCGGCGAGCCCATCGGCGCCGAGGGCGTCGACGGCTGCGGCGCGCCGCTGCTCGGCATCAGCCTCAAGGGCCTGGCCAGGGCGTTCAGCACGATCGCCACCGCCGGCGAGGGCAGCCACGAGCACCGCGTCGCCCGAGCCATGACCTCCCACCCGGAGTGGGTCGGCGGCACGGACCGCGACGTCACCAAGCTCATGCGGGCCATCCCGGGCGCGGTGGCCAAGGACGGCGCCGAGGGCGTGTACGCGGTGGGCCTGCCCACCGGGGAGGCCGTGGCCTGCAAGATCGCCGACGGCTCCAGCCGCGCGCGGGCCGTGGTCGTGGTCGCCGCGCTGCGCAGGCTGGCCGTCGACGCGCCGGACGAGCTGGCCACGTTCCCCGTGCTCGGCCACGGGCGCGCGGTCGGCGCGGTGCGGCCGTCGCCCGTCCTGGTCGGCTGAACCGGGTAAGGGTTGAAACGCCGGCTACCCTGGCTGCATGTCCAGCGCCAGAGCCGCCGACTTCCCCGACGACCGGCCACGCGACCGGTCCGAGGACTGGGTGGACGACGAGCTGATCGGCCTGGACCCCGACGACCCGGAGACCAGGGCGTTCGCCGAGCACCTCGACCGCTTGCAGCGCCCGCAGGCCAACTTCACCGTGGAGGGCTCGCTCGCGGGCGTCTCGGACTTCGCGGACTCCGCCAACCGCGCCGGCGGGCTCAGGCGGCTCATCGCGGTCGTCGTGGTCGGCCTGATCCTGCTCGGGGTGGGCGTGAGCGCCTGGTACTACCTCGGCGCCCTGCTGACCGTCCTGTTCGGCTGACGCCCGTTCGGCCGACGTCGACTAAGGTGGAGGTATGGAACCTGTCGTCGGCGCCACCCCGAAGGTGGTTCGCTCCGAACTGGAGTGGCGGGAGATCCTGACCCCCAAGGAGTACGCGGTGCTGCGCGAGGCGGGCACCGAGCCCGCGTGGACGGGCGAGTACACCGACACCAAGGCCGAGGGCGTCTACTCCTGCCGCGCCTGCGGTACCGAGCTGTTCCGCAGCGAGGCGAAGTTCGACTCGCACTGCGGCTGGCCCTCGTTCTACGCGCCCCAGGCCGGTGACGCGGTGATCCTCCGGGAGGACCGGTCCTACGGGATGGTCCGCACCGAGGTGCTGTGCGCCCACTGCCACAGCCACCTGGGGCACGTCTTCGAGGGCGAGGGTTACGCCACACCGACGGATCAGCGCTACTGCATCAACTCGGTCAGTTTGCGTCTGGTCGACCCAGCCGTTGATCCAGCAGACTGAAGGCCCTGCTCGGAACGATGGCAAATCCACACTGGGAGGAATAATGCGCATCTTCAAGGGCACGGACGGCGAAGGCTCCGGGGGCGTGGACGGCGCTTCGTCCTCCTGAGCCGACCGGGAGCCCCGGGACCCGCGCGCTCCGGCGTCGGGTCCCGGGGCTCCTCGCCGGAAAGCCCCGGGACGTCAACCCTAAGGCTTGCTCAAGCACCCTTGCCCGGGTGTGGCCTGCGGCACACGATTGCCTCCTGGCTGGTGGACCTGGGTCCACCGAGGCCCACAGGGGGTGGACCGTGGAACGACCGTGGGGCTTGTCCGGCCCGGAATTCCTGGAGCTGTACTGGATCGCGCTGTCGGTGTCGGTGGCGTTCGCGGTCCTCGTGCGGGTGCGACTGCGGGGGACGCGGGGAGGCGTCTCCTCGCACGTGCCCGACCTGCTCGACATCGCCTACCTGACCGGCGGCCCGCGACGGGTGGTCGAGGCGTCGGTGGCGCGCCTGGTCGCGTCGGGCGTGCTGGCGCCGGCCCGCAGCGGGACCGTGCGGGTCGTGGGCGCGCCGACCACCGGGCACCCGGTCGACCTGGCCGTGGTGGCGGACGTGACGCGCTACCGCATGCGGACGTTGCACCTGCTGTTCCAGTCGGCCCCGAGCGCCGCGGAACCGCTCGCGGTCGGGCGTCGGCTGGTCGACGAGGGCTACGTGGTGGAGCCGGGTCGGGCCAGGTCGTCGGTGCGGCTCGGGCTGGTGCCGGTGGTGCTGGTCCTCGTGGTCGGCGTGGCGCGCTGGCCGGTCGAGCTGGCCGTGGGCGCGGCGGCCGGGTGGTTGACGCTGTGGCTGGCGCTGACCGGTGTGCTGGTGTTCCTGCTGGGGAAGGTCGGTTCGCCGATGCTCACCGCGCGCGGTCGTGACGCGGTGTCGAGGGCTCGCGCGGGCGAGGTCACCGGGGGGTGGGGAACGACCACCTCGGCCGAGCCGGCCGAGGTGGTCGCTCTCCGGGGGTTCGAGGCCCACCCGGACGTCCTGCTGCGCGCGGCGGGCCGCCGGCAACCGCTCGCGGGCGCGCGGGCGTCGGCGGTGTCGCGGTCCGGTTTCACGCGGTCGCGCGCGTCGTCGTCCGGTTCGGCGGGCGGCTGGGTGGTGCTGGGCGGTTCCAACGGCGGTTCCGGCAGCGGTTTCGACGGCGGTGGCAGCAGTTGCGGCGGTGGCGGCAGCAGTTGCGGCGGCGGTGGGGGCGGCTGCGGCGGCGGTGGCGGCTGCTGAGCCGCTGGGTCGCGGTCGTGGGTTTCCCGTGGTGGTACGGCGCGGCGCTGGTCGTCGCGGTGGTGGTCGGGCTGCGGCTCAAGCGGGTCACCGGCGCCGCGCCCGGCCGGGTGCTCGGGTTCGAGGAGGTCGGGTACCTCGGTGGCGGGCCGGTGCGGGCGGTCGAGGTGGCCGTGGCGGGGCTGGTGGCCGACAACCGGGCGCGGGTGTCCGGCTCGACGGTGACCGCCGTCCCGCCGGCGGACCCCGGTGAGGGCCGACCGGCGACGGCGTTGCGGGCAGCGGTCCTGACCAGGTTGCCGCAGGCGTTCGACGACCCGGTGGTCGAGGTCGCCACCAGCGCACCGGCCCGGCGGATCGGCGCGCGGCTGGTCGCGGAAGGGCTGCTGGTGGCGCCCCGTCACCGCCTGGCGCGGGCAGCCCTGGCCGCGCTCCCCCTGGCCCTGCTCGCCGTCGCGGCCGTCCTCGCAGGTCCGGGCGGCTGGGCGACGGGCGCCGCGTCGGCCGTCACCGGGGCCCTGGCGGTCCTGCTGCTGCTCGGCCCGCCGCCCGTGCTGACCAGGCACGGCGCGCGGGCGTTCGCCCGGGCCACCGAGGGCCTGGCCCCGGTGGACCCGGCCGAGGTGACGGCCCGCTACGGCCTGCCGCGAACCACCTCCCCGCCCGCGCCGCACGAGGGGTCGGCGCGGACGGGGAGGTTCGGTTCGGCGCCCGACGAGGGCTTCGACACGGTGTTCAACGGCCGGCACGCGGAACCGATCACCCATCCGGCGGCGTCTGACGCACCGCGCCCGCGACGTTCCCGCGCCCGCGCCGCGTCGGCGGAACCGCGGCGTTGGAGCCGCCGCAACGGGTGGCTGGTCGCGGGCGGCTGGTTCGCGGGCGGTTGGTTGGCCGGTGAGTACCTGACGGGTGATGGGTGGGAGGGCGACGACGGTGGTGGATTCGTGGACCCAGGCTCCGGCGGGTTCGACGGGGGCGGGGGGTTCGGCGCCTGAGCTGTGGCCGGAGGAGCAGGCGTACGTGATGGCCGGCCCCGGACGTGCGGCGGAGGTCGCGCTGGTGTCGCTGGTCGATGCGGGCGCGGTGCGGATCTCGCGCGAAGGGGTGGTCAGCCCGGTGCACCGGGCAGGCCGGCTGTGGAGCCCGTTGCAGACGCGCGTGCTCCGCGTGATACCGATGCCGATGGGGACCGCCATCGCCGCGACGGCCGCGGGCGCCGAAGCCAAGGCCATGAGGCAAGACCTCATCGCCCGCGGCTACCTCACCCCGCCCGGGCGACAGGTGGCGATGCGCCGGCTGCGGTGGTTCCTGCTGCTGGCGGCAAGCGCGGCGCTGGTGCTCACCATCGCGCTGGACCTGCCGTTCGCCGTGACCGCCGCGGTGGCGGTGGTCGCACTGGTCGGCTCGACCGCGACCAGCCGCGCCGGGCGGCCGCTGACGAGCGCGGGCCTGGCCGCGGCACGCCGCCTGCGCCTGGCGGCGACGGACGCGGAACGCCGCCTGAACGGGACGCCCACCCGCCCGAAGTCCGCCCCGGCCTGGATGGCGGTCTCGACGTTGAGCGCGGCGGACCGGCTGGTGCTGCTGGCGTGCCACGGGCTGCTGGGCCGGATCGGGCGGCGGAACGTGTGGGAGGTGCTGGGCGTCGAGCCGGCGGCGGCCAAGACGCTGCGCCGGCGCAAGCGGACCTCAGGCGGCGGCGGTGGCTCGTCGTGCAGCGGCGGGTGCGGCAGTTGCTCCGGCAGCAACTGCGGTGGTGGGGGCGACAGCGGGTCGAGCAGCGGCGGGTCGTCGTGCGGCGGTGGCGGCGGGGGTTGCGGCGGCGGGGGTGGGGGCGACTGATCCTGCCGGTCCTGCGCCGGGGCCGGCCGGAGGTGCGACGAGAGGTCACGCGACGGCTGGCAAGTGGGCCGGCGGGTGGCAAGTCGGCCGGCGGCTGACACGGGTCGAGGGCCGGCTGATGGGCCTGGCCGCCGGCAGGGCTGTGGCGATTGAGAGTTGGCGGCCGGCGGGTTGGCGGGGCCGGCAGGTAGGCGGGGCCGGCTGGTCGTCGGGGCCGGCGGGTTGGCGGGTCGTGAGGTGGCCGGTCGGCGGGCTGCTGGGTGGGGCCGTCGGGCAGGGCGGGGTGTGAGGTGGTGGTCGGTCGGCGATGTGGTCGGCCGGAGCGGGGGGTGGGTCGGGCGTTCGGTCGGGGGCCGGGTCGTGAGCGGGGGCTGAGTCGTGGTCGAGGGCTGAGTCGTGAGTGGGGCTGGGTCGTGGTCGGGTTCGTGATCGGGGTGGTCGAGGTAGCGGGGTGGTCGGCGCGGGTTCCTTCATGTCTAACCGAGTGACTTGGACCCCGTTTCCGTACATCGGCCACCCGATCGTGTATCAAGAACTCCATATCAGCAGGTCAGAGAGGTAGCCATGGAGAAGCTGGGCGTGGGTGTCGGGTGGCGTCCCGAGATCGACCTGACCGTTGAGCGCCTCCCCGGCGTGGATTTCGTCGAGGTCGTCGCCGAGAACCTCCACCCCGACCACCTCCCCGAGTCCGTCCTTCTCCTGCGCGACCGCGGCCTGCCCGTCCTGCCCCACGCCGTCTCGTTGTCGCTGGGCGGGGCCGACCCCGTGGACGCCGGCCGGGTCGCCCACCTCGCCTCCCTGGCCGAGGCGCTCGACGCGCCCCTGGTCAGCGACCACGTGTGCTTCGTGCGCGCGGGCGGTTTGGACTCCGGGCACCTCATGCCGCTCCCCCGCACCCGCGACGCCCTCGACGTGCTGGTCGCGAACGTCACGGCGGTCCAGCGCGACCTCCCCGTGCCGCTCGCGCTGGAGAACGTGGCCGCCCTCCTGGAGTGGTCCGACGGCGAGCTGACCGAGGGCCAGTTCCTCGCCGACCTGGTCGAGCGGACGGGGTGCCACCTGCTGATCGACGTCGCGAACCTCTACGCCAACGCCCGCAACCTGGGCACCGACGTCGACCGCTTCCTCGACGAGATCCCCTTGGAGCGCCTCGCTTACGTCCACGTCGCGGGTGGCGCGGAGCACGGCGGTCTCTACCACGACACCCACGCCCACGCGGTCCCGCCGGAGGTCTTGGACGTGCTCGCCCGTCTCCGCGCGCGCGTCGACCCGCCGGGTGTGCTGCTGGAGCGGGACGACGACTACCCGTCCGACGCGGAGTTGGCCGATGAGCTGGCCGCGATCCGGGCGGTGGTCGGGTGACCCGGCCGCAGCGGGAGCGGCTCGCCGCCGCGCAGGCCGAGTTGCTCCAAGCCCTGCTGGCGGGTGGGCCGGCGCCGGAGGGGTTCGCCGCCGACCGCGTCGACGTCGAGCGGCGGGCGTTGCTCAACAAGCGCCGCGGCATCGTGGCCTCGTTGCGGCCCGAGGTGGCGGCGGAGCTGGGTGAGCGGTTCCGACCGCTGTTCGACGATTACGCGCGGCAGCACCCGCGGCGGGTCGGGACCCGGTTCCGCGAGGACGCCGCCGCGTTCGCCGAGTGGGCCGTCGCCCGGGGGGAGTTGCCGCCGCCGAAGAAGAAGCGGTGGTGGCGGATCGGGGCGGGCTGAGCAACCCGGGAGGGCGCCGGTCACGTCCTCAACTCATGCCGAGTCGCTTGTCGAACCACCTGTTGAGACCTGTCGCGGTGGCGGCGTTGCTGCTGTCCGCGGGGTGCGACGCCGATGTCGTCCAAGGCTGCACGTTGATCGGCACGCCGGTCGGCATCGGGATCGTCGTCCGCCACGCCGAGGTGAGGGACGTGGCGATGGAGGTTTGCTGGGCCGGTTCCTGTGTTACCCCGTCCGTGGAGCTGCATCCATCCAGTCGGGTCGGTGGGACGACGTGCACCGGCGCCGCACCGGACGACACGTGCGGCGCCCGGTCCGAGCCGACCGGTGAGCTGAGCGGTTTCGCGCAGGTCGAGGACCTGCCCGCCGAACCGGTGAGCGTTCGCCTGTCGCTGTCAGACCAATCCGGATCTGCGCTGGTCGAGCGCGAGATCGCGGTGACGCCCGAAATGGCCCATCCCAACGGTCCGAACTGCCCAGCGGGTGGGCCACAGGCACGTATCGCGGTTGAGCCCGACGGCTCAGTCACCGAACAGTAGGTAACCGCTTACTCCGCTGAATTGGCCAAGAACACACCGACCAATCAGCGGCTGTTCGCACCGATCCGGCCCCTTACCGTCGAGGTCGAGGGCAACGTCACTCCCGGTATTCCTGCCGCGACCGCGGGTAGCACCGCCCTTCCGGCCGCGCCCACCGCAGTGCGCGGCACCTCACGGGAGGTTTCGACGAAGTGAAGAACCCACGTTGGCGCGGCATGACATCGGTGGCCGCGCTGGTCGCGGCCACCGTCACGGGGAGCGGTCTCGCCTCCCACGCCCAAGCCGAGGACCTGGCCGAGTTCCCGGGCGAGCACCGCACCGTCACCCTCATCACCGGCGACCGGGTCGTCCTGGTCGGCGACGACGTGAAGACCCTGGTCGCCGCGCCGGGACGGGAACGCTCGGTGTTCCACTCCTACGAACGCGACGGGCACCTGCACGTGGTGCCGCGCGACGCGGCCAGGCTGGTTTCGCAGGGCAGGCTCGACCCGCGGCTGTTCGACGTCACGGGTCTGGTCGAGGCGGGGTACGACGACGCCCGCCGCGACCACCTGCCGCTGATCGTGGTCGGTGATCGGCAACCCTCCACGGCGGGGTTGCGGACCGGCCGCGACCTGCCCGCGGTCGGCGCGTACGCCGCGCAGGTGGTCAAGGCCCGGGCGATGGACACCTGGCGAACGCTCGCGTCGGGGGCGAGCGTGCGCAAGGTGTGGCTGGACGGCGTGCGCCGGCCGACCCTGGACCGCTCCACCGCGCAGATCGGCGCGCCGACCGCGTGGCAGGCGGGTCTGACCGGCAAGGGCGTGAAGGTCGCCGTGCTGGACACCGGCGTCGACGCCGACCACCCGGACCTGGCCGGTCACGTGGTGGGCGCGGCGAACTTCACCGACGCGCCGGACAACACCGACGAGGTCGGCCACGGCACGCACGTCGCCGCGACCATCGCCAGTTCCGGCGGGGCGTACCGGGGCGTGGCACCGGAGGCGGACCTGCTCGACGGCAAGGTGTGCGTCGCGGAGGGCTGCCAGGAGTCGGCGATCCTGGCCGGCATGCAGTGGGCCGCCGAGCAGGGCGCGGACGTGGTCAACCTCAGCCTGGGCGGCACCGACACCGCGGAGCTGGACCCGCTGGAGCAGGCCGTCAACCATCTGTCATCTGATATCGGGATTTTGTTCGTCATCGCCGCGGGCAACAACTCCCGCCCGGAGACGATCTCCTCGCCGGGCAGCGCCGACGCCGCGCTGACGGTGGGCGCGGTGGACCGCGCGGACGGCATCGCGCCGTTCTCCAGCCGCGGTCCCCGGGTCGGTGACGGCGCGGTCAAGCCCGACCTCACCGCGCCCGGCGTGGACATCGTCGCGGCGAGGTCGAGCAGCGGCGTCGTGGGCACGCCCGTCGGCGAGGGCCACGCGGCCATGTCCGGCACGTCGATGGCCACCCCGCACGTCGCGGGCGCGGCGGCGCTGCTCGCGCAGCGGAACCCGGCGTGGACCGGCGCGCAGCTCAAGGCGGCCCTGGTCGCCTCGGCTCGCAACAACCCGTCGTTGACCTCGTTCGACCAGGGCGCGGGCCGGGTGGACGTCGCCGCGGCGCTGACCACCACGGTCACCGCGGAGCCCGCGAGCCTGGCCATGGGCCTCCAGAGGTGGCCGCACGGCGACGACACCCCGGTCACCAAGGCGGTGACCTACCGCAACAGCGGCACGTCCCCGGTCACGCTCGACCTGGCCCTGGACGTGCGGGGCCCGGACGGCGGGGGCGCGCCGGCGGGCCTGGTGTCGGTCTCCCCGGCGAAGGTCACCGTGCCCGCGGCCGGCGAGGCGACCGCCTCGGTCACCGCGAACACCCGCCTGGGCGCGGCGGACGGCCTGTACGTGGGTTCGGTGGTCGCCACCGGCGGCGCGGAGCCGCTGCGGACCGCGTTGAGCGTGAACCGCGAGGAGGAGAGCTACGACGTCACCTTCAGCTACGTCGACGCCACGGGCGCGGCGGCTGACAATTACTACTCGACTGTCATCGGGATGGACAACGACACGTTCGCCTTCCCGTACGACGCGGACGGCACGTTCACGCTGCGGCTGCCCAGGGGCCGGTACTTCACCAGTTCCGACGTGGTCACCGGCGAGTCGGGGCTGGCGCTGCTGCCGCACCCGGGCCTGGACGTCACCGCCGACACCACCCTGGTGCTCGACGCCCGCACGGCCAGGCCGCTGCGGATCACCGCGCCGGACCCGGGCGCCGAGGAGGCGTTGGGCGATGTCACGGTGGTGCGCAGGAACGGCGCGCGGCAGGCGAGCGTGAGCACCGCGTTCCTCGGCGGGTTCGGCCCGGACGTGTCCATCGCGCACTCCGGCCCGGCCCTGGCCGCGGACGAGGTGACCGGCCTGATCGGGGCCCAGTTCCGCGGCACGCCGGACGGGGGCACGCCGGTGTCCTACCGGCTCGCCTGGACCCGGCAGGGCGAGCTGCCGACCGGGTTCGAACGCGCGCCGGCCGCGGCCGAGCTGGCCGAGGTGCGCTCGGACTTCGGCCCGGGACCGGCGGACCGGGAGTTCGGCTACGGCGGCAACCCGATGACCCCGGGAGGCGTCGGCGGCTGGGCGTGGACGACGGACGTGGCCGCGCCCGGCCGGGCGATCAACCGGGTCAACGCGGACCTGGCCTGGTCGTGGGGTTTCCTCCAGTTCGGCCCGGAGGGCTCGGTGGAGGCCACGCTGTCCTCGCCGGAGCGCGCCTACAGCCGCGGCGGCACGGCCTCGGAGCGCGCGAACGACCCGGTGTTCTCCCCGGCGCTGCCCGAGTCGCGGTCGCCGTACCTGGGTCGGATGGGTGACGAGATCAGCTTCGCCCTGCCGCTGTTCACCGACGCCGCGGGCAACGGCGGCAACTCGTCGGTGGTGTCGGCGCGGACCGCACTGCTGCGCGACGGCGCCCTGGTCGGCGAGACGCCGTACGCGGCCAACGGCCTGTTCGAGGTGCCGGCGGGCGCGGCGACCTACCGGGTGGAGACGGAGGCGGTGCGGCCGGCGGGCGTGTCGGAGTTCGCCACGCGGGTCAGCGGGTCCTGGACGTTCCGCTCCGACACGGTGGACGGCGAGGACTACGCGCCGCTGCCGCTGTCGGTGGTCCGATTCACGCCCGCCCTCGACGCGTCCGGCGCGACGCCCAAGGGGCAGGTCCTGCGGGTGCCGCTGACCGTGCAGCAGCAGGAGGGCGCGAGCAACGGCCGGGTGTCCCGGATCGACGTCGAGGTGTCGTTCGACGACGGCGCGACGTGGACCGCCGTGCCGGTCTCGGGCGGGGTGGCGCAGGTCGCCAACCCGGACGCGGCCGGGTTCGGGTCGGTGCGGGTGAAGGCCACCGACAGCGGCGGCAACGCCCTGGAGCACACCGTGATCCGCGCCTACAAGATCGTTTAGCGGTGGCGGGCGTGCCGGGAGGGCGTGGCTCCTCCCGGCACACCCCTGCCACGGAAAGCAACCACCGGTAGTGCGTTCGAGTGACCGAACACCCCACCAAGAGACGCTGACCTCACCCTGACGGGTGGATAGCGTCGAGGACCGTTGGGGGGCTCCGCCACTTCCGGTCCACCGCCACCGCGGGTCTGCGGCGCCTCCCGACCGCGCGATCACCAGCGCACCACCGATGGGGAGACACCTGTGTTCAGACCACGAAAGCGCGGTAGAGCCCTCGGCGCCGCCGTCCTGGCGGGCGTGCTCGCCGCCACCACCGCCACCACCGTGCCCGCTACGGCCACCCCCGCCATCCCCGCGAGCGGAGGCACGGCAGGCGCCACCGCGGCCATTGTCGACGCCACTTCCGGGAGCGCTCCCAGCCAGGCGTCGGAGCAGCAGCGGAGCGTCACCCTGGTCACCGGCGACCGGGTCGTGGTGACCGGCGCGGCGGTCGGCGCGTTCCAGCCCGGACCCGGCCGCGAGGCGATCGGCTTCCACTCGCTGCACCGCGACGGCCGGTTGCACGTCGTCCCGGACGACGCCGCCAGGGCCGTCGCACGGGGCAGGCTCGACCCCCGGTTGTTCGACGTCACCGGCCTGGTCGAAGCCGGCTACGACGACTCCCGGCGCGACGCCGTGCCGCTCATCGTCACCGGCGGCCTCACCGCCGATCTCCAGGCCACCGCCGGTCTCCAGGTCACCCGCGCGCTGCCTTCCGCCGACGCGGTGGCCGTGCTGGCGCCCAAGACCGGCGCGGCGTTCCAGGACCTGCTCGACGACCCGGCCGTGGAGAAGGTCTGGCTGGACGGCGTGCTCCGCCCCGCCCTCGACCGCTCCACCGCCCAGATCGGCGCGCCCGCCGCGTGGCAGGCCGGCCTGACCGGCAAGGGCGTCAAGGTCGCCGTGCTCGACGGCGGCGTCGACGGCGACCACCCCGACCTCAGGGGCAAGGAGGTCGCGCAGCGGAACTTCACCGACGCGCCCGACAACCTCGACCGCGACGGCCACGGCACCCACGTCGCCGCCACCATCGCCAGCGGCGACCGCAAGTACCGGGGCGTCGCACCCGACGCGCGCATCCTCGACGGCAAGGTCTGCGTCAACAACGGCTGCCCCGAGTCCTGGGTGCTGGCCGGGATGCAGTGGGCCGTCGAGCAGGGCGCGGACGTCGTCAACCTCAGCCTCGGCGGCTACGACTCCCCCGGCGTCGATCCGCTGGAGGAGGCGGTCAACCGCCTCACCGAGGAGACCGGCGCCCTGTTCGTCGTCGCCGCGGGCAACTCCGGGCGGTCCGAGTCGATCAACTCGCCGGGCAGCGCGGACGCCGCCCTCACCGTCGGCGCGGTCCGGCACGACGACGACCTCGCCCACTTCTCCAGCCGCGGCCCCCGCAGCGGCGACGGCGCGGTCAAGCCCGACATCACCGCGCCCGGCCTGAACATCGTCGCCGCGCGGGCCGCCGAGGCCACCACCGGCACCCCGGTCGGCAGGCGGCACCTGTCCCTGTCCGGCACCTCGATGGCCACCCCGCACGTCGCGGGCGCCGCCGCCCTGCTCGCCCAGCGACACCCCGACTGGACCGGCGCGCACATCAAATCCGTGCTGATGTCATCGGCCAAGCCAAACCCCAACCTGACCGTGTTCGACCAGGGCACCGGACGCGTCGACCTGACCCGCGCCATCACCGCCGCCGTGGGCTCCGCACCGGTCAGCGTCACCTTCCCCGAGCAGGCGTGGCCGCACCACGACGACACCCCGGTCAGCAGGACCGTCACCTACCGCAACACCGGCGACCAGCCGGTCACCTTCGACCTCGCGGTCGACCTGCGCGGCCCCGGCGGCCGACCGGCGCCCGAGGGCCTGCTCACCGTCACCCCGACCACGGTCACCGTGCCCGCGGGCGGCGAGGCCACCGCGACCGTCACCGCGGACACCCGGGTCGGCGACGTGGACGGCGCGTTCTCCGGCGCCGTGGTCGGCGGGCCCACCCGCACGCCGGTCAGCCTCGCCCGCGAGGTCGAGAGCTACGAGGTGTCGGTCTCGCACGTCGACGCCGACGGCAACCCCGCCGTCGACCACACGACCGCGATCGTCGGCATGGACAACGACGTGTACGAGACGCTCTACGACTTCGACGGCACCGCCACCGTGCGCGTGCCGAAGGGCGAGTACCTGGCGCGCTCGGTCGTGCGCACCAACGGCCGGACCGCCGTGCTCGGCCGGCCCGTCCTGACCGTCGACGGCGAGCACACCTCGTTCACCTTCGACGCGAGCGTGGCCGAGCCGATCCACGTCGCGCCGCCCGTGCCGGGCGCGACCCCGGCGATCAGCGACATCAACCTCTCCCGGGTCCACCGGGGCAGGCGCGTCACCCTCAACACCGCGTTCCTGTCCGGTTTCGACGGGATGCTGCTGGGCCACGTCGGCCAGACCCTGCCCGACAGCGACCTGACCGTCTCGGTCGGCGCGCAGTTCCAGGCCGAGCCGGTCGACGGGACGCCGGCGCACTACCGGTTCCGCTGGGTCGAGCACGGCGCGGTGCCCACCGGCTACCGCCGCACCCCCACCGAGGACGAGCTGGTCGAGGTGCGCACCGACTTCGCGCCCGCGCCCGCCGACCGGCAGCACCTGCACAGCGGCAGCGCCAGCCCCCTGGACGGCTCGGGCGGCTGGTCGGCGCTGCTGCCCGTGCCCGCGGGCGGCGAGGTGGTCGACCACATCACCCCGGAGGGGCTGACGTGGGGCTGGTCCTACCTGCGGCAGGCGCCCGACTACCGGACCGAGGCCGACTACTCCGCGCCGAACCGCACCTACGAGCCGGGCGGCGACTACGCGGAGCGGTTCCTGTTCCCGGTGCTCGGACCCGGCCTGTCCGGGCTGTCCGCCACCTACCTCGGCCTGTACGAGGACCGCATCACCTCGCAGGTGCCGCTGTTCAACGACCGCGGCGGCAACCTGGGCCGGTCGAACGGGCAGTCCGCGCGCACCGCCCTCTACCGCGACGGGCGGCTGGCGGGCCTGTCGAAGGACCCGGTGGGCGAGTTCAGCGTGCCGGCGGGCGAGGCCCGGTACCGGGTCGAGCACGAGATCACCCGGGACCCGGGGGCGTTCGAGCTGTCCACGAAGGTCAGCGGCGCGTGGACGTTCCGCGCGGACGTCCTGCCCGACGGCCAGGGCCGCAGGCTGCCGCTGTCGGTGGTCAGGTTCACGCCGGAGCTGGACGGGGCGGGCGGCGCGCCCGCCGGGCGCGTGCTGCGGGTGCCGCTGGTCGTGGAGCAGCAGGACGGCGCGGACAACGGCGAGGTGCGCCGCGTCCGGGTCGAGGTCTCGTTCGACGACGGCAAGACCTGGTCGGCGGCGCCGGTGGTGGGCGACAACGCCTTCATCCGGCACCCGGACAAGGCCGGTTACGCCTCGTTGCGCGCCAGTGGTTCCGACAGCGACGGCAACACCTTCGAGCACACCGTGATCCGCGCCTACCGGATCGGCTGACCGGGGCGGGGGCGCTCACCGCGCGTGAGCGCCCCCGCGCCCGGTCCCGGAGAGACGAGGCACTCGTGTCAGGACCACGACGACGTGGCGCGATCCCGGTGATCGCCGTCCTGGCGTCCGGGCTCGTGTTCGGGCCCGGGTCCGGGCTCTCGTCCGGGCTCTCGTCCGGGCTCGTCGCACCCGCGACCGCGGTCCCCGCACCGGGACCTCCGCCCGCGGACCAGCGGAGCGTCACCCTGGTCACCGGCGACCGGGTCCTGGTGACCGGCGCGGCACTCGGCGCCTTCCAGCCCGGACCCGGCCGCGAGGCGATCGGCTTCCACTCCTCCTACCGGGACGGCCGGCTGCACGTCGTCCCCGAGGACGCGGCCAGGGCCGTCGCACGGGGCAGGCTCGACCCGCGGTTGTTCGACGTCACCGGCCTGGTCGAAGCGGGTTACGACGACTCCCGGCGCGACACCGTGCCGCTCATCGTCACCGGCGGCCCCACCGCCGGTCTCCAGGTCACCGCGGAGCTGCCCACCGTGGACGCGGTGGCCGTGCTGGCGCCCAAGACCGGCGCGGCGTTCGCGGGCCTGCTCGGCGACCCGGTCGTGCGGAAGGTCTGGCTGGACGGCGTGCGCAGGCCGGCCCTGGACCGCTCCACCGCCCAGATCGGCGCGCCCACGGCGTGGCAGGCCGGCCTGACCGGCGAGGGCGTCACGGTCGCGGTGCTCGACGGCGGCGTGGACGGGAACCACCCGGACCTGGCGGGCAAGGAGGTCGCCGAGCGGAACTTCACCGACGCGCCCGACAACCTCGACCGCGACGGCCACGGCACCCACGTCGCCGCCACCATCGCCAGCGGCGACCGCAAATACCGGGGCGTCGCACCCGACGCGCGCATCCTCGACGGCAAGGTCTGCGTGAACGGGGGCTGCCAGGAGTCCTGGATCCTCGCCGGCATGAGGTGGGCCGCCGAGCAGGGCGCGGACGTGGTCAACCTCAGCCTGAGCGGCGTCGACACCCCGGAGGTCGACCCGCTCGAAGAGGCCGTCACCGCGCTGTCCGCGCGGACCGGGACGCTGTTCGTGGTCGCGGCGGGCAACTCCGGGCGGCGCGGGACGATCGGCTCGCCCGGCAGCGCCGACGCCGCGCTGACCGTGGGCGCGGTGGACCGCCAGGACGGCCTCGCCCCCTTCTCCAGCCGCGGACCCCGGGTCGGGGACGGCGCGGTCAAGCCCGACATCACCGCGCCCGGCGTGGACGTGGTCGCCGCGCGGGCCGCCGAGGGCGCCCTCGGCATCCCCGTCGACGACCGGCACGTGGCCATGTCCGGCACGTCCATGGCCACCCCGCACGTCGTCGGCGCGGCCGCCCTGCTCGCCCAGCGACACCCCGACTGGACCGGCGCGCACATCAAATCCGTGCTGATGTCATCGGCCAAGCCAAACCCCAACCTGACCGTGTTCGACCAGGGCGCGGGCCGCGTCGACCTGACCCGCGCCATCACCACCACCGTCCTCCCGGAACCGGTGAGCGTCAGCCTGGGCGTGCAGCGGTGGCCCCACCACGACGACACCCCCGTCACCAGGACCGTCACCTACCGCAACACCGGCGACCAGCCGGTCACCCACGACGTCGCGGTCGAAGCCGACGCCGCGCCCGAGGGCATGTTCACCGCCACCCCGGCGCGGATCACCGTGCCCGCAGGCGGCGAGGCCACCGCGACCGTCACCGCGGACACCCGGGTCGGCGACGTGGACGGCGCGTTCTCCGGGGCCCTGGTCGTCGGACCCACCCGCACCCCGCTGGGCGTCACCCGCGAGGTCGAGAGCCACGACGTGTCGATCTCGCACGTCGACGCCGACGGCAACCCCGCCGCGGACCACACGACCGCCCTCATGGGCCTGGACAACGACGTCATCACCGGCCCGCACGACCCCGACGGCACCGTCACCGCACGCCTGCCCAAAGGCGAGTACCTGGCGCGCTCGGTCGTGCGCACCGGCGACCGCACCGCCGTGCTCGGCCGACCCAGCCTGACCGTCGACGGCGAGCACACCTCGTTCACCTTCGACGCCCGCGACGCCGGACCGGTCCACATCACCCCGCCCGCCGAGGGGACCACCCCGGAAATCCTCGACGTCAACCTCGCCCGCGTCGCCGGCGGGCGGCTGCACGTCCTGAACACGGCGTTCCTGTCCCACTCCGGCGACACGTCCCTGGGCCACGTCGGCCCGGCGCTGCCCGAGGACGAGCTGACCGTCTCGATCGGCGCGCAGTTCAGCACCGCGCCGGTCGACGGGACGCAGACCGGGACGCAGGTCGGCAGGACACAGACCGGCAGGACGCAGGTCAACTACCGGTTCCGCTGGGTCGAGCGCGGCGCGGTGCCCACCGGGTTCACCCGCGCCCCGGCCGAGGAGGACCTGGCCGAGGTGAGGACCACCTTCGCGCCCGGCCCACCCGACCGCCAACACCTGCACAGCGGCAACGCCAGTCCCCCGGACGGCTCGGGCGGCTGGTCGGCGCTGCTGACCGTCCCCGGCGACGGCGTGGTGGTCGACCGCGTCAACCCCGACGGCGTGACCTGGCTCTGGTCCTACCTGCGGCTCTCACCCCAGTGGCGGACCGAGGCCGACTACCTGTCGGGCAGCCGCGCCCACGAGGCGGGCGGCCGGCACGCGCAGCGGTTCCTGTTCCCGGTGCTCGGTCCCGGCCTCCCGGCGTTCGGGGGCAGCCATGCCCGGCAGTCCGGCGACCACCTGGTCGCGCGGGTGCCGCTGGTCGACGACGCCGACGGCAACCTCGCCAGGTCGGCGGGCGGGTCGACGCGCACCACCCTGCACCGCGACGGTCGGCTGGTCGGACAGGTGCGGGACCGCCTCGGCGAGTTCATCCTGCCGGGTGGTCGGGCCGATTACCGGCTGGAGCAGGAGGTCGTCCGCGACCCGGCGGTGTTCGAGTTCGCCACCCGGGTCACCGGCGCTTGGACGTTCCGCGCCGACGCCCTGCCACCCGAGGAGTCCCGACCGCTGCCGCTGTCGGTGGCGCGGTTCTCCCCACGGCTCGACGAGCACGGCGGCGCGCCCGCCGGACGCCTGCTGCGCGTCCCGTTCACCGTGGAGCAGCAACAAGGCGCGGACACCGGCCAGGTCCGCCGGGTCCACGTCGAGGTCTCCTTCGACGACGGCAAGACGTGGTCGAAGGTCCCGGTGGCAGCCAACACCGCCCTGATCCGCCACCCCGACACACCCGGCTACGTTTCCCTCCGCGCCGGCGGCTCCGACAGCAACGGCAACACCTTCGAGCACATCGTGATCCGCGCCTACAAAATCAGCTAACAGATGACAACTGACAGATAACAGATTTTGTCACCCAGAACTTGTAGGTCGGCTGACAAAATCTGTCATCGCGCGTCCGAGGTCTGTCTGTCACCACGTGTCGCGGCGGTAGATCGTGCCGGTGCCCTCGTCCGGGTCTTCCTCCACCGGCGGTCGGCGCGCGGGCCGCGACTGCGGCGGCTGCGGCGCCGGCGGTTGAGGTGAAGGGGGCTGCTGCGCCGGCGGCTGCGGCGCCGGGGGTGCGGGCGGGTAGGGGGGCTGCTGCTGCGTGGCCGACTGGAGGAACTGGCCCTGGGGCTGCTGTTGCTGCGGCGGCGGGAAACCCTGCGGCGGGGCCTGCACCGGCGGCGTGGCCGAGATGCCCAGCTGCGAGGGGTCGATGGAGCTGTCCTCCAGCAGTGGCGCGGCCAGGCCCTGGACCTGCTGGGCCGCCTCCGAGGTCGCCTGGAAGACCACGTTCAGCAGGTTCGACGCCAGCTGTCGGCCACCGCCGCGCAGCGCCCGGTCGTCGATCCGCAGGTCCACGAGCTGGCCGTTGGCGGTCACGGTCGCGGTGAGCATCCCGTCCGGCGACTGCCTGGTCACCCTCAGGTTCGCCAGCTGCCCCTGGAGCTCGTCGGCCTGCTGCTGCTTCTCCGCGGCGAGCCGGGTCAGGCGGTCCAGCTTCTGCTCCAGGTCTTCCCGCATCGCACCCTCGCTCCGTGGTCGGTGTCCGGGTGGCAGGCTAGTGCACCGAACGGTGGGTGATTTGCGGATCCGGCGGAACCGCGGCGGGTCTCCCGCCGTCGGAGCAACCGCAGCCGAAAGGGGGCGCGATGACGGCGAAGTTCGACGTCAGGCTTGAGGGCATCCTTGAGTTCGCGGGCACGTCAGACCGGCGGGGCGACCGGTTCGACCAGGTCGTGGCCGCGTTGGAGGAGGCTCGGGTGGGGCGCGAGTCGTTCGGGAAGATGCCGTCCAGCGGCGAGATCTACGCGACCTACGAGGAGCGGGTCAACTCCACGCTGGCCGACCTGAAGGAGTGCGCCGAGGCGATGCGCGACATCGCCGAGTCGGTGCGCGACACCCACCAGGAGTACCGGAACCACGACACCGGTCTGGGTCAGCTCATGGACCAGGTCGGGCAGGGCCTGTCCGGCATCGCGATCCCGAAGGTGGGCGGATGAGCCCGAGCACGACCGTCGAGGTCAACAACAAGATCGAGACCTTCCTCAACGGCTGCCCCGGTCCGGTCCAGGGCGTCATCCGGCCGCTGCTCACGCCGTTCCTGGAGGCCATCGACTGGGTCGCGGGCGACCCGGACGACCTGATCCGCGCCGCGGACGCGTGGGAGAAGGCCGCCACCGACATCCGCGCGATCGTCTCCGACGAGGCGAGCGCCCGGCAGGCCGTCACCGGCGTGTGGCAGGGCCCGGCCGCGGACAGCTTCAACTCCAAGCTCAGCGAGATCGAGGAGCAGGTCGACCAGCTCGCCCAGAACGTGCAGGACACGTCCGGGATGCTGGTGGAGGCCGCCAAGGGCTGCGTCGACGCGGCCAACCTGATCATCGACCTGGTGATCGACCTGATCATGCTGCTGGTGAGCGACCTGCTGGTCAGCCTGTCGCTGTCGGTGATCAGCTTCGGCGCCTCGCTGGCCGCCGGCGCCGCCGCGGCCGCCGCGAAGGCCGCCATCACGCTGGGCAAGGTCATGAAGATCGTGAAGAAGCTGGCCGACCTGCTGATGAAGCTGTCCAAGCTGCTGCGCAAGCTCGCCGACGGCGCCAAGAAGTACAAGAAGGGCCTCCAGGAGATCAAGGAGCGGAAGAAGAAGGCGGGGTCGTTCAGCGAGAAGGTCTCCATCGGCATCGAGAAGTCGATCTACACCGCGCCGGTGCGCATCCCGCTCGGCCAGGTCATCGGCGAGTCGGTGCCCGGCGGGCCGGCGGGCGCCGCCATCAACGCGGGCAAGGACGTCTACAACTACGCCACGGACGACAACTGATGCCGTTGGTCGACGACCTGGAGGTGTGGGGCGACGACGCGCGGGCGGCCCTGCCGCCCGGCGAGCACCTGCTCGCCCTCGCCTCGGTCGGCGTGGCCTACGGGGCGCGGGGCGGGGCCGAACCGGACTTCTGGACCAACCCGGTCGGCCGGGCCGCCGGTCGCCTCGCCCGCGCCGTGCCCACCGAGGGCTGGGTCGGCAAGGCGGTGGCCGGCATCGGCGGCTTCGGGGTCACCGTGCCGTCGCTGGACCTGCCCGTGGACTTCCCGGAGCGCTGGATCGGCGGGCGCACCTGCTTCGGGCCGGCCGGGTCACTGGCCAGGCAGGTCGAGGCGGCCACCACCGGGTACAGCTTCCTGGCCGTGACCTCGCGGCGGGTGGTGGTGCTGGTCAAGGACGACGAGCGGCTGCGCGAGGTGTGGGGCGCGCCGCGCGGTGACGTGGTGGCGGCCCGCCGCCGTCCCCGGCTGCTCGCGCGGGGACGGTTCGGCCTGGTCTTCGGGGACGGCTCGTGGATCGTGCTGGGCACGTTCGGCGCGCACGTCGGCAGCGCCCACGCGAAGCGGGTCGTCACCGCGCTCGGCACGGCGGGCTGAACGGCCGGTCTCGGGGCAGCGGGCTGAACGGCCGGTCTGGGGACTGCGGGCCGAACGGCCGACCGGACCGCCGCTCCGACGCGGCGGACTGAGCGGCCGCACGAGCGGCCGCCCTCGCCCCCAGCGGCCTTACGGCAGGTTGGTGACCAGCTCGGCGGCCGGCACGCGGGTGCCCGTGTAGAACGGGATCTCCTCGCGCACGTGGCGGCGCGCCTCGGTGCCGCGCAGGTGCCGCATCAGGTCCACGATCCGGTGCAGCTCGTCGGCCTCGAACGCGAGGATCCACTCGTAGTCGCCGAGCGCGAACGACGCGACCGTGTTCGCCCGCACGTCCGGGTAGTCCCGCGCCTCCTTGCCGTGGTCGGCGAGCATCTTGCGGCGCTCCTCGTCGGGCAGCAGGTACCACTCGTAGGACCGCACGAACGGGTACACGCAGATGTACTTGCGCGCCTCCTCGCCGGCCAGGAACGCCGGGATGTGGCTGCGGTTGAACTCCGCGGGCCGGTGCAGCGCGACCTGGCTCCACACGGGGACCGAGGCGCGGCCCACCGCGGTGCGGCGGAACCCGGTGTAGGCCTGCTGGACCTGCTCGATCTCCTCGGCGTGCCACCAGATCATGAAGTCGGCGTCCGCGCGCAGGCCCGCCACGTCGTACACCCCGCGCACCACCACGCCCTTGGCGGCCAGCCCGTCCAGGTACTCCTGGGCCTCCGCGGCGGCCGGGCCGCGGTCGTCGGGCAGCCGGCCGGGCTCCACCCGGAAGACCGACCACATGGTGTAGCGGATGGTGTCGTTGAGCTCGTTGTAGTTCAGGCGGGCCATGGCCCCATCCTCCCACTCGCGGTGTTCAACGGATTTGACCCAGCACGTGAGAGGCGACACGGGCGGCCGCGGCGTCACCGGTGGCGATGCACGCGGGGATGCCGACGCCGTGCAGCGTCGCGCCCGCCACGGCCAGGCCGGGCACCCCGGCGACCGCGTCCTCGACGTCGCGCACCAGGTCCAGGTGGCCCACCCCGTACTGGGGCAGGCCGCCGCCCCACCGGGTGACGACCGCGTCGACCGGCGCCGCCGTGACGCCGGCCAGCCGGGCCAGGTCGTGCCGGACCGCGGCGACCAGCTCGTCGTCGTCGCGCTGGAGCAGGTGGGCCTCGCCGTGCCTGCCGACGCTGCCGCGCACCAGCACCGGCTCACCCGCCAGGTGGTCCCACTTGCGGCTGGAGAAGGTGAACGCCTTGGCGGTGAACGGCGTGCCGCCCGCGTCGCGCTCGCCCTCGGCGATGAGCACGCCGGAGCGCTCGGGCAGCTCGGTGCCGGGCGGCAGGGCCAGCGCCACCACCGCCATGGACGCCAGTTCGACCTCGCCGTAGCGGCGGGACGCGGCGGGCGCGACGTCGGCGAGCAGCTTGCGCGCGGCGGGCGCGGGCACGGCCAGCACCACGCCGTCGACGTCCAGGTGCTCCGGCGCGGCGGCCGAGCCGATCTCCAGCCGCCAGCCGTGTTCGACGCGGGTCAGGGCGCGCACCGGCAGGCCCAGCCGCACCCGCGCGCCCGCCACCTCGGCCAGCCGGTCGACCAGCGTGGACAGGCCGTCGCGCAGCGTGCCGAAGACCGGCGGTCGGGGGACCCTCGGTTGGGGTGGTGCGGGCATCGTGGTGGCGACGGCCGCCAGCAGCGAGCCGACGCCGGAGTCCAGCGCGGTGGCCAGCTGCGGCATGGTGGCGCGCAGGCCCAGGTGGTCGGTGCGGCCCGCGTAGACGCCACCGAGCAGCGGTCCGACCAGGCGGTCCGCGACCTCGGGGCCGAAGCGCTCGGTCAGCAGCGCGCCCACGGCGACGTCGCCGCCGTCGAGCCGGATCGGCGGCAGGTCGGGTTCGGCGGCGACGCGCCGCACCCCCTCCGGCGACAGCACGTGCCGCACGGCCTCCGCCGAAGCGGGGACGCCCATCAGCGTGTGCGCGGGCACGGGCCGGGTGGCGCCGCCCGCGTGGATGCTCGCCGCCGCGCGGCTCGGGTGCGCCAGCCGGTCGCCCAGGCCGAGTTCGGCGACCAGCTCGGCGGCCTCGGGGCGGCGGTGCAGGAACGCCTCCGCGCCCACGTCGTAGGCGCGCCCGCCGACCTCGGCGGTGCGCAGCTTGCCGCCCAGCCGGTCGGCCTGCTCGACCACGGTGATCTCCGCGGCGGGGCCGAGCAGGTGCCGCAGGCGGTGCGCGGCGGCCAGGCCCGAGATCCCCCCGCCGACCACCGCGACGCGCAACGCCCTCACCTCGTCCGGTGCACCAGCTCGACGGCCCGGGTGATCACGTCCGGGTCGGTGTCGGGGAGCACGCCGTGACCGAGGTTGAAGATGTGGCCCGCGGCGGCCTCGCCCTCGCGCTTGATCCGCTCGACCTCGCGCTCCAGCGCGGGCAGGCCCGCGAACAGCAGCGCCGGGTCGAGGTTGCCCTGGACCACCGGCGGCGGCAGGTGCGGCGCGGCTTCCCTGAGCCGCTTGACCGCCACGTCCAGCGGGGTGCGCCAGTCGACGCCGACCACGTCCGCGCCCGCCTCGCGCATGGCGGGCAGCAGCTCGGAGGTGCCGACGCCGAAGTGGATGCGCGGCACGCCCTCGACGCCGCCCAGCACCCTCTTCGAGTGCGGCAGGACGAACTCGCGGTAGTCGCGCTCGGACAGCGCGCCCGCCCACGAGTCGAACAGCTGCACCGCCTTGACGCCCGCCGCGACCTGCACGCGCAGGAACTCGGCCGTGATGCCGGCGAGCTTGCCCAGCAGCGCGTGCCACAGCTCCGGGTCGCCGTGCATGAGCGCCTTGGTGCGCTCGTGGTGCTTGCTCGGCCCGCCCTCGACCAGGTAGGAGGCGAGGGTGAACGGGGCGCCCGCGAACCCGATCAGCGGCACGTCGCCCAGCTCGGCGTTGAGCAGCCCGATCGCCTCGACCACCGGCCGCACCTGCTCCTCGTGCAGCTCGGGCAGCCGGTCGACGTCGGCGCGCGTGGCCACCGGCTCGGCGACCACGGGCCCGGTGCCCGGCACGATGTCGAGGTCGACGCCGGCGGCCTTGAGCGGCACGACGATGTCGGAGAACAGGATCGCGCCGTCCACGTCGTGCCTGCGGACCGGCTGGAGGGTGACCTCGCAGACCATCTCCGGGTCCATGCAGGCGTCCAGCATCGCGGTGCCCTCGCGGAGCTTGCGGTACTCCGGCAGCGAGCGGCCCGCCTGGCGCATGAACCAGACGGGGGTCCGGGTCGGCCGGCCGCCGCGTGCGGCCACGAGCAACGGGGCTTCGGTGATGTCGTTCATCTCGCCCCACATCGTCCCACGGGTTGGTCGGCGGGCGGGCCGGGGTCCGGCGTGCCGCGCTCACGTCGCGCCGCCGGGAGGCCTACAGTCCGTGGTGTGACGGAGCCCGAACTGTTCCGGCGTGCGGTGGCGACGCTCAGGTCGGTGCGGACCCGGCCCGAGCTGGAGCTGACCGAGGTGCGCCCGCCGCAGCGGCTGGCGCCCTGGGCCTTCGCGCTGACCGCCGAGGTGACCGGGCCCGGCGACGAGCTGTCCACCGGGCGACTGGTGCTGCTGCACGACCCGGACGGCGTCGAGGCGTGGTCCGGGGTGTTCCGGCTGGTCGCCTACGTGCGGGTGGAGCTGGACGCCGAACTGGCCGCCGACCCGCTGCTGCCGGAGGTCGGCTGGTCGTGGCTGTCCGAGGCGCTGGAGGTGGCGGGCGCGGGGTTCCTGGCCCTGGGCGGCACGGTGACCCAGACGTCCTCGGCCCGGTTCGGCGACATCGCGGGCCCGGCGCGCACCGACGACCTGGAGCTGCGGGCGTCGTGGACGGCCCGCACGGAGGACCTGTCGGCGCACGGCACGGCGTTCTACGACCTGATGGCCACGGCCGTCGGACTCCCCCCGATCGGCGTGACCTCGCTGCGGTAACCCCCTGGTCGCCGCACATCGGCTGTCAGCTGTCAGCCACCATCCACTGACAGTCATCTGTCGTCTGTCAGTTGTCGTCTGTCAGTTGTCAGTTGTTTTCCGCTGTCTGTTTTCTGCTGTCTGCCATCGGTCAGTCGTCGTTGTCGCGGAGCACGCGCAGGATGTTGTGGCCCGCGAGCTTGGCGCAGTCGTCCTCGCTCCACCCGCGGTCGAGCAGTGCCGCGAACAGGTCGGGGTAGCAGGAGACGTCCGCCATGCCCTCCGGTTGGCGGGGCACGCCGTCGTAGTCGCCGCCGAGCCCGATGTGGTCGATCCCGACCACTTCGCGGGCGTGCTCCAGGTGCGCCACCACGTCGTCGACGGTCACCCGCGGGGTCGGCTCCGGCCGGCCGGCGGCGAACCGGTGGCGGGCCTCCAGGTCGTTGTGGCTCTCCCCCGCCGCGTCCATGGCCTCCTTGAGGCGGGCGTCCCAGGCGGCGTAGGGCGCGGAGACGAACTGGGGGACGAAGGTGATCATGAGGACGCCGCCGTTGCCCTTCAGGCGTTCCAGGACGTCGTCAGGGGCGTTGCGGGGGTGGTCGGCGACGGCGCGGCAGGACGAGTGGCTGAACACGACCGGCCGCGAGGTGGCGTCCAGGGCGTCGCGCATGGTGGACGGGGCGACGTGGGACAGGTCGACCAGCATCCCGATGCGGTTCATCTCCCGCACGACCTCGCGCCCGAAGCCGGTCAGGCCGCCGTGGGCGGGTTCGTCGGTGGCCGAGTCGGCCCACGGGGTGTTCTCGTTGTGGGTGAGGGTCATGTAGCGCACGCCGAGCCTGCGCAACGCCCGCAGGACGCCCAGCGAGCCGTTGATGGAGTGTCCGCCCTCCGCACCGATCAGGGAGGCTATCCGCCCGTCGGCGAACGCCCGTTCGGCCTCGTCGGCGGTGGTGGCCAGGCGGAGGTGGGCGGGGTAGCGTGCGGCTAGGTCGTGGACCAACTCCACTTGCTCCAGCACGGCGGTGACGGCTGCGTCGCCCGTCAGCCGGCACGGGACCCAGACGGACCAGAACTGCATCCCCAACCGGCCCTCCCGGGCGCGCACCAGGTCGGTCTGCAACGCCTCCTGGCGCGTCGTCAGGTCGACGACCGAGGCGCTCGCGGCCGGATCACCCGCCGTTGACTTTTCACTGAATTGTGCGGCGGCGGCGAGGTCGCGCAGCGCCCACGGCAGGTCGTTGTGGCCGTCGACGAGAGGCACCCGGGCCAGCAGTTCCTCGGCCCGGCGTCGACCTGTGGTGCTCGCCACGGGCAACTCCTAGATGTCGTCATGAGAACGGTTCGCGTTACGCGACCGATCGAGTTGTCCACCGATCGTGTGACAACGAGAGCCATCAGTGACAACTCATTCGGGATAGATACCCGATTGATCGTCCCGTAGACCCGCTTGGGCGGCTACGCTGCCCCAGACGACACCACTTTCGGTCGATCAGTGGCGCGGCTGATTGGACGAAAGTCCCGGTGCCGGTCGGGGGGCACGACCGACTCCAGGGAGGTAGTGACGTGGCTGCCGTCGGCTTAGGTCAGGCCGTTCGTACCACGCCAGCCGGCTCGTTGCCGGCGAACATGGTCCCGCACCCGCGGGAGGAGCTTTTTTCGGTGTTGGTGGTCGACGACCACCCGCTGCTGAGGGAGGCGATAAGCGCTCGGCTCACCCAGATGGGAGCCGGGACAGTGCATGAGGCGGCTTCGGTCGCGGAGGCTCGGGCGCGGGCACTCGCAACCGGACCGTGTGATCTCGCGATCCTCGATCTGGGTCTGCCGGATGGCACCGGCATCGACCTGGTCACGGAACTCCGTGCCCAGGGCTGGCCCCGCATCGTGGTCCTCGCGTCCTCCGACGACCCCTACGCGGTCAGGTCGGCCTTCCAGGCGGGCGCTCAGGCGTACCTGCTGAAGTCCGCCTCGCCGATGGTGGTCACCGACGGGGTGCGCCGGGTCCTCGACGGCGGCGTCTACGCGGACCCGAGCGTCGCGCCCGTGCTCGCCGCGGGCACGAGGGTGCCGGGCACCGACAACACGCCGCGGGAGTTGTCCGCGCGTGAGGTCGAGGTCCTCCAGCTGGTCGCCGATGGCCAGAGCAACAAGGAGATCGGCGAAGCGCTCAGCCTTTCCGCGCTGACGGTGAAGTCACACCTGTCGCGGATCGGGCGCAAGCTGGGCACCGGGGATCGGGCTCAGATGGTCGCGCTGGCCATGCGCGCCGGCGTGATCCGCTGAGGCGGGTTACCGCACTGAACCGGCCGAACACACCCGCGAGTGGTGCGTTCGTCGTAGGGTCTTCCGCCGTGGACGTACCCTCCGACGAGCCAACCGAACCAACCGGGGCTGATCCGGTGCCGCTGGTGGAACCCGCTGACGGGGTGCCACCCGTGGTCGCCGACGCTCCGTCGCTCCGGCGTGCCGCTGACGCGCTCGCCGGGGCGACGGGTCCGGTCGCGGTGGACACCGAGCGAGCCTCGGGCTACCGCTACTCGCAACGGGCCTACCTGGTGCAGTTGCGCCGGGCAGGCGCCGGGACCGTGCTGGTCGACCCGATCGCCCTGGGCGGTCGGCTCGACCCGCTGGTCGAGGCGCTGGACGGGACCGAGTGGGTGTTGCACGCAGCGTCGCAGGACCTGCCGTGCCTCGCCGAACTCGGGCTGCGTCCGAGCGCGTTGTTCGACACCGAGCTGGCGGGCAGGCTGGCCGGTTTCGAGCGGGTGGCGCTGGGCACGCTCGTCGAGCGGCTGTTGGGCTACAGGCTGGAGAAGGGGCACGGCGCGGCCGACTGGTCGCGCCGACCCCTTCCCGCCGAGTGGCTGAACTACGCGGCGCTCGACGTCGAACTGCTGGTCGAGCTGCGTGACGTGCTCGAACAGGAGCTCAAGCGGCAGGGGAAGCTGGAGTGGGCGCTCGAGGAGTTCGAGGCCGCCCGCACGGCTCCCCCGCCGCGCCCGCGCGCGGAGCCGTGGCGCCGCACGTCGGGGATCCACCGGATGCGCAACCCGAGGCAGCTGGCCGCGGTGCGCTCCCTCTGGGAGGCCCGTGACGCCCTCGCCCGGGAACGCGACATCGCGCCGGGCCGGGTGCTGCCGGACTCGGCGCTGGTCGAGGCCGCCTTCCGCAACCCGGCGGACGAGCAGTCCCTCCTCGCCCTGCCCGTCTTCCGCGGCCGGGCGCAACGACGCATGGTCGGCGTGTGGCTGGGCGCGCTCCAACGCGCCGCGGCCCTGCCCCGGGCCGAGCTGCCCGAGGCCGCACAGCAGCACGACGGCCCGCCGCCGCCCAACCGCTGGGCGGACAAGGACCCGGCCGCCGCCGCCCGCCTGTCCGCCGCCCGCGCGGCGCTGACCGCCGTCGCGGAGGCCAACACGCTGCCCGTGGAGAACCTGCTGCTGCCGGACCTGGTGCGGCGCACCTGCTGGCAGCCGCCGGCCGACACCACCCCCGCCGGCGTGGCCGAGACCCTGCGCGAGGCGGGCGCCCGCAACTGGCAGGTCAACCTGACCGCCACCGCCCTCTCCGAGGCCCTCGGCACCCCGGCCCCGACGTAGAACTCGCGGTGCCGGACCGGAGAACTCGCAGTGCCGGACCGGAGGACACGCGACACCTGACCGGAGGACACGCCGAACCCGAACCCGGGCTTCGCGCGTGTCCTTCGGTCCGGTACCGCGTGTCGTCCACTCCGGTATCGCGTGTCGTCCACTCCGGTATCGCGTGTCGTCCGGTCGGGCATCGCGTGTCCTGCGGTCCGGACGGGTTCAGCCCTCTGAGGCCGCGTGGCGTTCGGAGACCTCGCGGCGGGCCATGGCACGCACGGCGGCGACGGTCGCGTCACCCAGGAACGTGCCCAGGAGGACGCCCTCCAGCGCCTCGTCCTTCGAGGCCATCCGCAGCACGTAGTCCAGGTCGACCTCGGCCAGCTGGGCGCAGGCCCGCGCGTAGCCGTCCAGCAGGTCGACGAACCGGTGCTGCCCGACCTCGCGCGCCGTGGTCAGCACGCCGACCAGCGCCTTGAACGCGTACGAGTCCGGCGGGCAGTCCCAGCCCTGCCGCTCCACGAACGCCCGCGCCTGCTCGTGGGCCACCTCGTCGGACACGTCGACGTCCGGCGGCGCCACCGCGGCCGACACCGTGCCCATCGCCTTGTGCAGCGACATGTCGGGGTCGTCCAGCGCCCCGAGCACGTCGCGGACCGCGGCGATCGACAGGCCGCCCAGCTCGACGAGCGCCCGCACGAGCCGCAGCCGGTGCAGGTGGGCGTCGGTGTAGCGCGCCTGGTTGGGGCTGGTCAGCTCACCGGCCGGCAGCAGCCCTTCCCGCAGGTAGTACTTGATCGTCGGCACGGGCACACCGCTGCGCCGGCCCAACTCCGCGATGCGCATGGACACGCGCCCCTTCCTCCAAGGCCCCTCAGTATGGATACTGTAGCTATCCGATAGTGGAAAGTGCCGCTATCCATACGAGGAGTTCGACATGGCCCGCTTGCTCCGGTGGCACCCGCCGCTGATGGCGCTCTCCCTGCTCATGACCGCATTGGCCGTCGTCTCGCTGGTCGGCATGGTCGTGGACGACCGGATTCTGGTCGGCTCGCCGATCTGGTTCAAACCGTTCAAGTTCAGCGCGTCCCTCGCCCTCTACGGCGTCACACTGGCCTGGATGCTGACCTTCGCCACCCGCTTCCGCCGCACCGCCTGGTGGGCGGGCGCCGTCATCGCCGCCTGCGCCGCGGTCGAGATGGTGGCCATCGTCGGCCAGGTGGTCCGGGGCGAGCGGAGCCACTTCAACGTCGCCACGCCGTTCGACGAGGCGCTGTGGGACGTCATGGCAATCTCGATCATGCTCCTGTGGGTCATGCACGCGGTGATCTCCGCGGTGCTGGCCTTCACCCGCTTCGGCGACCGCACGGCGGGCGCGGCGATCCGGCTCGGCCTGGCCCTGTCCCTGGTCGGCCTGGCCCTGGGCATGCTGATGACCATGAACGTGGACGCCGGGGAGATGGCCGCCGGCATCGTGGGCTCGCACAGCGTCGGCGTGCCGTCCGGCGGCCCGCAGATGCCGGTGACCGGCTGGAACACCACGGGCGGTGACCTGCGGGTCCCGCACTTCGTCGGCATCCACGCCCTCCAGGTGATCCCGCTGGCCGTGATCCTGTTCCGCCGCCGCGCGAACCGCCCGTTCGCCTGGGTGGTCGCGATCGGCTACGCGGGCCTGATGGCCCTGGTCACCTGGCAGGCGCTGCGCGGCCAGCCGCTGCTGCGACCGGACCTGCTCACCGCGCTGGGCGCGCTGGCCGTGGTGACCTGGACCGTCGGGGCGGGCGCGCCGGCGCTGCGGGCGCGGCGACCGGAGGAGCCGCAGCGGCCAGGAGGGCCGGCACAGCCGGAGCGACCCGAGGAGCCTCGGGGCGAGCGAGAGGCGGTGGCCGCGTGACCGGGTTCCTGTTCGAGATCACGTTCTGGCTCACCGTCCCGTTCTGGGGACTGATGGTCTTCGCGCCGACCTGGGCGTGGACGCCGCGCATCGTCTCCTCGCCGCTGATCGCGGCGCCGCCGCTGGTCGTCTACACCGCCCTGGTCGCCGGGCACCTGCCCGAGCTGTGGGCCACGATGAGCAGCCCGGAGCTGGGTGAGCTGCGGGAGTTCCTGGGCACGTCGTGGGGCGCCTCGGCGGTGTGGGCGCAGGTGTTGGCGTGGGACCTGCTGATCGGGGCGTGGATGTACCGGGAGAGCCGCAGGCTGGGCCTGAACCCGCTGCTCATGGGCCCGCTGCTGGTGTTCACGATCATCCTCTCCCCGTTCGGTTTCGCGGTCTTCCTCCTCATCCGGGCGCGCTGTGACACACCCGACAGGGCCACCACCGTGGTTACCCGCCAGTAACTGGGGCTAGAGTTGTGTTACCGATCGGTAGGAGAGGAGACGCCGTGGCCGCACCAGTAGCGCCGGCACGCGTTCGCAACGTGGTCTTCGTGGACGGGGTTCGCACGCCGTTCGGCAAGGCCGGCCCCAAGGGAATCTTCGCGGAGACCCGTGCCGACGACCTGGTCGTCAAGGTGATCCGCGAGCTGCTGCGGCGCCACCCCGAACTGCCCCCGGAGCGGGTCGACGAGGTGGCCATCGCGGCCACCACGCAGATCGGCGACCAGGGCCTGACCATCGGCCGCACCGCGGCGCTGCTCGCGGGCCTGCCGAAGTCCGTGCCCGGCTACGCGGTCGACCGCATGTGCGCGGGCGCCATGACCGCCGTGACCACCTCGGCCAGCGGCATCGCGTTCGGCGCTTACGACGTGGTGATCGCGGGCGGGGTCGAGCACATGGGCCGCCACCCGATGGGCGAGGGCGTCGACCCCAACCCGCGGTTCCTGTCCGACAAGATCGTCGACCCGTCGGCCCTGGTGATGGGCTCCACCGCGGAGAACCTGCACGACCGGTTCCCGGCCATCACCAAGCAGCGCGCCGACGCCTACGCCGCCGCCTCGCAGGCCAAGTACGCCGACGCGGTGAAGAACGGCAAGATCGGCCCCGAGCTGGTCCCGGTCGCCACCCGCTCCGCCGAGCACGGCTGGGGCCTGGCCACCGCCGACGAGCCGCCGCGCCCCGGCACCACGGTCGAGGACCTGGCCAAGCTCAAGACCCCGTTCCGCCCGCACGGCCGCGTCACCGCGGGCAACGCGGCGGGCCTGAACGACGGCGCGACCGGCTGCATCCTCGCCGAGGAGGAGACCGCGCGGGAGCTGGGCCTCCCGGTCGGGATGCGCCTGGTCGGCTACTCGTTCCTGGGCGTCGAACCCGAGGTCATGGGCGTCGGCCCGGTGCCCGCCACCGAGAAGGCCCTCAAGCGCGCCGGCCTGACCATCGACGACATCGGCCTGTTCGAGATCAACGAGGCGTTCGCCGTGCAGGTGCTCGCCTTCCTCGACCACTTCGGCATCACCGACGACGACCCGCGGGTCAACCAGTGGGGCGGCGCGATCGCCACCGGCCACCCGCTCGCCTCCTCCGGCGTGCGCCTGATGACGCAGCTGTCGCGGCAGTTCGCCGAGCGCCCGGACGTGCGCTACGGCATCACCACGATGTGCATCGGCATCGGCATGGGCGGCACCGTCATCTGGGAGAACCCGCACTGGAACGGGGAGAACAAGTGACCGCGTTGACCGCCGACGAGGCCAAGGCCCTGTTCCCCGACGAGGTCGTCACCACGGCCAGGACCCGGCTCGTGCCCGTGCCGGGCCTGACCGGCCAGGTCGCCCTCATCACCATCGACAACGGCCACGACCACACCAGGCCGTCCACGTTCGGCCCGCAGTCCCTGGTGAGCCTGGGGCAGGCGTTCGACGAGGCCGCCGCGGCGAAGCCGGTGGCCATCGCGGTGACGGGCAAACCTTTTGTGTTCGCCGTCGGCGCGGATCTGTCAGCCGTCGAGGGCGCGTCCGAGCGCTCGCAGGCGCTGGCGATCGGCGAGCTCGGGCACGAGGTGTTCCGCAAGTTCACCGAGTCGGACGTCCCGACCTTCGCCTTCGTCAACGGCGCGGTCATGGGCGGCGGCCTGGAGCTGGCGCTGTCGTGCCACTACCGGACCCTGGCGGCCAACGCGGCGGCCATCGCGCTGCCCGAGGTGTTCCTGGGCCTGTTCCCGGGCTGGGGCGGCACGCAGCTGCTGCCCAACCTGATCGGCGCGAACGACGCGGTCACCGTGATCTTCGAGAACGCGTTGAACCAGAACAAGATGCTCAAGCCCGCGCAGGCGCTGGAGCTGGGCATCGTCGACGTGCTGTTCGACTCCGCGGACTACCTGGAGCAGTCGCTGCTGTGGCTGGCCTCCGTGGTGCGCGGCGACGTCACGCCCGCGCGCCGGGAGATCGACCGCGGCGAGGGCTGGGACGCCGCCGTGGCGCGGGCCCGCGCCATCGTCGAGGGCCGCACCAAGGGCGCCGCGCCGGGCGCGCTGAAGGCCCTGGAGCTGCTGGAGCTGGCGCGCGAGAACGACCTCGACCGCGGCTACGCGGCCGAGTCCGAGGCGCTGGCCGACGTCGTCATGAGCGACGAGCTGCGGGCCGGGCTGTACTCGTTCAACCTGGTGCAGAAGCGGGCCAAGCGGCCCGCGGGCGCGCCGGACAAGTCGCTGGCGCGCAAGGTGACCAAGGTCGGCATCGTCGGCGCGGGCCTGATGGCCTCCCAGATGGCGCTGCTGTTCGCGCGGCGGCTGGAGGTGCCCGTCGTGCTGACGGACGTCGACCAGGCGCGCGTGGACAAGGGCGTCGGGTACGTGCACGGCGAGATCGACAAGCTGCTCGGCAAGAAGCGCGTGTCGCCGGACCAGGCCAACCGCCTCAAGGCGCTGGTGACCGGCTCGCTGGACAAGGCGGCGTTCGCCGACGCGGACTTCGTCATCGAGGCCGTGTTCGAGGACCTGGGCGTCAAGCAGCAGGTGTTCGCCGAGGTCGAGGAGCACGTCTCGGCCGAGGCGGTGCTGGCGACCAACACGTCGTCGCTGTCGATCACCGAGATGGCCGCGGGCCTGAAGCACCCCGAGCGGGTCGTCGGGTTCCACTTCTTCAACCCGGTGGCGGTCATGCCGCTGCTGGAGATCGTGCGCGCCGACCGGACCGACGACGCCACCCTGGCCACCGCGTTCGCGGTCGGCAAGCAGCTGAAGAAGTCGTCGGTGCTGGTCAAGGACGCGCCCGCGTTCGTGGTGAACCGGCTGCTGACCCGGTTCATGGGCGAGGTCGTCAAGTCCATCGACGAGGGCACGCCGTTCGAGGTGGCGGACAAGGCCACCGAGCCGCTGGGCCTGCCGATGTCCCCGCTGGTGCTGCTCCAGCTCGTCGGGCCGCCCGTGGCGCTGCACGTGGCCGAGACGATGCACCGCGCGTTCCCCGACCGCTTCGGCGTGTCGGAGAACATGAAGCGGTTCGTCGAGGCGGGCAAGGCCGCGGTGTGGCAGTGGGACGCGACGGGCAAGCAGACCGTCGACCCCGAGGTGCGGGAGCTGTGGCGGTCCGGCGACCACCCGGCGACCGGCGAGGAGGTCGCCTCCCGGGCGCTGGAGGCGATGGCCGAGGAGATCCGCGTCATGCTCGACGAGGGCGTGGTGGCCGAGGCGCAGGACATCGACCTGTGCATGATCCTCGGCGCGGGCTGGCCGTTCTGGCTGGGCGGCATCACCCCGTACCTGGACCGCGCGGGCATCTCGGAGAAGGTGACGGGCAAGCGTTTCCTGGCGCCGGGCGTCGCCTCCGTGCCGGTGTAGCGGCGAGTCCAGTCCAGTCCCGTCACCGAGCCCGGTCGCACGTCGCGGCCGGGCTCGGTGGCGTTGACGGCGGCTTCGGGACGCCCACCGCGCCCCGGGCGGCTTCCAGCGGCTGGGTGTCGGCGCGTCGCCGGGTACGGCGCGGTGAGCCAGACGTTCGACACCTTCCGGAAGCACTACCGGGTCCGCTTCGGGCTCGCCGGCAACCCTGGTGGCGCGCCGGAGCGTGACCGTGGAGGAGTGCGAGCAGCTGGTGCGCCCCTGACACCGGGTGTCCGCCCGCTGGTGCGTCCGGCTACAGCCGGGCGCGCAGTCGGGTGAAGCCGGCGCCGCACCGTTTACCAGCCCTGATGTTGGGTGGCATGAGCCCTCATCGCCTCAGGTCACGTGCCCGACGCCCGCACCCCGACCCCCTTCGGGTGGAGGAGCTGGTCACCTTCCTGCGCACCGACCGGAGGTGGCGCGACGAGGTGGCCCGGAGGCTGGTCGCCAAGCTCGACCAGCGGCTCGTGCGGTCGGTGCGGGCCTGCGGGTGCCGACCCATCGCGCACGTCGCCGAGCAGCTGGACAGCCAGGCGTGCGTGGACCTGGGGCCCGGCGCGCCCTACCAGCTGGCGAAGGCCGTGTACGGGCAGGTGCGGTTGCGGGGCGCGGCACGCTTGCGGCAGACCGCGCGCAGCCTGCGCGTGCTGGGCGTGTACCTGTGCGGCAGCGACCTCGCGGGCTGCCCGTGCACCGAGGCCCTGGCCCGGGACCCCCAGCAGGCGCGAGTGGACCGGGTGGTCACGGGCGCGCTGGACGGCGCCGGGTTCTGACGTGCCGGCCCCTGGGCGGACAAATCTCACCTGACAGATCGTGACAGCCGGATCCTGTCGGACAGATGTGGGCTGACAGATTTTGATTGCTGTCAGTTGTTAAGTCAGGGCTTCTTGTTGTGACCACCGCAATGAGTGCAGGTCTTCGACGTCGTGCTCGGCCCGTCCCGGGTCGCCCCGAGCAGCTCGCCTCACCCCGCATCCAGGATGACCGCCGCCATGAGCCGGGGCTTGGGGCGCGCAGGGTGTTCCGGGTGGGAGTCGCCCGGGTGAAAGGCACGTTTCACCAGGGCCGTTCCGGGGCACCTCGGTCAGCGTGGGCGCGATCAGGGTGGGCACGTCGGGCTGGCACTTCCCCGAGTGGCGCGGCGACTTCTACCCGCGCGGCCTGCCGCAGCGCACGGAGCTGGAGTTCCTGGCCAACCGGCTCGACAGCGTGGAGATCAACGGCACCTTCTACGGCCTGCGCAGGCCGACCGACTACAAGTCCTGGTTCGAGCGCGTGCCGGAGGACTTCGTGTTCGCGGTCAAGGGCCACCGCGAGGTGACCCACCACAAGCGCCTGGAGGACGTGGACCGGGACGTCGCCGAGTTCTACGCGTCCGGGGTGCTCGACCTGGGTTCGAAGCTGGGGCCGGTGCTGTGGCAGCTGCCGCCGACCCTGCCGTGGCGGGCCGAGCGGTTGGCCGCGTTCCTGGACCTGCTGCCCGGCCCGCCGGTGCGGCACGCGCTGGAGATCAGGCACCCGAGCTGGGACGACCCCGAGCTGGTCCGGATGCTGACCGAGCGCGGCGTCGCGCTGTGCGTGGCCGAGTCGGCGGGCCGGTTCCCGGAGCCGGCGGAGGTGACGGCGGACTTCGTGTACGTGCGGCTGCACGGCGACCGGGAGCTCTACACCAGCGCCTACACCGATGCGGCGCTGGACCGGTGGGCGGCGCGGGTGCGGGAGTGGGCGCGGGACCGCGACGTGTACGTGTACTTCGACAACACGATGCGCGGCGCCGCGCCGCACGACGCCCTGGCGTTGGTGGAACGGGTCAGCTGAGCCCCGGCACCCGGTCCAGCCCGATGCCGAAGTGCTCGGCGTAGGCGGCGAGCAGGGCCTCGTCGTCCAGTTGCTCGACGTGCTTGCCGGCGGCGTCGGTGGTGATCAGCTCGTGGTCGGCGATGGTGACGCGGCCGGTGGGCGTGGGCCGCGAGCACGTCGTGCCGCGCCGGAACGGCGAGCCGGGCCAGGTCTGCTGGTACCAGCAGGCCGGCCGGAACTCCGCCAGCTCGCGGGGCCGCAGCTCCAGCCGGTACCGGACCTCGCCGTCGAACAGCACGTCCACGTCGCCCTCCGGCGCGTCGACCAGCCGGAACACCCCGGCCGGGTCGTGCTGGTCCTCCCGGCTGCGCAGGTCGAGGGGCCGCAGGAAGAACCGCCCGAAGCCGACGTCGACGAGCAGGTCGCCGACGCGGAGGGCCATGTGGTTGAACGGCGGGCCGTAGGCGCCGTCGGCGAACACCTTGGCGGCCAGCGGTTCGACGTCGTGGCCGAGAGCCCTGAGCAGGGCGGCGAACGCGCCGTTGAGCTCGTAGCAGAACCCGCCCCGGCGGCGGTGGACGATCTTGTCGACCAGCCGGTCCTCGTCGAGGACGATCTCCTCGCCGAGGTGGATGTCCAGGTTCTCGAAGGGCACGGCGCGGAGGTGCCGCTCGTGCAGTTCGGCGACGGTGGCGGTGCGCGTGGCCCCGATCCGGTCGAGATAGGTGTCGATCTTGCGGTCGTCCATGGGGGGAACCTCCACCATCGAGTGCGGTGGAGGTCAAGCGGGGTACCCGTGCGCCATGGCCGGAGAGGTGCGGATCGGGACATCGGGGTGGGTGTACCCCTACTGGCGGCGCGGCGCGTTCTACCCGGAGGGCCTCGTGCAGCGGCGGGAGCTGGAACACCTCTCGCGCCGGATGGGGTCGGTCGAGCTGAACGGCTCGTTCTACTCGTTGCAGCGGCCGTCGAGCTACCGGGCGTGGGCGGCGCAGACACCGGGCGACTTCGTGTTCGCGGTCAAGGGCGGGCGCTTCATCACGCACCTCAAGCAGTTGCGCGACGTGGAGGTGCCGCTGGCGAACTTCTTCGCGTCCGGCGTCCTGGCCCTGGAGGGGAAGCTGGGCCCCTTCCTGTGGCAGCTGCCGCCGAGGCTCGCCTACGACCCCGAGCGCCTGGCCACGTTCTTCGACCTGCTCCCCCGCACCACCGAGGAGGCCGCCAAGCTGGCCGGGCACCACGACGAGCGCCTGCCGGAGGAGCGGACGTGGACCACCACCGACGCCGACCGCCCGCTGCGGCACGCGCTGGAGGTCCGGCACCCGACGTTCCTGGACCCGGGGTTCCCGGACCTGCTCCGCGCCCACGGCATCGGCCTGGTGGTGTCCCACTCGGCGGGCACGTACCCGTACCTGGAGGACGTGACGGCCGACTTCGCCTACCTGCGCCTGCACGGCAACCAGTCGCTCTACCACGGCAGCTACACCGACGCGGAGCTCGACGGGTGGGCGGACCGGGTGCGCGCGTGGTCGGCGGACCACGACGTGTACGCGTACTTCGACAACGACACGGACGCGGCGGCCCCGCACGACGCCGTCCGGCTCGCCGCGCGCCTGGCCCATGGCTGACCTGCTCCCGGACCGCGCCACCCGCCTGGCGCTGGCCACCGCCCGCGACGGCGGCGACTGCACGTGGTGCCGCCGCCCGTTCGACGACCGGGTCACCCCCACCACGGACCACCTGGTCCCGAGGGTCAAGGGCGGCCCGTCGTGGCTGGAGAACGAGGTGGCGGCCTGCCGGCGCTGCAACCGCGAGCGGGGCCACCTGTCCCCGTCGGACTGGCTGGCCGAGTGCGAGCGGCGCGGCTGGCGCCCGGACGCCGACCGGGTGGTCAAGGTCCTGACCGCGCTGGCCGGGGCGATCGCCACCAGGGGCGGCCAACGCCGGGCGCGGCCCTACCTGGAGGGGCAACTGCGCAGGTTGAAGCGCCGTGCGGCCTGAACGACACGTACCGGTGAACGAGGGGCCAAGATCGCGACAAGACGGCCCGGCTTGTGGAACCTGGTGCCATGAAGACGATCACAGCCCTCATCGCCACCACCCTCCTGACCAGCGGCACCGCTTCCGCCACCCAGGCCGCCCCCGAGTGCGACCGGGGCGAGTTCTGCGCGTGGTCGGGCGCCGACTACCAGGGCCAGGCGCACCGACTGGACCTGGAAACGGCCAACCCGGGCGAGTGCATACCCCTGCCCGGCGGTTTCGTGGCCAGGTCGTTCGTCAACCTCCTGACCCGGGACACGTCGGTGTACCAGGGGGTCACCTGCTCGACGGAGGCGGAGTTCACGACCTACCCGGGCAAGGGCACTTACGTGCCGGATGCGCCGTTCGTGATCCGAGCCGTCCAGGTGTGGGAGGCGTGATGACACCGCCCTGACGGAGGTGGGGCGGGTGCTGCCCGGTGCTCGCCCCACCCCCTCCGGCAGGGCGCGGTTCTGGGGCGCCACCCCGCGTCACGACAAGGCCCTGGCCGACTCATCGGGGCGCGGACGCGGGTCGTCCCGGTGGAACGGGCGCACGTGGACGTGGTCTGGCGCGAGATCGCCGCGCGGAAAGTCGCGCACGAGCGGGTTGAGGCCCAACTCGTCGGCCGGTACCGGGTTTTCCGCTCCGACGTCGAGATGACCAGTTTCGTCACCCCCACCGGCGAGCGGGCCGACCTGTACTACCGCGACGGCTCGGAAACCGCGGTGATCGAGGCCAAGAGCCTGTCCACGCACGGCAAGGTCCGCGAATCGGTCGCCTGCTGCGCCTACCGCAGCGCCGACGACCTGTTCGAGACCGAGGAAGCGCCGGACGAACGGCGTCGCCACATGCACCCGGTGTGGCACGGGCGCTGAACCCGGCACGCGGAGCTTCCGCGCTCCGGGCGGAGGGGGCGGAAACCTCCGTCCCACCACCGAGGACGACCGTCACCCCCGGCGCGGCACGCCCACCGCCAGCACCGCCGTGTCGTCTTCGACGCCCTCGCCGAGTTCCGCGAGCAGGCCCTCGATCGCCTCCACGGCCCCCGCCGCCGTGGTGGGGGCGATGCCGGCCGCGAACTCCAGCAGCGCCTCCTCCTCGTACCGGGTGCCCGGCCCGGTCCTGGCCTCGGTGATGCCGTCCGAGTACAGGACGAACGTGTCGCCCTCGGACAGGCGCACGTCGACGCCCGCCATCACCGCGTCGGGCAGGGCGCCGACCAGTTGGCCGCCCGGCACCTCCACGTACCGGGCGGTGCCGTCGGCCCGCAGGAGCAGGCCGGGCGGGTGGCCGCCGGCCGCCAGGGCCAGGTCGCAGCCCTGACCGTCGGTGGCCAGGACGCCGAAGGTGACCGTGCAGAAGCGGGACACGCCTTCGTCCTGCTCCTGGTTGAGCACGGTGTTGAGGTTGTTCAGCACGGCGACCGGGTCGGGGTCGTACACGGCCGCCGACCGCAGGGCGTAGCGGGTCAGCGACGTCACCGCCGCCGCCTTCGCGCCCTTGCCGCACACGTCGCCCAGGAACAGGCCCCACCTGCCGTCCGCGAGGGGGAACACGTCGTAGAAGTCGCCGCCCACCTGGTACGGCGACGCGTGGTGGTAGTGGGCGGCCAGCTCGATGCCCGGGATGTCCGGCAGCCTCGGCGGCAGCAGGGTGCGCTGGAGGGTCGTCGCGAGCTGCCGGACCTCGTCGCGCTCGTCCTCGGCCTGCCGCCGGGCCCGCAGCAGCTCCCGCTCGTAGGACCGGCGGTCACCGGCGTCGAAGACCGTGGTGCGGATCAGCAGCGGCTGCCCGTCGGGGCTCGACTTGACCACCGAGTTCACCAGGACCGGCAGCCGCGTGCCGTCGGCGGCGACCATCTCCAGCGCCACGCCGCGCACCTCGCCCCCCATCCTCAGCAGCGGCGCGAGGTGCGTCTCGTGGTAGAGCCTGCCGCCGACGTTGAGCAGGTCCGCGAACCGCCGCCCCACCAGCTCACCCCGCTCGTAGTCGAGCCAGCGCAGCAGGGTGCCGTTCACCTTCGCGATCCGCCCGTCGAGCATCGTGGACAGGTAGCCGCACGGCGCGTTGTCGTAGAGGTCTTCCGCGTCGCCCTCCAACAGCGCCGAGAAAGTCGCGTGGTCGCGCTCCGGGTGGTCCCCGGCGCTGCGGGTCGCGCCACGACCGCCGCGGCGCCCTTGCGACGCGTGACGAGGGCCGCGACCGTCCCTGCCGCTCGCGTCCATGACCCCATCCTGTCACCCGGGCCGCAGATCGGCGGGTCCGCGAACCCGCCAACCCGGAATTGTCGGTGGTCGCGGTTACCGTGCGGGTCATGCAGATGTCGAACGCCGCCGAGCTGACCGCGGACCACCACGCGCGGCTCGCCGAACTCGGCCTGCGCGTCGACCACCTGGACGAGGCGATCTGGGCGGGCGTGGACGCGCGGGCCTCCGCGCCTCCCCTCGGGCCGACCAACGGCGCCGGGCTGCTCGACTGGATCCACCGCGTCGGCAAGCTGCGGGAGATCCTCGTCAACGAGGGCTGGACCAGGGTCGACAAGTGGAACGCGGGCCTCGTCCAGCACCCGACCGCACCGGTCGTGCTCGGCACCCTCCAGGGCAACCGCCACACCGGCACGGCCGGCGCGCCGCTGCGCAGCGACTACGCCAAGGGCCCGGCGATCGCGGCGATGATGCGCGGCAACGACCGCGACCAGTTCACGCTGTTCGACTCGCTGCACACCCACGAGCAGAAGCTGTGGTTCCTGGTCACCTACCCGCACCAGGTGGGCGACCGGCTGGTCGTGCTCCGCGAGGTCGCCCAGCCCGAACCGACCCCGCAGGGCCAGGTCGTCGACCGCTGGGCCAGCCGGATCACGCTGCCGCCGCTGGTCTTCGGGCCGCTGCCGACGCCGCGGGGCGCCGACGCGCCGGACGACGTGGAGGTGACCGTGACGTTGAAGCGGTAGGTGGGGCCGCCGTCTCGCTGGAGCGCCAAGCGGAGGCTGCCGCTTTGCTGGAGCGCCAGGCGGAGGCTGCCGCCTGACTGGGGCGACAGGCGGGGCCGCCACCTCGCTGGAGCACCAGGCCGAGGTCGCCGCCCGGCTGGAGCGACAGGCCGAGGTCGGCGCCACGCCGGGGCGACGGGCGCAGGTGACCGTCGCGCCGGAGCGGTAGTGCGAGAATGGCGCGATCATGTTCACGCCGTCGCGCCTCGCCCTCGCCCGCACCCGGCGCGGTCTCACCGCGGTGGAACTGGCGCACAAGGCCGGCACGAGCCCGGCGAGCATCGGCGACTACGAGCGCGGCCGCCGCCGACCCCGACCCGCGACCACCGCCAGGCTGGCCGCCGCCCTCGGCTTCCCGCCCGCCTTCCTGGAAGCCGGGGACGTGCCCGAGGTCGAGGTCGCGTTCAGCAGGCCCGCGGCGCGGCGGCAGCGGGACGCGGCCACCGGCGCGGCCCGCCTGGCCATCGGCTTCGCCGGCTGGCTGGCCGGCGCGTTCACCCTGCCCGAGGCGGACGTGCCGACGTGGGAGCAGCCCGACCCGGAGACCGCGGCCGGGATGCTGCGCGCCCGCTGGGGCCTGCCCCACCGCCCTGCGCCGAACATGGTCCACCTGCTGGAGGCGCACGGGGTGCGGGTGTTCTCGCTGCCACCGGACTGCGCCGCGGCGGGCCCGTTCTCCTGCCGCCACGACGGCACGCCCTACGTCTTCCTCGACCCGACCACCGCGCCCGCCCGGACCCGCGTCGACACCGCTCGCGAGCTGGGCAGGCTCGTCGGGGTCGACGACGTGGACGCGTTCGCGACCGCTTTCCTGCTGCCCCGCGCCGGCGTCCTGGCCTCGGTGCCCAGGGGCGCGCTCACCGAGCAGGTCGTCGCGCACGCCGCCACCTGGCACGTCGACCCCCTCACCCTCGCCCACCGCCTGCGCGACCTGGGACTGCTGAGCCCCGCCCAGTACGCGGCGGTGTGCCGGCAGCTGGCCCGCCGGCCGGGTGACGGGGACCGCCGCGAGACGTCCCAGCTGCTGGCCAAGGTCTTCCGGGCCCTGCGCGAGCAGGGCACCACGCCGCACCGGGTGGCGCGTGACCTGCTGTTGGACGTGGAGGAGCTGAACGGGCTGGTGTTCGGGCTCGTCCTGACCGCCCTGCCCGGGCAGGGCGACCGCGCCGAGCTGCCGAGGCCGCGCCTCGCCCTCGTCCGGGACTAGCCCCTCGTCCGGGACCGGATCTCGTCGAGGACTGGCCGGGGCCGGCCCGACGAGGAGCACCCGCCGGCTCAGGCCCAGGCCGCGGACGCGCCCTTGACGTAGTCGGCGAACGACCGCCCGTCGTGGCCCAGCACCGCGGGCACCCCGTCGGACAGGTGCGCGTCGTGCCCGTCGCGGATCGCGACCAACGACTCGGTCAGCACCTCGGCGTAAGCGGGCGCGATACCGCCGTCGACCAGCATCGCGGTGAACGCCGCCGGCGGCACGTCGACCAGCCGCAGCTCGCGACCCGACGCCTCCCCGATCTGCCGCAGCACCGACGAGAACGTCAGCGCCTCCGGTCCCGACAGCTCGTAAACCACGCCCGCGTGCCCGTCCTGCGTCAGCGCCGCCACCGCCACGTCCGCGATGTCCTGCGCGTCGATGAACGGGTGCGCGCCGTCGCCGCCCGCGGGCAGCACGACCTCGCCCCCCAGCACCTGCGCCAGGAAGAAGTCCTCGCTGAAGTTGTTCGAGAACCACGTCGGCCGCAGCACCGTCCAGTCCACACCGGACTCCCGCACGGCCCGCTCCCGCCCGTCGTCCTCCGGGATGCCCCGCGCCGACAGCGCCACGAACCGCCGCACGCCCGCCGCCACCGCGCGCGGCACGAACGCGGCCACCTCGGCGTCGTCCAGCGTCAGCGCCGGCGGCACCAGGTACACGGCGGTGGCACCCGCCAGCGCGGGCTCCCACGTGGTGTCGTCGAACCAGTCGAAGCGGACCTCCGAGTTGCGCGAGGCGGGGCGGTGGTCGACGCCGAGCGCGTCGAGGGCCGCGGTGACGCGGCGGCCGGTCTTGCCGGTGGCTCCGATAACCAGGATCGTCATGCGCCCAGCCAATCAACCACGGGCGTCGGCGGACATGGCTCAAAGTCGACGAACCATGTTCAATCGTCTACGTGGACGCTCTCACCGACCTGCTGCGCGGCGTGCACGCCCACGGCGCCCTGGTGTGCCGCTCGTTCGCCTCGCCGCCGTGGTCGCTGGAGTACGCGGCCACCGCGCCGCTGACCCTCGTCGCCGCCACCCGCGGCGACACGTGGCTGCTCGCCGAGGACGGCGCCCGGCTCCTCATGCGACCGGGCGACATCGGCCTGGCCCGCGGCCCGCAGCGGTTCGTGCTGGCCGACGACCCCGGCCTGGCACCGCAGATCTCGGTCGGCGAACCCGACTGCGAGCGCTGGCGGATCGGCACCCGCACCTACGGGTTCGGGTCCGACGACGACGCCGCGGTGATCACCGGCAGCTACGAGGTCGAGGGCAGCGTCTCCGACCGCCTCCTCAACGCCCTGCCGAACGCGTTCGTGGTGCCGTGCGAGGGCGGGCCGTGCCCGGCGCTGGACCTGCTGGCCGCCGAGGTCGCCAAGGACCGGCCGGGCCAGGACATCGTGCTCGACCGGCTGCTCGACGTGCTGCTGGTGTTCGCGCTGCGCGAGTGGTTCGACCGCCCCGAGGCGAACGCGCCCACCTGGTACCGGGCGCTGGGCGACGACGTCGTGGGACCGGCGCTGAGGGCGCTGCACGACGCCCCCGAGCGCGCGTGGACCGTCGCGGAGCTCGCCGCGCGCGCCACGGTGTCACGGGCGGCGCTGGCCCGGCGGTTCACCGCGCTGGTCGGCGTGCCGCCGCTGACCTACCTCACCGAGTGGCGCATGGACCTCGCCGCCGACCTGCTGACCAGACCCGGCGCCACGGTCGCCTCGGTGGCCCGCGCGGTCGGCTACGCCGACGGGTTCGCGTTCAGCACCGCGTTCAAGCGGGTGCGCGGCGTGCGGCCCAGCGACCACCGTGTGGTAGCTCTGCGGGCATGAACAACACTGCGGGCGCGGGCGACTCCGCCGGTGCGGACGACTCCGCCGGCAAGACCGGCAAGAACGGCCTGGAAGACCTGCGGGACACCCTGCGCCGGTTCGCCGCCGCCCGGGACTGGGACCGGTACCACACGCCGAAGAACCTCGTGATGGCGTTGTCCGGGGAAGTCGGTGAGCTGACGGACCTCTTCCAGTGGCTCACCCCCGAGGAGGCCGCCCGCGCCATGGAGGACCCCGAGCTGGCCTGGAACGTGCGTGACGAGCTGGCCGACGTCGTGCACTACCTCGTGCGGCTGGCCGACAAGCTCGACGTGGACCTGGTCGAGGCCGCGTTCGCCAAGGTCGAGCGCAACGAGCGCCGCTTCCCCACCGGCTCCCTCGAACCGGTCTCCCTTGATCCGGTGGAGTGAACCGGTCGGTCACGCGTAGGTGAGCAGGAGCAGGACCAGCGCGGTGAACAGCACCAGGGCGAGCGCCGCGGGCGCCCACATCCGCGACAGGGAAGCACGACCGGGACGCGCGTGCCTGCCCCGCCTGCTGCTCCGGTTGCTCCTGCTGCCTCGTACGCGCGATCGCCACGGCACTGGAAGACCTCCCCGCCCACGGATCAGCGCTCGTGCGGCTACGGTAAGGACGGATCCGGCGCGGGAATGCTCCGTCACCCGCACGCCTCGGGCGCATCGCCCGATCAGCGGTCCTGCTCACCGGAACGTGACGTCTTGCCAGGAGGACCGGCCGTGCGGGTAGTGGTGGTGGGCGCGGGGATCGCGGGCGTGGCGTGCGCGCGGGTGCTGGTCGACGCGGGAGCGGAGGTCAGCGTCGTCGAACGCGCCCACGTCGTCGGCGGCCGGATGGCGACCAAGCGCTACGACGGGCGGCGATCAGACATCGGAGCCGGGTACTTCACCGTGTCGGACCCCCGGTTCGCCGCCGTCGCGGAGCGGTGGAGGCGAGCCGGCCTCGCCCGCGAGTGGACGGACACCTTCGCCGTGCACTCCGCCGACGGCTCCTCGTGGACCACGGGCCCCGTGCGGTGGGCGGCGGAGGGCGGGCTGCGGTCCCTGGTCGAGGACCTCGCTTCCGACCTGGCCGTGACGACCTCCAGCCCGGTCGAGTGGGTCGAACCCGGACCGCGCGTGGACGGCTCCGCGGTCGACGCCGTCGTCCTCGCCATGCCCGGCCCCCAGGCGCTGCGACTGCTCGACCCGAACCTGCGCGAGGCCCGGAGCGCGGCCGGTCGGCAGGCGTGGCTGCCGTCGTTGACCGCCACGCTGGTGTATGAGGAGCGGACCTGGCCGGACTTCCGCGGCGCCTTCGTCAACGACCACCCGGTCCTGACCACCCTGTTCGACGACGGCAGCCGGCGCGGCGACAACGCGCCCGTGCTCGTCGCGCACACCGGTGACGCCTTCGCCGAGCAGTACGTGGCCGACGCCCTGGCCGCCGGTGACGAGATCGAGTCGGCCGTGCGGAACCTGCTGGAGCTGCCGGGAGCCGCTGTGCGGGTCCACGTGCGCCGGTGGACGTTCGCCCGCCCCAGCGAAGCAGGGGACGCGCCGTTCCACCTCGGGGACGAGATGGTCGGCATCGCCGGAGATGCCTGGGGGTCCCCGAGGGTCCAGACCGCGTGGCTCTCGGGCACCGCGCTGGGTGACGCCATCGTTGCCCGGCTGTCGTGAACGCCGGTTGTTCTGAACGGCCTGGTACAGCCGGTTGTCCTGAACGCAAAAAGCCCTCAGGGGCACCCGGCTCGCGGGTGCCCCTGAGGGAAAGAATGTTCGGCGGCGTCCTACTCTCCCACACCCTCACGAGTGCA
>NZ_BAAAKE010000041.1:0-51385 GCF_039527585.1 Saccharothrix xinjiangensis | reverse complement strand
GACCACCAGTACGCGCTGAAGATGAAGACCGAGAACACGCTGGAGTTCTTCATCCACAGCGGCACCTGGCAGGCGGTGCAGGCGACCGTGCCGGCCGGCTTCTACGGCAACTGGCACCGGGTCAGCGGCACCTACGACGGCACGGCGCTGCGCCTGTACATCGACGGCCGGGAGGTGGCGAGCACGCCGTTCAGCGGTCGCATCGACCCGTCGTCGGCGGAGGTGAACATCGGGCGCGACTTCGAGACCTCGTGGAACGACCCCGCGCGGGTCGGCCGCATGGCACAGGGCTCGTTCGACGACGCGCGGATCTACGACCGCGCGCTCACCCCGCAAGAGCTGAACGCGCCGGAACCCGTCGGCGGCGCGGTGCTGGCCCTGGACTTCGACCGCGTCGAGGAGCGCGGCACCCACCTGTCCTACGGCTCCAGCCTGTCCGGCGTCGACGGCCTGGTGTCCGCCGACCGCGACCCGCAGCCCGAGACGACCCAGATGGCGTGGGCGCACCAGCCGCTGCGGTTCGGCTGGGCGGACGGCGTGCTCTCGGTGCACAACGAGCGCGCGTTCACCGGCACCGACGACCTGGCGCTGCGGTGGCGGGTCCAGGAGGGCTCACGCGTGGTGGCCCGCGGCGAGCAGCCGCTGCGCGTGGCGGCGGGGGAGACCGGGACCGCCCGGCCGCGCGTGCCGGCGAACCCGGGCGACCGCGAGCGGTTCCTCACCGTCGAGGCCGTGACCAGGGCGGACCAGCCGCTGCTGCCCGCCGGGCACGTGCTCGCCCACGACCAGTTCGCCCTCGGCGGCACGCGGGTGCCCGGCCTCGACCAGGCGACCCCGTCCGGGCGGGTGCGCACCTCGGACGGTGCGGACTCGGTCACCGCGTCGGTCCGGGGCGTCACCTACGAGGTGGACAAGCGGACCGGCGCGCTGTCGTCGATCCGCGTGCGCGGCCGCGAACTGCTGCACGGCGGGCCGCGGCTGGACGCGTGGCGGGCGCCGATCAGCAACGAGACGTTCGCCTGGGGCCGGGCCGAGGGCGAGGACTGGCGCCGCGCCGGCCTCGACCGGTTGGAGACGACCGCCACCGGCGTGCGGGTCGAGCCGGACGGCGACGGCGTGCGGGTCGTGGTGGACAGCCGGGTCGCCGCGCCGGACGTGACCGGGGCCTGGTTCGACCAGGTCATGACCTACTCGGTGGACCGGACGGGAACGCTGCGCCTCGGCCACCGCGTGACACCGCGGGGTGCGATCCGCGACCTGCCCTACCTGCCGCGCATCGGGGTGTCGCTGGCCGTGCCCGAGCGCTACGACCGGTTCACCTGGTACGGGCGGGAGGCGGAGAGCTACGTCGACCGGCAGGACGGCACCCCCATCGGCGTGCACCGCTCCACCGTGGCCGAGCAGTACGTCGAGTACCACCGGCCGCAGGACCACGGCAACCACACCGGCACCCGCTGGGCCCTGCTCACCGACGGCCGCACCGGCGGGCTGCTGGTCGCGGGCGCGCCCGAGGTGGGCGTCACCCGGTACGACGACCTGGACCGGGCCGCCTACCCGTTCCAGCTGCGACCCAACGACGGGTGGCACACGCTGCACGCGAGCCACGCCGTCACCGGTGTGGGCGACACCCCGAACCCGGTGCGGGAACGCGGCCGGGTGCGGCCCGACACCACTTACGAGCACACCCTCACCCTGCGACCGCTGACCGCGGCCGAGGCCCGCGCGGGACTGCCCGCGGGCGGCTGAGCGAGGGGTCGGGTGGTCGGCCGGTCACGCCACGGTGACCGGCCAACCACCGATCAGCGGCGCGTGCGAGACGGCCAGGTCCACCAGCGCCTGCCGCCGCTGCTCGGGCACGTTGGGCAGCTCGACCTTCAAGCGCGCGTCCACGTCGTACTTCTCCGCCCCCTCGTGCCGCAGCGTCACCCCCGCGCTCACCGCGCAGTCGGAGGTGTCGTCGCCGGCCGAGGACGCGATGAGCACGATGCTCTGGTGCAGGCACGTCGCCAGCGAGGCCGCGTAGAGCTGCTCGGAGTTCCAGCCGCCGCCCGGACCTCCCAACTCGGTCGGCGCGGCCACGGGCAGGTCGGCCGTGCCGTCCACCCGGACTGAACCGGAGTTGGACACGGCGGTGGTCGAGTAGAGGTTCGTCGCAGTCGTCACCGCCGCCGAGTACCCGTTCACGGCCGGAAACCACGACTCGATCCGTCATGCGAACGGCTGAAGCCGCCCTTACGGTGACCACCGGAGGTGCACGATGGTCAAGTTGGCGACCGCGGCGGTGCCGGACGCGTTCGACGAGGCGGCGGAGGGGTACGACCTGCTGGTCGGCGCGAACCCCGACTACCACCGGGAGCTGCGCCGGTCGGCGACCGCGCTGCGGGTCCGCGGCGACGGGGCGGGGCTGCGGCTGCTGGACCTGGGCTGCGGCACGGGCGCGTCGACGGCGGCGCTGCTGTCGGTCGCGCCGAGGGCGGAGATCGTCGCGGTCGACGCCTCGCGCGGCATGCTGGAGCGCGCCCGGCGCAAGCCGTGGCCGGACACCGTGTCGTTCGTGCACGCCCGCGCCGAGGACCTGGCCGTGCACGGCCCGTTCGACGGCGTGTTCGCGGCCTACCTGGTGCGCAACCTGCCGGACCCCGACCCGGTGCTGAGGTCCGTGCGCGGGCTGCTCGGGCCCGGGGCGCGGTTCGTGGCGCACGAGTACTCGGTGCGCGACTCGTGGGCGGCCACCGCGCTGTGGACGGCGGTGTGCTGGTCGGTGATCATCCCGAGCGGCGTCGCGGTCACCCGGTCCGCCGGGCTCTACACCTACCTGTGGCGCAGCGTGCTGGACTTCGACGGCGCGGCCGCGCTGCGGGACCGGTTGCGCCGCAACGGTTTCACGGGTGTTCGAACCCTGCCCGCGGCGGGCTGGCAGCGGGGCGTGGTGCACACGTTCGTGGGCGAGGCGTAGGGCACGCCGCTCCGGTGCCGGCGCGCGTGCCGTGCCGAGTCCCGTACCCTCGTGCCGCGCTGTGGCCGAGGCGCGGCAGCGCGGCGGAGGACTTGTGGCAGGACGCTCGTGGTGGCGGTTCGCCCTGGGCGTCGTCGTGGCGGCCGTCGTGGTGTCGCTGTCGACGAGGTTCGGCATGCCGGGCTGGTTGCTCACCGACGAGCACCCGGTGCGCAACGTGCTGGAAGGGCTGAGCTGGCCGGCGGGCGTGCTCGCGCTGGTCCTGATGATCGCCCCGCCGGTCCGGCGCTGGTTCTCGGCGCCCCGCCCGGCCGATGCCGTGAACCCGCTCGTGGGTCGGGCGTTGCACCTGGTGGACGGGCGGCTGCCCGGGGTCTCCGAGGTGGGCCTGCTGGAGCTGGGCATCAAGCCCGCTGTCGACACGAGCGAGGAGGGTGGCCTCGACCTGCCGCCTTACGTCGGGCGGGACGTGGACGAGGACCTGGAGTGGGCCGTCGCCGAGGGCGGGCTGGTACTGCTGCACGGGCGGGCGGCGGCGGGCAAGTCCAGGACCGCGGTCGAGGCGCTGCGCAGGCTGCGTCCCGACAACCCGCTCCTGGTGCCCGAGGACGGCGCGAAACTGCGTGAACTGGCAGACCTGGTCGACCTGGCCGACGCGGTGATCTGGCTCGACGACCTGGAGCGGTACCTCGGGCCGGGAGGGTTGGACCTCGGGCTCCTCCAGCGGCTGTGCCCGGACCGGAGCCGCACGGCGGTCGTGGCGACGATGCGCGACGAGGAGTTGGCCCGCCACACCGGAGCCGCTGTCGCCCGTGACTTCGACGTGGTGGGCATCGACCGGGCGGCGGCCGAACTCCTGGCGCGGGTGCAGGGCCGTCGCCGGATCGCGGTGGCGCCGTCGCTCGGCCCGGCGGAGGAGGACAGGGCACTGGCCGTCCCGGACGGACGGGTCCGGCGCGCGGTGGAGGCCCCCGAGGGGTTCGCGGAGCACCTGGCCGCGGGGGTCGCCATGATGGACCGCTGGGCGATCGGCGACGGTCCGCTGTTCCTCCTCGGCCAGGCACTGGTCAGCGCCGCGGTGGACTGCCGCCGCGCGGGTCACCACGAACCCGTGCCCACGAGCCTGCTGGAGGAGGTCCACCGGCACTACCTGCCCCCCGCGTGGCGCGATCGGAACGACCTGCCCCCGATCGCCGAGGCGTTGGCCTGGGCCCACCGGCCGGTCCTGGGAGCGAGCTCCTGCCTGCAACCCCGCCCGGGTGGCACCCACCTGGCCTCCGACTACCTGCTCGACCGCACGCAGAGCGGTCAGTCCCCGCTCACCGGCCCCGTGCGAGCCGAGCTGTGGCCGGCGCTGCTGGCCGCCACTCCACCCTGGGCCGCCATCGCTATCGGTTACGCAGCGTACGGTTGCGAGGAGTTGGAGGTCGCGGAGCGGGCGTACCGCCGAGCTGTGGCGGCGGGCCGGGACGAGGCGCTGTTCCCCCTCGGACTCGTGCTCAAGGACCAGGGGCGATCGGACGAGGCGGAAGCGACGCTCCGGCGTGCGGTCGGGCAGGGCGACCACGAGGCCCGGTCCAGCTTGGGCGTGCTCCTCTGGCAGGTGGGCCGGCTGGTCGAAGCGGAAGTCGTTCTTCGGCGTGCGGTCGAGGAGGAAGAGGAGGACGAGTTCGCCTCCATGGGCTTGGCGATGGTGCTGTTCCACCTGGAACGGTTTGCCGAGGCCGAGGAGGTGCTTCGTCGTTCGGCCGAGTTGAGGTACCCCCGGATGATGCGCCTGCTGGGGTCGCTGTTGGAGATCATGGACCGGCCGCAGGAGGCTGAGGTCTGGCTCCGCCGTGCGGCTGAGGCGGGTTTCGGGGATCAGGCGCTCCGGCGCCCCGAACGCACCGGGTCATGAGCGCGCCGGGCCGTCCCGGCGCGCCCTGACGATCCCGTCAGCCCGGGAACCGGCCGGTCGTGCGCAGCGCGTAGCGGCGCTCGGCGTAGGCCAGGTCGTCCTTCCACAGCCGGGCCGCCGCCCACTTCATCAGCGGTCGGATGGCGGGCGCGACGGGCAGCGACTTCGAGAACCCCGGCCGGTCGGAGTGGGCGATGGTCGCCTCGATGACGGCCGTCCTCGCCGCACCCAGCGGGGTGGCGTGGGTCTCCACCACGCTGCCCACGCCCTCGCCCTCCACGATGCGCATCACGACGGTGCGCGGCTCGGGGCAGGTGAAGGCGGCGACCACCGGCACGCCGATGCGCCCGACGAGCTTGAACGTCACCTCGACGAGGAACCGGTCGTCCTCCTCGGTCGGGGTCTCCAGCACCTCCAGGTTGGCGAACGAGTACGGGTGGAACCAGGCGCCGTGCCACGGGTCGAGGCGGTTGGCCACCACGTCCTCCGGCTCGCAGCGCCCGATCACCGTGGCCACCGCGTCCAGCGACGCCGCCGGCGGGCGCTCCGGCAGCACGGGCGCGTCCAGCGGCTCCTCGCCGCCCGCCTCGTCCAGCCGCACCCACACCAGCACGCCGTCGTCGTGCGCGGGGTAGGGGCTCCACGCGCCGAAGCGCCGCGAGCCCAGCGCCAGGCCGTGCCACCGGCACACCAGCTCGCCCCGGTGCACCGCGCCGTCGCACAGGGGCGCGCCCAGGTGCGGGCACGAGCCGGGGCCGGCCAGCACGGTCGAGCCCGAGCGCCACGCCACCACCTCGACGCCGGCGATCGTCCGGCCGAACGGCGCGGAGGCCGTGACCTCGCGGCTGGCGGCGAGCACGAACCAGTTGCCCGACGCGCGGGCCGAGGCGCGCTTGAGCGCCGCCTCGATCAGCGCGGGCTTGGCGTCCCGCCAGGTGGGCTCCTGCTCGGGCCACGGCTTGGCGGCGAACCGGCGCAACGGGATGGGCATGTCGCTACTCCTAGTGCAGTGCGGCGCGGGCGAGGGCGGGCAGCGCGATCGCCAACCGCCGTCCGTTGGACACGGTGACCCGCTGGGACAGCACGTCGTAGTCGGCGCGCTCGACGAGGTCGAGGATCCGCCCGTACAGGCGATAGGCGGTGGCCACGCACGGGCGGGACTCGGGCGCGAGCATCGGGATGCCCACCGCGGCCTGGCGGTAGACCGACCGGACGCGGTCGACCTGGAACGCCAGGGCGCGCTTGACCCGGTCGTCGGCGCGCCCGGTGCGGCGGGACCACAGCAGCAGCTCCCGGTCCACGTCGAACGCCGCCAGCTCCTCGGTCGGCAGGTACACCCGGCCCCGGTCCAGGTCCTCGCCGACGTCGCGCAGGAAGTTGGTCAGCTGGAACGCCACGCCCAGCGCCGCCGCGGCGGGCGCGGCCTCCTCCCGGGGCACGACCGTGCCCAGCACCGGCAGCACCTGGAGCCCGATCACCGCCGCCGACCCGTGCACGTAGCGGGCCAGGTCGTCGTAGGTCGGGTACGCGGTGACCGTCAGGTCCATCCGCATCGACGCCATGAAGTCGGCGAACAGCGACCGGTCGACGTGGTACCGGCGCGCGGTGTCCACGACGGCGGCGATCACCGGGTGGTCGCTGCGGCCCGCGACCAGCCCCGCGGCCAACCTCTCCTCCAAAGTAGACAGTTGGGAGGCGCGCTCGGCCGGCGTCCGGCCGTCGTGCACCTCGTCCACGATGTCGTCGGCCCACCGGGCGAACCCGTACAGGGCGTGGATCGCGGGTCGCCGGGCGCGCGGCAGGAGCCGCGTGGCCAGGTAGTAGGTCCGGCCGTGCTCGGCGTTCAGCTCGCGGCAACGCCGGTAGGCGTGCCGCAGCGCCGGATCGGTGATGGCGGCGGCGTCGAGTTCGCGGTCGACCGACATGGGAGCAGGGAGTCCTTCCGCAGGCTTCTCGCACAACGCTAGAACCCGGGGTGGCGCTCCGCATGACGGGTTGATCTGTCGCGCGGACCACTTGATCTGTCGTGCGGACCACGGCCGGCGCTGTTTAGCTCGTGCCACCACGAAGCAGCCGGGAGGCACGATGGCGCTGGTTTCCAGGGAGCACCGGGTCGAGGCGTCGGTGCTCGACGACGGCCTCGTGCCCCGGCTGCACCGCGAGCTGGAGGAGTTCTTCGCCCACGCGCCCGACACCGCGCCGGAGGTGGGCGGCGCGCTGGCCGACCTGGTGCTGGCGGGCGGCAAGCGGGTGCGGCCGACGTTCGCCTGGTGGGGCTGGCGCGCGGCGGGCGGCCCGGTGCGGGGCCCGGCGGCGGACGCCACCGTGCGGGCGCTGGTCGCCCTGGAGCTGCTCCAGGGCGGCGCGCTGGTGCACGACGACGTGATGGACCGCTCGGCGACCCGACGCGGCAGGCCGACCGTGCACACCGCGTTCACCGCCCGCCACCACCGGGGCCGCTGGGCGGGCGACCCCCGCCACTACGGCGACAGCGTCGCGATCCTGGTCGGCGACCTGGCCCTGGTCTGGGCCGACGACGCGCTGGCCGCCGCCGGCCTCGACACCGCCGCGCTGGACCGCGCCCGCGAGCCCTGGCGCGCCATGCGCACCGAGATGATCGCCGGGCAGCACCTGGACCTGCTGGCGGGCGCCCGCCGCGACGAGTCGCTGGAGAAGGCGCTGCGGGTGGCGCGGCTCAAGACCGCCGCCTACACCGTGGAACGGCCGCTGCACCTCGGCGCGGCGCTGGCGGGCGCGCCGCAGGAGCTGGTGGACGCCCTGCGCTCCTACGGCCGCGACGTGGGCGTGGCGTTCCAGCTGCGCGACGACCTGCTGGGCGTGTTCGGCGACACCGGGATCACCGGCAAACCCGTCGGCGACGACCTGCGCGAGGGCAAGCGCACGGCGCTGATGGCGCTCGCGCTGGGCCTGGCGCGGACCGCCCGCCGCCCGCACGCGGCGCGGCTGCTGCGGGACTGCCTGGAGGGCGGTGGCGTCAGCGACCGGACCGTGGACGAGGTGGGCGAGCTGCTGCGCGACCTGGGCGCGGTCGACGCGGTGGAGGAGCGGATCCACGTGTTGGCGGAGCAGGCGCTGCTGACGATCGACGGGGCGGGGCTGGACGAACCGGTGCGACTGGCGCTGGGCGCGCTGGCCGCCAAGGCGACCGAGCGGCGGTGGTGACGGTGCGCGCGGTGAAGGGCAGGACGGACTCGGTCGTGGTGGTCGGCGCGGGACTGGCGGGGCTGTCGGCCGCGCTGCACCTGCGGGGGGCCGGGCACGAGGTGACCGTGCTGGAGCGGCTGCCGCACCCCGGCGGGCTGGCCGGGCGGCTGGACGTGGCCGGCCACCTGGTGGACACCGGGCCGACCGTGCTGACCATGCCCGAGCTGCTGGACGAGGCGCTGGGCGCGGTGGGGGAGCGGTTGGCCGACCGGCTCGACCTGCTCCCGCTGCACCCGGCCTACCGGGCGTGCTTCGCCGACGGCAGCGCGCTGGACGTGCACACGTCGGCGGACGAGATGGAGCAGGCGGTCCGCGAGTTCGCCGGCGGGCGGGAGGCCGCCGGGTACCGGGAGCTGCGGACGTGGCTGACCCGGCTGTACGAGGCGGAGCGGGACCGGTTCGTCGGCGCGAACTTCGACAGCCCCCTCGACCTGGTGGGTCGCGACCTGGTGGCGCTGGCGCGCCTGGGCGGGTTCGGGTCGCTGGACCGGGCGGTGGGCCGGTTCCTGCGCGACCCGCGCCTGCGCCGGGTGTTCACCTTCCAGGCCCTCTACGCCGGCGTCGCGCCGAAGCACGCCCTGGCGGCGTACGCGGTGATCGCCTACATGGACACGGTGGCGGGCGTGTGGTTCCCGCGCGGCGGGATGCGGGCGGTGCCGCGGGCGATGGCCGACGCGGCCGCCGACGCCGGGGTCCGGTTCGCCTACGGGTGCGAGGTGGAGTCGCTGGAGATGCGCGGCGACCGGGCGCGGGCGGTGATCGCCTCCGGCGAGCGGTTCCCCTGCGACGCGGTGGTGCTGGCCGCCGGGCCCGCGCAGACGACCCGCCTGCTGCACCGCCGGCCGCGCCGACCGGCGCCGGTGCGCTGGTCGCCGTCGGCCGTGGTGGTCCACCTGAGCGGGCCGCGGGTCGAGGGGCACGCGCACCACACGATCTCCTTCGGCGACGCCTGGGACCGCACGTTCGACGAGATCGTGGACCGGGGCGAGCTGATGACCGACCCGTCCCTGCTGCTCACCACGCCCACGGTGACGGACCCGGAGCTGGCTCCGGCGGACCGGCACCTGCACTACCTGCTGGCGCCGTGCCCGAACCTGGACGCGGGGCCCCTCGACTGGCGGGACCTGGGCGAGGACTACGCCGACCGGCTCGTGGACGAGCTGGCGCACCGCAAGCTGATCGCCTCGGCGGACGAGGTGACCCGGCTGTCGCTGACCACCCCGGACGACTGGGCTCGCGACGGCCAGGCGGCGGGGACCCCGTTCTCGGTCGCGCACACCTTCGCCCAGACGGGTCCGTTCCGACCCCGGAACCTGCCCCACCGCGACGGCAACGTGGTGCTGGCGGGGAGCGGGACCACGCCGGGCGTGGGCATCCCGCCGGTGCTGATCTCGGGCCGGCTGGCCGCCGAACGCCTCCGGTGACGCCCCTGGCCGGAGGTCTCCGGCGATGGCCGCCGGGGTCGCGGGCTCGGCCGGACGCCTCCGGTGACGCCCGCCGCCGCGACTTCCGAGCGCTCTCCCCGCCACCTCCGAGCGCTCTCCGCCGTCACCCGGTCAGGGACCGTCCACCGCCGGCTTGCGCGCCAGGAAACCGGTCCACGCCAGGGCCGCCGCGGTCACGCCCAGCACGCCCGCCGCGCCGAGCCCGGCGGCGACCGCGCCGACCGCCGCCGGGATGACGACCTGGCCCGCGCGGTTCCCGGTGAGCCGCAGCGACATCGCCCGGCCGCGCGCACCCGGCGGCGCGGACTCGGCCAGCCACGACATCGTCAGCGGCTGACCCACCCCCAGGCCGAGCCCCGCGACCACGACCGCGACCACCAGCGCCCACGGCGGCACCGGCAGGGCGCACGCGGCCGGCCCCAGCGCCGCCGACGCGATGCTGCCGACCAGCAGCCGCTCGCGACCCAGCGCCGCGCTCAACCGGCCCAGCAGCAGCCTCGACACCATCGACGCCGCCGCGCGCAGCGCCAGCAGCGCGCTCACCAACCCGGCGGACAGGTCCCGGTCCGCGCCCAGCGCGGGCAGGTGGACCAGGGAGATGTCCACCCCGGCGATCACCACGCAGCTCGTCGTCAGCGCCCGCACCGGGCCGGCGAGTCGCCGAGGAGCACGAACACCGCGCCCGCGCCGACCATCAGCGCGCTGCCCGCGGCCATGACCAGGCGTTCACCGACCCGGTCCACCACGTGCCCGGCCGGCAGCGCCGGCACCAGCGGCACCAGCGCGAAGGACGCCGACAGCACGCCCAGCCACGAGGCGGGCACGCCCAGCTCCAGCGCCCGGTAGGACGCCGCGGGCCGCAGCACGAACGTCACGACCTGGGTGAGCACCGAGTGCGCGAACAGCGCGACGACCGCCGGGCGCCTCACCGCGACAGCCGCCGCGCGGCCGGCGCGCCGGGGCTCGTCTCGACGTGCGCCAGCATCAGCGCCGCCGCGCCGTCACCGTCACCGGAGACGACCAGGTCGAGCAGCGCCGCGTGCTCGTGGTCCTTCTTCGCGCGCTCGGCCTCGTCCCGCCCGGCCTCCAGCGCCAGGCGGCGGTAGCGGTCGGTCTTGTCCCACAGCCCGTCCAGCGCCTCGACCAGCAGCGCGTTGTGCGAGGCCCGGTACAGCGCGGCGTGGAACCGCCGGTGCGCGAGCAGCTCGTCGTACGCCTGGTCCGGCGGCAGCGCGTGCAGGCCGACGGCGGCCTCCCGCATCGCCCGCACGTCCTCGTCGGTGCGCCGCGCCGCCGCCAGCCGCGCCGCCAGCGGGTCCAACGCTCGTCGCACCTCCAGCAGGTCCCGGGCCTCCTCGGCGCGCAGCTCGGCGTCCCGGTGCGCGCCCAGCTCGACCAGGCCCTCGGCCTTGAGCCGCTTGAGCGCCTCGCGCAGCGGGGTGGTGCTGATGCCGATCTCCTCGGCCAGCAACCCCTGGTTGATCACCGCGCCGGGGGCCAGCGCGCCGGTCAGCACCCGGCGCCGCACCTCGTGGTAGGCGAACTCGGCCTTGGTCTGGAACACCCCGGCCCCCTTCAGGCTATAGCTTATAACCTACTGGGCCATGGTTGAGCGGAGAAGGGCGTTGAGGCGCCTCTCACAAGCCGGAGAGGAACTCCAGCAGCGCGGAGTTGACCTCGTCGGGGCGCTCCTGCTGCATCCAGTGCCCGCACCCGGCCAGGTCGTGGACCGCGCGCAGGTTCGGCGCGATCGCCGGCAGGTGCTCGAAGAAGCCCGGCGGGTAGAAGCCGCGCACCAGGTCGCGTTCACCGGTGATGAAGAGCGCGGGCGGGGTGATCACGGCGCCCTCCCACGGCGCGGTCAGCTCCCAGTTGCGGTCGATGTTGCGGTACCAGTTCAGGCCGCCGGTGAAACCGTGGCGGCGGTACTGCTCCGCGAACGCGTCCACGTCGGCCTCGGTGAGCCAGGCGGGCAGCTCCTCCGGGTCGGCGAACGGACCGAGGAAGCCCTCGCCGGGCGCGGACGGCGGCACGGCGTCGCCGGACGCGCCGACCAGGGTCTTGCGGAACGTCGTGCGCGGGTCGCGGGCCAACTCGGCGTCGGCGACGCCCGGCTGCTGGAAGTACAGCTGGTAGAAGCCGTCGCCGAAGCGCTCCCGGGCCGCCTCCAGCGGTCGCCGGGACCCGCGCGGCGTCGGCGCGACGCTCAGCCCGGCCACGCCGCGCACCAGGTCGGGGCGCAGCAGCGCGGTGTGCCAGGCGACCGGCGCGCCCCAGTCGTGCCCGACGACCACGGCCTCCCGCTCGCCCAGCGCCGCGATGAGCCCCACCACGTCGCCGACGAGGTGCATGATCGTGTAGGCGTCCACGTCCTCCGGCCGGTCGGTGCCGCCGTAGCCGCGCTGGTCGGGCGCGACCACCCGGTACCCGGCCGCGGCCAGCGGCTCGAACTGGTGCCGCCAGGAGTACCAGCTCTCCGGGAAGCCGTGCAGCAGCAGGACCAGCGGCCCCTCGCCCTGCTCGGCGACGTGCACGGTGATGCCGTTGACGGACAGCTCGCGGTGCTGCGGCACGTGGTCCCCCTCGTCCTGGCGCTGCACCGCCACCTTATCGCCGACCGCGCCCGGTGGGCCGGGACCCACCGGGCGCTCGCCCCACCCGCACGCCGCTTCAGCGGTGTGCCGGCCTCACCTCGGCGTCGGCGGTTCGGGCGTGGGCGGCAACGGCGGCTCGGTGCCCGGACCGGGCTCCGGCCGGGGGTGGTCGGGGATCGGCTCGGGCACCGGTATCGACGGCTGCCCGGGTGGTTCGGGGTGGACCATGGCAACCTCCCTTCGCCGCGGGGTTACCCGGCCGGGCGATCACCCAGACGTCCACCGCCGCGCCGCACCGGGGTGAGGGCCCGACACCGACGGGTGACACCCATCCCCCTGTCGTGTGCCGGACCACTACGGTCTTCGGGGGAGGGGCCATGCGAAGCGGCACGAGACGTGAACCGGGCGCGGTGCTCGACCACCGCCCGCTGCCGCGCGCCCTGTGGCCCGACCACGCGGCCGAGGCGTTCCACCTCGTCTACCAGGGGCTGGGTTACGACGGCTCCGGCCGCGCGGTCAGCGGCTCGCTCTTCCTCCCGGACCGGCCCGCGCCGCCCGGCGGCCTGCCGGTCGTCAGCTACGCCCACGGCACCACCGGTCTCGCCGACCACTGCGCGCCCTCCACCACCGGTCTGACCAGGCTCGAACGGGAGCACGTCGCCCGCTGGCTCGCCGCCGGGTACGCGGTCGCCGCCACCGACTACGAGGGCCTGGCCACCCCGGGCCCGCACCCGTACTTCAACGGCGAGGCCGTGGCCGACGACGTGGTGGACATCGTGCGCGCCGCCCGCCTGCTCCACCCCGACGTCGGCCGCACCTGGCTCGTCGCCGGCTTCTCCCAGGGCGGCCACGCGGCCCTGTTCACCGGCCTGATCGCCGCGGCCCACGCCCCCGAGCTGGACTTCCGCGGCACCCTCGCCCTCGCCCCGCCGGTGCACCTGCCGATGCTGGTCGACCTGGTCACCGCGGACGGGGCGGCGCGGACGTCCGTGCTGCTGCCGTTCCTGCTCGCGGGGCTGCGCACCTCCCACCCCGACTTCGACGCCCGAGCCCTGCTCACCGCCGCGGGCGGCAGGCTGGTCGACGTGGCCGAGACCGCGACCCTGGTCGACATGTTCCGGGCCGTCGGCCGCCTCACCAACGACGACACCGGCACCACGGACCTGGCCTCCCGCCCCGGCGTCGCCCCGGTCCTGCGCGCCTGCCGCGTGCCGGTCACCCGGATGGACCGCCCGGTCCTGGTGTCGGCGGGCGGCGCGGACGAGCTCGTGCCCCTGGTCGTGGTGGAGCGGTTCGTGGCCGACCTGGAGGGCGCCGGCGCCACCGTCCGCTTCGACCGCCACGCCGGCGCCACCCACGCGGACGTCCTCCGGGCGGACCACGACCGGCTCATCGACTGGGCCGACGAGCTGATCCGGGACGAGGTCGCCCCACCGGACTTCGACCCGCTCGACGCCGACGGCGACGGCGACCTCACCCGGGACGACTTCGACGTCTTCGCCCTGCGCCTAGCCCAGGGCGCGGGCGAACCGCCGGGCTCGCCGCGGGCCAGGGCGATCCGCCACGGCTACCGGGCGCTCTGGGACCGGCTCGCCGAGCGGGCCGACGCCGACGCGGACGGCCGCGTCACCCGCGAGGAGTTCCAACGCCTGCTCTTGGCCGAACCGACGGCCCTCGCCGCGCTCCACGACTTGGCCCAGCCCGCCCCGCGCGAGGGGTAAACCCCCGCGGGGCACCCGTTTTGCGGCTTGGTCCCCGACACCGCCGCCTACGCTCCGGCGATGGGCGCGTTATCAGGGGTCCGGCGGTTCGCGGAGCCGGTGGAGCGGATGTTCGGCGGCATCGCCGGTTCGGTGTGCGGGGTGCGGACCGCCGAGCCGCACGTCGTGCTGACCTACGACGACGGCCCCGAGCCGGGCAGCACGGAGGCGGTGCTGGCGGCGCTCGGCGACTTCGGCGCGACCGCCACCTTCTTCGTGCTGCTGACCCGGGCCAGGCGCTCCCCGGGGCTGCTCGCGGAGGTCGCGGCGGAGGGCCACGAGATAGCGCTGCACGGGCCGGACCACCGCCGCCTCACCGGCCTGCCGACGCGCGAGGTCGAGCTGCGCACCAGGGCCGCCCGCGCCGAGCTGGAGGACCTGACCGGCCGCCGCACCACCTGGTTCCGCCCGCCGTACGGCACGCAGTCGCCGCGGACCTGGCGCGCGGTGACGCGGGACGGGCTGGTGCCGGTGCTGTGGGGACCGGTGCTGCGCGACTGGTCGGACGTGCCGCAGTCCGACCGGGTGGCCGGTGCGGTGCGCGACAGCCGGGCCGGGTCGATCGTGCTCGGCCACGACGGTTTCGCCGGTCCGGAGGACGGCGTGGACGACGGCCCCGTCCCGGTCGTGGACCGGGGCGACCTGACCCGCCGGCTGCTGGGCGCTTACGGGGAACGCGGCCTGGTGGGCCGGTCGCTCGGCGACGCGCTGGTGTCGGGCGAGCAGTCGCGACGCGCCTGGTTCCGCCGCTGACCGCCCGTCGACCGTGACGCCGCGCCCGGTGACGGTGTCGCCGACCGCCCGTCGGCCGTGTCGCCGGCCGTGTCGCCGACCGCCTGCCGCCGGGTGCGCGGCCGGTCCTAGACGCGCTCCGGCACGCGGGCCGGGCGCACCACCACCGTGCGGGTGCCCGCCACGCGCTCGTGCCACCCCAGCTGGTCGCGGCGGAACACCGGCACCACGAACGTCCCCACCAGCACCACCGCGATCACCACCAGGTCCAGCCCGAACTCCCACCACTGGTCCGACCGCGGCGACACCACCACCGCGTACGCGAACAGCCCCGTCACGCCCAGCAGCTCGCGCAGCGCGATCCGCCACGCACCGGCCGGGCCGCCGCCCGGCAGGCGCGTGCGGTACCTCAGCAGCCACCCGCCGAACGTCCAGCCGCCGGTCACCGAGGGCGCCACCACCCGCAGCAGCACCAGCAGCGCGAGCGCCCACCTCAGGTCGGGCAGCAGCAACCGGGACACCAGCACCACCACCAGGAGGTCCGCCACCACCCCGCACAGCCGGCGCGGCAGGCTCACCGTGCCCGGCGGCGCGACGACGTCGTCCTGGGCCGGCACGGTCGGCACCACCAGCGCCACGGGCGCGACCATCCACCCCAGCAGCGCGCCGCCGGTGTTGGAGATCAGGTCGTCCACGTCCGCGATCCGGTACGGGCACGGGTAGAAACCGAGGTTCCCGGTGTACTGCACGACCTCGACGATCAGCGCCGCGCCCAGGCCGATGCACGCCACCGCGAGCGGCCCGCGCCGGTAGGCCTTGCGCAGCACCACGCCCAGCGGCACGAACAGCGCCACGTTGAAGGCCTGCTGGAGGAACGCCTGGGAGGTCACCATCGCCTGGATGCCCGACCGGCCGGTGGCAGCCATGTTGTTGCGCATGTCGGTGACCCACTGGAACGGCGTGGTCGACAGCATGGTCTCGCCCCGGCACACCGCGTCCCGGTCAGGGAACGGCAGGAAGATCAGCGCGAGCGCCACCAGCCCGTAGGCCAGCAGGCCGTAGAGCACCAGCGCGCGCCGCGGCTCGACCCGCCCGAACCGCCAGTAGTGCAGCGCCACCAGGGGCAGGAGCAGCAGCGCTCCCACGCCCACGAAGGTGAGGAACCCCGTCCGCGCGGGCTCCAGGTACGAACTCAGCATGTCCACCGTTCCGCCAAGGATTCCGCGACGAGGTGAACACTCCTTATCCAGCGGGCGCGGGAACCAAACCCGTCAACGCTTCAGGTTCGGCAGCACCTCCGCGCCGAACAGCCGGATCGCGTCGAGCACGGCCTCGTGCGGCAGGCCGCCGATGTCGACCACGACCAGCTGGGCGTCCAGCCCGAGCAGCCCGGTCAGCGCGTTGAGCCGCTCGGTCACCTCGGCCGGGTCGCCGCACACCGCCGCGCCCTCCATCAACGCGTCCACGTCCACGTCGCCGTCGCCCCGCCACCGGTCGGCGAAGCGGGCGTAAGCGGTCAGGTGCGGTCGCCACCGGGCCCGCGCCCCGGCCGCGGTGGGCGCCACGAACACGTGGCTGGGCAGCGCCACCCGGCCGCCGCCGCCCATGGCCTCGCGGTAGCGCTCGACCACCGACCGGTGCGTGCCCGGGTCGCGCAGGGTGCTGGGCAGCATCAGCGGCAGGCCCAGCTCGACCGCCAGGTCCGCGGACACCGCCGAGCCGCTGCCGATCCACACCAGCGGCCGGGGCCGCTGCACCGGCCGCGGGGTCGTGGTCACGTCGACCAGCGGGCTGCGGTACCGGCCCTCCCAGGTCACGTGCGGTTCCTCCAGCAGCCGCAGCAGCAGGCGCAGGTTCTCGTCGAACCGCGCTCGCAGGTCGTCCTGCACCCCGAACGCCGCGTCGGTGCGCTGCGACACGCCCCGCGCCACGATCAGCTCCGCCCGGCCCCGCGACAGCACGTCCAGGGTGGCCAGCTCCTCGGCCACCCGCACCGGGTCGTGGTGGGCCAGCAGGGTCACCCCGGTGGACAGCCGGAGCGTGGACGTGCGCGCGGCGATGGCCGCCAGCAGCAGCTCCGGCGCGGAGACGATGTAGCGCGTGAAGTGGTGCTCGCCGATGGCCACACCGGTGAAGCCCGCCTCCTCGGCGACCACGGCCTGCTCCACGATCGCGTGCAGCCGATCGGCCTCGGTCACCACGTGCCCCGTGCTCGGGTTGGGCAGGTGGTCACCGAGGATCAGCAGGTAGACGTCCATGTGAACAATCTTGCACGTCGCGCCGGGCGTCCGGGCGCACCGCCCGGACCCGGGAAGCTACCGGACAGTAGGATCGGGGTGTGGACTGGACCCTGCCCGGCGCCTTCGAGGTCGCCCCCGGTGTGCACCGCATCCCGCTGCCGCTGCCGAACGACGGCCTGCGCACCGTCAACTGCTACGCGGTCGAGGACGGCGACGGCCTGGTCCTGGTCGACCCGGGCTGGGCGCTCGACGACGGCTTCACCGCCCTGGAGCGGGCGCTGGGCGACCTCGGGCACGGCTTCGAGGACGTCCGCCGCTTCCTGGTCACCCACGTCCACCGCGACCACTACACCATGGCCGTCGCCCTGCGCCGCCGCTTCGGCACGCGGGTCGCCCTCGGCCTCGGCGAGCAGCCGTCCCTGGCCAGGATCACCGCCCGCGCGGCGAACAGCCAGGTGGAGGACCTGCGCCGGTGGGGCGCGCCGCACCTGGCCGAGCGGTGGCGGGCCGTGCTGGCCGCCCTCGGGGAGGACGCGGTGCGCGACTACGAGGAACCCGACGAGTGGCTGGAGGAGGGCGACCTGGAGCTGGACAAGCGCGTGCTGCGCGTCCTGCCGACGCCCGGCCACACGCGGGGGCACGTGGTGTTCGTCGACGCGGAGGCGAAACTGCTGTTCTCGGGCGACCACGTGCTGCCGCACATCACGCCGTCCATCGGCTTCGAACCGGCCCGGCCCGCCCTGCCCCTCGGCGACTACCTCGACTCGCTGCGCCTGGTGCGCTCCTGCCCCGACCTGCGGCTGCTGCCCGCCCACGGCCCGGTCACCGATTCCAGCCACGCCCGGGTGGACGAGCTGCTGGCCCACCACGAGGACCGGTTGGCGGCCACCCTGGAGGTCGTCCGCGCGGGCGCCGGCACCGCCTTCGGGACCGCGGGCGGGCTCGGCTGGACCCGCCGCGGCCGGTCGTTCGCCGAGCTTGACCCGTTCAACCGGGTGCTGGCCGTCGGCGAGACCGCCGCGCACCTGGACGTGCTGGTCAGGCGCGGCCTGGCGCGCTCGACCGAACAGGACGGCGTGATCGCCTACGAGGTCGCCTGACGCGGGGGCCGCGCGCTCAGCGGAAGTGCTCGGCGAGCACCGGGGCGAGCGCCTCCGGGGTGACGCCGTGCCACTCGCCGGGCAGGGTGCGGCGCGTCGCGCCGGGCAGGCGCTCGGCGACCCCGTCGGCCCACGAGCGCAGCCGGTCGTCGCTGCTCGCGCTGTCCAGGATCAGCGCCGGCGCGGTGACCGCGGCCAGGTCCGGGGGAGTGGCGGTGATGGTCAGGTCGTAGGCGGTGGTGTGGGCCAGGGCCTCCAGCAAGGGCCAGCCGGGCGAGCGCCGCGCGCCCTCCACGAACTCCTCCGGCACGCCGCACGCCACCTGGAACCGGGTCACCGCGTCTCCGCGCCGACCGGCCGCGACCAGCGCCTCGATCTCCGGCCGCACGTCCGGGCCCCCGGCGGGCTCGAACGACAGCGGCGGCTCCAGCAGCGACAGCGCCCGCAGCGGCACCCCCGCCGCGGCGGCGTGCAGCGCCAGCACCGCGCCGGAGGAGAAGCCGTGGGCGAACGCCGACCCGCCGGCCTCCTCCACGACCGCAGCCAGGTCCTCCACCTCTCGCGCGATCGCGTAGGGCGCGGTGTCACCGCTCTCGCCCCGCCCGCGCCGGTCGTAGGTGAACACCGTGAACGACCCGCTCAGCGCCTCCGCCACCCCGGCCATCGGCCCGGACGCCCGGAAGCAGCACGCCGCGTCGACCAGCACCACCGCCGGACCCGTCCCCACCCGCGAGAACCCGATCCGCGTGCCGTCCGCCGAGATCACCGGACCCATGGTCGTCCCCCTCGCCCCTCGACGGTCCTAGCGGGGCAGCTTCACCACGGTCACGAAGAAGTCGTCGATCTGCCGCACGACCTCGATGAACCGGTCGAAGTCGACGGGCTTGGTGACGTAGGCGTTGGCGTGCAGGTTGTAGCTGCGCAGGATGTCCTCCTCCGCCTCCGAGGTGGTCAGCACCACCACCGGGATCGTGCGCAGCGACGCGTCCGCCTTGATGTCCGCCAGCACCTCGCGCCCGTCCCGCTTGGGCAGGTTCAGGTCCAGCAGGATCAGGCCCGGCCGGGGCGCGTCGGCGTACTGGCCCTCGCGCCGCAGGAACTCCAGCGCCTCGATGCCGTCGCGGACCACGTGCAGCTGGTTGCGGATCTTGTGGTGCTCGAACGCCTCCTGCGTCATGAGGGCGTCGCCCGGGTCGTCCTCAACCAGCAGCACGTCGATCACGTTCAGCGGGTTGCTCATTGGTCGTCGTCCTCTACTGCGGGGAGGGTGAACTTGAAGGTCGTGCCGGTCTCCGCGGTGGTGTCCAGCCAGATGGTGCCGCCGTGGTACTCGATGATCTTCCGGCACATGGCCAGGCCGATGCCCGTGCCCGGGTAGTCGTCCTTGTGGTGCAGGCGCTGGAAGATCACGAAGATGCGCTCAGCGTACTCGGTGTCGATCCCGATGCCGTTGTCGCTCACGGTGAACGTCCAGCAATCACCCGTCCGCTCGGCGTTGATCACCACGTGCGGCGGGTCCTCGCCGCGGAACTTGAGCGCGTTGCTGACCAGGTTGCCGAACACGCCGCTCAACAGGGACTCCTCGCCGCGCACCGTCGGCAGCTCGCCCGCCTCGATCGTCGCGCCGGTGCGCTCGATGACCTCGGAGTAGCTGTCCAGCACGTGCTCGACCAGCGTTTCGCAGTCCACCAGGGTCTGCTCGCGGGTGATCCGCCCGACCCGGGAGAACGCCAGCAGGTCGTTGATCAGCACCTGCATCCGCTTCGCGCCGTCCACCGCGAACCGCAGGTACTGCTCGCCGCGCTCGTCGAGCTGACCGGAGTAGCGGCGCTCCAGCAACTGGCAGAAGCTCGCCACCTTGCGCAGCGGCTCCTGGAGGTCGTGCGAGGCCACGTAGGCGAACTGCTCCAGCTCCGAGTTCGACCGCTGGAGGTCCTTGACGTCGGAGAGGATGCGCGAGCGCATGGTCTCCACGTCGTGGCCGAGCATCACGACCTCCCGCGGTCCGCCCGCCCGCACCTCGTGCGCGAAATCGCCCGAGGACACCTGCCGCACGTCGGCCGCCAGCCCGGACAGCGGCGCGATCAGGATCCGGTACAGCACCACCGCGATCCCGCTGATGATCAGCACCAGCAGCGCGCCGAGGCCGACGAGCAGCCACACCACGTCGCGCGCGACGTCGTCCAGTTCCGTGCGGGCCGCGGCGGCGTCCTGGTCGAGCTGCCCGACCACCCCGTTGATGGCCGACCGCAGCCGGTCGAACAGCTCCTTGCCCAGCAGGGACTCCGCGGGCCGCGTCTCCGGCCTGCCGGTCGAGTCGACCGAGGCGATCAGCGGCCGGGCGTACTCCGACCGCCACTGCTCCGCCAGCGCGGCCACCCCGCCGATATCGTCGGAGAGGTCCGGGCGCATCGGCACGACCAGCTGCTCGACCTCCGCGATCGCGTCCCGCTCGTCCGCCAGGCCGGCCTCGTAGGGCTCCAGGAACTCCTGGTTCGCGCTGAGCAGGTACCCGCGCACGCCGGTTTCCTGGTTGATGACGGCGGTGTCGATCTCCAGCACGGCGTCGCGCGCCGGCGCGATCCGGTCCAGCAGCGTGTGGCGCGCGTCGGACAGGCCCGACAGGGCGACGGCCAGGCTGGTGATCGCACCCCCGCTGACGATGATCAGGGTCGCCACGGCGGCGACCAGCAGCCTTGAGGCGGGCCAGCGGGTGCGGTAGTCCATCAGTCCTGTTCCGAGATCAGCATGACGGCCATGTCGTCGTCGAGTTCCCCGCCGTTGAGCTCCTTGACCCTGGAGATCAGGGTGTCGAGCAGCACATCGGGGTCGTCCACCCGGCTGATGTCGCCGCCGGTGGCCTCGCCGATCAACTCGATCAGCCGCTCCGAGCCGAGCCGCTCGGGGTCGCCGACCACCCGGCCCTCGACCAGCCCGTCGGTGTAGAGCAGCATCGACCAGTCGCGCGGCAGCGGGACGTCCAGGCCGCTCCACGTGCTGCCCGGCAGCACGCCCAGCGGCAGGCCCGCCCGGTCCCGGGGCAGCTCCACCACGCGGTCGCCGACCATCAGCATCGGCTCGGGGTGCCCGGCCAGGTAGATCCGCGCCCACCGGCGGTCGGGTGAGATGGTCACCATGCACGCGGTGGTGAACAGGCCGGGCTGGTGGCGCTCGTGCTCCAGGATCTCGTGCAACGTGCGCAGCACCCGCGACGGCTCCTGGTCGGCCAGCACCAGCGCCCGCCACGCGATGCGCAGGAACACGCCCAGCGCCGCCTCGTCCGGCCCGTGCCCGCACACGTCGCCGATGATCACCTGGAGCGTGCCGTCCGGCCTGCTGACCGCGTCGAAGAAGTCGCCGCCCAGCAGCATCCGGCTGCCGCCGGGGCGGTAGCGGAAGCGCACGTCGGGCGCGTCGTCGTGCAGGATGAACGAGGGCAGCAGGCCGCGTTCGAGGCGCGTCTTCTCCGCCGCGAGCAGCTGCTCGTCGCGCAGCTGCCGCTGGGTCTCCTCGGCGTGCTTGCGGCCGACCGCGTAGCGGATGCCGCGAGCCAGGCCCACGCCGTCGACCTGGCCCTTGACCAGGTAGTCCTCCGCGCCCGCGGCCACCGCGCGGGTGCCCTGGTGCTCGTCGTTCAGGCCGGTGAGGACGATGATCGCCACCGGCGCGGGGTGCGCGATCAGCCTGGTCAGCCCGTCGAGCCCGGTGGTGTCGGGCAGGCCGAGGTCGAGCAGGACGCAGTCCACCTTGGTCAGCAGCAGCTCGGCCTCGCGCAGGGTCCGCGCGCGGTGCAGCTCGACGTCGGCGTCCACCTCGTCCAGGAGGGCTTCGACCAGCACGGCGTCGCCCTCGTCGTCCTCGACGAGCAGCACGCTGATGCGGTCGACCGCGGTGCGCGGTGCGGTGAGCCCTGCCACGGGGAGGGAGATTAGTCGAAATCGATCAGCGCCGGGTGACGTGGTGCGGTGGGTCGCCGGAACGGGAGCGCCGGCCATGACCGAAGATTCCCGCGTGACGTTCTACCGGATGGCGGCGATGACCGCCCGGCTGCCCCGCCGTGGCCGGGGTTTCTGGTACTCGGTGGCGATCGACCTGCTGTGGCCGCTGGTCGTGCTGTTCGTGCCGATGCGGATGGGCGGCCGGACGAACATCCCCCGACAGGGGCCCGTGCTGCTGGCCTCCAACCACCTGTCGTTCTCCGACCCGGTGACGCTGACCGCGTTCGCCCTGGCGTCCGGCCGGGTGCCGCGCTACCTCGCCAAGGCGAGCCTGTGGCGGGTGCCGGTCCTGGGGTGGGTGATGTCCTCGGGGCGGCACATCCCGGTCGACCGGGGCACGGCCCGCGCCGGGCGCGCCCTGGACGCCGCCCGGACGTCGCTGGAGGAGGGCGAGTGCGTGATCGTCTACCCCGAGGGGACGTTCACCTCCGACCCGGACGGGTGGCCGATGCGGGGCAAGAACGGCGTGGCGCGGGTCGCGCTGGCCACCCGCACGCCCGTGGTGCCGGTGGCGCAGTGGGGCACGCGGGAGCTGCTGCCGCCCGGCCGCTTCCTGCCCCGCCCGTGGCGGCGGGTGTCGGTGGCCGCGGGCGCGGAGGTCGACCTGTCCGACCTGTACGCGCTGGAGCCGACCAAGGCCGTGCTGGACGAGGCCACCGAGCGGATCATGGGCGCGGTCACCGCGCTGCTGACCGGCATCAGGGAGCTGCCGCGCCCCGGGGACCGGTGAGCCGGGTCAGGGTCGGCGCTCGCGCCGACCCGACCGCTCCCAGTTGAGGTACTGGCCCGCGACGGTGGACACGCTGGTGAGCAGCCACACCGCCACGCCCGCGTCGTCGGTGACGCCGATCAGCGGCAGCAGCTCGGGCAGCACGTCGATCGGCGAGACGAGGTAGACCAGCCCGAACGCCCACGTGGCCAGGGTGGTGGTGGGCAGCCCGTACGCCTTGCGCTCCCGGACCAGGCGGGGCAGGGCGCGGGCGCGCTGGAAGACGTTGCCGACCGGTCGGGGTTCGCCGTCGCGCTCCCACCGCCGGCGGCGGCGCACCACCCACAGCGCGCCGGCTGCCGCGCCCAGGGCGAGCAGGCCGAGGCCCGCGACCACCGGGGGCAGCCCGACCAGGTCGGTGTCGCGCCACAGGAGCGTGCCCGCGCCCAGCAGGGTGAGCACCACGGCTAGCAGGATCACGACCCCATGGTAGGGCCGCGCGCCGGAAACTTCCGGTTCCCGCCCGCCCGGCGCGGGTCCGGCCGTCAATACGATGTGGCGGTGAGCGAATTCCCCCGATTACCCGCGCGCTCCGCCGTCGTGGCGCTCGCCGCCGTCGCCGCGTGCGCGCTGCTCGCCGCCGGCGGGTTGACGGCGGTCGTCCTCGCCGACGACCGCCCGGCGCCGAGCCCGGTCGCCACCGACCGCCCGTCGCCCACCGCGCGACCGGCCACCAGCCGCGAACCCGGGCCGCCCACGTGCCTGCTCGGCACCTGGCGCACCGTGGACGAGCAGATCACGGTCAAGTTCTACACCGACCAGCCGGAGCTGCCGCTGCACGGCGGCGGGCGGGTCTACGAGCTGCGCCCGGACGGCACCGGCACCGAGCGGATGACCGACGTGGTGTTCGCGGCGGACTTCCGCGGCAACCGGATCCGCATGGTGGGCAACGGCACCTCCGAGTTCACCTGGTCGGCCACCGACCGGGCGATCACCTACCGGCACCGCACCACGACCGACGCCACCTGGGCGTTCCACGACCAGCGGGGCCACCTGAGCACCCACCCGCTGCCGGCGGACCACCCGCTCGACGAGACCGAGCAGTACACCTGCACGGGCGCGGAGCTGCGGGAGACCAACGAGTCGCTGGGCTTCCGGTCCGCGTGGGTGCGCACCACCACGTGGGGGGTGTACGGCGGATGACCCGGGTCCTGCCGGCGGTGGCCGGCCTGACCGCGGCGCTGCTGGCGCACGCCGCCGCGCCGGCGCACGCCGCCCAGCCCTCCAGCCCCGAGGAGCTGGCCGCCGCGATCGCCCGCCCGGCGATCGTGCTGATCACCGTGGAGTGGCACGGCTGGGTGCGCGACAAGCGCACCGGCGAGGTGTTCGGCGGGGCCGGTGGCTACACCGCGAAGACGTCGTGCACCGGTGTGGTGGTCAGCCCCGACGGGCACGTCGCCACGGCGAGCCACTGCGTCCACACCGGACCGGAGGGTGGCGCGGGCGCGCTGTTCGGCGCGGCCGTGGAGGAGCTGGCGGGCCTGAACCGGGTCGTCAGCCGGGAGGCGGCGGTGCGGGAGCTGGCCGAGCACGCGGTCGCCGAGGGCGCCGTGCCCGACCGCCCGGTCGACCGCGACATCCGGGTCGAGCGCATGGAGGCCACGGGCGACGGCCCGGTCCGCGACGTCGCGCCCGCCACCGTGGTGGACCTGGTCGCGCCGACCGACGGCGACGTGGCCGTGCTCAAGGTGCCGCGCGACCGCCTGCCCGCGCTGGAGGTGCGCCGCGACCGGACGCCGGTCGGCACGCCGGTCCTGGCCATCGGCTACCCGGGCTCGGCGGTGGACCAGTCCCTGGAGCCCAGCAACAAGAACGGCCAGGTGTCCGCCCGCCGCACGCGCGACGGCCGGCCCTTCTACGAGTTCAGCGCCGCCGCCGCGCACGGCATGAGCGGCGGGCCCGTGGTCGACGCGGAGGGCCGCGTGGTGGGCCTGATCAGCCAGGCCGCGCCCGGCGAGACGCAGTCGTTCAACTTCGCCGCCGCCTCCGAGACGCTGGTGGAGCTGGTGGAGGGCAAGGGGATCGCGTTCGGCCCCGGCGACCACGACCGCGACTACCGCACCGGTCTCGACCGCTGGTTCGAGGGCGACCACGACGGCGCGGTCGAGGCGTTCGACGACGTGCTGGCCGCCTCGCCCGGCCACCTCCAGGCCACCGAGCACCGGCGGCTCGCCGTCGAGCGGGGCGGCAGGGCCGGCGACGACGCGGTCCTGGTCGTGCTGGCATTGCTGTTCGCGGGCATCGCCGTGGGCACCGGCACGGCCGCCGCGGCGATCGCGCTGACCCGCAGGCGCGCGGCCGCCGGGGTGTCCGGTGTGGACGCCCCGGCGTTCGGCGCTCCCGCCTCACCAGTCGGTTTCGGCGTGCAGCCACAACCCCGCCGCGATGCAGACACCGACCAGGTTCAGCGGCGAGAAGCCCTCGCCGCCGCTGACGACGAGACCGAGCAGCAGGCTCGCCCCGGCCGTGGCGGCGTACAGCCGGGGACCCCACCGGCGGGTGAACCAGGCGCCGCCCAGCCCCACCAGCGCCAGGACGCTGACGGCGGTGACCAGACCGAACGCCTGTGAGGCGTCCTCCGCGCCGTGCTCGGACGCGTCGACCCAGCCGGCCGCGGCGGCGACCAGGACGACGACGTTGGCCAGGCTGAGCACCACGAGCAGGACGACGATGCCCGCCTTCTTCCTCGGCGCGGCCTGCCGCCGGGGCTCGAACGCGCCGGGACGGGACGAGTGGTTGACCTGTGCCACGACCGAACTCCTCTCGGGGAACGGGAACGGCGCGGCGGCGGGGTGAACGGCCCGGTGCGGCGCCGGTGCGGGACTGGATCCCGTGCCCGCGAAGTTACGGAGCGGCCGGGCCGCCGGACGAGCCCGGCGGGGGTGGAAGTTTCCGGTTCCTGGCCGCCCGCTCCACCTCGGCGAGGTCCGCCGCGGTGACCAGCCGGACCTCCGCGGCCCGCCGGGCGACCGCGAACCTGGTGTTCAGCAGGCGGCCCGCGCGCGGCGCGAGGTACGGGTCGTCGGCCGCGCCGAACGCGATCGCGGAGATGGCGCGGATCGCCTCGTCCACCCGCTGCGGTCGGTGCAGGTTCCACGCGTAGCCGTGCCACTCGCGCACCCGCTCGAAGATCTCCCGGTTCGACGGCGGGCGCGGGTAGTCGTCCGCGCCGACCAGCCACGGTTCGGCCAGCGCCAGCGCCACGAACCAGTCCCGGCCGCCGCGCGCCAGGCCCGGACCGGTGCGGGTGTCGCCCGCGCCGACCGGCTCCACGGGCGCGTCGCGCGTCGCGGGCTCGACGTCGAGGGTCACCACCAGGTCCGCGAACCGGCCCGCCGCGTCGCGCCTGCCCCGCAGCAGCACCAGCTGGTTCTCCCCGGCGTCCAGCAGCGCCGACGCCGACCTGGTCAGGATCACCCGCCGCGCGCCGCCGGGCGCGTCGAACAGGCCGGACAGCTGGGCCTCGCCCGCGCCGAGCCAGGTCAGCGCCACCACGTCCGCGCCGACCGCCAGCTCGCCGACCAACCGCGACACGTGCGGCGCGCAGTCCGGCAGGGCCACCGCCACCCGGCCGGGGCCGGGCCGGAACAGGCCGTGGGGAGCGCGCCCGAACAGCAGCGACTCACCGGGGCCCAGCACCACCGACGGCAGGCCAGCGCCCCGCACCACCACCCGCGGCACGGCTCACCTGCCGCAGTCGGGCGGTGAACCGCGCTCGGGCCCCAGCCGGCTCCACTCCTCGGCGATCGTCCCCCGGTCGAACACGCCGCACAGCACCTCCGCCGCGCGCTCCTCGGACAGCTGCCAGACCCTGGTGGTGCCGTCCGCGCTCGCGCTGGCGACCCGCTCGCCGCCGCCGTCGAAGGCGACGTCGTTCAGCTCGTCGTCGTGCCGGTCCAGCCGCGCGAGCAGCCGCCTGCCGGCGACGTCCCACAGCCTCAGCACGGTGTCCTGGCTCGCGGTGGCCAGCGTGCGGCCGTCCGGGCTGAACGCGACCCGCCGCACGGTCGCGTCGTGCCCGGTGATCTCGCCGGCCCGGGCGCCGTCGCGGACCCGCCACAGCCGCACCACCCGGTCCGAGCCGCCGCTGGCCAGCAGCTCGCCGTCCGGGCTGAACTCCACGTCGACCGCGAGCCCGTCGTGGCCGGGCAGGGTGGTCAGCTCCGCGCCGGGGTCGGCCAGGTTCCACAGCCCCACCCTGCCCGCCGACAGGGTCAGGGCCAGCGTGCGGCTGTCGGGGCTGAACGCGATCCCGGTGACGAAGTTCCGGTCCACCTCGTTGCCCTGCGGGTTGCGCGGCTCCGCGCGGGTGGGGCGGCGGGTGGCCACGCCGAGGTCGGCGGCGTCGAGCAGCAGCAGCTCGTCGCGGTCCTCGCCGTGGTCGGCCTCGGCGGGCGTGCGGCCGGCGACCGCGATGGTCCCGCCGTCCGGGCTGAACGCCACCGAGGTGAACTCGGTGCCGGGCCGGGAGAAGCGGCGCGCCTCGGCCCCGGTGGCGGTCGTCCACACCACCACCTCGCCGCCGATGTCGACGGTCGCGAACTCCGACCCGTCGGGGCTGAACGCCACGTCGTGGACCTCCGCGGCGTGCCCGGCGGTCTGCCGGACCACGTCACCGGTGGTGCTGTCCCACAACCCCACCGAGCCGTTGGCGCCGACCGCGGCCAGCAGGTCGCCGCCGGGCTGGAACGCGGCGCCGGTGATCGCGCCGGCCCGCGAGCCGAGCGCCGAGCGGCCGTAGGACCACAGCGTCACCGCGCCGTCGGAGTCGGAGGTCAGCAGGGTGTGGCCGTCGCCGGTGACCGCGACGCCGAAGGTGGTCACCGACCCGACCGGGAGCCGCGCCAGCACCTCGCCGCTGTCGGGGTCCCAGCCGTAGACGCTGTTGCCCACCACGCCGGCGACCAGCGAGCGGCCGTCCGGGGAGAACGCCAGCGAGGCGATCCCGAGGTCCGAGGTGCTCAGCACGCGCCGCTCGGTCCACGACGAGGTGTCCCACAGCCGCACCTGCGAGTCCATCGCCCCCGAGGCCAGGACGCCCCCCGAGGGGTGGAACGACAGCGAGTTCACCTCCGCGGTGTGGCCTTCGAGGGTCGCCACCCGCGCGCCGTCGGACACCCGGTGCACGGCCACGCCGTCGCCGTCGGCCAGCGCGATCAGCGCGCCGTCCGGGCTGAAGACCATCCGGATCGACGCGGCCGCCGGGAAGACCGCCCGCTCGGCCAGCGTCCCGGTGTCCCACACGACGACGCCCCGGCCGGTGTAGGCGGCGAACGCGCGGCCGTCGGGCGTCAGGGCGATGTCGGCCGCGTCGTCCGGCACGGTGAACAGCCGCTCGCGGCCTGCCACGTCCCACAGCTCGGCCTTGCGGGTGGTGACGTTCGCGGTGGCGAGCAGCCCGCCGTCGGCGCTCATCGCGACCGTGCGGTACCAGCCGCCGTCCTCGTCGAGCAGGGCCAGCTCGCGGCGCTCGGGCACGTCCCACAGCCGCAGCGACCCGTCCCGGCCGCCCGTGGCGGCGACCGCGCCGTCGCCGCTGACCGCGAGCCCGGACACCGCGCCGACGTGACCGGTCAGCCGGCCCCGGTAGGAGTCGACCCGCGCGCCGAGCAGCGCGCTGCGCCCCTCCACGGTGTCCCCGGCGTGCCACGCGCCGAGCGCGGCCAGCGCCGCGCGCCTCGGGTCCACGTCCCGGGCCAGCGCGGACTCGGCGGCGAGCTGGCGCGAGAGGTTCTGCCGCTGCTGGCTCTCCGCCACGTCCCGCTGCGCTCGGGCGGTCTGCCGGGACCGGGTCGCCACGACGCCCGCCACCGAGGCGACCACCAGCAGCGCGCTCAGCGCCGCCACCATGCCGCGCAGCCGGGTGGCGCGCCGGCGCTCGGTGAGCCGGCCCGCCTGCTCGGCGGCCGTGGAGCGGGCCAGGAACTCCTGCTCCTCCGGTCGCAGCCGGACCCGGTCGCGGGACTGCTCCAGCCACCCGGTCAGCGCGGTCAGCCGCACGCCCCGGTACAGGTCGTCGTCGTGCCGCCCGGACTCGGCCCAGGCTCGCACCGCGTCGGTGAAGCGGCGGTGCTGCACCAGGCCCGCGCGGTCCTCCTCGATCCAGTCCCGCAGCCGGGGCCACGCGGTCAGCAGCGCCTCGTGGCTCAGCCGCGCGCCGGTGCCGTCGACGGTGACCAGCCGCGCCGCGATCAGCTGGTCGAGCACGTGCCGGTGCGCGGCCAGCTCGTGGGGGTCGACCCGCCGCCGCACCACCGCGCCGTCGTCGAGCACCGCCACCAGGCGCAGCAGCACGCGGCGCAGCTCCTGCCGCTGCCCGGGGTCGAGCCGGGCGTGGATCTCCTCGGCGGTGCGCGCCACCGCGCCGTCGATGCCGCCGGCGCGGCGGTAGGCGGCCAGCGTCAGCACCGGGCCCTGCCGGTGGTGCCAGGACTCGCGCAGCGCGTGCGCCAGCCGGGGCAGCGCGCCGGGGTCGTAGCCGATGTCGCCGCGCACGCCCAGGTCGGCGATCATCCGCTCGGGCAGGCCGGGTTCGACGTCCACGCCGAAGTCCCGCGCCGGGGTCACGATCGCCTGCCGCAGTTCGGTGGCGTCCATCGGGCCCAGCAGCACGGGCGAGGCCAGGGCGGGTCGCAGCGGCGCCAGCTCGATGCACCGGTCCACCAGGTCCGCCCGCACCGCCAGCACCACCAGGGCGGGCTTGGCGTTGGCCAGGGCGGTGGCGAACGCCAGCCGGTCGGCCTCCGGCGCGCCGTGCGTGAACAGCTCCTCCAGCTGGTCGACCACGATCACCGGCCGTTCGGCGGTCGTGGTGCGCCCGCACAGCTCGCCGAACGAGGCGGGTTCCTCACGCAGCAGCCGCGCCCACTCGGCGGGCACGACCGAGGTGTGCGGTCCGATCGCGCGGGCCAGGTTGGCGATCGGGTCGGCGCCCGGCGTCAGCACCACCTGCGGCCAGTCCCGGTCGCCGTCGAGCGCGAGCGCGGGCAGCACCCCGGCCCGCAGCACCGAGGACTTGCCCGACCCGGACGCGCCCACCAGCACCACCGGCTCGCCGCCGCCGACCTGCTCGGCCAGCCGCACCAGCAGGTCGGTGACCACGTGGTCGCGCCCGTGGAACAGCTCGGCGTCGGCCCGCTCGAACCCGCTCAGGCCGGGGTAGGGCGCGGTGGGCGCCGCCTCCCGGCGCAGGACCCTGGTCGGCGGTTTCCGCGCGCCCGCGCGCAGGACCGCCCGCACCAGCCTGCCCTGGTCGCGCTCGACGTCGGGTCCGGGCAGCGTCGGCCGCGCGGCGCGTGCCGTCGCGCCCGCGTAGGCCGCCTCGCGGGCCGCGGTCATCAGCTCGCCCGACGACCCGAAGCGCCGGGCCGGGTCCTTGGCCAACCCGCGCAGCACCACCGCGTCCAGCCCGGGTGTGACGGTCGGGTTGAACACCGACGGCGCGGGCGGCGGCTGGAGCAGGTGGGCGGCGACCTTGGCCGCCGGGTCCGCGGCGGGGTGCGGCAGGCGGCCGGTCAGGCACTCGAACAGCACGCAGGCCAACGAGTACTGGTCCGACCGGCCGTCCACCGGGGCCGCGGACAGGCGTTCGGGCGCCATGTAGTCCCACGAGCCGATCAGGTCGCCGGAGCGGGTCAGCGCGGTCGCCTCGGGCGAGGTCTCGCGGGCGATGCCGAAGTCGGCCAGGTAGGCGTGCCAGGTCTGGGTGAGGAGGACGTTGGAGGGCTTGACGTCGCGGTGCACCAGGCCGCGCTCGTGCGCGGCGTCCAGCGCGAGCGCGACCTGTCCCAGGACGTCCAGCGCCCGGTCGCGGTCCACGGAGCCCGCGCCGAGCGCCCGCCGCAGGTCGGTGCCCTCGACGAGCGCCATGTCCAGGAACAGCGTGCCGTCGATCTCGCCGGAGTCGTGCACGGGCACGACGTTCGGGTGGTCCAGCGAGGCGGCGAGGCGGGCCTCGCGCTGGAACCTCGCGCGGTACTCCGGGTCGGTGGTCGACGGCGACAGCCGCTTCAGCGCCACCAGGCGGTCGTTGGCGGTGTCGTGGGCGCGGTGCACCACGCCCATGCCGCCCTGGCCCAGCAGTTCCAGCACCCGGTACGGCCCGAAGTCGGGTAATTCGGCCTGCGACCCCATGACGTCCCCTCGTCCAGCCAGGCGGCCACCCTACTGCCGCCGTCGAGGTGGTCGGCGGCCTGCCGGGTGACGGGAAGGGCCCGCCGCGCGGAACGCGGCGGGCCCCGTCAGGCGCTGAGCGCGGTTCAGATGCCGCAGGAGGGCGCGGACCAGAAGCGGCTGCCGCGGTGGTCGAGGTGGGTGTGGTCGTTGTGGCCGGGGTAGCCCGGACCGAGGATGCCGTTGAAGCCGTGGTTGCGGGCCTGCTGCGCGAGGCGGCACAGGGAGTGCGGGCCCGAGCCCAGGTCGACCCCGTCGCCGTACAGGTGCCGGGAGTCGGACGCGCCGCCCACCGCGTTGTTGCACGCCACGCTGCGGAAGCCGCTGGTGACCCGGAGCGGCTGGTCGCCCAGCGCGTGCCGCATGGCCTGGAGCTTCCACATCGACACCAGCGCGTTGAACCGGGCCGTGGCCGCCGACACCCGGCCGCCCGACCAGTCCGAGTTGCAGTTGTTCAGCTCGGCGTAGGTGAAGTTGATCGGGGTGCAGTCGTCGTCCTGGAGGGCGTAGAGGCGCGAGTAGGTCGCGTTGCCCGCCACGCCGTCCGCGCCCAGGCCGTAGGCCTGCTGGAAGCGGATCAGCGCCGACCTCGTCGCGGGGCCGAACTGGCCGTCGAGACCGAGCACCGCGCCGCTGCCGGGGTAGCCGGCCAGGCGGATCTGCAACTGCCGGACGTCCTCACCGGACGCGCCCTGTGAGAGGGTTCGGTTCCACGTGTAGCAGCCGTCGGCTTGCGCGGTGCCGCCGCCGACCACGAGCACGGCGGCCACCAGCGCCAACGAGGCGAGGTAGGACAGGAGTCGGGGCACAGGGTCCTCCAGACCGTTCGGGTGCAGGAGACCTGGAGCCTGGCGGAAGTGGAAAACTTACGTCAATCTGTCTGGGATGTCCGAAGTTTTCACACATGGAGAACAGTTTGTGAACGAAGGGATCGCCCGTCGGCGCGCGGCGGGCCGGTGACGCCGCGGCGCCACCGGGTCACGCGGGCACGCTCCACGCGGGGGAGACGTCGTTGAAACCCGCCCAGTGGCGCACGTCGAAACCGGTCGGCCCGGTGCGCCCGCCCAGCACGACACCCCTGCCGCGCACGGCGGCCACGGTCTCGGCCGCCTGCCGGTCCAGCAACGCGTCGATCTCGGCGTCGCGCAGGCCGTCGATCTCCTCCCAGAAGGTCAGCACCCGGTTCACGTACAGCGCCACCAGGTGGTCCCGGGCCGCCTCGAACCGGCCGCGCGCCACCGCCGCCACCGCGTCGGCCAGCACGTGCGGCCAGTCCTCGGTGGTCACCCGCAGCCCCCACGGCGCGACGCCCGCCGACGCCGCCGACGGGAACAGCCGCCGCACGTCGCCCCGGTGCGCCTCCAGGTAGCGCGCCACCGACTCCGACACCCGCGACACCACCGCCGGGTCCTGCGGCGCCGCCGCGCCGTCCACCGCGGCCCGCGCCCTCGGCGCCACGGGGCCCGGCGCGCGCACCGCGTCGGTCCGCAGCACGACGTGGAACAGCGAGTCCAGCACCTGCTGCGGCAACCGCAGGATCTTCGGGAACGGCGAGTTGTGCAGCTTGCGCCCCAGCGGCACCTCCACCACGCGCATGTGCTCGCGCAGCGCGTTGGCGGTCAGCCACACGTCGATGCCGTACAGGTACGCGCTGTCCGGCCGCGGCCAGGTGCGCGCCCGTTCCAGGAACGCCCGGTTGAACGCGAACTCGCCGCCGATGGGCTGCTGCACGTGCACCCCGAACACGGCCGCGAGCAGCGGGCTGGCCAGGTGGTTGGTGGTGTTGGCCTCGAACCGGTTGCGGCGGTAGGCGGGCACGGCGAGCGTCGGCTCGTCGGAGTCCACGGCGTCGGCCAGCGCCGAGATCCACCCGGGTTCGGTGGACCGCACGTCCGCGTCGAGCAGGAGCAGCCGGTCCGCGCCGAGGTCGAGCGCCCGGTCCGCGATCGCGAACACGTTCGTGCCCTTGCCGGTGCCCTCGCCGCCGGAGCTGGCCACCACCTTCCGGCTCCGCAGCGGCGCCTCGGTGAAGCGCCGCACCGTGTCGTCGGTGCTGCCGTTCTCGGCCAGCACCACCACGTTCGCGCCGCCCGGGAAAGCGAGGTGCAGGCCGGCGTCGGCGGCCAGGGCCACCGCGCCGACCGTGCGCGCCTCGTCGCGGGCCGGGATCCCGACGACGGTGACTCCACTCCGATTCGCCATAGGAGCGAATGCTTGGTGCCCCGCGTTACGGCGACACGGCATCGAGGTAACAGATGCCCGGACACAGGTGTGCGATCCGGTCCGAACTGGTCCCCGTCGTGCCAAACCCCCTTTCCGGGTGACAGCCGGGGGCGGTCGCGCGACCGCCGGGTGACGCGCGGGCGAACGACCGGGTCGGGAGGGGGCGCGTCGGCCGGTGCGGTGACCGGCCGGCGCGAGGTGGACCCGACGCCGTTGTCGGGTGCAGGTGGTCGGAAGGCCGCCGTTCGACGTGGTCGTGGTTCGGGGGAGTCGTCCGGCGGGCCGTTGCTCAGCGTGGTCTCGCCCGCGGTCCGGTGCGGGCCAGCGGCCGGCCGCCGTGCCCGCGCGTGCGCACCACAGGCGCGTGCGCGGGGATCGGCAGCGGTTGCGACTCCTGCTGCTGCCGGGGCACCTGCGCGTCGAACCGCGCCGGCTCGTAGGGCTCCGGGGCCCGCTCCGCCGCGGTGGTCCGCCGGGGCGGCCCGCCGCGGTCGGCCAGGCGCTCCGGCGGGGCCAGGTGCTGGGGCCCGCCACCACCCGGCCCGCTCGCGGCCACCCGGTTCTGCCGCCACAGCTCCGTGGACAGCTTGATCATCGCCGTGGGCGCGTCCAGGCCCACCATCCCGACCAGGCGGCCGTCCTGGACGAAACCGGTGATGGTCCGGTGGTCCTTCTGGGACCCGGCCAGCGTCGTGGTGTCCTTGCCCAGCGCCGGGATGCCCGAACCCTGGATCCGCATCCCGTACTGCTCGGTCCAGAACCGGGGCACCGGGGCGAACGGCCGCGAGTTCTCCCTGCCCGCCAACAGGTTCTCCGCGGCCGCCCGCCCCATCTCCACCGCGTTGAGCCAGTGCTCGACCCGACGCGGTTGCCCTCCGAACCGGAGGTTAGGCCACCGCGCGACGTCACCCGCGGCCACGACGTCGGTCGCGCCGACCACGTGGCACGTGGGGTCGCACAGCACCCCGTCCTCCAGCACCAGACCCGACCCGCGCAGCCAGTGGACCGACGGCGAGGCGCCCACCGCGATCACCACGACCGCGGCGAAGAACACCTGCCCGTCGGACAGGTGGATCGCCACCCCGCCCGCCTGGCGCACCCAGTGCCGGATCTTGACGCCCATCGCCATCCGCACGCCGCGCGCCCGGTGCGCGGCCGTGACGGTCTCGGCGATGTTCTTGCCGACCGCGCTGCCCAGCAGCGTGGACGACCGGCTCACGATGGCCACGTCACGCCCCATCGACTTCACCGACGCGGCCATCTCGCACCCGATCAGCCCGCCGCCGATGACCACGACCAGCCCCTGCGTCGAGTTGATCGCCCGCTTGATCGCGATCGCGTCGTCCACGGTGCGCAGCACGTGGATGCGCGCGTCCTGCCGCGGCGCGCCCGCGAGGTGCCGCGGCTCGACGCCGGTCGCGATGACCAGCCCGTCGTACTTCAGCTCCTCGCCGCCGGGCAGGCCGACCACGCGCCGGTCGGGCTCCAGGTGCGTGGCGCACGTCCCCAGCCGCCAGACCGCGTTCAGCTCGCGGCTGATGGTCAACCGCAGGTCCGTCGCCGTCAGCTCGCCGTTGATGGCCTCCTTGGACAGCGCGGGCCGGTGGTAGGGCAGGTGCCGCTCCGCGCTCACGATCACGATCTCGCCGCGGAAACCCAGCTCCCGCAACCGCTCGCCCGCGCGCAGGCCGGCCAGGCCGCCGCCCGCGATGACCACGCGTTCCTCGTTCTTCACCGCACACGCTCCCGCAGCTCGATCGCGCGCATCGGGCACGCGCGGGCGGCGGCCCGAGCCTTGGCGAACTGCTCGGGCGGCGGCCTGCGCTCGTAGCGCAGGCGCTCGTCGTCGACCAGCTGGAACAGCCCCGGCGCCTCGGCCTGGCAGATGCCGTAGCGGTGGCAGCGCTCGTTGTCGACGCTGATGTCGAGCGCGCTGCCGCCCGCGCCGTCCGGCTCGGGCTCGAAACCGCGCTCCGGCTCCAGCATCCCCAGCTTCACCAGCACGTCCGGCGGCAGGAAGCGGGCGGTGGCGATGGTCGCCGTGGGGATCAGGACGGTGAGGCCGGCCAGCCAGAGCACCGAGAGGGTGCCGTTGGCGATCGCGCCGAACCAGGAGTGGACCACCCCGAGCGCGACCGCGGCGTAGGCGAGCTGGTGCCCGCGCAGCCACTTCCGGTAGTAGACCTTCTTGCGCAGGCCCGCGGTGAACGCGATGGCCAGCATCAGCTCCAGCGCCGCGATGCCCAGGGCGTGCCGCAGCAGGCCGCCGTTCGCGAAGGGCACCAGGAGCTGGAGGTGCGAGAACGCGCCGAGGCGCAACAGGGTGAACGCGAACGCGTGGAGCGAGGCGAAGGCCAGGGCCAGCGTCGCCAGCACCATGTGGCTGTTGCGCAGGCCCTGCCTACCGGTGATCTTGTTGGCCCAGCCGGTCGCGATCAGCGCGCCCCAGCACAGGGTCGCGCACATGAACACGTAGGCCAGGCGCGCCGAGACCTGCGCGACGTGGCGCACACCGGCGTCGTGGTCGCCGCCTGCCGCCTGGGCGACCAGCAGCGGAACCTGGGAGAGCACGGGGCTTTACCTCCGAGATGGCGGGAGAGAACTCGCAGGCGGTCGGGGCTGCGGACCCGCCCGGCCCACCGTGCAGGAGTGGTCACGGCGGCCGGGCGGGTCGAGGGGTTCGGGAGATCTCCGAGAGGGGTTCGAGCTGTGGTGTCGGTCCGTCCGGCCACCACCTCCTTTCACCTGACGTCGCCGCGGGGCCGCAGCAGGCGCAGGACTCCGATGGTCACCACCACGCCCACCAGGCAGATGAGGAGCACGGCGAGGGGACCGGGCTCGTTCGCGGGCGCCACCCGGGCGGCGCGCACCGGGTCCGCGGCGACCGCCGCCTGGTCGACCTGGTTCACCGCGCCCGCGGCCACCGGTTTGGACAGGCCCATGTCGGAGACCACGTTGGTGCTCTCCAGCAGCGTCATGTGCTTGAGCACGATCTGGTTGCAGACCTGGGCGAACTGCCGGATGGCCTCGTTGCGGGTGTTCGCCCGCACCGTGCCGATGACCGGGAAGATCGAGCCGTGGGCGGCGCGCAGGCGGTTGGCGAACGAGTCGTCGAACGCGGCGCCGGTGCGCGAGCGCATCTCCGCCATCCACGACTGCTGGTCGGCGTTGGCCTCGGCGGGCAGCTCAACGCCCATCTGGGACGCCAGCCGCACCACCCGCTCGTCGAGGAACTCGTGGTCGCTCGCCAGCTGCTGCCCGACCTCCTTGACGCGCCTGCTGGCCGCGCGGGTCTGCGCCTCCTCGCCCATCGGCATCTCCCACAGGCCCGCCAACCGCACCTTGACCAGCAGGTCCTGGTCGAGCGCGGTGATCGGGCCGAGCGGGGTCTGCTGCACCGGGCCGGCGTCCGCCGGGTCGTCGGCGTGCGCGACACCGGTCGACACGGGCAGGAACAGCAGGTGCAGGGCCAGCGCGATCGCCGTGAAACGCTTGGCTGACATGGGTCTTCTCGTCCTGGTCGCCGTCGTGGTCGTGGTCGTCTAGTAACCGTCGCCGGTGCGGGCCCCGGGATCGGCCTCCACGTCGCCGGTCGCGCCCTCGGTCGCGTCATCGGTCGTGCCGGTCGTGCCGCCGGCCGCGGCGCCGTCGTTCGCCTGCGCCTTCTTGCCCTCCGGCGTCACCGCGAACCACGTGCCGTTCTTGCCCTGACCGGTCAGGTCGCCCGCCTCCTTGTCGCCCGCGTACCGGTAGAGGGGCCAACCCGCGAGCGTGACCTGCTTCCGGCCGTCGGCCCGGTTCACCGAACCGACCAGCGTCGGATCCACCCCCGAGGTCATGGTGTGCTCCCCGACCAGCACCGGGGGCCACATCTCCAGGCACGCCGCGTCGCAATTGGACTTCGGCGGTTTCGCGGTGTCCTTGTCGAAGCGGTACAGGGCGAAGCCGCCCGCGTCCGCCACGAACCACCCGACCTGCCTGGACTCGGTCGCCAACAGCAGCTGGTGCGGCTCCTTGCTGAATTCCGGGTTCTGCTGGAGAGTCGTCGTGCCGGAGTTGGCGCCGGCCGCCCCGTCCTGGCTGCCCGCGGTGCCGGTGCCGGTCGTGCCACAGGCGCTGACCAGCACCAGTGCCGCGGCCGCCGGAACCAGCAGCAACGCTTTTCGGGTGCGTCGACTGCGCATCGTTGGTCCTTTCTCCTGCTGGCGGGATCCGCCGGAAGGACCAGGGACCGGGTGGTCGGGTCCTGGCCGTTGGGGCGGATACCGAGAAGTACGGACACGATGCGGTGACGGTTCACGAACAAATCAACCACTTTTTTTGCGGCCAAACCCTCGACGCGGAACCACTCGGCGCGCTTGGATGCACGGCGTGGCGCGGCACAGACGCAGCACTTCCCCCCAAAGAGAACGCACCTGGCCGGACGTGAGCCCGGAAGACGAGCTGATCCGCAGGCTCTACCAGGAGTTCGGCAGCGCGCTGCTCGGACATGCCATGAGACTGACCGGCAGCGACCGGCAGTGGGCAGAGGACATCGTCCAGGAGACGCTCGTGCGGGCGTGGCGGAACGCCGAGAAGCTGGAGCGGGACCCGGTCCTGCTGCGCTCCTGGCTGTTCACCGTCGCCCGGCGACTGGTCATCGACGACCGTCGCAAGCGGAGCGCGAGACCGCAGGAGTCGGAGTTGACGCCGTCGGACGAAGCCCCGGTGCGGGACGAAGCCGACCGCACCCTGGCGGCGATAGTCGTGGCCGAAGCGATGAACGGACTGACCGAGGAACACCGGGAGGCTATTCTTGAGACGTACTTGAGGGACCGGACCGTCGGGGAGGCCGCAGCGGTGCTCGGGGTACCGCCCGGCACGGTCAAATCCAGGGTGTACTACGCGCTCCGCGCCTTGCGGCGGGCGTTGCAGGATCGGGGCTGACTCGCGTGACATCGCCTACCAACCACATCGACGTGGCGGCATACGTCCTCGGGGTGTTGGACGAGGACGAGGTCGACGCCTTCGAGAGCCACCTGGCCCAGTGCCGCCGATGTGCGCTCGACCTGCGTGATTTCGCCCAGCTGCCCGACCTGCTCGACGAGGCGAACGCCAACGGCCTGCTGCGCGCCGGCACGGGGGAGCGGCCCGACGGCCGCTCGGTGCGCGCCATGCTGGACGACGTCTCGGACCTCCGCGCGCGCAAGCGCCGCACCACGGCACTGCTGGCCGCCGCCGCTGCCGTGCTGCTGGTCGTGCTGACCGCGGCCGTGTCGGTGTACGCGGTCGCGCCGTCCGACCAGGTGGCCAACCCCACCCCGTCGGTGCCGGCGCGGACCAACGTGGCCAAGGACGCGCCGGACGCCTCCGGCAGGCTCTCCAGGACCGACGGCGCGACCGGCGTGACCGCGGACCTGGTCGCCACCCCGCAACCGTGGGGCATGTCGCTGGAACTGGACGTCAAGGGCGCCAAGGGCCCGACGAGGTGCGAGCTGATCGCCAAGTCCAAGACCGGCGAGACCCTGGTCCTGGGCTCCTGGCTGGCCGCGTCCCCGACCCCCGACCGCGACCCGGCCCACCTCCAGGCGGCGGTGGGCCTGCGCTGGCACGAGATCACCGAGTTCGCGATCCGCGACACCAAGGACAACACCACCCTGCTCCGCCTACCCACCTCCTGACCACTCCCGAACGCAAAACCCAGGCCCCCTGAACACTCAACTCACCATCCTGAACACTCAACTCACCCGACCCGAACGTACGACTCACCCGACCTGAACGTACGACTCGCGGTGCTTGACCGGAGGACACGCCGGGGAAAGGGCTTTCCTGCGCGCGTGTCCTCCGGTCCGGCATCGCGAGTCGTCCACTCGGGCACCGCGAGTCGTACGTTCAGGTCCACCGTGTCGTACGTTCAGGTACCCCGAGTTCTGCGTTCAGGAAGCCTGGGGTCGGCATTCGCGGCGCACCAGCGTTCAAGACGGGTGGGCAGGGTGGTGGTTGGGTGGCGGGGGAGGCGTCGCACGGGTGCAGCGGGAGGTCGTGGTGGAGGTCGGTTTCATCGGGCTCGGGATCATGGGTCAGCCGATGGCCCTCAACCTGGCGCGCGCCGGGCGGCCGCTGGTGGTGTGGAACCGGTCGCCGCACCGGTGCGAGCCGCTGCGCGAGGCGGGCGCGCTGGTCGTGGACGAGGCGGCGGAGGTCTTCGAGCGGGCCGAGGTGGTCATCGTGATGCTCGCGAACGAGGCCGCGATCGACGCCGTGCTGGAACGCGGCGCCGCCGGTTTCGCCCGCAAGGTCGCCGGTCGCACGGTCGTCCACATGGGCACCACCTCGCCCGGCTTCTCCCACGCCCTCGAAGCCGACGTCCGGGCGGCGGGCGGCCACTACGTCGAGGCGCCGGTGTCCGGTTCGCGCGGTCCGGCCGAGGCGGGCGAGCTGGTCGCCATGCTGGCCGGTGAGCCCGAGGCCGTCGCGCGGGTGCGGGAGGTCGTCGGGCCGATGTGCTCGAACGTCGTCGAGTGCGGCGAGGCGCCCAAGGCCCTGCTGATGAAGCTGTCGGTGAACCTGTTCCTCATCACCATGACCACCGGCCTGGTCGAGTCGTTCCACTTCGCCGAGCGCCACGACCTCGACCTGGCCAAGCTGGTCGAGGTGCTGGACTCGGGTCCGATGTCGAGCAAGGTGTCCCGCGCCAAGACCGCCAAGCTGCTCACCGGCGACTTCGAGGCGCAGGCGGCGATCGCCGACGTGCTGATGAACAACCGCCTGATCGCCGGTGCGGCCCGCGCCGCCGACATCGCCTCGCCGCTGCTGGACGTGTGCCTGGAGCTGTTCGCCCGCACCCGGGAGCTGGGGTACGGCAAGGAGGACATGGCCGCCGTCGTCCGGGCGATCAGGGAGCGGACGGAGGCGGTGCAGGGGCGAGCGGCGGCGCCGGCGGAGCGAGCGGAGCCGGCGGAAGGGCGGGAGGGGCGGGCGCAGGGGTGAGCGGAGCTGGCAGGGGGCGGCGCCGTGCGGGTGCGGGCAGGGAGGGCGCCGGCTCGGTCAGATGCGGTGCAGGCCGGCCAGGACCCGTTCCATCAGGTCCATCCCCGGCCGGCCCTCTTCGTCGATCGGCTCGCCCTGGTGCACGGTGATCAGGCTCAGCTCGGACATGTCCGCGAGCAGCACCCGCGCCACGCCGAGCGGCAGCCGCAGCCGGGCCGCCACCTCCGCCACCGAGTGCGGGTGGCGGCACAGGTCGCTGATGGCGCGGTGCTCGGCGGTCGACGTCAGGGCGTCGCGGTCCACCCGCTCGTTGGTGGACACGATCGTTTCGATGGCCAGCGTCCGGGCGGAACGCGTGCGGCCGCCGGTCCTGGCGTACGGGCGTACCCGGAGGGTGGACACACCAGCTCCTCGAAGCGGTCGAGTTGATCTTCGTTCCCCTGTGATCAGGGTCTCTGACGGCACCCGACCATACGGTTGATCAGGCATTCTGTCTCGATTTTCCCACCAGGTGGGAGGATTTCCGCACCGTTGCGACGGTGTGTGTCCGACCGTTCTCGGGGGGTGTCTGAACCCCTCGGTAGGCATCCCATCATCGAACGGTCGCCGCGCGTTCACCCCCGGTTCGCCCGGGACGGGGGTCCCGGGCGTCGACGGGACTAACCGATGGGGGTCGGGTTCGCGATCACGTGCTCGACGCTAGGCACCGGTGGAGCGCTCCCACAACGGTTGTTGACCAAGGTTTGAGGTTCGGCCACCCGCTGGTACCGGGCGCCTACCCGTCGGCCCCGAGCTTCAGCGCCTCCTCCAGGAGGGCCTCGACGATCCGGGACTCGGGGACGGTGCGCACGACCCGACCGCGCACGAAGATCTGCCCCTTCCCGTTGCCGGAGGAGACGCCGAGGTCGGCTTCCCGGGCTTCGCCGGGCCCGTTGACCACGCAGCCCATGACGGCGACGCGGAGCGGTTCGGGGAAGCCCTCGAACGCGGCGGTGACCTGTTCGGCCAGTTCGTAGACGTCGACCTGGGCGCGCCCGCAGGAGGGGCAGGAGACGATCTCCAGCTTGCGGGGGCGCAGGCCGAGCGAGGCCAGGATCTGGTCGCCGACCTTGACCTCCTCGACGGGCGGCGCGGAGAGGGAGACGCGGATCGTGTCGCCGATGCCCTCCGTGAGCAGCACGCCGAAGGCGACGGAGGACTTGACGGTGCCCTGGATCAGCGGGCCCGCTTCGGTGACGCCCAGGTGCAGCGGGTAGTCGCAGGCGCGGGCCAGCCGCCGGTAGGCGGAGATCATGACCAGCGGGTCGTGGTGCTTGACGGAGATCTTGAGGTCGGTGAAGCCGTGCTCCTCGAACAGGGAGCACTCCCACAGCGCCGACTCCACCAGGGCCTCCGGGGTGGCCCCGCCGTGCTTCTCGTGGAGCCGCTGGTCCAGGGACCCCGCGTTGACGCCGATGCGGATGGGGGTGCCCGCCTCGGCGGCGGCGCGGGCGATCTCGCCGACCCGGTCGTCGAACCGGCGGATGTTGCCGGGGTTGACGCGCACGGCGGCGCAGCCGGCGTCGATGGCGGCGAAGACGTAGCGGGGCTGGAAGTGGATGTCGGCCACGACCGGGATCGGCGACTTGCGGGCGAGGGCGGGCAGGGCGTCGGCGTCGTCCTGGGAGGGCACGGCGACGCGCACGATCTCGCACCCGGCGGCGGTCAGCTCCGCGATCTGGCGCAGGGTGGCTTCCACGTCGGCGGTGGGGGTGGTGGTCATGGACTGCACGGTCACCGGCGCGTCGCCGCCGACCGCGACACCGCCGACGTCGAGCTTGCGGGACGCCCTGCGCCGCCGCGCGGGCGGTGCGAGCAGGAGGGTGGTCAACAGTGCTCCCCGAGTCGTTTGAGGACGGTGGTGGTGATGCCGGCCGCGTCGAGGCCGTGCGCGCGCAGGATCTCCTCGCGCGAGCCGTGCGGCAGGAAGCCCGCCGGCAGCGCGAAGGTGCCGACGCGGGTCCGCGCGCCCAGCACGGCCGGGGCCTGGGCCAGCCGCCCGCCGAGGGCGCCGGGCGTGGTGGTGTCCTCGACGGCCAGCACGAACCGGTGCCCGGCGGCGAGCTCGACCAGGTCCGGGTCCAGCGGCGCGGTCCAGCGGGGGTCGACCACGGTGACCGGCACGCCGTGCCCGGCCAGCTCCTCGGCGGCGGCCAGGCACGGTCCGGCCATCGGGCCGACCGCGATGACCAGGACCACCGCGTCGGGCTCCTCGCGCAGCACGTCGTAGCGGCCGGCCCGCCGCAGCGCCGGGATGTCCGCCGACGCCGGGGCCTTGGGGTAGCGGACGGCGGTGGGCCCGTCCTCCACGGCGACGGCCTCGCGCAGCAGTTCCCGCAGCGAGGCGCAGTCCCGGGGCGCGGCCAGGCGCAGGCCGGGCACGACGGGCAGCACGGAGGCGTCCCACATGCCGTGGTGGCTGGGCCCGTCGGGACCGGTGATCCCGGCGCGGTCGAGCACGAACGTCACGGGCAGCCGGTGCAGGGCCACGTCCAGCAGCACCTGGTCGAACGCGCGGGACAGGAAGGTGGAGTAGACGGCGACGACCGGGTGCATCCCGGCCAGCGCCAGGCCCGCCGCCGAGGTGACCGCGTGCTGCTCGGCGATGCCCACGTCGAACAGGCGGTCGGGGAACAGGGAGGCGAAGGCGTCCAGCCCGGTGGGGCCCTGCATGGCGGCGGTCAGGCACACCACGTCGTCCCGCTGCCCGCCGATGCGGGCGATCTCCTCGCCGAACACGTCGGTCCACGTGGCGCCGCCGCCCGAGCCGGTCGGCGACACCGCGTGCAGGCGGTCGGCCGGGTCCTGCTCGGCGGGCGGGTGGCCCTTGCCCTTGCGCGTCGCGCAGTGCACCACCACCGGCCGCCCCATCTCGGCGGCGTCGACCAGCGCGCGCTCCACCGCGACCACGTCGTGCCCGTCGACCGGGCCGACGTAGGCCAGGCCCAGCGCCTCGAACAGCGTGGGCCGCTCGCCCACGCGCAGCTCCGCCAGGTGCTCGGCCAGGCCGCCCGCGGTCGGCGCGTAGGAGCGGCCGTTGTCGTTGAGCACGACCACCACCGGGTGCCGGGTCGTGGCGAGGTTGTTCAGCGCCTCCCAGGCCATGCCGCCGGTGAGCGCGCCGTCGCCGACGACGGCCACCACGCGCCGCGTCGAGCCGCGCAGCCGCAGGCCCTTGGCGAGCCCGTCGGCGTAGGACAGGGCGGTGGAGGCGTGGGAGTTCTCGATGACGTCGTGGGGCGATTCGGCGGCGGAGGGGTAGCCGGACAGCCCGCCGGCGCGGCGCAGCCCGGCGAACGCGTCGGCGCGGCCGGTGAGGACCTTGTGGGCGTAGGCCTGGTGGCCCGTGTCGAACAGCAGCACGTCGTGGGGCGAGTCGAAGACCCGGTGGAGCGCGATGGTCAGCTCCACCACGCCGAGGCTGGGCCCGAGGTGCCCGCCGGTCCGCGTCACCCGGTCCACCAGGAACCAGCGGATCTCGTCCGCCAGCGCCGGCAGGTCGGCGGACGGCAGGGCCCGGACGTCGCCCGGCCCGGCGATGGCGTCCAGCAGGGTCACCGCGACCTCACCGCCACCGGCAGGGTGAACTGGATGGTCTCGCGCACGGTCTCGCGCACCTGCACGTCCCACGCGCCCAGCGCCTCGATCACCTCGTCCACCAGGCGCGGCGGCGCGGACGCGCCGGCGCTCAGGCCGACCACCCGCACGCCCTCCATCCACTCCAGCCGGAGGTCGGTCACGTCGTCGACCAGGTGCGCGGGCGTGCCCATCCGGCGCGCCACCTCGACCATGCGCACCGAGTTGGAGGAGTTCGCCGACCCGACGACCAGCACCATGTCGGCCTCGCCGGCGATCTCCCGCACGGCCTCCTGCCGGTTGGTGGTGGCGTAGCAGATGTCGGCCGACGCGGGGCCCTTGAGCGCGGGGAACCTCGCCCGCAGCGCGTCCAGCACCTCGGCCGTCTCGTCGACCGCCAGCGTGGTCTGGGTCAGGTAGGACACCCGCTCGGGGTCCGGCACCTCCAGGGCCTCGACGTCCGCGACGCTCTCCACCAGCACGATCCGCTCGGGGGCCTCGCCGACCGTGCCCTCGACCTCCTCGTGGCCCTCGTGCCCGATCAGCACCACGGTGTCGCCCCGGGCGACGAACCGCTTGGCCTCGGCGTGCACCTTGGTCACCAGCGGGCAGGTCGCGTCGATCACCTCCAGGCCCCGGCGGGCGGCGTCCTCGCGCACGGCCGGTGACACGCCGTGGGCGGAGAAGACCACGGTGGCGCCGTCGGGCACGGCGTCCAGCTCGTCGACGAACACCGCGCCGCGCCCCTCCAGCTCGGCCACCACGTGGGTGTTGTGCACGATCTGCTTGCGCACGTGGATGGGTCCGCCGCGCTGGTCGAGCAGGCGGTCGACGATGTCGATGGCCCGCTCCACCCCGGCGCAGAACGACCGGGGCGACGCGAGCAGCACAACGGGAAGGACCATGCGGGCGGCTCCTCGTCCAGTGGGCGCGGGTGGGTCGGTGCGGTGGGGGCGCGGGTCAGTGGTCGCGGCGCGTGGCCAGGCGCGCCACGGCGTCCAGCTCCCGCGCCGCCGACTCGGTCGGCTCCGCCGCCCGCAGGTGGACCCGGGCCCGCGCCAGCAGGTCGTCGGCCCGGCCCTGGCTCCACGCCCGCGCGCCGGACACCTCGATGAGGTCGGCCGCCCGCGCCAGGTCGGTCCCCGACAGCTGCCGGTCCGAGTGGTACAGCACCTCCAGCTCGCGCGCGGCGGGCGTGCCCGAGGTCAGCGCCGCCACCACGGGCAGGGACTTCTTGCGGTTGCCCAGGTCCGAGTACACCGGCTTGCCGGTCACCGCGGGGTCGCCCCAGATGCCGAGCAGGTCGTCCACGAACTGGAAGGCCAGCCCCATCCGCTCGCCGAACGACCGCAGGTGCTCCACCTGGTCGGGTCGCCCGCCGCCGAGCAGGGCGCCGAGCGCGCACGCCGCGCCGAGCAGCGAACCGGTCTTGCACTCGGCCATGCGCACGCACTCGGCCAGCCGCACGTCGCCGCGCTCCTCGAACGCCAGGTCGGCGCTCTGCCCGTCCAGCAGCTGCTGCACGGCGGCCGACAGCACCCGGATCGCCTGCTGCGCCGCCGGGTGCCCGCTGCCCGCGAGCACGTCCAGGGCGAGGGTGAGCAGGGAGTCGCCGGCCAGGACGGCCGGGTTGACGCCGAAGACGCTCCAGGCGGTGGGCCGGTGCCGGCGGGTGGTGTCGCCGTCCATGACGTCGTCGTGCAGCAGGGAGAAGTTGTGGACCAGCTCCACCGCCACGGCCGCGGGCAGCGCCTGTTCGACCGAGCCGCCGACGGCCCGGGAGCCCAGCAGGGCCAGGGCGGGGCGGATGGCCTTGCCCGCGTCCGTGCGGGTGGGCCTGCCCTGCTCGTCCGACCACCCGAAGTGGTAGCCCGCGATCACCCGCATCGACTCCGGCAACCGCTCCACCGCGGCCCGCAGCGCCGGGTCCACGCCGGCACGGCTCCAGCTCAGCACCTCGCGCGCGGACCGGTGCGCGGGGCTCACGTCCAGGTCGGTCATCGCCACAGCTCCTGTTCGGGGGATGCGCCCGCGACGCGGGCGGGAGATCCGGCAGCCGGGCGCGGGGGCCCGGCTGCCGTCGAGCCGGCGGGACTACGCCCTGCCGATCTCCACGTTCTCCAGGACGCCCAACGCGTCCGGCACCAGCACGGCCACCGAGTAGTACGCGCTGACCAGGTAGGACACGATCGCCTTCTCATTGACGCCCATGAACCGGGCGTTGATCCCCGGCTGCACCTCGTCGGGGATGCCGGGCTGGTGCAGGCCGACCACGCCGTTGTCCTGCTCGCCGACGCGCATGGCGATCATCGAGGTGGCGCCGCGGTCGGTGATCGGGATCTTGTTCGAGGGGAACAGCGGGACGCCGCGCCAGGTCAGCACCTGCGTGCCCTCGACGTTGGTCGTGCCCGGGTACAGGCCGCGCTTGCTCACCTCGCGCCCGAACGCCGCGATGGCGCGCGGGTGGGCCAGCACGAACCCGGTCTTGCGCCGCCGGGACAGCAGCTCGTCCAGGTCGTCCGGGGTCGGCGGGCCGGTGCGGGTGTGGATGCGCTGCTTGAGGTCGGCGTTGTGCAGCAGCCCGATGCGCCGGTTGTTGATCATCTCGTACTCCTGGCGCTCGCGCAGCGCCTCGATGGTCAACCGCAACTGCTGCTCGGTCTGGTTCATCGGGTGGTTGTAGAGGTCCGCCACGCGCGTGTGGACGCGCAGCACGGTCTGCGCGACCTCCAGCTCGTACTCCCGCGGCGACAGCTCGTAGTCCACGAACGTCGCCGGCAGGTCCGGCTCGCCGTCGTGGCCCGAGGCGATCTCGATGTCCGCCTCGCCGTGCTTGTTCTGCGGCTTGCCGTCGGCGCGGATCAGCGAGTCGACGTGCGCGCGCAGGGCGTCGGCCCGGCCGTTGAGCCGCTGGACCACCTCCCACCGCAGCACCAGCGCGATGACCGGGGTGACCGCCTTGAAGGTGTGCTGCCAGGACGCCTCCACGCCGGTCAGCGCCTCGGAGCCGAAGTGCTCGCCGTCGGCCATGGTGTCGAGCACGGTCTGGTCGCCGTACTCGCCGCGGCCGATCTTCTGGACCTTGCCGTGGGCGACGAGGAAGACCTCGTCGGCCCGGCCGCCGGACTCGACCAGCAGGTCGCCGGGCTGGTACTCGCGCTGCTCGAACCGCTCGGCCAGCGCGACGAGCACCTCGTCGTCGGGGAGGTCGCGCAGCACGGGCAGCTCCCGCAGCTCCTGCGGGATGACGCGGATGTCGGCGCCGGTGCTGATGAAGGTCACCCGCCCGTCGCCGACGGCGTAGGTGAGGCGGCGGTTCACCCGGTAGGTGCCCGCCTGGGTGGTCACCCAGGGCAGTTTCCGCAGCAGCCAGCGGGGCGAGATGCCCTGCATCTGGGGCGTGGACTTGGTGGTGCTCGCCAGGTTCCGCGCGGCCGCGGTGCCGAGGCTCTGCCGCTGGTGCTCGGCTTCCTCGGGGGTGAGGCCGGGGTCGGTCACGGTCACGTCAGGTGTCCGATCTGGTCGTGGGGACTAGTCTTCGCGGCCGATCTGGACGTGCTCCAGCACGCCCACGGCGTCCGGGACGAGGATCGCGGTGGAGTAGTAGGCGCTGACGAGGTAGGAGATGATCGCCTTCTCGCTGATGCCCATGAACCGCACGTTCAGCCCCGGCTGGTACTCGTCGGGCAGCCCGGTCTGGTGCAGGCCGATGACGCCCTGGTTCTGCTCGCCGGCGCGCAGGAGCAGGATCGAGCTGGTGCGGGTCTCGCTGACCGCGATCTTGTTGCAGGGCAGGACGGGCACACCGCGCCACGCGGGCACGTGGTGGCCGTTGAAGTCGATCGTGTCCGGGTAGATGCCGCGCTTGTTGCACTCCCGCCCGAACGCGGCGATCACCCGCGGGTGGGCCAGGAACGCGGTCGGCTCCTTCCACACCGTGGACAGCAGCTCGTCCAGGTCGTCCGGGGTGGGCGGGCCGCTGCGGGTGTGGATGCGCTGCTTGAGGTCGGCGCTGTGCAGCAGGCCGAAGTCGCGGTTGTTCACCATCTCGTACTCCTGGCGCTCGCGCAGCGCCTCGATGGTGAGCCGCAACTGCTGCTCGACCTGGTCCATCGGGTGGTTGTAGAGGTCGGCGACGCGGCTGTGCACCCGCAGCACGGTCTGCGCGACGCTCAGCTCCAGCTCGCGCGGCGCCAGCTCGTAGTCGACGTAGGTGCCGGGCAGGTCGGGTTCGCCGTCGTGGCCCGAGGCGATCTCGATCTCGGCCTCGCCGTGCTGGTTGGCCCGGCCGGCCGAGCCCGCGAAGGCGCGCTGGATGTGGGCGCGCAGGCCCCCGGCCTCGCCGTTGAGCCGCTCGAACACCTCCCAGGGCAGGACGAGCAGGATGACCGGCGTGACGGCCTTGATGGTGAAGTCCCACTCGCCCCGGGGCCCGGCGAGCACCTGGTCGCCGAAGTAGTCGCCGTCGGCCAGCACGCCGAGCACGGTCTCCGAGCCGTACTCGCCCTGCCCGATCTTGTCGACCCGGCCGTGCGCGATGAGGTGGACGGCGTCCTGCGGGCGACCGCGCTCCACGATCACGTCGCCGGGCTGGTACTCCCGCTGCTCGAAGCGGGTGGAGAGGGCGGCCAGCGCCTCGACGTCGTCGTAGTCGCGCAGCAGCGGCAGCTCGGTCAGCTCCTGCGGCACGACCGAGACGTTCGCGCCGATGTTGGTGAACGTCAGGCGACCGTCGCCGATGGCGTAGCTGAGCCTGCGGTTGACCCGGAAGGCGCCGCCCTTCGCCTCCACCCAGGGCAGCACCTTGAGCAGCCAACGCGAGGTGATGTTCTGCATCTGGGGCACGGACTTGGTGGTCGTCGCGAGGTTCCGCGCCGCAGCCCTGCTCAGGCTGAGCTGAGGTCGCTCGACCTCCACGTCCGAATCGGTCACAGACACCCGGGACACCGCCAATCGGATCTGGTTCATTGGGCCGGGTTGACGGTAGTGAGACCGAATGCGTCACGGGAAGCGGCCGATGCGGCGACCCCCTTGGGGGTCATTTCAGCGCTTTGTGTGCACTGATAGTGCAATTGGGCAGCGACACAGGTGACAACGGGTGATTCTTCGGTTTGAACAGTGTTTTATTCGCTCTTACGTGGAATGTTTACCACGTTCGTACCAGCTTTTTTCACGCGATGGTGTCATTGACAGAGGTCAGCCCCGCCTGTTTGTGCCTGTTTCGCCGATGTGCGGACAAAAAATCATCCTTGTGTGGGTACTCCTTCGCGGGGATGTGTACCCCGATTTATGCGAAAACGCTGTTCGGGTGAACCTCGGGGAAAGTGAGAAATCCTCGCCACCGTGCGGTCGGTGACCCCCGGGGAGCACCACCGGGGCGAGTGCCACCGGTGTTCACGGCGAAACCGCGCCACCCGTTGACGGGTGACGCGGCTCCGGTCGTGGCGCGGCGGGGCGGGGAGGGGCGCCCCGGCCGCGATCAGGTGGAGTGCGGGCAGGTGTCCCGGTACTCCTCGATCTGCGTGCTGCGACCCGGCGCCGGGCACAGGAACTGCTCGTAGCGGGTGTCGTTGTCGATGAACCGCTTGAGCCAGGCGATGCTGTACTTGGCGATGGTGGTGTTGGACGTGTTCGGCGCGAAGTGGCTCGCGCCGTTCAGCTCCAGGTACGCCTTGTCCAGCGTGGAGGGCAGGGACGAGTAGAACGGCTCGGAGTGCGACGAGACCGGCGCGACCGAGTCGTTCTCGGCGCCGATGACGAGGGTCGGCGTGCGCACGCCGCTCCACGACTTGTCGGTGTGCCAGCCGGTCAGCGGGATCGCGGCCTGGAGGGCGGGCCGCTGCTCGGCGGCGCGCAGGGTGCCGCCGCCGCCCATCGAGTGGCCCATGACGCCCAGCCGGGAGGTGTCGATCCGGCTGCGCACCGAGCTGCGCTCGGTCAGGTAGTCCAGCGCCGCCAGCAGCTGGCTCGCCCGGCTGTCCGGCTGGTCGAGGGTGGTGTTGGTGTCGATGGTGAACACCACGAAGCCCTGCGAGGCCAGGCGCGGGCCGAGCCAGCCGATGCTCGACTGCGTCCCGGTGAAGCCGGGGGAGATGGCGACCGCGCCGTACGTGCCCTCGGAGGTGCTCGTCGGGTAGTAGATGGTGCCGCCGCCGAAGCCCGTCACGGCCAACGAGGACACGGAGGTCTCGGAGGTGGAGAACGGACCGCGCGAGGCCTCGATGCTGGAGTTCGTCGGAGCGGGGCCGCGGCGGTACTCGGTCTCGGCGGCGGTCGCCTGGGGGGCGACCAGCGCCAGGGCCAGGGCGGGCACGAGCGCCGGGATCAGTTTGCGGAGTTGCACGTCGGTGTACACCTCGCTAAGCAGGGAACTGCGGACAGCGACGACCCTGCTCCGCCGCGTGACCGCACCGCATCGGTGCAACCACCGGTCCGCCACGAAACCTAACGCTGGTAGATAACTTCGGCCCGACCCCTTCCGCGAAACGGCCCAGGCCCGTAAAACTGGCCGCATGCTGCGCGGACGTCATCGGCAGCGCGTCGAGGTGGACGCGCTGCTCGCCAGGGCCCGTGCCGGGCGCGGTGGGGCACTGGTGCTGCGCGGCGGCCCCGGCTCGGGCAAGAGCGCGGTGCTCGCCGCCGCCCGCGAGGCCGCGGCCCGCGCGGGCGGCTTCGACGCGGTCGGCTCCGGAGCGGGTGGTCCTGGAACGGGCGGCCCTGGAGCCGCTGGTCCTGGAGCCGCTCGTCCTGGAGAGGCTGGTTCCGGTGGCCCCTGCGCGGCGCGGTCCGGCAGGGGCGCCTCAGGGGGCCCCGGTGCGGCACGGTCCGACGAGGGCGTCTCCGGAGGTCTCGGCGCGGCGCGCTCCGGCGGGTCCGCCCGGGGCGGCTCCGCCGGCTCAGGCCCGGGTGACCCCGCCCCCGGCGGGTCGGCCTCGCGCGCGGTCCTCCTGTGCGTGGACGACGCCCACCTGCTCGACGACACCACGTGGCTCACCGAGCTGGCCCGGGACGTCGCCGACGAACCGGTGGCCCTGCTCATCGCCACCGAGGGGGACACCCTCGGCCTGCCCCGGGTCCGGCTCGACCCGCTCGACCACGCCGACAGCCTCCGCGTCCTGCGCGACCTGCGCCCCGGCCTGCCCCCGGGCCTCGCCGACGCGGTCGCCGACCTCGCCCTGGGCAACCCGCTCGCCCTCGTCGAGCTGACCCGCGCGCTCACCTCCGAGCAACTCGGCGGCACCGCGCCACCGCCCGACGAGCTGCCCGAGGACAGCTCGCTGCGCGCCCGGTTCAGCGCGCGCTTCCACGACCTGTCCCCGCAGGCCCGCTACGCGACCGCGCTGCTGGTCGTGGACGACGAGGTCGACGCGGACACCCTGGCCCGGATGCCCGACCTCGACCTCGCCGCCGTCGAGCAGGCCCGCGCGCTGCTGGACGGCGGGCCGCTGGTCCGCTCGACCCTGCGCGCCGAGATCCCGCTGGCCCTGCGCTACGCCGCGCACGCCGCGCTGGCCGAGGCCCTGCCCTCCGGTCCGCGCCGCACCTGGCACGAGGCCGCCCGCGCGCCCGGCGACCGGGACGCGTTCGCCGACCGGCTGGTCGACGCCGCCCGCCGCGCCCGCCGCTGCGGCGACTACCCGGCCGCCGCCCGCGACCACCACCGCGCCGGCGAGGGCGGCGGCCAGGG
>NZ_BAAAKE010000040.1:0-55244 GCF_039527585.1 Saccharothrix xinjiangensis | reverse complement strand
CCCGGTGGCGCGGGCGAGCCGGTTGCGCAGGCCGACCGCGCCGAGCGAGTCGAAGCCGAACTCGCGCAGCGGCCGGTTCGCGTCGACCTCCTCCGGGGAGGCGTACCCCAGTTCGGCGGCCACCTCCACCCGGACCACCTCCACCAGCGCCGCCGACCGCTCCCCGGCCGGCAACCCGGCCAGGGGGACGCGGGCGGGCGCCTCGACGGGAGCCTGCCGGGGCGCCAGTTCCCCGATCAGGGGTCGTGGCCGGGCGGCGGTGTAGCCCTCGGCGAAGCGCGCCCAGTCGACGTCGGCGACCGTCGTGCAGGGCTCACCGCCGTCCACGGCCGCGCGCAGCGCGCTCAGGGCGACCTCGGGGTCCATCGGGCGCAGTCCGACGCGGCGGTGGTGCTCCTCGCCCGCCACCGCGCCCATGCCGGCCCCGGCCCACACGCCCCAGGCGATCGAGGTGGCGGGCAGGCCGCGGGCGTGCCGGTCGTGGGCGACCGCGTCGAGCGCCGCGTTGGCGGCGCAGTACCCGGCCTGCCCGCCGCTGCCCCACACCCCGGCCGCCGAGGAGAACAGCACGAAGGCGTCCAGGTCGTCGCCCGCGGTCAGCTCGTCGAGCACGACCGCGCCCGCGGCCTTGCCCCGCAGGAGGTCGGCGAGGTCGCCGGGGTCCGTCCGGGCGACCGGCGTGCCCGACTGCGCGACGCCGGCCGCGTGCACGACCGCGCGCACCGGGCGGCCCGCGGCCCGCAAGCCGGCGAGCAGCGCCGCCATGCCCTCCCGGTCGGCGGCGTCGCCCGCCACCACGTCGACCCGCGCGCCGAGCGCGGCGAGGTCCGCGCGCAGCGCCGCCGCGCCCGGTGCTCCCGGACCGCGCCGGCTCACCAGCACCAGGTGCTCCGCGCCGTCCTCCGCCAGCCACCGGGCGACGTGCCCGGCGAGCCCGCCGGTGCCGCCGGTGACGAGCGCGGTGCCGCGCGGACGCCACGGCGCCCGCCCGCCGGGGGGTGCGGCGCGGACGAGGCGGCGGGCGGACGGCGCGCCGGCCCGGATCACCACCTGGTCCTCGCCCGCGTCCAGCGCCAGCACCGCGGCCAGCGCCGCCAGGTCGTCGTCGCCCGGCGCGCCGGGCAGGTCGACCAGGCCGCCCCACCGGTCGGGGTGCTCCAGCCCGACCACGCGGGCCAGGCCGGCCACGGCCGCGCCCACCACGTCGGTCGCGGCCTCGCCGCGGGTCGAGGCGGCGGCCGAGGTCACCACCCACAGCGGCACGGCCCGGTCGTGGTCCACCAGCGCCCTGGCGAGCGCGAGCGTGGCGGTCACGCCGGTGGGCGCTCCGGCCAGGTCGCCGCCCGCGCGGCTCAGGAGGCTGACGACGCCGGTGACGCCCTCGGGCACCTCGGGCGCGCCCGTGCCGGCCACCGGCAGCACCAGCACGTCCGCGCCGCGGCCGGCCAGGGCCTTGGCCACCTCGTCGCACGGGTCGCCCTCGGGCACGGCGAGCAGCCACGTCCCGGTCAGCGGCGGCGCGTCCGCGACGGACATCGCGGCCCACCGCACGCCGAGGAACCAGTCGTCCGCGGCGCGCCCGGCGGGCGGGCCGTAGCCGAGCACGGAGTTCAGCCAGTACCGCCTGCGCTGGAAGGCGTAGGTGGGCAGGTCGACGGCGCCCGCGGCGCCCGGCGCCAGGGCCGACCGGTCCACCGGCCCGCCGTGCGCGACCAGGTCGGCCAGGGCCCGGGTGAACGCCTCCCGCTCGTCGCGGTCGTGCTGCTGCGAGGCGACGAAGGCGCCACGACCCGGCGCCGCCGCGCACTCCTGCGCCATCGGGGCGAGCACCGCGCCGGGTCCCACCTCCAGGTAGGTCGTCACCCCCGCCGCGTCCAGCGCGCGGACCGCGTCGGCGAACCGGACCGCGCGGCGCGCGTTGTCCAGCCAGTGACCCGGCCCGGACAGCTCGCCGGGCGAGGCGAGGCGACCGGTGGTGGCCGAGACCAGCGGGATCGAGGGCGGCCGGAAGGACAACCCGGACAGCACCTCGCCGAGCCCGTCGAGCACGGGCTCCACCAGAGCCGAGTGGAAGGCGTGCGAGACGCGCAGCCGGGAGGTCTTGCGGCCCAGCGCGGTGAACGCGGCCTCGGCCGCCGCGACGGCGCCCGCCGCGCCCGACACCACGACGGAGGCGGGGCCGTTGACCGCCGCGACGTCCACCGGCCGGTCCAGCCCGGCCAGGACGGTGCGCACCTCGTGCTCGGGCGCGCGCACGGACGTCATCGCCCCGCCCGCCGGCAGGTCCTGCATCAACGCGCCGCGCGCGGCGACCAGCGCGACGGCGTCCCGCGCGGAGAGCACCCCGGCCACGTGCGCGGCGGTGACCTCGCCCAGGGAGTGGCCCGCCACGAAGTCCGGGACCAGGCCGAAGGACTCCCACAGCCGGTGGAGGGCGACCTCGAACGCGAACAGGGCGGGCTGGGCGAAGCCGGTCAGGTCGAGCAGCGCGGCCGACGGGCTGCCCGGTTCGGCGGACAGCACCTCCGCCAGCGGCACGGGCAGCAGCCCGTCGAACCCCGCGCACAGCTCGTCGAACGCCTCGGCGAACACCGGGAACGCGGCCCTCAGGCCAGACCCCATGCCCGGCCGCTGCGCGCCCTGCCCGGTGAACAGCACCGCCGTCCGGCCTCGCCGGACCTCCCCGGTGACCACGCCGGGCGAGTCCAGTCCCCGCGCGAGGGAGTCCAGGCCCGCCAGCAGGTCCTCCCGCCCGCCGCCGAGGACCACGGCCCGGTGGTCGAACGCGGCGCGCCCGGTGGCCAGCGCCCCGGCCACCGCCGCGACGTCCAGCCCGGGGCGCTCGACGACGTGCGCGCGCAGCGCCTCCGCCTGTGCCCGCAGCGCCGCGGCGCCCTTGGCCGACAGCGACCACAGCAGCCGCTCCGGGGCCGGGCCGGCGGGCCGGCCCTCGGGCGGCGGCGCCTGTTCCAGGACGACGTGCGCGTTGGTGCCGCTGATGCCGAACGACGACACCGCGATCCGGCGCGGGCGGCCGGTCTCCGGCCACGCCGTCGACTCGTGCAGCAGCGCGACGCCGCCACCCGACCAGTCCACGTGGGACGTGGGCCGCTCGGCGTGCAGGGTCCGCGGCAGCGTGCCCTCCCGCAGCGCCAGCACCGCCTTGATCACCCCGGCCACGCCCGCCGCGGCCTGGGTGTGGCCGATGTTGGACTTCAGCGACCCCAGGAGCAGCGGCCGGTCGCGGCGGGCCGCCCCGTAGGTGGCCAGCAGCGCCTCCGCCTCGATGGGGTCGCCCAGCGCGGTGCCGGTGCCGTGCGCCTCGACGGCGTCGACGTCGGCGGGACCGAGCCCGGCGTCGGCCAGCGCCTGCCGGATGACCGCGCGCTGGGCGAGGCCGTTGGGCGCCGACACGCCGTTGGAGCGGCCGTCCTGGTTGGTCGCGCTGCCCCGCACCACGGCCAGCACCGGGTGCCCGAGCCGCCGGGCGTCGGACAGCCGTTCCAGCAGCACCAGCCCCGCGCCCTCGCTCCAGCCGGTGCCGTCGGCGGTCTCGGCGAACGCCTTGCAGCGGCCGTCCGGGGCGAGGCCGCCCTGCCGGGAGAACTCGACGAACGCGGCCGGGGTCGCCATCACGGTGACCCCGCCGACCAGCGCCAGGTCGCACTCGCCGGCGCGCAGCGACCTCGTGGCCTGGTGCAGCGCCACCAGGGAGGACGAGCAGGCCGTGTCGACGGTGACCGCCGAGCCCGTCAGCCCCAGGGCGTAGGAGACGCGGCCGGACACCAGCGCCATCGAGCTGCCGGTCACGGCGTAGCCCGCGGTCTCCTCGCCGCCGTGCACGATGCCCGCCGTGTAGCCGGTGGCGGTGGCGCCGACCAGCACGTCGGTGCGGCTGCCGCCCAGGGCCGTCGGGTCGATGCCCGCGCGCTCGAACGCCTCCCACGCCAGCTCCAGCACCAGGCGCTGCTGGGGGTCCATGGCCAGGGCCTCGCGCGGTGGGACGCCGAAGAACTCCGCGTCGAAATCGCCCGCGTCGTGCAGGAACCCGCCCTCGGTGGCGCCGCAGCCGGTCAGCCGCCAGCCGCGGTCGACCGGGAACGGGGTGATGGCGTCCACCCCGTCGTCGACCAGCCGCCACAGCTGCTCCGGGGTGGCGACCCCGCCGGGGAACCGGCAGGCCGCGCTCACCACGGCCACCGGTTCGGCGGCGCGCCGCTCCAGCTCGACCAGGCGCTGCCTGGTGCGGGCCAGTTCGGCGGCGGTCTCCTTCAGGAAGTGCCGCAGCTTGTCCTCGTTCGACACGTGCTTCCCCCTCCGCGGGCGGCGCTCAGGAGATCCCGAACTCCTGGCTCAGGTAGCTGAACACCTCGTCGTCGGCGGCCTCGGCCAGCGACGGGATCGCGTTCGCGCCCGCCCGCCCGGTCGCCTGCCAGCGCGCCAGCAGGTCGGTCAGCCGGGCGGTGACCCGGGCGTGCTCGGCCTCGTCGACCGCCGCGCCCGCCAGGGCGCCCGCCAACCCGTCCAGCCGGTCGGTCACGGACGGCTCGTCCTCCGCGCGCGGCAGCAGCTCGGCGCGCAGGTGGCGGGCGAGCAGCTGCGGCGTCGGGTGGTCGTAGACCAGCGTGGTGGGCAGGCGCAGCCCGGTGGCGGCGTTGAGCCGGTTGCGCAGCTCGACGGTCATCAGCGAGTCGAACCCGAGCTCGCGGAAGGTCCGGTCGGTGACCACGCCACCGGCGTCGGCGTGGCGCAGCACCCCGGCCGCCCGCTCGCGGACCAGGTCGAGCAGCGCCTGCTCCTGCCGCGCCGCGGGCTGCCCGGCCAGGTGCGCGCGCAGCTCCGCCGCGCCGTCCTCGACCGGCTGCTCCGCGCCGTCGGCGGGCGCAAGTTCGGCGAACAGCCGGGTCGGCCGGGCCGCGGTGAACGCGGGCACGAACAGCGGCCAGTCCACATCGGCCACGATCGGGTCGGGCCCGCCCTGCCCGACCACCCGGTGCAGGGCGGCCAGCGCCGACCCGGGCGGCATGGCGCGCACCCCGTGCCTGGCCAGCTCCTCCCGCACGCCGTCGGCCATCCCGGCCTCGCCCCACCCGCCCCAGGCGATCGACGTGGCGGGCAGGCCGCGCGCCACCCGGTCCCGGGCCAGGGCGTCGAGGTGGGCGTTCGCCGCGCCGTAGGCGCCGTGGCCCGCGCTGCCCCACACCCCGGAGATCGAGGCGAACAGCACGAAGGCGTCCAGCTGGGTGTCGCCCAGCAGCGCGTCCAGGTGGTCCGCGCCCGCCACCTTGCCCGACAGGACCTCGGCGAACCCGGCCGTGGAGCTGTCCGCGACGGGGGCGAGCCTGCCGACGCCGGCCGCGTGCACCACGGCCCGCAGCGGCTGCTCCTCGGGGATCCGGGCCAGCACGGCGGCCAGCGCGTCCCGGTCGGCCACGTCGCACGCCTCGACGGTGACCCGCGCGCCCAGCGCGGTGAGGTCCGCGACCAGGTCCTGCGCGCCGGCCACGTCGGAGCCGGTGCGGCTGACCAGCACCAGGTGCTCGGCGCCGCGTTCCGCCGCCCACCGGGCGACCTGGCCGCCCAGCGCCCCGGTGCCGCCGGTGACCAGCACGGTGCCGCTCGGTCGCCACGGCGAGCCCGCGCGCGGCGGCGGCGAGGCGGTCACCCGGCGGACCAGCGGGCCGGGGGCGCGGAGGGCGACCTGGTCCTCGTCCGACCCGGACAGCGCCGCCGGCAGCCACTCCAGCGCGGCGGGGTCGTCGTCGCGCGGCAGGTCGACCAGACCGCCCCAGAGGTGGGGGTGCTCCAGTGCGACCGCGCGGCCCAGGCCCCAGATCTGGGCCTGCACCGGGCTTGTCGGGCCGGCCGGGTTGGCGGGGCCGGCGGGACTTGCCGGGCTCGCTGTGCTGGAGGGGCTTGCGGGGCTCGTCGGACCCACCGGGCCGGCCGGCTCGGTGACCGCGCCCCGGGTGACGCACCACAGCCGCGCCGCCAGGTCGGTTTCGGCCAGGGCCCGCACCGCGGCCGCGGTCAGCGCGAGCCCGGTGGGCACGGCGGGGTGCCCGGGGTGCGGCCGTTCGTCCGCGGCGAGCAGGGACAGCACGCCGACCGCCGTGGGCGCGTCGCGCAGCGCGGCGCGCAGGTGCCCGGCGACCCGCCCGTCCTCGGCGTCGCCCGCGGTCAGCGGCACCGGTCGGACGTGGGCGCCGGACCCGCGCAGCCGGTCGACGACCGCGCGGACGTGCCCGTCGTGCTCGTGGTCGGCCGGGACGAGGACCAGCCAGGTGCCCAGCAGGGCGGTCGGGGTCGCGTCCCGCAGCGGGCGCCACACCACCCGGTGCACCCAGGAGTCCACTGTGGATTCATCACGGTTCCGGTCGCGCCAGGACGCGAGCGCGGGCAGCAGCTCGCGCAGCGGGGTGTCGCCGTCCACGCCGAGCATCCCGGTCACCGCGGGCAGGTCGCCGCGCCCCACCGGCTCCCAGAACGCGCCGTCCTCGGCCGCCGCGCGCTCGTGCGGCGGCGCGTCCAGCCAGAACCGCTGCCGCTGGAACGGGTAGGTCGGCAGGTCCGCGGCGCGCCCGCCGGGCAGGGCGGGCCGCCAGTCCACCTCCGCGCCGCGCACCCACGCCTCGGCGAGCGCGGACCGGAACCGGTCGAGGTCGTCGCCGCGGCGCAGGGTGCCGATCACGGCGGCGTCGCGACCGGAGGCGTCGATGGCGTCCTGGACGCCCAGCGTCAGCACCGGTTGCGGGCTGACCTCGACGAACAGGCCGTGCCCCGCCCCCAGCAGCGCGGCCACGGCGGTGTCGAGCGCCACCGGCTCGCGCAGGTTGCGGTACCAGTAGTCGGGGTCGAGCCCCGCGGTGTCGACCGGGCCGCCGGTGACCGTGGAGCAGAACGGCACGCGCGCGGCCCGCGGTCGGATGCCCGCCAGCCCGGCGAGCACCTCGTCCCGGATCGCGTCCACGTGGCCGGAGTGCGCGGCGAAGTCCACGCCCGGCACGCGCCAGCGCAGCACGCCGCCGCGGGCCAGCTCGCGTTCGAGCTCGACGAGGGCGTCCTCGTCGCCGGAGACGGTGATCGAGGCCGGTCCGTTCACCGCGGCCACCCACAGCCGCCCCGGCCACCGCGACACCAGCTCGGCGACCTGGGCGGGCGGCGAGACCACGGACAGCATCGCGCCGCGCCCGCGCAGCCCGCGCAACGCCCTGGCGCGCACCACGACCACCCGCGCCGCGTCCTCCAGCGCCAGCGCGCCCGCCACGCACGCCGCGGCGACCTCGCCCTGCGAGTGCCCCACCACGGCCGCCGGGACGACCCCGTGCGACCGCCACAGCTCCGCCAGCGACACCATGATCGAGAACAGCACGGGCTGGAGGACGTCCACCCGGTCCAGGCCCGGCGCGCCGGCCGCGCCGCGCACCACGTCCAGCAGCGACCAGTCCACGTGCCGCTCCACGGCCTCCGCGCACTCGGCCATCCGCCGGGCGAACACGGGGGAGTCGGCCAGCAGGTCGCGGCACATCCCCGCCCACTCCGTGCCCTGGCCGGAGAACAGCAGCACCGGCCGGGACCGCCGCGCGGCGCGGCCCGACACCAGGCCCGGTCCGGCGTCGTGCCCGTCGGCGAGCGCGGCCAGCCCGGTCAGCAGCTCCTGCCGGTCCCGGCCGAACACGACGGCGCGGTGCTCCAGCACCGCCCGGCCGGCGGCGAGCGACCAGCCGACGTCGACCGGGTGCGGATCGGTGTCGAGGACGTGCGCGCGCAGCCGCTCGGCCGCGGCGCGCAGGGCCGGCCCGCTGTGCGCGGACAGCACCCACGGTCCGGCGGCGCCTCGCGGCCCGGCGGGCTCGGCGGGTGTGGCAGCTGTGGTGGACGTGGCGGGCTCGGCAGGTGTGGCGATCCCCTCGGGTGTGGCGGTCGCCGAGGGCTCGGTGGCACCGGCGGCGGGTTCGGCGGGGAACTCCTCCAGGACGACGTGCGCGTTGGTGCCGCTCACGCCGAACGACGACACGCCCGCCCGCCGGAGCCGCCCCTCCGCGCGCGGCCACGGCCGTTGCTCGTCCAGCAGCCGCACCGCGCCCGTCGACCAGTCCACCTGGTCGCTCGGCCGGTCCACGTGCAGGGTGCGGGGGAGCACGCCGTGGTGCAGGGCGGTGATCATCTTGATCACTCCGGCGACGCCGGCGGCTGCTTGGGTGTGTCCGATGTTGGATTTGAGGGAGCCGAGCCAGAGTGGTCGGTCTGAGGGTCGGTCGCGGCCGTAGGTGGCGAGTAGTGCTTCGGCTTCGACGGGGTCGCCGAGTCGGGTGCCGGTGCCGTGCCCCTCCACCGCGTCCACCTCGGCGGCGGTCAGCCCGGCCGCGTCCAGGGCCTCGGCGATCACCTGCCGCTGCGCGGCCGCGTTGGGCGCGGTGAGCCCGTTGGACGCGCCGTCGGAGTTGACCGCGGACCCGCGCAGCACCGCCAGCACCCGTCGCCCGTCGCGCACCGCGTCGGACAGCCGCTGCACCAGCAGCAACCCGACGCCCTCGCCCCACCCGGTGCCGTCCGCCGCCGCGGCGAAGGACTTGCACCGGCCGTCCGGCGCCAGCCCGCGCTGCCCGGCGAACCCGATGAACGTGGCGGGCGTCGCCATCACCGAGACCCCGCCCGCCACGGCCAGGTCGCACTCCCCGGCCCGCAGCGACCGCGCCGCCAGGTGCAGCGCCACCAGCGAGGAGGAGCAGGCGGTGTCCACGGTGACCGCCGGGCCGCGCAGGCCGAAGGTGTAGGCCACGCGCCCGGACGCCACGCTGCCGGACGTGCCGGTGATCAGGTGGCCCTCCAGCCCCGGCGGCAGGTCGACCACCGTGCGGGCGTAGTCCGAGCCGCTGACGCCCGCGAACACGCCGGTGCGGCTGTCCCGCAACGAGGTCGGGTCCACCCCGGCGTGCTCGAACAGCTCCCACGCCAGCTCCAGCAGCAGCCGGTGCTGCGGGTCCATCGCCTGCGCCTCGCGCGGCGCGATGCCGAACAGTTCGGCGTCGAACTCCGCCGCCCCGGCCAGGAAAGCGCCCTCGCGCACGTAGGTCCGGCCGGGCGTGCCGGGCTCGGGGTGGTACAGGTCGGCGGGCCAGCCGCGGTCGTCGGGGAAACCGGCCACGGCGTCGCGGCCCTCGGCCACCAGCCGCCACAGCCGCTCGGGCGAGTCGACGCCGCCGGGGAAGCGGCAGCTCATCCCGACGACGGCGATCGGTTCGCGAGCCCGGTCCTCGACCTCGCGCAGGCGCTCGGTGGTCCGCCCCAGCTCGGCGGTGACCCGCTTGAGGTACTCCAGGACCCTGTCGTCGTCAGCCATCGGCGCCCTTCCGCTCGACCCGGTGGCCAGGTCTACCAAGGACACGACGGCGGGATCTTCAGCAATTCGACCTAACCACCGGGAAAACGCGGCGGTGGGGAGCCGGAACCGCGCCCGGGGCAACGCTAAGTCAACTTACTGATGCCCGCCCCCGCGTCGGCGTCCTACCGTTCTGCGGTGTTCGGCAGCGTTGGCACGACGACGGAGGCGCGCACCGGTGACGACTCGTTCGGGCAAGCACCTCGCAGTGCTGGGGGCCGGGGTGATGGGCGTCGGCATCACCACCACCGCGCTCGCGCACGGCCTGCCGGTCGTGCTGGTGGACGTCGACCGGGCCGCGCTGGACCGCGCCCGGACCGAGGTGGCGCACCAGTTGCGGCACGCCGCGCTCATGGGCGCGGCGCCGGCCGACCGCGCGCCCGGCGAGGTGGTGACCACCACGTCGGTGCGCGACGCGGCGGGCGCGGTGGCCGTCGTGGAGGCGGTCACCGAGCGGCTGGACGCCAAGGTCGGGGCGCTGGGCGCGGTGGCCGACGTGGTCGACCCCGGCACGCCCCTGATCACCAACACCTCCGGCATCCCGGTCGACGTGCTGGCCGACGCCGTGCCCCGGCCGGGCGAGCTGGTGGGCGCGCACTTCATGAACCCCGCCTACCTGATCGACCTGGTCGAGGTCGTCCGCGGTCCCCGGACCGCCGACGACGCGGTGGCGCGGCTGGAAGCCCTGCTCGGCTCGCTGGGCCGGCGCGCGGTCGTGGTGCGCGACTCGCCGGGCTTCGTCACCAGCAGGCTGCTGCACCCGCTGCTCAACGACGCCGCCCGGCTCGTCGGCGAGGGCGTGGCCACCGCCGAGCAGGTCGACGACCTGATGCGGGGCTGCCTGGGGCACCGCACCGGCCCGCTGCGCACCGCCGACCTGATCGGCCTGGACAACCTGGTCGACTCGCTGGCCGCGCTGCACGAGCGGACCGGCGTGGAGTCCTACCGCCCCGGTGAGGCGCTGCTGGAGAAGGTGCGCCAGGGGCACCTGGGCCGCAAGTCCGGCCGGGGGTTCTACGACTACGGGGAGAGCAGGTCATGAGGGAGGCACACCGGTGAACGACGAGAGCCAAGCCGTGGTGGTGGCGGACCAGCCCGCGACCGCCGAACCGGTCGAGCAGGCGCTGCTGGAGTTCCTGCGGACCCGGCTCAAGACCGAGGTCGACCCCGCCCAGGACCTGTTCGGCTCCGGCCTGGTCAGCTCCCTGTTCGCGATGGAGCTGGTGGTGCACCTGGAGCAGTCCTTCGGCATCGCCGTCGTGGGGCGCGACCTGAGGCTGGACAACTTCCGCAGCGTGCGCTCGATGTCCGCTCTGGTGCACCGGTTGCAGGACGTGGCGGGCGGTGGCTGACCGGCTCGCCGCCGCGGCGGCGCTGGTCGAGGACCTGGTCGGCGAGCGGGCCGACGGGTGGGACCTGGCGGGCGAGCTGCCCGAACCGGTGCTGCGCGAGCTGGGCGCCGCGGGCGTGCTGTGCGGGCAGGTCGGGCCGGAGCACGGCGGGCTCGGGCTGAGCAGCCTGGACGGCGGCGAGCTGACCGCGCGCGCCGGCAGCCTGTGCAGCTCGGTCCGCAGCGTCATGACCTCCCACGGCATGGCCGCCTGGGCGGTGCGGCGGCTGGGCGACCGGGACCAGCAGCGCGCCCTCCTGCCGCTGCTCACCTCCGGCCGGCTGGCCGCGGTCGCGTTCAGCGAGCCCGACGCGGGCAGCGACCTGTCCGCGATCGGCGCGCGCGTCGAGCGCGCCGGCGACGAGGTCGTGCTGACCGGCGAGAAGGTGTGGGTCACCGCCGCGCACTACGCCGACCTGATCCTGGTGGTCGCCCGGGACGGCGACGACGCGGCCGTGGTCGTGGTGCCCCGCTCGGCGCCCGGCGTCCACGTGGAGCGCGTGCCGAACCCGGTGGGCTGCCGGGCCGCGGGCCACGCCGGGGTGCGGTTGGACGCGGTGCGGGTGCCCGCCGACGCGGTGCTGGGCGGCGGGGGGCAGCCGCTGCCGCTGGTCGTCACCACGGCCCTGTCCTACGGGCGGATGTCGGTGGCGTGGGGCTGCGCGGGCATCCTGCGGGCCTGCCTGCGCGCGGCGACCGCGCACGTCGCCGAGCGGCGCCAGTTCGGCCGGCCGCTGATCGACCACCAGCTCGTCGCCCGGCGGGTGGCCGAGCTGTACGTCGCCGAGCAGGTGGCGACCAGGGCGTGCGAGCACGCCTCCCGGCGGTGGGACGCGGGCGCGCCGGACGTGGTCACCGCCGCCGTGCTGGCCAAGCACGTCGGCGCGGGCCAGGCCGCCGCGGGCGCGGCGTCGGCGGTGCAGCTGCTGGCGTCGCGGGGGTCGCAGGACGGCACGGTGGTGGCGCGGGCGTACCGCGACGCCAAGCTCATGGAGATCATCGAGGGCACCACCGAGGTCTGCCAGGTGCTGCTCGCCCAGCACGCGATGACCAGCGCGCGGTGACGAGCACGCGGTGACGCGGGCGCGATGACGAAAGCGCGATGACGGCGTGAAGACCAAGGCGCGGGAGGACTCATGGCCGACGGCCCGGCACCGGTGAAGTGCCTCGTGTGGGACCTGGACAACACGCTGTGGCGGGGCACCCTGCTGGAGGACGGCGAGGTGGTGCTGCCCGACGAGGTCCGCGCGGTGATCACCGCGCTGGACGAGCGCGGCATCCTCCAGTCGGTGGCCAGCCGCAACGACCACGACCTGGCCTGGCGGCAGCTGGAGCGGCTCGGCCTCGCGGAGTACTTCGTGCTGCCCGCGATCGGCTGGGGCGCCAAGTCGGAGTCGGTGCGGGCGATCGCCGACGGGCTCGGGTTCGCCCACACCGCGATCGCGTTCGTCGACGACCAGCCCGCCGAGCGCGCCGAGGTGGCCTTCCACCTGCCCGAGGTCCGCTGCTACACCCACGACCAGGTGCCCACCCTGCCGGACCTGCCCGAGTTCACCCCGGCGTCGGTCACCGCGGACTCGCGCCGCCGCAGGCAGATGTACCAGGCGAACTCCCGTCGCGCCGCGGCCCGGGAGCGGTTCTCGGGTCCGGACGGGGAGTTCCTGCGCTCGCTGGAGCTGGTGATGCGGATCGGCCGGGCCGACGAGGCCGAGCTGGCCCGCGTCGAGGAGCTGACCCTGCGCACCAGCCAGATGAACGCGACCGGCGTGCACTACCCGGACGCCGTGCTGCGCGACATGTGCGACGACCCGGCCCACGAGGTGCTGGTGGTGACGCTCGCCGACCGGTTCGGCCCGCACGGCGCGGTGGGCGTGGTGCTGCTGGCCCGCCACCCCGACGTGTGGCACCTCAAGCTGCTGGCCACCTCCTGCCGGGTGGTCTCCTTCGGCGCGGGCGCGGTCATCCTCAACTGGCTCGTCGACCAGGCCCACCGCGCGGGCGCGCACCTGGCCGCGGACTTCCGGCCCACCGGGCGCAACCGCATGATGGACGTCGCCTACCGGTTCGCGGGCTTGGACGACGAGCCCTGCGCGTGCCTGGCGGCGCCGGCAGAACCCGCCGAACCCGACGTCGTGCGGCTCCACGTGGAGCCGGGGCCCCGAGAGGCGCCCGACTACGTGCACCTGGTCGCCGAGGACCTCTCCGCGCCGCGGGTGGAGCAGTGGTGATCCCGCACCCGCCGCTGCGCCTGCCGTTGCTGGGCGACGTGCTGCGCGTGTCGGCCCGCACCCCCGTCCAGGACGCGGTGCGGCTGTCCCGGCGGCTCGGGCCGGTGTTCGAGCTCAAGGCCTTCGACCGGCGCTTCGCGTTCGTCTGCGGCGCGGAGCTGGTCGCCGAGCTGGCCGACGAGACCCGGTTCACCAAGCACGTGCCGCCGGGCGTCGAGGCGATGCGGGGGATGCTGGGCGACGGCCTGTTCACCGCGCACGAGCACGAGCCCGGTTGGCGGGTCGCCCACGACGTGCTCGTGCCCGCGTTCAGCCAGGGCGCGCTGCGCCGCTACCACGGCACCATGCTGGAGGTGGCCGGGCAGCTGCTGGACCGGTGGGACCGCGCCGGCGGACCGGTGGACGTGCCCGCCGACATGACCCGGCTGGCGCTGGAGACCATCGGCCGCACCGGGTTCGGCTACTCGTTCGGGTCGTTCTCCCGCCCCGAGGCGCACCCGTTCGTCACCGCGATGCTGCGCGGCCTGCGGTACTCCCAGCGCAGCACCACCCTGCCCGCCGCGGCGACCGCGCTGTTCGGCCGGCGCGCCCGCCGCCGGTACCTCGCCGACGCCGCGGCCATGCACCGGCTGGTCGACGAGGTGATCCGGTCGCGGACCGGTTCCGGCGACGACATGCTCGGGCTGATGCTGGAGTCGGGCCGGCTGGACGACGTCAACACCCGCCACCAGGTGATCACCTTCCTGATGGCCGGGCACGAGACCACCTCCAGCGGGCTGGCGTTCGCGCTGCACCACCTGTCCCGCGACCCCGCCGCGCTGGCCCGCGCCCGGTCCGAAGTGGACTCGGTGTGGCCCGCCGAGCCCGAGCCGCCCGCGTTCGAGCAGGTGGCCAGGCTGCGGTACGTGCGCCAGGTGCTGGACGAGGCGCTGCGGCTGAACCCGCCGGTGCCCGGCTTCGCCCGGCGGGCGCGGGCGGACACGGAGCTGGGCGGCCTGCCCGTCCGCGCCGGGCAGTGGTTCATGGTGCTGGTGCCGGCGCTGCACCGCGACCCGGTCTGGGGACCGGACGCGGAGTCGTTCGACCCCGACCGGTTCGCGCCCGCCGCGGTGCGCGCCCGCCCGGCGCACGTGTTCAAGCCGTTCGGCACGGGCGCGCGGGCGTGCATCGGGCGGCAGTTCGCCCTGCACGAGATGACCCTCGTCCTCGGCCTGCTGCTGCGCCGCTACGACCTCGCGCCGGACCCGGGCTACCGGCTGAGCGTCCGGGAGACCCTGACGCTCAGCCCGCGGGGCCTGACCCTGCGCCCCACCCGGCGCGACCCGGTCAGCGCTTCCGGGCCAGCGTGATCCCGTCGGCGAACGGCAGCATCACCAGGTCCACCCGCTGGTCGTCGCGCAGGGCGGCGTTGAGCTCCCGCACCGCCCTGGTGTCCGCGTCGCGCGCGCCCTCGTCGAGGACCCGGCCGAAGAAGACCGTGTTGTCCAGCACCAGCAGCCCGCCGGGCCGCAACAGCTCCAACGACTTCTCGTAGTACGCCACGTAATTGGCCTTGTCGGCGTCCACGAACACCAGGTCCACCGGGTCCGCCTCGGCGGCCAGCGCGGTCAGCGAGTCCACCGCGTCGCCGATGCGCACCTCGATCCGGTCGGCGACCCCGGCCCGCCGCCAGAACGGCTCGGCGATCATGGGCCACCTCGGGGAGAGGTCCAGCGTGACCACCCGGCCACCGGCCGGCAGCGCGCGGGCCAGGCACAGCGTGCTGTACCCGGTGAACGTGCCCACCTCCACCACCGTGCGCGCGCCGGTCAACGCGACGAGCACGGCCAGGAACTGCCCCTCCTCGGCCATCACCTGCATCGCCTCGCCCATCGGCAACCGGGCGGTCTCCTCGCGGAGCTCGCGCAGGAGCTCGTCCTCCCGCAGCGACACCGCCCGGACGTAGTCCAGCAACTCCGGCGAGAACTCAGTCTGCTGTGCCAACCCGGTCCACCTCCTCCAGAGCGTCGCGGAGCGCGGTCCGCGACGAGACGCCCAGCTTCGGGAACACCTTGTACAAGTGCGCGCCCACCGTCCGGTCGGACAGGTAGAGCTTGGCCGCGATCTGCTTGTTGGTCAGGCCGGACGCGGCCAGCCGCGCGACGGACTCCTCCTGCGCGGTCAACCGCGCCGGCCGGTCCGGGGCGTGATCCGGGGCGCGGTCCGGGGTCAGCCCGGTCGCCCGCAGGTCGTCGCGGACCCGAGCCGCCCACGGCCGCGCGCCCAGCCGCTCCAGCACCTCCAGCGCCGCGGCCAGCTCCCGCCGGGCCGGGCCGATGGCGCGGGTGCGGCGCAGCCACTGGCCGTAGGCCGACCTGATGCGGGCGTGCGCGAAGGGCCGGCGGTCCCGGCCGGGCAGCGCCAGCGCCGCGCGGAACAGCGCATCGGCCCGCTCGTCCGGCGCGGCCACCGCCGTCGCACCCGCGACGAGCAGCGCGGTGCCGGGTGAGACGCGGTCCAGCCCCGCCGCGCGCACCGCGGCCAGGTGCGCCCGCGCCTCCTCGGTCCGCCCCGTGCGCACGGCCGCCTCCACCAGGTCCAACACGAGTTCGGCGGCATCCGGGGTGAGCTGACAGGTGGTGCTGGGACTAATGGGGTTAGTAGGACCAGCAGGGCTCTTGGAGCTTGTGTGACTGCTGGGACTGGTTGGGTTGGCCGGGTCGGTGGAGCCGGTCGGGCCGATCCGGCACGCGTGCTCGTAGGCGCGGTCGTAGTCGCCCGCGCCGACCGCGGCCAGCGCCAGCGCCCTCCGCGCCAGCGCCAGCGCCTGCCCGACACCGCGCGGGGTCGCCCACCGCAGCACCCGGTCGGCCAGCTCCCGCGCCTCCTCGTCCCGGCCGCGCAGCGCGGCCAGCAGCGCGAGCCTGGCGCGGAACACCGCGCCGACCACGTTCAGGCCGGTCGACTCCGCGAACGCCAGCCCCCGGCGCGCCAGCACCTCCGCCTCGTCCCACAGCCCCGAGGCGGTGCAGTCCACCACCGCCAGCTCCAGCTCCCGATCGCTCACCGCGGCGGGGAAGCCACCGTCACCGGGTTCGGGCGCGACGGGGCGGCACAGCGCCCGGCGCAGCTCCGCCGCCGCGTCGGCGGCGATCGCGACCGGGGCCAGCGGCAGCAGCGGCGCACCACCCCGCTCGGCGGCGGGCGCGCCCAGCAGCTCCACCAGCCGCTCGCGCGCGGGCCTGCCGCGCGGCTCGTCGCGGCACAGCCCCGGTTGGGCGGACCGGGAGCCGCCGTGGCGGCTCAGCACGGCGTCGAACGACGCCCACAGCTCGGGCGTCGCCGCGGTGGAGCACACGTGCAGCAGCGCCTCCAGCAGCGTGTCGCGCACCGGCGGCGTGGTGCCCGGGTCGTCCAGCGCGCGCACCAGCCGGTCGTGCGCCACGTCGAGCTCGCCGTCGCGGAAGGCCAGGACGTAGGCGGCGACGGCCGCGGCGGCGAGGTCCGGCGGGTCGCCCGCGACGCGGTGCCGCACCAGGTCGGTCGCCCAGCCCACCCGGCCGCCCTGCCACGCCCAGTACGCGGCCTGCGCCCGGCGGCGCACCCGGTCGGCCGGGTCCTCGCTCAGCTCCGCGGCCCGCAGGCACGACACCGCCGCGGCGGTCAGCCGGCCGTTCGCCGCCGCCCGCCCGGCCGCGCCCTCCAGCTCGCCGGCCACGGCGTCGTCCGGTTCCGGGGTCGCCTCGCCCAGGTGCCGGGCACGGGCGTGGCCGGAGGTCGCGCCGGCCAGCGCGGCGTGCGCCCGGCGGCGCTGCTCCCCGGAGGCCAGGTGCACCACCGCCAGGCGGCACACCGGGTGGGCGAAGGTGACGCGGTTCGGGCCGAGCCGGACCAGACCCGCCCGCTCCGCGGGGGCCAGCGCGGTGCGCGCGGCCGTGCCCGAGGTCCCGGTCACGGCAGCGAGCGAGGCGTCCTCGTCCAGCGCGGCCAGCAGCAGCGCCCGGCGGGCCGACCCCGGCAGCTCCCGCACCGGCGACCCGAACCGCTCGGCCAGCCGCCTGCCCAGCGGCAGGAAAGCGGGCAGCGGCGCGGCGCCCGTGCGCTGCTCCTCGGCCAGCGCGGCCGGGAGTTCCAGCAGGGCCAGCGGGTTGCCGCGCGCCTCGTCCAGCACGCGCCGCCGCACGTGCGGCGCCAGGTCCGGGTGGTGGGCGGCCAGCAGCGCCCGTGCCGCGGGCCCGTCCAGCGGGGGCAGCTCACCGTCGTGCAGCCCGGCCTCGGCGAGCGGGGTCGGCTGGTCGGCGGCCGTGGCCGCCAGGAGCCGGTCGGGGCGGTCGCGCAGCCTGCGGGCGACGAAGGCCAGCACCTCCGCGCTCGACGGGTCGACCCACTGCGCGTCGTCCAGCACCACCAGGACGGGACCGGCGGAGGCGAGTTCGGCCAGCAGCGCCAGCAGGGCCGCCGAGACGGCCAGCCGGTCGGCGTGGTGGCAGTCCGCGAGCACGCGCCGCAGCACCTCGCGCCGCGGCGACGGCAGCCGCTCCACGTCCTGCCGGACCGGGTAGAGCAGTTGGTGCAGCCCGGAGAAGGCGAACCCGCGCTCGGCCCGCGCGCCGGTCGCCCACAGCACCCGGTGGCCCGCGACCCGAGCCCGTTCGGCCGCCGCGCGCAGGAGCGCCGTCTTGCCCGCTCCCGGACCGCCGCGCAGCAACAGGCCCGGACCGGTGGCGCCGGCGGTCAGGACCGAGTCGACGAGCGCCAGCTCCGCGGCCCTGCCGACCAGTTCTCGGCCAACCAGGTCCCGGCCGACCGGATTCCGGCCGACCGGATTCCGGCTGACCGGATTCCGGTTGGCCACGTCTCGGCCGGCCACGCCTTGGCCGACCAGGCTTCGGCTGATCAGGTCCCTGCCGGCCAGGTCCCTGCCGACCACGCCCTGACCGACCGGATCCGGTGAGGGGTCTGCCGCGTGGTTCGGAGGTGCGGCGGGTTCCGAGGAGGTCCGGCCCACCACGCGGTGCCTGCCCGCGCCGGGCGCACTCCACCTGTGCGCGCTCATCCCTGTTCGGCCACCACCAGCGCGTAGCCGACCGACCGCAGGTCGCTGAAGCGCCGCATCAGCTCCACCAGCTGGTCGAAGTGCCCGGCCGGGATCCGCCCGGCGAAGTCGGCGCGCACCTCGCGCATCCGCTCGGCCAGCTCCGCGAACGCCCGCAGCACGTGCGGCCCGATGTCGGTGAACTCGACCACCCGGAACCCCGCCCGCACCAGCTTGTCGGGCAGCCCGACCACGGGCCGGCACCGCGTCACCGCGCAGAAGTTGTCCAGCACCTCCTGCTCCTCGCCGACCGCCTCGGTGAGCTGGATGATGTCGGCCATCACCAGCCTGCCGCCGGGCAGCAGCACCGAGCCGACCTCCCGCAACGCCCGGTCCTGGTCCGGCATGTGCAGCACGGACTCGATCGCGATGGCGGCGTCGAACACCCGTGCGCCGAACGGCAGCGCCATCGCGTCGGCGTACCGGAACCGCGCCCGGTCCGCCAGCCCGGCCGCCTCGGCGCGCGCGGTGGCGGTGGCGACCTGCGACCGGCTGATCGAGATGCCGGTGACCGCCGCGCCGGTGGCGCCCGCCAGCCGCAGCGAGGTGGTGCCGGTGCCGCACCCCACGTCCAGCACCTGCGCGCCGGGCCGGGCGGCGACCCGCTCGACGACCATGTCGGTCAGCCGCGTCGCGGCCTCGGCCACGGGGGTGTCGTCCTGGTCGTCGTGCCAGTAGCCGACGTGGATGTTGCCGTCGAGCAACGTGGTGAACAGCTCGGTCACGACGTCGTACATCCGGCCCACGTCGGTGGGCACCGGGGCGAACGTTGCCATCGGGGTGGCCTGCCTTCCTCGCTCGTCGCGCACCTGGACCCCGCTCACGAGGTCAACCCGAACTTGCTGTCGATGAGCCGCAGGACCTCCTCGGCCGTGGCGTCCGCCAGGTGGGCGTCGTCGCCGGGCGCGTCCCGCTGCCGCAGGGACCGCAGCAGCCGCTGGAGCCGGGCCGCCACCTCCGCGCCGGCCTCGTCGCCGGGCGGGATGCCGGCCACCAGCTCCTCCACCCGGTCCAGGGCCGCGGGCAGCGGCGACGCGGGCGCCGGGGCCTCGCCCAGCCGCCCGTCCAGGTGCGAGGCCAGGTCCGCGGGGTTGGCGTGCTCGAACACCAGCGTCGCGGGCAGGCGCAGGCCGGTCGCCGCGGTGAGGCGGTTGCGGAACTCCACCGCCATCAGCGAGTCGAACCCCAGCTCGGCGAACGCCCGGCGCGACTCGACCGAGTCCGCCGCGGTGTGCCCGAGGACGGCGGCGGCGTGCCCGCGCACCACGTCCAGCAGCACCCGCCGCCGCTCGTCGGCGGGCAGGCCGACCAGCCGCCGCGCCACGTCACCGCCGTCGCTGCGCCCACGGGCGGGACGCGCGAACACCCCGCGCAGCAACGGCGGCACGTCCTCACCCGGCACGGGCTGGAACCGGGCGGGCACGAGCAGCGGCACGTCGGTGCCCAGGGCGGCGTCGAACAGCGCCAGGCCCTCGTCCGCGGACAGCGCGACCACGCCCGCGCGGGACGCCCGCACGCGGTCGGCCTCGCCCATCCCGCGCGCCATCCCGGACTCCTGCTCCCACAGCCCCCACGCCAGCGACTGGCCCGGCAACCCCGCCGCGCGCCGCCGCGCCGCCAGCGCGTCCAGGATCGCGTTGGCCGCCGCGTAAGCGCCCTGGCCGGGGCTGCCCAGCACGCCCGCGGCGGAGGAGAACAGCACGAAGAAGGCGAGGTCGGCGTCGCGGGTCAGCTCGTCGAGCACCAGCGCCGACCGGGCCTTGGCGCGCACCACCGCCTCGATCCGCTCGGGGGTCAGCGACTCGAAGACCCCGTCGTCGAGCACCCCGGCGGCGTGGACGACGCCGCCGACGCGCACGCCGGCCAGCACCGCGGCCACGGCGTCGCGGTCCGCCGCGTCCACCGCCACCGCCCTGGCGCCCGCGCCCAGCTCGGCCAGCAGGTCCGCCGCACCCGGCGCGTCCGGCCCGCGGCGGCTGAGCAGCAGCAGGTCCCGCACGCCGTGGTGCTCGACGAGGTGCCGGGCGACCAGGCCGCCGAGCGCGCCCGTGCCGCCGGTGATCACCACGGTCGAGCCGGGGTCGGGCCTCGGCGCGTCCCCGATCAGCTCCGCGGGCACGCGCGCCAGCCGGGGCGCGAACGCCGTGCCGCCGCGCACCACCACCTGCGGCTCGTCGGCCGGCACCCGAGGCGGCAGCCCGTCGTGCGAGCCGTCGGTGTCCACCAGGAGGAACCGGCCCGGGTGCTCGGCCTGCGCGGAGCGCACCAGCCCCCACGCGCCCGCCCCGTCGAGGTCGGGCTCGTCGACGCCGGGGCCGACCGCACCGCGGGTGACCACCGCGAGCCGCGTCGACTCGGGCACCTCCCGCACCGCCCGCAGCACGTCGGCCGCCGTCATGCCCCCGGCGTCCAGCACCCGGCGGGGTTCCCCGCCGTCGGACGGGACGACCGGCCGCCACTCGACGGTGAACAGCGACCGCCCCGCCGACGCCACCGCGGTGAGCCGGTCCGCCGCGACCGGCCGGACCGCCAGCGACCCCACCGAGACCGCGGGCGCGCCGGTCTCGTCCACGGCCACCACGGACAGCCGGTCCGGTCCCAGCCGCGACAGCCGCACCCGCACGACCGACGCGCCGGGCGACCCCACCGCGACGTCGGACCAGGCGAACGGCAGCCCGCCCCGGTCGTCGGCGGTGCGCAGGAGCGCCGCGGCGTGCAGCACCGAGTCCAGCAGCGCCGGGTGCACGGACCAGGAACCCGTCCCGTCCACCCGCACCTCGGCGAAGACGTCGTCGCCCGCCCGCCAGGCCGCGGTGAGGCCCTGGAACGCCGGCCCGTACTCGTAGCCCTGCGCGTGCAGCAGCTCGTAGGTCCCGGTGAGGTCGACCGCGTCCGCGCCGGGCGGCGGCCACCGGGTGGCGCCGAGGTCCGGCGCGGGCGGCCCGTCCGCCAGGGCCCCCGTCCCGTGGCAGGTCCACGTGGTCCCGTCCTCGGCACGCGAGTGGACGCGCACCGGCCGGTGCCCGGACCCGTCGGCCGGGTCGACGGTCACCTGGACCAGCACGTCGCCGCGCTCGGGCACGACCAGGGGCGCCTGGAGCGTCAGCTCGGCCAGCCCGCCGAGGCCGACCACGCGGCCGGCGGTGAGCGCCAGGTCGACGAACCCGCTGCCGGGGAACAGCACCACGCCGCCCACGGCGTGGTCGGCCAGCCACGGCTGGAGGCGTCGGGACAGCCGCCCGGCCACCACCACGCGGTCGGAGTCCGGCGACTCGACCGCGGTGCGCAGCACCTCGTGGTCCAGGTCGCCCGCGCCCCGGCCGGCGTCGCCGCGCAGGCCGATCCCGCCCGCCCAGTACCGCCGGCGCCGGAAGGCGTAGGTCGGCAGCTCCACCCGCCGACCGGCGCCCGCGAACCAGGAGGCCCAGTCCACCGGCACGCCCGCCACGTGCAGCCGCGCGAGCGCGGTCAGCACCGAGCGCGGTTCGGCGGTGTTCCGGCGCAGCGCGGGCACCCACCCGTCGACCAGGCCGGACAGCACGGCGTCGGGGCCGACCTCCAGGCAGGGGACGCCGCGGGCGGTCACGACCGCCGCGCAGTCGCCGAACCGGACGGTGCGGCGGATGTTGGCCACCCAGTGGTCGGGGGAGCGGATCTCCTCCGCGGACACGAGCGCGCCGGTCACCGCGGACAGCACGGGCACCGCCGGCGCGCGGAACTCCACCTCCCGCGCCACCGCGCGGAAGTCGTCGAGCGCGCCGTCGACGAGCGGCGAGTGGAAGGCGTGGCTCACCCGCAGCCGCGTCGTCCGGAACCCCTGCTCGCGCAGCCGCCGCGCGGCGGCGAGCACGGGACCCTCGACGCCGGAGAGCACGATCGCGTCGGGGCCGTTGACCGCCGCCACGGCGACGTCGTCGTCCAGCAGCGGCAGGACCGCGTCCTCGGTCGCCCGCACGGCCACCATCGCGCCACCCGGCGGCAGCGCCTGCATCAGGCGTCCCCGGGCGGTGACCAGCCGCGCCGCGTCGGCCTGCGACAGCACCCCGGCCACGTGCGCCGCGGCCAGCTCGCCCACCGAGTGCCCCAGCACCAGCCCCGGCCGCACGCCCCACGCCGCGAACTGCCGGGCCAGCGCCACCTCCAGGGCGAACAGGCCGCTCTGCGCGAACTCGGTCCGGTCCAGCAGTTCGGCGTCGTCGCCCCACAGCACCTCGCGCAGCGGGCGGTCGTGGTGCCGGTCCAGCTCGGCGACCACCTCGTCGAACGCCTCGGCGAACACCGGCAGGGCGGCGTGCAGCCCGCGCCCCATGCCCAGCCGCTGCGCGCCCTGGCCGGTGAACGCGAACGCGACCGGTCCGGGCTGCCCGGCGGCGCCCACCACCGCGTTCGGCGGGGTGTCGCCCGCGGCCAGCGCCGCCAGCCCGGCCACCAGCTCCGCCCGGTCCTCGCCGACGAGCGCGGCGCGGTGCTCCAGGGCCGCGCGGCCGGTCGCCAGCGAGCGGCCGACGTCCACCGGGTCCTGGCCACCGGCCACGTGGGACAGCAGGCGCCCGGCCTGCGCGGTCAGCGCCTCGGGGGTCGCGGCGGACAGCACCCAGGCGAGCAGCGGCGGACCGGCCTGCGGCCCGGTTTCGGCTTCCGCGACGGGCTCGGGCTCCTCCACGACCACGTGGGCGTTGGTGCCGCTGATGCCGAACGAGGACACCCCCGCGCGGCGCGGGTGGTCGCCGCGCGGCCACGGGCGGGCCTCGGTGAGCAGGCGGACCGCCCCGGACGCCCAGTCGACCTGAGGGCTGGGCCGATCCACGTGCAGGGTCGCGGGCAGCCGGCCGTGCCGCATGGCGAACACGACCTTGATCAGGCTCGCGATCCCGGCCGCGGCCTGGGTGTGCCCGATGTTGGACTTCAGCGACCCCAGCCACAGCGGCCGGTCGGCGGGGCGCTCCCGGCCGTAGGTGGCCACCAGCGCCTGGCCCTCCACGGAGTCGCCGAGGACGGTGCCGGTGCCGTGGCCCTCCACCACGTCGACGTCCCGCCCGGACAGCCCCGCGGCGGCCAGCGCCCGGCGGATCGCCTTCTGCTGCGCCGTGCCGCTGGGCGCGGTCAGCCCGTTGGACGCGCCGTCCTGGTTGACCGCGCTGCCGCGCACCACGGCCAGCACCCGGTGGCCGTTGCGGCGGGCGTCGGACAGCCTCTCCACCACCAGGACGCCCACGCCCTCGGCGAAACCGGTGCCGTCGGCGGCGGCGGCGAAGGACTTGCACCGCCCGTCCGGCGCCAGGCCGCGCTGCTTGCCGAACTCGATGAACACCTCCGGCGTCGACATCACCGCCACCCCGCCCACCAGCGCCAGCGACGTCTCCCCGGCGCGCAGCGCGTGCCCGGCCAGGTGCAGCGCCACCAGCGACGAGGAGCAGGCCGTGTCGACGGTGACCGCGGGCCCCTCCAGCCCGAGGGCGTAGGAGACGCGGCCGGAGATGATCGCGCCGGTGCCGGTGTTGGCGATGTGGTCGTGGTACATCGCGCCCGCGAACACGCCGGTGTCGCCGCCGCGCAGCGAGGTCGGGTCGATCCCGGCGGATTCCAGCGCTTCCCAGGACACTTCCAGCAGCAGTCGTTGCTGCGGGTCCATGGCGAGGGCTTCGCGCGGGGAGATGCCGAAGAAGCCCGCGTCGAAGTCGGCGGCGTCGTGGAGGAACCCGCCGCCGCGCGCGTAGGTGCGGTCGGGCAGGCCCGGTTCGGGGTGGTGGAGGTCGGCGGCCCAGCCGCGGTCCTCGGGGTAGGGCGTGATCGCGTCCCCGCCGTCGAGGACGAACCGCCACAGCTCCTCGGGGGTGCGCACGCCGCCGGGGTAGCGGCAGGCCATGCCCACGATCGCCAGCGGCTCGCGCGCCGCGGCGACGAGGCCCTCGCAGCGCGCCCGCAGCCGCTCGTTCTCCTTCACGGAGGTGCGGAGCGCTTGCAGGAGCTTCTCCTGGGAAGCGGCCACGTCAGCTCACCTCGTCCTCGGTCGCGTCGACGCCGCCCAGCACCAGGTCGATGAGGCTGTCGGCGTCCATCTCGTCGATCTCGTCGATGAGGGCCGCCGGGTCGGGCCCGGCGTCCCGGTCGTCCCCGGCCAGCGCCAGCAGCCGGTCCAGCAGGCCCGCGGCGCGCAGCTCGCCCAGCGGGATGGCCCGGAGGGCGCGGCGGACCCGCTCCTCCTCGTCGGCCGGGCCTGCCTCGCCGCCGCCGGGAGCCAGCGCCCCGGTGAGGAACCCGGCCACGTCCCGCACCGAGGAGTGGTCGAAGACCAGGGTCGCGGGCAGGCTCAGCCCGGTCGCCGCGGTGAGGCGGTTGCGGAACTCCACCGCCATCAGCGAGTCGAAGCCCAGCTCGGTGAACGCCCGGTGGGCGGCGACCGACTCGGTGCCGTCGTGCCCGAGCACGGCGGCGGCGTGCCCGCGCACCACGTCCAGCAGCACGCGCTGCCGCTCGTCGGACGGCAGGTCCGCCAGGTCCCGGAGCACCGCGCCGTCGCCCCGGGCCGCGGTCCGGGCGGGTCGCCTCACCAGCGACCGCAGCACCGGTGCGGCGGCCTCGCCCACCGGTGCCAGGCGCGCGGGCGCCACCACGGGCAGGTCGGTGCGCAGGGCCGCGTCGAACAGCGCCAGGCCGTCCCGCGCGGACATCGGCACCACGCCGGCACGGGCCGCGCGGGCGCGGTCGGCCTCGCCCATCCCGGCCGCCATGCCGTCGGTCCGCGCCCACAGGCCCCACGCCAGCGACTGCCCCGGCAGCCCCGCCGCGCGCCGCCGCGCCGCCAGCGCGTCCAGCATCGCGTTCGCCGCGCCGTAGGCGGCCTGGCCCGCGCTGCCCACCGTCCCGGCGAGCGAGGAGAACAGCACGAAGAAGGCCAGGTCGGCGTCCCGGGTCAGCTCGTCGAGCACCAGCGCCGTCGTCACCTTGGCGCGCACCACCGCCTCGACGCGCTCGGGGGTCAGCGAGTCCACGACGCCGTCGTCGAGCACCCCGGCGGCGTGCACGACGCCGCCGACCCGCACCCCGGCCAGCGTGCGGGCCACCGCGTCGCGGTCCGCCACGTCCACCGCGGCGACCTCCACCCGGTCGCCCAGCTCGCGAACCAGGTCCGCGGCGCCCGGCGCGGCCATCCCGCGCCGGCTGAGCAGCAGCAGCCTCCGCACGCCGTGCTCGGCGACCAGGTGCCGGGCGACCAGCGCGCCCAGCACGCCCGTGCCGCCGGTGACCACCACGGTCGAGCCCGGGTCCACCGGCCGCCCGTCGCCGACCCGGTCGGCGGGCACGCGCGCCAACCGGGGCACGAGCACCTCGCCGCCGCGGACCACCAGTTCGGTCTCCCCGGCGGCGACCGCGGCCCGCACCACCGCCTCGTCCACCGGCCCGTCGGCGTCGACCAGGGCGAACCGGCCGGGGTGCTCGGCCCGCGCCGACCGCACCAGGCCCCACACCCCGGCACCGGCCAGGTCCGGGGCGACCACGTCGGGTCCGACCGCGCCGCCGGTCGCCAGCGCCAGGACGCCGGAACCCGCGCGCAGCCACCCCTGGACCGCGGCCAGGGCGGCGGCCGCGTCCGCGACCTCCCGCACGGTCACCGGGGCGTCCCCGGCGCGGTCGGGCACGTGCGACCGCCACTCCACGGCGAACATCGCCTCGTCCGCGACGGAGTGGCCCGCGGCGGGCTCGCGCAGCGCCAGCGAGTCGACCGACACCACGGGCTCGCCGAGTTCGTCGGTGGCCACCAGCGACAGCTCGGCCGGCCCGCGCCGGGACAGCCGCACCCGCAGCCGGGACGCGCCGGTGGCGCGCACCGACACCCCCGACCAGTGGAACGGCAGACCGCCGACGGGGTCGACGACGCCGGAGGCGTGCAGCGCCGCGTCCAGCAGCGCCGGGTGCACGCCGTAGCCGTCCGCGTCGGCGTCCAGGCGGACCTCGGCGAACACCTCGTCCCCCGAGCGCCACGCCGAGGTCAGCCCGCGGAACGCGGGCCCGTAGGCGAACCCGCCCGTCGCGAGGTCGTCGTAGAAGCCGGCGAGGTCGACCGGCGGCGCGTCGGGCGGCCAGGCGGCCGGAACGGGGGAGGGGACCGGGGCCTCGCGGGCGAGCAGGCCGCCGGCGTGCCGGGTCCACGGCCGCTCGTCCCCGGTCGGCCGCGAGTACACCGCCACCGGCCTGCGCCCCGACTCGTCCTCGCCGTCGACGACCACCTGGACCCGTACGGTCCCGTGCTCGGGCAGCACCAGCGGCGACTCCAGCGTCAGCTCGGCCACGACCGGGTGGCCGGCGGACCGCCCGGCGTGCCCGGCGAGTTCGAGGAAACCGGTGCCGGGGAACAGGGTGCGGCCGTGGATGACGTGGTCGGCGAGCCACGGCAGCCGCTCCGGCGACAGCACGCCGGTGAGCACCACACCGCCGGTCGCGGGCAGCTCGACGGCGGCGTCCAGCAGCGGGTGGCCCGCCTCGCCCGCGCCCCGCGCGCCGGGGTCGACCCGGGGCCAGTGGCGGCGGCGCTCGAACGGGTAGGTGGGCAGGTCGACCAGGCGCGCCGAGGGCAGCACCGCCCGCCAGTCGACCGCGACGCCGGTGACGTGCAGCCGGGCCAGCGCCGCCACGGCGGTGGCCTCCTCGGGCCGGCCGCGCCGCAGCAGCGGGACCCGGACGGCGTCCGGCGGGGCCAGGGCGGTCAGCACCGCGTCCGGCCCGATCTCCAGGTAGGCGCCGACGCCGTGCGCGTCGAGCCGGGCGACCACGTCGGCGAACCGCACGGTGTCGCGCACGTGCCGCACCCAGTGCTCGGGGTCGGTGACGTCCCCGGCCGCGACGACCAGGGGCACGGTCGGCGGCGAGAACGCCAGGCGGGACACCACCTCGCGGAACTCGTCGAGCACCGGTTCCACCAGCGGCGAGTGGAAGGCGTGCGACACCCGGAGCCGCCGGGGGCGGTCGAACCGGGCGGCGACGCGCTCCACCGCCTCGCGCTCGCCCGCGACGACCACCGAGTCGGCGCGGTTGACCGCCGCGATGGAGACGCCGTCGGTGAGCAGGGGCAGCACGTCCCGCTCGGCGGCGCGCAGCGCGACCATGGCGCCGCCCTCCGGCAGGGCCTGCATCAGCCGGGCCCGCTCGGCGACCAGCGTGCAGGCGTCGTCCAGCGACAGCACCCCGGCGACGTGCGCGGCGGCGACCTCGCCGACCGAGTGCCCGGCGAGGTGGTCGGGCACGACGCCCCACGACTCGACCAGCCGGTACTGCGCGACCTGCACCGCGAACAGCGCGAGCTGGGCGTTGCCGGTGCGGTCCAGCAGGTCCGGGTCGTCGCCGAACAGCACGTCCCGCACGTCCAGCCGGGCCAGCACCTCGTCCAGCGCGGCGGCGAACACCGGGTACCGGTCGTACAGCTCGCGGCCCATGCCGGTGCGCTGCGACCCCTGCCCGGTGAACAGCAGCGCCAGCCCGGTCGGCCCGGCCCGCCCGGTGACCGCGCCCGGTCGTTCCCGCCCCTCCGCCAGCGCGGTGAGCGCGGCCTCGAACCCGGCCCGGTCGCCGGCGACGACCGCGGCGCGGTGCTCGAAGGCGGTGCGGCCGGTGGCGAGGGTCAGCGCCACGTCCACCGGGTCCTCGTCGAGCGCGGTCAGCGCCCGGCGGGCCTGCTCGCGCAGCGCCTCCGGCGTGCGGCCGGACAGCACCCAGGGCACGGCCCGCGGTGTCGGGTGTGGTTCGGGTCGGGGTTGTTGTTCGGGTTCTTCGAGGATGACGTGGGCGTTGGTGCCGCTGATGCCGAAGGAGGAGACGGCGGCGCGGCGGGGTTGGTCGTGGCGTGGCCAGTCGCGTGGTCGTGCGAGCAGTTCGACCGCGCCGGCCGTCCAGTCCACCTGGGAGGTGGGCGCGTCGGCGTGCAGGGACCGGGGCATGGCGCCGCGCCGGATCGCCTCGACCACCTTGATCACCCCGGCGACGCCGGCGGCGGCCTGGGTGTGCCCGAGGTTCGACTTCACCGACCCCAGCCACGCCGGGGCGTCGCGGTCCTGGCCGTAGGTCGCCAGCAGCGCCCGCGCCTCGATCGGGTCGCCCAGCCTCGTGCCGGTGCCGTGGCCCTCCAGCAGCTCCACGTCGCGCGGCGACAGCCCGGCGTTGGCCAGCGCCTGCCGGATGACCCGTTGCTGGGCCTGCCCGTTGGGCGCGGTGAGGCCGTTGGAGGCGCCGTCCTGGTTGACCGCGCTGCCCCGCACCACGGCCAGGACGCGGTGGCCCGCCCGCCGCGCCCGCGACAGCCGTTCCACGACCAGCACGCCGACGCCCTCGGACCAGCCGGTGCCGCTCGCGCCCTCGCCGTAGGAGCGGCAGCGGCCGTCCACCGACAGCCCGCCCTGGCGGGAGAACTCGACGAACGTCGTCGGCGTGGACATCACGGACACGCCGCCCACCAGCGCCATGCCGCACTCGCCGGACCGCACCGCCCGGCTCGCGACGTGCAGGGCGACCAGCGACGACGAGCAGGCCGTGTCCACCGTCACCGCGGGTCCGCCGCTGCCCAGCACGTACGCCAGCCGGCCGGAGATCACGCTGGCCGCGCGCCCGGCGATGGTGTAGCCGTCCACTCCCTTCGCGGCCTGCTGGAGCACGCCGTAGTCCTGGCCGCCGGCGCCGATGAACACGCCGGTGTCGCTGCCGCGCAGCGAGCCCGGGTCGATGCCCGCCCGCTCCAGCGCCTCCCAGGCGACCTCCAGCAGCAGCCGTTGCTGCGGGTCCATGGCCAGCGCCTCGCGCGGGGAGATGCCGAAGAAGTCCGCGTCGAACTCGGCGGCGTCGTGCAGGAACCCGCCGTGCCGGGTGCGGCTCGTGCCGCTCCTGGTCGGGTCGGGGTCGTGGACGTCGGCCGGCCAGCCGCGGTCGGTGGGGAACTCCGAGATCGCGTCGCCGCCCTCGGCCACCAGCCGCCACAGGTCGTCGGCCGACCGCACGCCGCCCGGGTAGCGGCAGCCGATGCCCACGACCACCACCGGGTCGTCCTCGGTGGCCTGCGCGGTCGCGGCGACCGCGGACCGCTCGCCGCCGAGCACCAGGTCGCGCAGGTGGTCGGCGAGCGCCGCGGGCGTCGGGTGGTCGAACGCGACCGTCGTCGGCAGCGCCAGCCCGACCGCCCGGTTGACGCGGTTGCGGAACCGCACCGCCATCAGCGAGTCGAAGCCCAGGTCGCGGAAGGCCCGGTCGGCGACCACCGCCGCCGGGTCGGGGTGGCCGAGCACGGCCGCCGCCTCGGTGCGGACCAGGTGCAGCAGGCGCCGGTCGCGCTCGGCCGCGGGCAGCTCCGCGAGCCGGGCGCGCGGCGACCGGTCCCGCTCGGGCCCGGCCGACCGCGCGGCCGACCACCGGTCCAGGTCGAGGTCGGCGACGACGACGCGGGTGTCGCCCCGGTCGAGCGCGGCCCCCAGCGCGTCCAACGCCCGCGCCGGGGCCATCGCCCGGACGCCGTCGCGGGCCAGCGAGCCGGTGCGCAGCCCCTCGGCCACCGGGCCCGACGCCTGCCAGGCGCCCCAGGCGATCGAGGTCGCGGGCAGCCCCCGGGCGGCGCGCTGCTCGGCCAGGGCGTCGAGGAACGCGTTCGCCGCCGCGTACCCGGCCTGCCCGGCGTTGCCCAGGACCCCGGACACGGAGGAGAACAGCACGAACGCCGACAGGTCCAGGTGCGCGGTCAGCTCGTGCAGGTGCAGCGCGCCGTCGACCTTCGGCCCCAGCACCCGGGCCAGGCGCCGCGGGGTCAGCGAGTCCACCACGCCGTCGTCGAGCACCGCGGCGGCGTGGAACACCGCGGTCAGCGGCCGGGTCGCGGGAACGGCGGCCAGCACACCGGCCAGCGCCTCCCGGTCGCCCACGTCGCACGCGGCGATCGTCACGCCGACGCCCTTCGCGGCGAGCGCGTCGGCCAGCTCCGGCGCGCCGTCGGCGTCCCGGCCCCGCCTGCCCACCAGCAGCAGGTGCCCGGCGCCGCGGTCGGCCAGCCAGTGCGCCAGGTGCGCGCCGAGCGCGCCCGTGCCCCCGGTCACCAGCACCGTGCCGGACGGCCGCCAGCGGGCGCCGGTCGCGGCCCCCGGCCGGCGGGCGACGCGGTGCGCGTGCAGCCCGTCGTGGCGCACGGCCACCTGGTCCTCCGCGCCGGCCGCGACCGAGGGCAGCAGCGCCAGCCCCGCCGGGTCGGCCACGTCGACCAGGCCACCCCACCGGTCCGGCGCCTCGACCGCGACGACCCGCCCGAACCCCCAGGTCAGGGCGCCGCGCGCGGCGCGGACCGGGTCACCGGGGCCGGTGGTCACCGCACCCGAGGTGACCAGCCACAGCGGGGCGTCCAAGGCCGCGTCCTCCAGCGCCTGGACCAGCGCGGCGTTGGCGGCGAGGCCGAACGGCACGGACGGGTGGTCCGGCAGCGGGCGCTCGTCGAGCGCGAGCAGCGACACCACCGCGGTGACGCCGGTGTCGCCGCGGGCCGCGGCCAGGCGGCGCGCCAGGTCCCGCCGGTCGGGCGTGCCCGGCGGCAGGTCGACGCGGACGAGGCGCGCGCCCGTCGCCGCCAGCGCGGCCACGTGCGGTTCGGCGTCCCCGGCCGCCACCACCAGCCAGGATCCCGTCCCGGCCGGCTCCGGCGCCGGGGTGGGCTCCCAGTGCTCCTCGTGCCGCCAGCGGTCGGCGTGCGGGGTGACGGGCGCCGCGCCGAGCCAGTAGTGCCGGCGCTGGAAGGCGTACGTCGGCAGGGGCACGCCGCGCGCGCCGCTGCCCTCGAACCGCGCCCGCCAGTCCACCGGGACGCCCGCGGCGAACGCCTCGGCGACCGCGGTGGTGAAGCGCTCCGCGCCGCCCTGGTCCTGGCGCAGCGTGCACAGCGTCGTCGCCGTGCCGCCCTCGGCCTCCACGACCTGCTCGACCGCGAGGGCCAGCACCGGCGACGGGCTGGGTTCGAGGAAGACCCGGTGGCCGTCCGCGTGGGCCGCGCGGACCGCGTCGGCGAACCGCGTGGTCCGCCGCAGGTTGCGGTACCAGTAGTCGGGGCCGAGCGCGGCCGTGTCGAGCCGGCCGCCGGTGGTCGTGGAGTAGAACGGCACCTCGGAGCTGCGCGGCGTGATCCCGGCGATCCCGGCGATCAGCTCGTCCCGGATCGCCTCGACGTGCCCGGAGTGCGCGGCGAAGTCGACGCCGGGCACCCGCCAGCGCATCACCCCGCGCCGGGCCAGCTCGCGCTCGAACTCCTCCACCGCGTCCTCGTCGCCGGACGCGGTCACCACGGTCGGGCTGTTGACCGCGGCCACCCACAGCCGGTCGCGCCACCGGTCCAGGAGCGCGACCACGTCGTCGACCGGCGCCATCACCGACACGAGGGCCGCGTTCCCGCGCATCGCCTCCACCAGCTTGCTGCGCAGGGCGATGATGCGTGCGGCGTCGTCGAGGGTGAGTGCTCCGGCGACGCAGGCGGCGGCGATTTCGCCTTGGGAGTGGCCGATGACGGCGGTGGGGTGGGTGCCGTGGTGCTGCCAGTGTGCGGCGAGGGAGACCATGACGCCGAACAGCGCGGGTTGGATCACGTCCACGCGGTCGAGTGGTGTGCGGTCGCGGATGATCTGTAGGAGGGACCAGTCGACGTGGTGGCCCAAGGCCGTGTCGCATTGGGTGAGTCGTCGGGCGAAGGTGGGTGAGGTGTCGAGGAGGTCGGCGGCCATGCCGGGCCATTGGGAGCCCTGGCCGGGGAAGACGAACACCGGACCGCCACCCGACCGGGCCACGTCGTGCACCACGCGCCCGCTGCTGCGCCCGGCGGCGACCGCGGCCACGCCGTCCAGCAGCTCCCGCCGGTCCGCGCCGAGCACCACGGCGCGGTGCTCGAACGCGGTGCGGCCGGCCAGCGAGAACCCGACGTCCACCGGGTCCAGGCCGTCCACACCGGACAGCAGGTGCTCGGCCCGCGCGCGCAGGGCCTCCGGCGTCCGGCCCGTCAGCACCCAGGGCGTCAGGGCAGGCGCCGCGCCCCGGTCGGTGACCGGCTCGGGTTCTGGTTCTTCGAGGATGACGTGGGCGTTGGTGCCGCTGATGCCGAAGGAGGAGACGGCGGCGCGGCGGGGCCGGTCGTGTCGCGGCCACTCCCGCGCCCCGGTCAGCAGCTCGACCGCGCCGACCGACCAGTCCACCGTGGACGACGGGGTGCCCGCGTGCAGGGAGCCGGGCAGGATGCCCTGCCCGATCGCCTCGATGGTTTTGATGATCCCGGCTGCGCCGGCGGCGGCCTGGGTGTGGCCGAGGTTGGATTTGACGGAGCCGAGCCAGACGGGGGTGTGGCGGTTGTGGCCGTAGGTGGCTTGGAGTGCGCTCACCTCGATCGGGTCGCCGAGTGTGGTTCCGGTGCCGTGGCCTTCGATGAGGTCGACGTCGTGGGGTGAGAGCCCGGCGTTGGCCAGTGCCTGTCGGATGACGCGTTGTTGGGCTTGTCCGTTGGGTGCGGTGAGGCCGTTGGAGGCGCCGTCCTGGTTGACGGCGCTGCCCCGGATCACGGCCAGGACGTGGTGGTTGTTGCGGCGGGCGTCGGACAGCTTCTCCAGCACCAGCACGCCGACGCCCTCGGAGAACCCGGAGCCGTCGGCGCCCTCCCCGTAGGAGCGGCACCGCCCATCGGGTGACAGCAACCCCTGGTGGCCGAAGTCGACGAAGATGCCCGGCGTGGCCATCACGGTCACCCCGCCCGCCAGTGCCAGCGAGCACTCGCCGGCGCGCAGCGCCTGCGCGGCCAGGTGCACCGCCACCAGCGACGACGAGCACGCCGTGTCCACGGTGATCGCCGGGCCCTCGACGCCCAGCGCGTACGCCACCCGACCGGTGGCCACGCTGCCCGCGTTGCCGTAGGCCAGGTGCCCCGCCAGCTCCTCGGGCGTCTCGGCGAGGCCGGTGCCGTACTCGTGGTACATCACGCCCGCGAACACGCCGGCGTCGGTGCCGCGCAGCGAGGTCGGGTCCACCCCGGCCGACTCGACCGCCTCCCAGGACACCTCCAGCAGCAGCCGCTGCTGCGGGTCCATCGACAGGGCCTCGTTCGGCGAGATGCCGAAGAACTCCGCGTCGAAGTCCCCGGCGTCGTGCAGGAACCCGCCGCCGCGCGCGTAGGTGCGCCCGGCCGTGCCCGGCCGCGGGTCGTACAGGTCCTCGGCCCAGCCTCGGTTGGTCGGGAACCCGGTGATGCCCTCGCCGCCCTCGACGACGAGCCGCCACAGGTCGCGCGGCGAGCGCACCCCGCCCGGGTAGCGGCAGGCCATGCCGACCACCACCACGGGGTCGTCGGCGACCGCGGCCCGCACCGGGGCGGCGGTGCTCGCGCCGACCCCGGACAACAGGTCCCGCAGGTGCGCGGCCAGCCGCGTCACGTCGGTGTGGTCGAAGACCACCGTGGGCGACAGGGTCAGACCGGTGGCGGTGTTGAGGCGGTTGCGGAACTCCAGCGCCATCAGCGAGTCGAAGCCGAGTTCCCGGAAGGCGCGGTGGGGGCCGATCGCGTCGGTGTCGCCGTGGCCGAGCACCTCGGCCGCCACCCCGCCGACCACGCCCACCAGCACCCGTTGCCGCTCGTCGGGCGCCAGGCCGACCAGGCGGCGGGCCACCCCGCCGCGCGCGGCGGACCCCGCGCCGCGCCGCCGGGCCGTCGCGCGCAGCAGCGGCGGCACGTCCGGGCCGGCGGGGACGTCGAGGTGCGCCGGGACGAGCTGGGGCAGGTCCGTGCGCAGGGCGGCGTCGAACAGCGCGAGCCCTTCCCCGGTCGACAGCGCCCGCACGCCGGACCGCGCCAGCCGGGCGCGGTCGGCCTCGCCCATCCCGGCGGTCAGCGCCGACTCCTGCGCCCACAGGCCCCACGCCAGCGACTGGCCGGGCAGCCCCTCGGCGCGCCTGCGCAGCGCCAGCGCGTCGAGCGCGGCGTTCGCCGCCGCGTACGCGGCCTGGCCCGCCGTGCCCAGCGTGCCCGCCAGCGAGGAGAACAGCACGAAGAAGGCCGGTTCGGCGTCGCGGGTCAGCTCGTCGAGCACCAGCGCCGAGTCGACCTTGGCCCGCAGCACCGCCGCCACCCGCTCCGGGGTCAGGGACGCGATCACGCCGTCGTCGAGCACGCCCGCCGCGTGGACCACGCCGCCGACCCGCTCCCCGGCCAGCACCGCGGCCACGGCGTCGCGGTCGGCCACGTCGACCGCCGCCACCCGCGCCCGGCCGCCCAGCTCCGCGACCAGCTCCGCCGCGCCCGGCGCGGCCATCCCGCGCCGGCTGAGCAGCAGCAGGTCCCGCACGCCGTGCTCGGCGGCCAGGTGCCGCGCGACCAGCCCGCCCAGCACGCCCGTGCCACCCGTGACGACGACCGTGCGGTCCGGGTCCACGGCGGTCGCACCGGTCACCCGCGCCGCGGGCACCCGGACCAGCCGGGGCACGGACACCTCGCCGCCGCGGACCGCCAGCTGGGTCTCGCCGGCGGCGATCGCGGCCCGCACCACCGCCTCGTCCACCGGCTCGTCCGCGTCGACCAGGGCGAACCGGCCGGGGTGCTCGGACTGGGCCGACCGCACCAGGCCCCACACGGCGGCCGGTCCCGGCCGCGCGGTCGGGCCGACCGCGTCGCGGGTCACCAGCGCCAGCACGCCGTCCCCGTCGCGCAGCCACCCCTGGACGGCGGGCAGCGCCTCGGACGCGTCCGCCACGTGCCGCAGCACCACGTCGTCGGCGCCGGCCCCGGTCAGCGCGCACGGCTGCCACTCCACGGTGTGCAGCGCCCGGGTCGGCACGGCCCGCGGCCCGGCCACCGCCGGCCGCAGGACCAGGGAGCCCACCGACAGCACGGGCGCGCCGGTGTCGTCGGCGGCGGTCAGCGAGAACTCGTCGCGGCCGGTGCGCGACAGCCGGACCCGCAGCGCGGACGCGCCGGTCGCGTGCCGGGTGACGCCGGTCCAGGCGAAGGGCAGGCCGCCGTCGTCCTCGGGGGCGCGCAGCAACGCCGTCGCGTGCAGGGCCGCGTCCAGCAGCGCCGGGTGGACGCCGTGAGCGCCGACGTCCTCCGCGACGCGGACCTCCGCCAGGACGTCGTCACCGGCGCGCCACGCCGAGGTGAGGCCCCGGAACGCCGGGCCGTAGTCGAAACCGGCCTCGGCCAGGTCGTCGTAGAAGCCGTCCAGGCCGATGGGCGTCGCACCCGCGGGCGGCCACTCCGGCTCCGCCGGGGGATCCTGCGGCGCGTCGCCCAGGGTCCCGGAGGCGTGCAGCGCCCAGTCGCCGTCCTCGACCTTCGAGTACACCTTCACCGACCTGCCCTCCACGACGACCTGCACCTGGACGGTGCCGGTCGCCGGGACCACCAGGGGCGCGCTCAGGGCGAGTTCGGCGACGGCGGGCAGGCCCGCCCGCTCCCCGGCGGCGACGGCCAGGTCCAGCAGCGCCGTGCCGGGCAGCAGCACGTCGTCGCCGACCACGTGGTCCGCCACCCACGGGTGGGTCCGCCGGGACAGCGCGCCGGTGAAGACCAGCCGGTCGGCGTCGGGCGCGGCCACGACCGCGCGCAGCACGCCGTGGTCGACCGCCTCCAGGCCGGAGCCCGCGCCCACGGCGTCGGTGGCGCCCGGACCGGTCAGCCAGTAGCGGCGGCGCTCGAACGGGTAAGCGGGCAGGTCCACCCGCCTGCCCGCGCCGCCGAACCACCGGGACCAGTCCACCGGCACGCCCGAGGTGAACGCCTCGGCGGCGGACGCGGCGAAGCGCGCCGGGCCGCCGTCGTCGCGGCGCAGGGTGCCGACCGCGACCGCGCCGGAACCCGCGGTCCCGCTGATCGGGGCGGTGAGCACGGGGTGCGGGCTGACCTCGACGAAGGTGTCGTGCCCGGTGTCGAGCAGGTGGCGCACCGCGTCGTCGAACAGCACGGTCTCGCGCAGGTTGGCGTACCAGTAGTCGGCGTCGAGCCCGGTGGTGTCCACGACGCGGCCGGTGACCGTGGAGCAGAACGCGACCTCCGCCGGGCGCGGCCGGATGCCGTCCAGCGAGCGCAGCAGCTCCGCGCGGACCTGCTCCACCTGGGCGGAGTGGGCGGCGTAGTCGACGTCGACCAGCCGCGCGCGGACGCCGTCTCGCTCGCAACGGGCCAGCACCTCCCGCACCGCGTCCGCGCCGCCGGACACCACCACGGCCGAAGGCCCGTTGACGGCGGCGATCGAAACGGTCCCGCCCCAGGGGCGCAGGAGTTCGCGGGCCCGCTCGGCGGGCACGGCCAGGGAGACCATCCCGCCCAGTCCGGCCAGGCGGCGCAGGGCCTTGCTGCGCAGGGCGATGATGCGTGCGGCGTCGTCGAGGGTGAGTGCTCCGGCGACGCAGGCTGCGGCGATTTCGCCTTGGGAGTGGCCGATGACGGCGGTGGGGTGGGTGCCGTGTGAGCGCCAGAGCTCGGCGAGGGAGACCATGACGCCGAAGAGCGCGGGTTGGATCACGTCCACGCGGTCGAGTGGTGTGCGGTCACGAATGACCTGGACCAGCGACCAGTCGACGTGGTGGCCCAAGGCCGTGTCGCATTGGGCGAGTCGTCGGGCGAAGGTGGGTGAGGTGTCGAGGAGGTCGGCGGCCATGCCGGGCCATTGGGAGCCCTGGCCGGGGAAGACGAACACCGGGCCACCACCCGACCGGGTCACGCCGACGGCGGTCCGACCCTCGGCGAGGTCGCTCAGCCCCGCCCGCAACCGGTCGCGGTCCTCGCCCAGGACCACCGCGCGGTGGTCGAAGCGGGCGCGGCCGGCCAGCGAGGAGCCGACGTCCACCGGGTCGACGCCGGGGTCCTGGTCCACGAGGTCCAGCAGTCGGGCGGCCTGGGCGCGCACGGCGGCCTCGGAGCGAGCGGACAGCACCCAGGGCACGACCTGCGGTGTCGGGTGTGGTTGTGCTTCGGGTTCGGGTTGGGGTTCTTCGATGATGACGTGGGCGTTGGTGCCGCTGATGCCGAAGGAGGAGACGGCGGCGCGGCGGGGTTGGTCGTGGCGTGGCCAGTCGCGTGGCTGTGCGAGCAGTTCGACCGCACCGACTTTCCAGTCCACTGTGGACGAAGGGGTGTCGGAGTGGAGGGATCGCGGCATGGTGCCGCGTCGGATGGCTTCGATGGTTTTGATGATCCCGGCTGCGCCGGCGGCGGCCTGGGTGTGGCCGAGGTTGGATTTGATCGAGCCGAGCCAGACGGGGGTGTGGCGATTGAGGCCGTAGGTGGCCTGGAGTGCGCTCACCTCGATCGGGTCGCCGAGCGTCGTGCCGGTGCCGTGGCCTTCGATCAGGTCGACGTCGTGGGGTGAGAGCCCGGCGTTGGCCAGGGCCTGCCGGATGACCCGTTGCTGGGACTGGCCGTTGGGTGCGGTGAGGCCGTTGGACGCGCCGTCCTGGTTGATCGCGCTGCCCCGGATCACGGCCAGGACGCGGTGGTTGTTGCGGCGGGCGTCGGACAGCTTCTCCAGCACCAGCACGCCGACGCCCTCGGACCAGCCGGTGCCGCTCGCGCCCTCGCCGTAGGAGCGGCAGCGGCCGTCCACCGACAGCCCGCCCTGGCGGGAGAACTCGACGAACGTCGTCGGCGTGGACATCACGGTCACCCCGCCCGCCAGCGCCAGCGACGTCTCCCCGGACCGCAGCGCCTGCGCGGCCAGGTGCACCGCCACCAGCGACGACGAGCACGCCGTGTCCACCGTCATCGCGGGTCCGCCGCAGCCCAGCACGTACGCCACCCGCCCGGAGGCGATGCCGGCCTGGTTGCCGGTCAGGAGGTGGCCCTCGACGCCGGGCGGCGCGGTGGTGAACCGGCCCGCGTAGTCGTGGTACATCACGCCGGTGAACACGCCGGTGTCGCTGCCGCGCAGCGAGGTCGGGTCGACCCCGGCCGATTCCAGCGCCTCCCAGGACACTTCCAGCAGCAGCCGTTGCTGCGGGTCCATGGCCAGCGCCTCGCGCGGGGAGATGCCGAAGAAGTCCGCGTCGAACTCGGCGGCGTCGTGCAGGAACCCGCCGAACCGCGTGCTGCTCCTGCCCGTCGCGGCCGGGTCGGGGTCGTGCAGGTCGGCTGGCCACCCCCGGTCCGCGGGGAACTCCGACACCGCGTCCCGGCCCTCGGCCACCAGCCGCCACAGGTCGTCGGCCGACCGCACGCCGCCGGGGTAGCGGCAGCCGATGCCCACGACCACCACCGGGTCGTCCACCGCGGGCGCCACGGGCGCCGCGGCGGTGGGGGGCGCGGCGTCCGGCGCCGCGCCGGTGATCCCGTCGAGCAGGTACGCCGCCAGCTCGGCCGCGGTGGGTCGCTCGAACACGACGGTGAGGGGCAGGTCGAGCCCGGTGGCGGCGCGCAGCCGGTTGCGCAGCTCGACCCCGGTCAGGGAGTCGAACCCGAGGTCCTTGAACGAGCGGTGCGCGTCGACCGCCCGCGCGTCGGCGTGGCCGAGCAGGGCCGCCAGCTCCGCCCGCACCAGGTCGAGCACGAACCGGGACCGCTCCGCCTCCGGCCGGTCGAGCGCGCGCCGCGCCCAGCCGCCGGTGGCGCGCGCCCGCCCGGTGGGGCGCCGGGCGCTCAGCCGCGCGGGCAGCACGTGCGCCCGGTCGCCGGCCAGCGCCGCGTCGAACAGGGCGAGCCCTTCCGCCGCGGTGATCCGGCGCAGCCCACCGCGCTCCACCCGGGCCACGTCGGCGTCGGTGAGGTGCGCGGTCATGCCGGTGTCGGCGGCCCACAGGCCCCAGCCCAGCGCGGTGGCGGGCAGGCCGCGCGCCCGGCGGTGCCGCGCCAGCGCGTCCAGGAAGGCGTTGCCCGCCGCGTACACCGCCTGGCCGGGGTTGCCCAGCGTCGCCACCGCCGAGGAGAACAGCACGAACGCGGTCAGGTCGCGGTCGCGGGTGAGCCGGTGCAGGTGCCACGCCGCGTCCGCCTTCGGCCGCAGCACGGCGTCGACCCGCTCCGGCGTGACGGCGGTGAAGGCGCTGTCGTCGAGCACACCGGCGGCGTGCACGACGGCGTCGAGGTCGGGGATGCCGTCGAGCAGGTCCGCCAGCGCGTCGGCGTCGGCCGCGTCGCACGCCGCGACGCGCACCCGGGCTCCCAGCGCGGTCAGCTCGGCCGCCAGGTCGGCCGCGCCGGGCGCGCCGGGGCCGCGGCGGCTGGTCAGCACGAGGTCCCGCACGCCGTGCCCGGTGACCAGGTGCCGGGCCAGCAGCGCGCCCAGCCCGGACGTGCCGCCGGTGACCAGGGCCGAGCGCATCCGCGGCGCCTCGCCGGCGGCGGGGGAGACGCGCCGCACCCTCGGCACGTGGACGACGCCACCGCGGACGAGCACCTGCGGCTCCCCGGCGGCCAGGGCGCGCCCGACCTCGCCCGGGTCGTCGGCGTCGACCAGGACGAACCGGTCGGGGTGCTCCAGCTGGGCCGTGCGCACCAGGCCCCACAGCGCGGCGGCGGCCGGGTCGTCGCCGTCGACCGCGCCGCGGGTGAGCACCGCCAGCCGGGTGCCCGCGAAGCCCTCCCGGCCGAGGAAGTCCTGCATCAGGGCGGTCAGCCCGCGCACCAGCCCGTGCGCGCGGCCCGGCTGGTCCTGGTCCACGACATCGCGGTCCACGACATCGCGGTCCACGACGTCGGGATCCACGGCGCCGCAGTCCACGACCAGGAACTCGGCGGCGGTGCCCGGCAGCGCCCCGTCCGCGAGGGGGACGACGTCCGAGGCGCGCCGCCCGGTCACCTCGCGCGGCTGCCACTCCACCGCGTGCAGGGCGTCGGTCCCCGCGCCGGCCGCGGCGCGCAGGGCCAGCTCCCGGACGGTCAGCACGGGCGCGCCGGTGGTGTCGGTGGCGGTCAGCGCCACCGCGTCCGCGCCGACCGGGGACAGCCGGACGCGCAGCCCGCCCGTCGCGGCGGCGTGCCGGGTCAGGCCGGTGAAGGAGAACGGCAGCAGGCCGGCCCGCGGTCCGTCGAGCAGGCCGAGGACCACCGGGTGCAGCAGCGGGTCCAGCAGCGCCGGGTGCAGGTCGAAGCCCTCCGGGTCGAGATCCGACCCCACCTCGGCGCACACGTCGTCGCCGCAGCGCCAGGCCGACCGCAGCCCCTGGAACGCGGGGCCGTAGTCGTAGCCGAGGTCGGCGAGGCGCGAGTAGGCGTCGGTCAGGTCCACCGGTTCGGCGTTCGCGGGCGGCCACGCGCCCGCCTCGGCGGGCGTCGGGTCCGCCGGGCCGAGCCGGCCGGAGGCGTGCCGGGTCCACTCCTCGTCGCCGCGCCGCGCGAACACCGCGAACGGCTGCCGCCCGGAGGCGTCCACCGGGTCGACCGCCACCTGGAGCGCCACGACGCCGGCCGGGACGAGCGGGCGCTCCACCACCAGTTCGGCCACCGCCCCGGCCCCGACCAGGTCGGCCACCCGCAGGAGGAGCTCGGCGAACGCCACGGCGGGCAGCACCTCGTCGCCGAGCACCACGTGGTCGGCCAGCCACGGCGCATCGCTCCCGGACAGCCGCCCGGTGACCAGCCACCCGCGGCCGTCGGCCAGCTCGGTCGACGAGGTCAGCCACTGGTGCGGCGCCGGCGCCGGGTCGGCGCCGGTGATCCAGAACCGGTCCCGCCGGAACGGGTAGGTGGGCAGCTCGACCCGCCGCGCGCCGCGCCCGGCGTAGAACGCGGACCAGTCCACCCCGACGCCCCTGGCGTTGAGGTGGGCGACGGCCGCGCCGAGGGTGTCCACCTCGCCCCGGCCGTGCCGCAGCGCGGGGACGGCGACGGCGGTCGGATCGGGCGAGGTCTCCGCGGCCAGGGGCGTGAGCACCGCGTCGGGGCCGAGTTCCAGGAACGCGGTCACGCCCTCGGCGTGCAGCAGGCGCAGGCCGTCGTGGAACCGCACGGTCTCGCGGACGTGCCGCGCCCAGTAATCCGGCGAGCCCAGCTCCTCCGGCGTCGCGGGCGCGCCGGTCAGGTCGGAGACGACCGTGGCGGCGGGCTCGGACACCGGCAGCGCGCCGAGTCCGCGCCGGAAGGGCGCGAGCACCCCGTCCATGTGGTGGGAGTGGAACGCGTGGCCGGTGCGCAGCCGGCGCACCTTCCGCCCGCGCGCGGCCAGGGCGTCCGCGCACCGCCGCGCGGCCCCCTCGTCACCGGAGACGACCACCGAGCGCGGCCCGTTGACCGCGGCGATGGAGACGCCCGCCAGGCCCGCCAGCAGCTCGGCCACCTCCGCGGGCTCGGCCTGGACGGCGAACATCGCACCGCCGGCGGTCGCCTCGCCCATCAGCCGGCCGCGCAGGGCGACCAGCCGGACGGCGTCGGGCAGCGCCAGCGCGCCCGCGGCGTGCGCGGCGGCGATCCCGCCGACCGAGTGCCCCAGGACGAAGTCCGGCCGCACGCCCCAGTGCTCCAGCAGCCGGAACTGGGCCACCTCCAGGGCGAACAGCGCGGCCTGCGCGTAGCGGGTGCGGTCCAGCACCTCCGCGGGACCGGTGAGCACCAGCTCGCGCAGCGGGCGGTCCAGCAGCGGGTCGAAGTGCGCGCACACCTCGTCCAGCGCGTCGGCGAAGACGGGGAACGCCTCGCGCAGCTCGCGCCCGGCGCCCACGCGCCCGCTGCCCTGGCCGGTGAACAGGAACGCGGTCCGGCCGGTCCGCCGCGCGCTCGCCCGCAGCACGTTCGGCGCGGGGGAGCCGGCGGCGAGGGCGTCGAGCCCGGCGCGCAGCTCGGCCGGTGACGCGGCCACCACCACGGCCCGCTCCGGGAACGCCGTGCGCGTGGTGGCCAGGGAGAAGGCGAGGTCCAGCGGCTCGGCGTCCACGTGGCGCAGCCGGTCGGCGTGCTCGCGCAGCGCGTCGTCGTCCCGGGCGGCGAGCACCACGGCGGCGGGCGCGGTCGCCTCACCCCGGCGGGGTTCGGGGGACGTGGCCGGCGGCTGTTCGAGGATGACGTGCGCGTTGGTGCCGCTGATGCCGAACGAGGACACCGCGGCGCGGCGGGGCCGGTCGTCCCCGGGCCACGGCACCTCCTCGGTCAGCAGCGCGACGTTGCCGGACGCCCAGTCGACGCGCCGGGACGGGTGCCGCGCGTGCAGGGTGCGGGGGAGCACGCCGTGGTGCAGGGCGGTGATCATCTTGATCATCCCGGCGACGCCGGCGGCGGCTTGGGTGTGCCCGATGTTGGATTTCAGGGATCCCAGCCACAGCGGTCGGTCCGCGGGTCGGTCGCGGCCGTAGGTGGCCAGTAGTGCTTCGGCTTCGACGGGGTCGCCGAGTCGGGTGCCGGTGCCGTGCCCCTCCACCGCGTCCACCTCGTCGGGCCGCAGCCGCGCGGCCGCGAGGGCGTCGCGGATCAGGCCCTCCTGCGCGGCGCCGTTGGGCGCGGTGAGCCCGTTGGACGCGCCGTCGGAGTTGATCGCCGACCCGCGCAGCACCGCCAGCACCGGGTGGCCGTTGCGACGGGCGTCCGACAGCCGCTCCAGCAGCACCACGCCCGCGCCCTCGGCCCACGCCGTGCCGTCCGCCTCGTCGGCGAACGCCTTGCACCGGCCGTCCGGGGCCAGCCCGCGTTGGCGGCTGAACTCCACGAACATCCCGGGGGTCGCCATCACGGTGACGCCGCCCGCCAGTGCCAGCCCGCACTCGCCCTGCCGCAGCGCCTGGGCGGCCAGGTGCACCGCGACCAGCGACGAGGAGCAGGCGGTGTCCACGGTGACCGCCGGGCCGCGCAGGCCCAGGGCGTAGGCGACGCGGCCGGAGGCCACGCTGATCGTGCCGCCGGTCAGCCGGTAGCCCTCGCCGCCGCGGTCGGCCGCGTGCAGCCGGGGCCCGTAGTCCTGGGCCGTCGCGCCGACGAACACGCCGACCCGAGCGCCGCGCAGCGACGCCGGGACCAGCCCGCCCCGCTCCAGGGCCTCCCAGGACACCTCCAGCAGCAGCCGCTGCTGCGGGTCCATCGCGGCGGCCTCGCGCGGGCTGATGCCGAAGAAGTCCGCGTCGAACCGGTCGGCGTCGGCCAGGAACCCGCCGTGCCCCGTCCGGGAGGCGCCCGGCCGCTCCGGGTCCGGGCGCCACAGCCGGTCCAGGTCCCAGCCGCGGTCGGCGGGGAACTCGCCGATGGCGTCGCGCCCCTCGCGGACCAGCCGCCACAGGTCCTCCGGCGACCGGACGCCGCCGGGGTAGCGGCAGGCCGCGCCGACCACCACGACCGGGTCGTCGTCGACCGGGGCCGGCGCTTCCTCCACCACCCGGGCCGGCGCGCCCGCCAGCTCGTCGCGCAGGAACCCGGCCAGCTGCGCGGGGGTCGGGAAGCGGAACAGCACGTCCGCGCCCAGTCGCAGCCCGGTGGCCGTGCCCAGCCGGCCGCAGACCTCCTCCAGCCCGATGGAGTCCACGCCGAGGTCGTCGAAGCTCAGGTCCGGGTCGACGGCCTCGGCGGTGACCACGCCCAGCTCGATCGCCACCTGGGTGCGGACCAGCTCCAGCAGGTCCCGCCGCCGCGGTTCGGGCGCGGGCGCCGCGGCGGCTTCGCCGAACCAGTGGCGGCGGCGCTGGAAGGCGTAGGTGGGCAGGTCCACCGGCCGCGCGACGCGCGGCGGCAGGTCGGCCAGCCAGCCGGTGTCCGCGTCGGCTGCGCCACCCGCGCCGCCCTCGGCGACGGCCGCCAGCCCGCGCCGCAGCTCGTCCGCGTTCGCGCCGCGCACCACGGCGCGGTGCTCGAACAGCGTCCTGGTGCGCGCCAGCGCCACCCCGACCTCGTCCGGGTCGAGGTCGGGGTGCGCGTCCAGGTGGGCCAGCAGGGCGGCGGCCTGCGCCCGCAGGGCCTGCCCGGTGCGGCCGGACACCAGCCACGGCACCCCCCGCGGCACGTCTTGCGGCGCTCCCCGCGGCGCGTCCGGGACCGGCGGCCGGCCCGCCTCGGGCGCCTGCCCGACCACCAGGTGGCAGTTGGTGCCGCCCATGCCGAACGAGCTGACCCCCGCCAGCAGCGGGCGGTCCGGCTCGGGCCAGGACCCCAGTTCGCGCTGCACCCGCAGGCGCAGCGCGTCGAGGGGGATGTCGGGGTGGGGCCGCTCGAAGTTGAGGCTGGGCGGCAGCTGCCGGTGCGCGATGCTCAGCACCAGCTTGAGCAGGCCGACGATGCCCGCGGCGCCCTCCAGGTGCCCCACGTTGGTCTTGGCCGAGCCGACCGGCAGCGGCCGGTCCGCCGGGCGGTGCGCGCCCAGCGCCGCGCCGAGCGCCCGCGCCTCCACCGGGTCGCCGACCCGGGTGCCGGTGCCGTGCAGCTCGACGTACTGCACGGCGCGCGGGTCGGTGCCGGCGTCGCGGTGGGCCGCCTCGACCGCCTCGCGCTGGGCGGCCGCGCTGGGCGTGGTCAGCCGGTCGTCGTCACCGTCGTTGGTGATCGCGCCGCCGAGGATCACCGCGTGCACCCGGTCGCCGTCGGCCAGCGCGGCGCCCAGCGGCTTGAGCACCACCAGGCCGCCGCCCTCGCCGCGCACGTAGCCGTCGGCCCGCGCGTCGAAGGTGGAGCAGCGCCCGGTCGGCGACAGGCCGCCGAACCTGGCCGCGCCGAGCGTGGTCTCGGCCAGCAGGTTCAGGTTCACCCCGCCCGCGAGGGCCGTGGTGGACTCGCCGCGCCGCAGGCTCTCGCACGCCATCCGGACGGCGACCAGCGACGAGGACTGCGCGCTGTCCACCACCATGCTCGGTCCGCGCAGGCCCAGCGCGTGCGAGACGCGGTTGGCGATGACGCCGCGCTCGATCCCGGCCAGGGTGTGCCGGTCGACCGCGTCGGCGTCGCGCAGCAGGAGCGCGGCGTAGTCGTCCCACATCGCGCCGACGAACACGCCGGTCGCGCTGCCGCGCAGCGACGCGGGCAGGATCCCCGCTTCCTCCAGGGCCTCCCAGCCCAGCTCCAGCAGCAGCCGCTGCTGCGGGTCCATCGCGGCGGCCTCGCGCGGGGTGATGCCGAAGAAGTCCGCGTCGAAGCGGTCGACCTGGTCCAGGAACGCCCCGAAGCGGTGCGGCAGGTTCCTGCCGGTCCACCGGTCCGGCGGGGCTTCGCCGACCGCGTCGACCCCGTCGCGCAGCATCCGCCAGAACCCCGCGGGCGACGAGGCGCCCGGCAACCGGCAGGACATCCCGATCACCGCGACGGGCTCGCCCGGCGCCGCCGGGGCCCGCCCGCGCGCCGCACCGGAACCGGGATTCGAATCGGTCACCGCCAAGTCCACGCCTGCTCCCCAGTTCTGTCGTGATCCCGTGCCGGTCCTGCTCGAAGGCGCGCTGCCGCCCGCCCTTGGTAGGACGTCCGGTTTTTGCTGATATGTGCTTGGTGGACCGGTGCGTGGATGTGCGCCGGATCTGTCGCCGTCGGCGACGAACCGATCACAGGTGAACACAACCCGCGGACGGCGGGCAATGTCCCGATCACACCACTGCGCGGAAGGGCAATCCGCGGACAAGGGCCCGGAGGTCCGTTGCGGATCGGGAAAAGATGGTGTATCCCGCGCCGTCGCGTGGGACGCCCGAAACCGGATGGGGTTGCCCGCCGGGTGGCGGCGTTCGCCGTTCCGAACTGGTGGCCCCCGGCGGTGCGACACCGGTCCGCGAATGCATTGATGTGGTGGTGTCCGGATACCGCGGGTGCTCCGGCTCTCAATTGCCGGTGGTTCACCGCGGCGTGAATTCCCCTTGTGCGTCGACCGGGGAGCGGTCACTACACCCGGTTCGGGCGGCCCTCGTTGTAGGACTCCATGTACAGCACCAACAGGCTCGCGTAACCCACTTCGGTGGGCTTGGCGATCCCGGTGTCCGCGTCGTCGTCGGCCTCGCCGTCCCGGACGCCGGCGTCGTACACGTCCCAGCGGCGCTGCGTCCCCTGCTGGAAGCCCTCGTCATAGGTGGGCAGGGCTCCTACGGGGTGGGCGGACGCCAGGCCGGTGACCCCGTGCTCGTAGCCGGTGTCGCGGTCCTCGCCCGCAGCGGCCACGCCGTCGGCATGGCCTTTCCGGTAGTCCGGTGTCGTCTTCTTGGCCTGTTTCAGGCCGGCCTTGCCGTCCTGGTGACCCCGCTGGTAGTCGGTGGTCTCCTCGGTGCGCCGCCGCTTGCGGTCCCGCTCATAGTTCTCCAGGAAGGTGCCCACCCCCTTCACCTGCCGCTCCGGCGAACCCGAGCGCATCGGCGCGCGACCGGGGTCGGTGTGCGCCTTGGTCAGGACGCGGGCGGACCCGACCAGGACCCGGTTCGAGTACCTGTCCTGCTTGGCCTCCTCCCGGTACTTCCGCTTGCGCGTCGGGTCGGACGTCCGCTCGGCGGCGACGCGCCGGCTCGCCTCCCTGATCATGCTCGTCCGACCCGCCTCGATCAGCTCCCGCAGTTCGAAGACGTCCTTGAGGATCGGGTAGTAGTGGGTGTTGAACCACTTGCGGGCCGCCTGACCCCACCCGCCGCCGCCCTTGGCGCGGGGCATCAGCAGGCCGCTGTCGTCGCACAGGTGCTCGTTGACGAAGTGGGGGCCGAACAGGGGGTTCTCGCGGTACCACTTCAGGTAGTTCATGTCGGACTTGCCGAAGGCGCCGTTGCACGTCCGGCAGATGCGCATCAGGTTGTCGACGTCGTTGGAGAACACGTGCAGGGCCTCGGCCGTGGCGGTCACGACGGTGGAGGTCTTCTTGCCCTTGCCCTTGGCCTTGGTCACCGTGAAGCACCTGGTGAAGGCTTTCGCGTTCTTCTTCCTGACCTGTTGGAGCAGCTTCGGGTTGCCGGTCATCTCCTCGGCCACGTCGAAGAACGTCTGCTTGATGTCGGCGAAGGCCACCTGGTGGTCCACCTCGAAGGACTCCAGGAAGTTGTCCACGCCGCAGGTCGGGCAGATCTGGAGGGTGCCGCCGGATGTGCCGATCGCCCTGAGCTGGCCCTGCTTGTGCAGTTCTCCGAGGAGGTGGGCGTTGACCGAGCTGGTCGTCTTCGACCGCAGTGGCGTGGAGTGGGCGACGCTCTTGAACTTGCCCTGGTCCCGCCCCTTCGGGTTGGCGGGCGCGCCGACGAGCCCCGCGGGCGTGCTGTAACCCTTGTGGGTGACGGGCATGGTGATGGTCAGGCCACTGCCGGTGATCCGGTTGTCCACCCCGCTCAGGTCGTCGGTGCGCTGCTCGATCACAGCGCCCAGGGCGGTGACCGGGTGGCCGTTCAGCGCCCACAGGTTGAGCAGCCGCTGGAGCAGCAGCAGGGTGTCGGCGGCGTTGACCAGGGCCGTGTCGGGCTTGCCGGCCAACGCGGTGGCCTGCCTGACCAGGTCGGCGCCGTCCTTGACCGTCAGGTGGATCTTCTTGCTCTCGGCGACGACCCGGATCACCTCGGCGACGAGGCCGTCCGCCTTGGCCACCGCGGGCCACTGGGACACCTTCGCCCACGAGACCTTCTGCGCCTTCTTGCCGGCGGGTTGGTGGGAGATCGAGCGTTGCACGACCGCTCCGGTGAGGAGCCCGGCCACCGCGCGGTTGCCCGCCGCGCGTTGCAGCGCCAGCAGCCGGGCGGGCGGCGCGGGTCCGGACGGGACCGCCGCCCGGTCGTCGCGGTCCTGACCGGCCGTCCGCTCGCGGGGCTGTCGTGATCGCACACAGTGGACGTTACGAGTTCACCGCGCAGGCGCCGGCGGCGCGGGAACAGCCGCAGGGGCGGACTTCGTCGCCCGTCCGACCGCCCGGACGGGCGCCGAAGCCCGCCCCGGGGACGGGCACGTCGGACCCGCCCGCGTCCACCGGCGCCGCGCGGGGGCGGTCGGCGCCCACCCGGCCTACGTCTGGGGCCACATCGAGTAGACGACGTCGTCCCCGTCCGCGCACACCACCTGCGGCAGGGCCGGTTCCGGGACCTGGTTGCACGTCATCGGGCCGACCTCCAGCGGCGGCAGGCCGGGGGTCGGGTCGCGGCGCTCGGCGTAGTAGTCGAACAGGACGGCGGCCGCCTCGTCGCAGTCCAGGCGGCCCGACGGGGTCTCGACCACGACGGCCAGCATCGGTTTGCCCAGCGCGCCCGCGAACGGCTGGTCGCAGTACCGGGCGGGGGCGCCCTCGTCGATCTCGGGCGGTTCGACCGGCTCCGGCGGCCGGGTGCTCCCGCGGGTCGTCGTCGGCACCTCGATCGTCGAGGGCAACCCGGCCGTCGTGGGCGCCTCGACCCTGATGGACGCCCCGGTCGTGGTGGTGACGGCCGCGCCCGAGCCCGTTACGGTGGTCGAACAGCCCGTGACCAGGGCCGACAGGATGACGAGGAGGATCTTCACGCCCAGGGGTTCACCCGGTCGGCGCGGTTCGTCACCGGGCATGTCACAGCTCGTGGGACCGGATCGTCCTGATGATGTCGGGATTCGCACGATCGTTGGGACGTGGAGATGAAGATCGCGGTTGCGGGTGGCACCGGAGTTGTCGGGCGCAAGGTCGTCGAGGAGGTCGCGCGGGCCGGGCACGAGGCGGTGGTGCTCAGCCGGTCCAACGTCGACCTGACCACCGGGGAGGGCCTCGACGAGGCGCTGTCGGGGTGCGAGGCGGTGATCGACGTCTCCAACGGCCCGGCGTGGACGCGCGAGGAGGTCGAGCGGTTCTTCACCGCGGCCACCACGCACCTGCTCGACGCGGCCGAGCGCGCGGGCGTGCGGCACCTGGTGGCGCTGTCGATCGTCGGCGCCGACGAGGTCGACCTGGACTACTACTTCGGCAAGCGCCGCCAGGAGGCCCTGGTCGCGGCCGGGCGCGTGCCGTGGACGGTGCTGAAGGCCACGCAGTTCTTCGAGTTCCCCGAGCAGGTGCTGTCGCAGGCGACCGGCCCGGTGGCCAGGGTGCCCGCCATGCTGTCGCAGCCGGTGGCCACCGAGGACGTCGCGACCAGGCTGGTCGAGCTGGCCGCGGGGGAGCCGCAGGGGTTCGCGCCGCCCATCGCCGGGCCGGAGCGGCTGCGGGTGGCGGACATGGCCCGGCAGTTGGTCGCGCGGCGCGGTGACGACCTGCGGGTGGAGGAGGCCGAGGACGGGCCCGCCGGGCTGGCCACCGGCGGCCTGACCCCGAAGGGCGAGTACACCGAGGGCAAGCGGACCTACGCGGAGTACCTGGCCTCGGTGGGCGGGTGACCCGCGTCGTCGAGCTGGCCGCCGAGTACACCCGCGTGCGACCCCGGCTGGTCGGTGTCGCCTACTCCCTCGTCGGCACCCTGGCCGAGGCGCAGGACGTGGTCTCGGACTGCTGGCTGAAGCTGGTGGAGGCCGACGACCGGGACCGCGTCCTGGACGTGGAGGCGTGGGCCGTGGTGGCGGTGGCCCGGCGGGCGGTGGACGTGCTGAGGTCGGCGCGCGTGCGGCGGGAGGAGTACGTCGGGCCGTGGCTGCCCGAGCCGCTGGTCGACCCGGGCTCGCCCGACCCGGCCGAGCGCGTCACCCTCGACGACACCGTGAGCTACGCGCTCATGGTCGTCCTGGAGACGCTCACCCCGGCCGAGCGCACCACGTGGGTCCTGCACGAGGTGTTCGGCATGCCGTTCCCGGAGATCGCCGGGGTGGTGGGGCGCAGCCCCGCCGCCGTGCGGCAGCTGGCGGTGCGGGCCAGGGCGCACGTCACGGCCCGCGCGCCGCGCGTGGACGTGGCCGCGCCCGAGCACCGCCGGGTGGTCGACGCCTTCCTCGACGCGGTCGAGGGCGGCGACCTGGCGGCGCTGGTCGGCCTCCTGGACCCGGACGTGGTGCTCACCAGCGACGGCGGCGGCCTGCTCGGCGTGGCGCGCCGCCCGGTGCACGGGCCCGACCGCGTGGCGCGCTTCGTGCTCGGCGTGCGCCGCAAGGTGGCCGCCGACGAGCGCCTGCGGCCGCTGGCGGTCAACGGCGGCCCCGGGTTCGCGGTGCTGCGGGCCGACGGCACGACGCGCTTCGTCTGCTCGATCACCCTCGACGGCGACCGGGTGCGACGCGTGGACCTCGTCGTGGCGCCCGCCAAGCTGCCCGGAGCGCTGTGACGGCCAGTGCCGCGAGCGCGGCGAGCACGTAGGCGTTGCCCGCCGAGGACTCCAGCGGCGTCCAGCTCAGCTCGCGGCCGCGGGGCGCCAGGGCGAGCACCCCGCCGCTGAACAGCACCGCGGTGGCGACCGCCACCAGCGGTGCGCCCCGGCGCGCCGCCAGGCAGCACAGCGGCACCACCCACACCCAGTGGTGGGTCCACGAGATCGGGCTCACCAGCAGCCCGCAGAACGCCGTCACCAGCAGGGCGCCCAGGTGGTCCGCGCGGCCGTGCAGGGTGCGCACGAGCAGCGCGGCCACCAGCCCGCACACCGGGACGGCCAGCAGGAGCAGCGGCGTGGCGGGCACGCCCGCCAGCCGGTGCGCCAGGCCGTGCAGCGACTGGTTGCCCCACCACCCGTTGGACAGCGCGTCGTTCGCGCCGAGCACCGCCGAGCCCCAGAACCGCCACGAGTCGCCCGGGAGCAGCGCGAACCCCGCCAGGCCCGCCGCGGCGAACGCGCCGACCGCCCGCAGCGCGTCCGCCCGCCGCCCGGTGAGCAGCAGGTGCCCGACGAACACCAGCGGGGTCAGCTTGACCGCCGCGGCCACCCCGATGAGCACCCCGGACCAGCGGGAACCGCGCAGCGCCAGCACGTCGACCACGACCAGCGCCATGAGCAGCACGTTGACCTGGCCCAGCCCGACCGTGCGCCACACCGGTTCCAGCACCGCCGTCAGCGGGAGCAGCCACCACACCCCGGGCCGCGGGCCGGTCAGCCGCACGACCAGGCCGAGGGCCAACGCCGTGAGCACCCCGAAGAGGCCCCACACCAGCTGCGTCGGCAGACCGGCCGCCGGCAGGAACAGCAGGGCCGCGAACGGCGGGTAGGCGAACGGCAGGTCCGGCGACCAGTCCGGGGTCGCGGCCAGCCGCTCGTACAGGGGTTCGCCGCGCAACACGGCGCGCGCGCCCGAGCGGTACACCGCGCTGTCGACGCCCACCGGCAGGTCGGCCACCCACCACGCGACGGCGATCACCGCCACCGCGCACGCCAACACCTTTGCCGGACAGGGTAAGCGGTCCGTCCACAGTGAACTGGTCACGCCGTCGACGCTAGGGAGGGGGACGCCCGGAGTCGTCCCGCCGGGGTGGTGTCCTCGAACCGCCCGCCGGTACCGGGCGAGCCGGACCGCTACCCCGGTACTGCCCCTCCCGGGGTGCTACTCGCCGGGCGCCACCAGACCGGACTCGTAGGCCAGCACCACGGCCTGCGCCCGGTCCCGCAGCCCCAGCTTGGTCAGCACCCGGCTCACGTGGCTCTTGGCGGTCTGCTCCGCGATGGTCAGCGCGCCCGCGATCTCCGCGTTGGACAGGCCGCGGGCGATCAGGCGCAGCACCTCCCGCTCGCGCGGCGTCAGGCCGCTCAGGCTCGGGTCGGCGGGCCGGTCCGCCGCGCGGGCCGCGAACGCCGCCACCAGCCGGCGCGTGACCGAGGGCGCGAACAGCGTGTGCCCGGCCGCCACCACCCGCACCGCGTTGACCAGGTCGGCCAGCGGCGCGTCCTTGAGCATGAAGCCGCTCGCACCCGCGCGCAGCGCGCCGTAGACGTACTCGTCGAGGTCGAACGTCGTCAGCACCAGCACCCGCGGGGGTTCGCCGTCGACCGCGGCGAGGATGCGCCGGGTGGCCTCCAACCCGTCCATGCCGGGCATCCGGATGTCCATCAGCACCACGTCGGGCGCCAGCCGGCCGGCCAGCGCCAGCGCCCCGGCCCCGGTGCCGGCCTCGCCGACGACCTCCAGGTCCGGCTGGGCGCTCAGCGCCACGTGGAAGCTCTCCCGGACCATCGCCTGGTCGTCGGCGATCAAGACCCTCGTGGTCACCGCGCACCCCTCTCGTCCAGCGGCAGTTCGGCGACCACCCGGAAACCGCCGTCCGGCGCGGGCGTCGCGGAGAACTCGCCACCCAGCACCCGCACCCGCTCCGCCATGCCGGCCAACCCCTGGCGCGGCCGGTCGGCGTCGGCGTCCCCGTCCAGCGCGGGCCGCGCCGCCGCCGCGTTCGACACCGTGATCCGGAGCCGGTCGGCGTCCACCACCAGCCCGATCGAGACGGCGGCTCCGGGCGCGTGCCGCGCGCTGTTGCTCAGCGCTTCACGCACGATCCCGTAGGCGGACGGGCCGACGCCCGCGGGCAGCGGGCCGGTGCCGCACCGCAGGTCGAGGTCGATCGCCGTGCCCGCCGCGCGGAACCGCGCCACCAGCTCCCCGACCTCGCCCAACCCGGGCTGCGGCGCGGTCTCCGCCTCGTCGTCGGCGGTCCGCAGCGCGCCCAGCATCCGGCGCATCTCGGTCAGCCCGTCGCGGGCCAGGTCCTGGAGCAGCCGGAACTCGGCGCGCACCTCGGGCGTCAGGTCCGGCAGTCGGTAGGGCGCCGCGTCCGCCCGCAGCACGAGCACCGACATGTGGTGGCTGACCACGTCGTGCAGCTCCTTGGCGATCCGCGTGCGCTCCTCCAGCGCCGCCGCCCGAGCCTGCTCCGCGACCCGCTGCCGGTCGGCGTTCCGCCGCAACCGCACCGCGTTGCCCAGCACCAGCACGCCCGCGCCCAACCCGGCCGCCAGGAAGTGGTCGCGCGGGTCCGGCAGGTGCGGCCGGACCGCGACCGCCGTCACCACCCACGCCGCGATCAGCACCGGCTGGTCGTAGCTCTCCGCCAGCGAGTACAGGACGAACCCGGTGGCCACCGGCAGCCCCATCGCCCACGGCCAGCCCCACAGCGCCACCAGGTCGCCCATCAGCGGGTAGGCGTGGGGGGCGAGGAGCAGGAGCAGCGCGGTCAGTCGCCACGCGACCAGCGGTCGCCGGCGTGCCAGCAGCACCGCCAGCCCCGTGAGCAGCGCGACGACCGGGACCTTCGGGTCGATCGAGGCGCCGGTCGGGAAGAACGGCACGAGGGACAGGAACACGGCCGCCGCGGCGACCAGCACCTCGACCGCCCGCCGCAGCTGGAGGGCGGGCCCCGGGTCGACGGTCAGGTCCGGCGGCGCGCCGCGCGCCACGACGAGCACGAGCAACCGCACCGCCTCGCGAACGCGCCGCGACCACCGCCCCACCTCGGCCATCCGGTCACCATATCGGGTGAGGGCAGGGTGCTCGTCGCTTCTCAGGTCCGGGCGGGCGGTGCGGGACGCCGGGCGCGCCGTGGACGGGGTCGGTGCCCCGGGGCGGGTCCGCGTCGGGGGTCCGGCAGGTGTCGTGAGCCGGGTCGGCGGGGCGCCCGGTCGGCGCCGATCCCGGTTCGGGCCGCGAACCGACTAGGGTTCGGGTGCCGGCTCCGCACAGCTACGTAGGGACCGCACCACCATGCCGCACCACCCCGACGTGGTGCTGCTCGACCGCCGGCTGCCCGACGGCGACGCGCTCCAGGCGGTGCCGGCCTTCGTCGAGGCCGGGGCCAGGGTGCTGGTGCTGACCGGCGAGGCGACCGTGTCCGCGGCTTCCCTCATGGCGGAGTCCGGCGCGGCGGGCCTGGTGCTCAAGTCGTCCCGGCTCGACGAGCTGACCGAGGCGGTGCGGCGGGTGGCTGAGGGCGAGGTCGTGTTCGACGGCAACCTGCTGGTCGGCGTGCTGGACAAGCTGACCGGGCGGTCGGCCCCGCCGGGCACGGCGCTCACGGCCCGGGAGCGGGAGGCGTTGCTGCTGCTCGCCGAGGGCGCCGGCACCGAGGAGATGGGCGAGCGCATGGGCGTGGCGCGCAACACGGTGCGCAACCACGTGCAGCGGGTCCTGGAGAAGCTCGGCGCCAGGTCGAAGCTGGAGGCGGTGGTCATCGCCCGCCGCGACGGCCTGATCGACGCGGCCGGGCCTACGTGCGGGGGTTGTTGGCCCCGATCGCGGGCAAGAACGGCTGGACGTTGGCGGAGGTGGTCGGCGAGTCCACGCCGGAGGGGATGCAGCGGCTGCTCAACGCCGCGTCCTGGGACGTCGGCGGTGTGCGGGACGATCTACGCGCCTACGTGGTGGAGCAGCTCGGCCACCGCGACGGCGTGCTGGTGGTGGACGAGACCGGTTTTCTGAAGAAGGGCGACAAGTCCGCCGGTGTGCAGCGGCAGTACTCCGGCACCGCGGGCCGGGTGGAGAACTGTCAACTGGGCGTGTTCCTCGCCTACGCCACCGGCGAGGGCCGGACGTCGATCGACCGCGAGCTGTACCTGCCCAAGTCCTGGACCGGTGACCGTGCCCGGTGTCGGGAAGCGGCGGTGCCCGACTCGGTTTCCTTCGCCACCAAAGCTGTTCTGGCGCTTCGGATGTTGGAGCGGGCGTTCGCGGCCGGAGTGCCGGCCCGCTGGGTGACCGCGGACGAGGCCTACGGTCAGGACCACAAATTCCGCGCCTGGCTCGAGGACCGTCGGACGGGCTACGTCGTGGCCGTGCCGCGCAGCCAGACCGTGCCCACCGTGAACGGCACCGCCCGCGCCGACACCCTCGCCCGCAACGCCCCACCCGAGGCGTGGAAACGACGCTCCGCCGGTGACGGCGCCAAAGGCCCACGCATGTACGACTGGGCCGCCGCGACCCTGCCTCCCGACCCCGACCAGTACAGCGACCTGTCACGGTGGCTGCTGATCCGCCGCAGCACCACCGATCCCGACGACCTGGCGTTCTACCTGTGCTTCGGCCCCATCGGCACATCCGACGACGAACTCGTGCGCGTCGCCGGAAGCCGCTGGGCGGTCGAGGAATGCTTCCAGACCGCCAAGACCGAGGTCGGCCTGGACCAGTGCCAGGTCCGCCGCTACGACGCCTGGTACCGCCACATCACCCTCGCGATGCTCGCCCACGCCTACCTCGCCGTCACCGCGGCAAACACCCACAACGACCGGACGAGGACGGCCTCGCACGCCTCACCCTCGGCGAGGTCCGACGTCTCCTGGCACACCTGATCACCCAGACGTTCAACAAAGATCGACTCTACCGGTGGTCGCACTGGCGCCGCCGACACCAGTACCGTGCCAGAAAGAGCCACTACCAGCGGAAACGCACATAGTCACCAAGTGCGGCTGGAGTACTAGGAGCTGTTTGAGGTTCGGATCATGTGGCTGAAGCCAGGGCTCTCAGCCACATGATCGCTCCTCGTAGATGCAGCCCGGCCTCGTAGCTCTCCG
>NZ_BAAAKE010000039.1:0-56462 GCF_039527585.1 Saccharothrix xinjiangensis | reverse complement strand
GACCGCCGAGAAGGCGTTCTCCGACCTGAGGAAAGCGGGGGTGGTGGTCAGTCACCTGAGGCGTGACGTGCTGGTGCCGGACCTGGCCGGTTTGCGCGAATTCGCGGGAATCTGAAGACCCGCCGAGGCGGCCCGGCCCGTTGACCGGGTCGGGCCGCCGGCCGACCTGTCAGCCCAGGCGCGCCAGCAGCCGGTCGGCGGCGTCCACGCGGCCCTCGCCCGCGAGCAGCCCCGCCGGCGCCAGCACGTGCTCCCGGTCGACGGTGACCACCGCGTTCCGCAGCACCGGCCGCAGCACCGGGTCGGCGCGCAGCGCGCGTTCCACCTCCCCCACGGGCCCGGCGTGCCGGAACACCCCGCCCGACAGCACCAGCAGCCCCGCGCCCCGCGGACCCAGCTGCCCGTCGACCAGCGCCAGGTGCCTCCGCACGGCCAGCACCGCGGCCAGCACGCCCAGCCTCACGTCCTCGGCCGGGTCCTCCGGCAACCACGACACGTCGGCCGACCTCGTCACCGCGTCGGCCTGGAGCGCGATCGCCTCCGACCGGTCGACCAGCTTCTCCCGCAGCGCCGCGCTCACCAGCGTGCCCGCCGACCAGCGCACCCCCAGGTCGCCCTCGACCGTGCGGCGGTCCGGCGGCAGCGCCACCACCCGCTCGGGACCCTCCGCGGACGCCGTCGACACCGCCGAGTACACGTCGGTGGTCGCGCCGCCCACGTCGACCACGAGCACCGCGCCCTCGCGGTCCCGCGCGGCGAGGCGGGAGACGCCCGTGAGCACCGCGTCCGGCGTCACCGCGCGCACCAGCCGGCGGAACCGCGGCCCCCTCGACAGGCCCTTGCCGCCGATGACGTGCCGCAGGAACACCTCGCGGATCGCCTGGCGCGCCGGGCCCGGGGCCAGCTCGCCCACGTCCGGCAGCACGTTCGCGGTCGGCACCACGGTGCGCCCCGCCAGCAGCCGCAACGCGCCCTCGCGCGCCTCGGCGTTGCCCGCCAGCACGATCGGGCAGGCCAGCCGGTTCGCGCCGAGCCGCCCGGCGTTGTGCAGCAGCACCGAGTCGTCGCCGCCGTCCGTGCCGCCGACCAGCAGCACCACGTCCGGTCGGGTCGCGCGCAGCTCCCGGACGCCCGCGCCGTCCAGCGGCCCGGCGGAGACGTGCACGACCTTCGCGCCCGCCGACAACGCCACCCGGTACCCCGCCTCGGTGCTGACCAGGCGTTCCTGCCCGACGACCGCCAGCTTGAGCCCGCCGCCCGCCGACGAGCACGCGAGCACCCGCCCGACGGGGTTTAGCGCACCGCCGACCGCGTCAACCCCGCGGAGCACCTCGGGTGGGGTGGTCGGGTGCTGCGCCGTGCCCAGCAGCTCCCCGGCCTCCGACACGAGGGCGCCCTTGGTCCACGTCGAGCCGACGTCCAAGCACAGCACGGTCATGCGGCGCAACCTACCGGTGCGGCCGTTCGGGGCACCTGACCTTAGTCTGACCGGATCTACCAGCACCTCATCAACCACCAGCACCCCAGGGAGGCCGGCAGTGCCGGGTAACGGGCTGTGGCGCACGAAATCGGTCGAGCAGTCGATCGCGGACACCGACGAACCGAACACCAGGCTGCGCAAGGAGCTCACCGCGTGGGACCTGACCGTGTTCGGTGTCGCGGTGGTGATCGGCGCGGGCATCTTCACCCTCACCGCCTCCACGGCGGGCAACCTCGCGGGACCGTCGGTGTCCTTGGCGTTCGTGCTGGCGGCGGTCGCCTGCGCGCTGGCCGCGCTGTGCTACGCCGAGTTCGCCTCGACCGTGCCGGTGGCGGGCAGCGCGTACACGTTCTCCTACGCCACGTTCGGCGAGTTCGCGGCGTGGATCATCGGCTGGGACCTGGTGCTGGAGTTCGCGGTCGGCGCGGCCGCCGTGGCCAAGGGCTGGTCGCTGTACCTGGAGACGGTGCTCGGGCAGCTCGGGCTGTCGGTGCGGACCACCGCGAGCGTCGGCGGCTTCGACGTCGACTGGGGCTCGCTGCTGCTCGTCGCGGCGCTGACCGGGCTGCTGATCGTGGGCACGAAGCTGTCGTCGCGGGTCAGCACCGTGATCACCGCCGTGAAGGTGGCCGTGGTGCTGCTGGTGATCGTGCTCGGCATCGGGTACATCAACACGGCGAACTACAGCCCGTACATCCCGCCCGCCGAGACCGGTGAGGCGACCGCCACGGGCCTGGAGCAGTCGCTGTTCTCCCTGCTGACGGGCTTCGACGGCAGCACTTACGGCGTGCTGGGGCTGCTCGCCGCCGCGTCGCTGGTGTTCTTCGCGTTCATCGGCTTCGACGTGGTCGCCACGACCGCCGAGGAGACCCGCGACCCGCAGCGCGCCGTGCCGCGCGGCATCCTCGGTTCGCTGGCCATCGTGACCGTGCTGTACGTGGCGGTGTCGCTGGTGATCACCGGCATGCTGCCCTACACCGAGCTGAAGACGCAGCCCGACGGCACGCGCGCCACCCTGGCCACCGCGTTCTCCGCCAACGGCGTCGACTGGGCGGCCACGGTGATCTCGGTGGGCGCGCTGGCCGGCCTGACCACCGTGGTGATGGTCCTGATGCTCGGCCAGTCGCGGGTGCTGTTCGCGATGTCCCGCGACGGCCTGCTGCCGCGCGGCCTGGCGCGCACCGGGCGGCGCGGCACGCCGCACCGGATCACCGCCGTCATCGGCGTGCTGGTCGCGATCGCGGCCGGTTTCTTCCCGGCGGGCAAGCTGGAGGAGATGGTGAACGTGGGCACGCTGTTCGCGTTCATCCTGGTGTCGGCCGGTGTGCTGGTGCTGCGCAAGACCAGGCCGGACCTGCCGCGCGGGTTCCGCGTGCCGCTCGTGCCGGTGGTGCCGGTGCTGGCCATCCTCGCCTGCCTGTGGCTGATGCTGAACCTGACCGCGCTGACCTGGGTGCGGTTCCTGGCGTGGATGGCGCTGGGCGTGGTGGTGTACTTCGCGTACGGCCGCCGGCACTCCCTGCTGGGCAAGCGGGGCGCCACGGCCGCGCCCGTGGTGGAGGAGGACGAGGTCCCGTAGCTCCGGACCGGTGGACCCGGTCCGCGTCGAGACGTCGAGACGTCGGGCGAGGCGGCGTCGAAAGAACGGCGAAGGGCGACGAGCGCTGCGCACAGCGCTCGTCGCCCTCGCGGTCACGGGCGAACTCCCCGGTGGCGGGGAACTCCTCGCCTCAGGGCTGTAGCCCTACGGGTTCAGCCCTGCGGCTACAGCCCTGAGGCATCAACCCTGCGCCTTCGCCGCCGTCGACCGGTCCAGGTCGGGCTCCAGGTAGATCAACCGCGCCGACGGCACCCGGTTGCGCACCCGCTGCTCCGCGTGGTCGATGGCCTGCGCCACCTCGGTCAGCGACAGCCCCGGCTCCAGCGCGATCTTCGCCGCCACCAGCAGCTCGTCCGGCCCGATGTACTGCGTCTTGACGTGGATGACCCGCTGCACCTTGCCCGCCGCCAGCTCGTCCACGATCACGTCCAGCTCGGCCGGCGCCGCGCCCTCGCCGATCAGCAGCGACTTCATCTCGATGATCAGGATGACCGCGATGACGCCCAGCAGCACGCCGATGCAGATGGTGCCGATGGCGTCCCACACCGGGTCACCGGTGATGGACGACAGGCCGACGCCGCACAGCGCCAGGACCAGGCCGAACAGCGCGCCCGCGTCCTCGAGCAGCACCACCGGCAGCTCGGGCACCTTCGACTGGCGGATGAACTGCCACCACGTGGCGTTGCCCTTGACCGCCCTCGACTCGACGATCGCGGTGCGGAAGCTGTAGCACTCCAGGCCGATCGCGACGACCAGGATGACCACCGCGACCATCGGGCTGTTCAGCTCTTCGTGGGCCTCCAGCTTGTGGATGCCCTCGTAGAGCGCGAACACCGAGCCGAGGCTGAACAGCATCAGCGCCACGATGAACGAGTAGAAGTAGCGGTCCCGGCCGAACCCGAACGGGTGGGCCAGGGTCGCCTTCCTCTTCGCGGTCTTCTGCCCCAGCAGCAGCAAGCCCTGGTTCGACGTGTCCGCCACCGAGTGCACCGACTCGGCCAGCATCGACGACGACCCGGTGATCAGGAAGCCGATGAACTTGGCCGTGGCGATACCGGCATTGGCGACCAGCGCGGCGATGATCGCCTTGGTCCCGCCCCCTGCTGACACGATTGCTCCCTACGCGCCCGAGGTCTGTTTGGTCGGGGTGACCCTACTCAACCCCGGGGGTGGCGCGGAAAAGCTGAACCGAAACATCCGCGGATACCACCACGGCCGGGTCGCGGGCCGGCAGCCACACCGACTGACCCCGTCCCACCACCAGCGACGCGCCGTCGGAGGTCAGCGTCGCCCGGCCGCGCGTGCAGATCATGATCTGCGGCCCGCCGTGGTCCAGCCGCACCTCACCGCCCGGCGGCACCTCGACCCGGGACAGCTCGAACTCCGGGCACGGCGTCCGGTACGCCCACAGCCCCGGCGCGGTCTCCTCGCCCCGCAGCACGGTCATGTCGCCGCAGGCGAAGTCCAGCACGCGCATCAGCTCGGGCACGTCGACGTGCTTGGGCGTGAGCCCGCACCGCAGCACGTTGTCCGAGTTCGCCAGGATCTCGATGCCCGTGCCGTGCAGGTACGCGTGCAGGTTGCCGGCGGGCAGGAAGATCGCCTCGCCCGGCTGGAGCACGTGCCGGTTGAGCAGCAGCGCGGCCAGCACGCCCGCGTCACCGGGGTACGCCTCGCCCAGCTCCAGGGCGGTGCGGCACTCCAGGTCGAACTCGCCGTGCTCCTTCACGTGCACCACGCACGCGTCCAGCACCTGCGGCAGCAGCACGTCCAGCGCGGTCTGCGGCAGCGTGATCAGCGTGGTGAACAGCGCGCGCAGGCCGTCGGGGTCCGGCTGGGCGGCCAGCAGCTCGGTGTAGGGCGCGAAGTCGGGCGCGTCCAGGGACCGCAGCAGCGCCACCGTCCGCGCCGGGTCCCGGAACCCGGCCAGCGCGTGGAACTCGGTCAGCGCGCAGATCAGCTCCGGCTTGGCCGACGGGTCCTTGTAGTTCCGCACCGGCGAGTCGATCGGCACGCCCGCCGCGTCCTCGACGGCGAACCCGAGCGCGGCCTGCTCGGCCGACGGGTGCGCCTGGAGGCTCAGCGCCTCCTCGGCGGCCAGCACCTTCAGCAGGAACGGCAACCGGCTGCCCCAGCGGTCGGCGCACCGCGCGCCCAGCTGCCCGTCGGGGTCCTCGGCGAGCAGGTCCAGCAGCGAGCGCACCGCGCCGTCCGGGCCGACCACGCGGGACGGGTCGCCCGGGTGGGCGCCCATCCACAGCTCGGCCTCCGGGTGCGGCGCGGGCACCTCCCTGCCGAGCAGCTCGGCGATGGCCGTGCGCGAACCCCACGCGTACGGCCGGACCGCGTTGTGCAGCAGTTCCACAGTCATCCCCTCACACGGCCGGCGCGTAGCGCCCCGGCCCGCCGAGCGTGCCCGCGGCCAAGCCCAGGTACAGCGCGGCCAGCTCGAACCGCAGCGCGAGCAGCGCGGCGCACACGGCGTCGCCGCCGCCGACCTCCTCGGCCGGTTCGAGCACGTCGGCTCCCGACAACGTCTCCAGCGCGACCCGCCGGGCGAACTCCGCCTGCGGCCCCTGGCGCACGGCCAGCAGCAGCACGCGCACCAGGCCGTCCTGCTCGTCGTCCGGGTCTGCGAAGAGGTCGGCGCCCGACGTGCCGCTCACCGCCCGGCGGTGCAGCACCGAGCGCGTCAGGGCCTGAGGATAGCCGGCCACGTCGCTCACCACGCCCGCGTACGCCGCCAGCGCGTTCGCGCCGTGCGCGGCCACGGCCGTGGCCAGGTCGTCCAGCCCCCACAGCAGCGGGGTGCGCTCGGCCACCCGCAGCGCCAGCGCCTTGGCCGGGTTCACGAACGACTCGTGCGCCGGGTGGCAGCGCTCGGCCTCCCGGTCCAGCTCGTCGGCGATCGCCTGCACGTCCACGTCGAGCAGCCGCAGCGCGTTCAGCGCCGACAGCCACGCGGCGAACCCGCGGGCGAAGCCGAAGCCCTGCGGCACGGGCACGCGCGGCGGCACCAGCAGGGCGCGCTGCGCGGCGGCGGCGGCCACCGGGCCCTCCGACTCGGCGGTGAGCAGCACCCGCGCGCCGCGCCGGACCGCCCGGTCGACCGACTCGGCCAGCAGCACGTCGCCGGGGTCCTCGGTGTGCGCGAGCACCACGTCCAGCGCGCCCACCCACGCGGGCACGTCGTCGGAGACCACGACCGGCACCGGGCAGCGCGGCCCGAGCAGCGCGGTCACCAGGCCCGCCACGGCGCTCGCCACGCCCGGCCGGGTGACCATGACCACCGCGCGCGGGCGGTCGGCGAACAGGCGTGCGACGCCCAGCTCACCGGTCGCCTCGGCGGTGGCCCTGACCTGCGCGCCCGCTCGGGCGGCCGCGCGCAGCAGGCCGCCCGGGTCGGCGTCGATGAGCCGGTGCTGGTCGTCGAGCAGGCTGTCGTCAAGCACGCTGGGTCACCCGGCCGTCGGCTCGACTGCCTCGTCCAGCAGCAGCACCGGGATGCCCTCCCGGACCGGGAACGACCGGCCGCACGAGGTGCAGGTCAGGTAGTCCGCCTGCGGGTCGGTCGCGGTGCCGGTCTTCAGCGGGGCGTGCTCCGGGCACGGGCACGCCAGGATCTCCAGCAGTTGCGCGTCGAGTTGGACCGCCACGGCGCTCATCCCCTCACGATCGCCAGGACCTCGTCGCGCAGTGCCGCGACCGAGGCCGCGTCGGCGGCTTCGACGTTGAGCCGCAGCAGCGGCTCCGTGTTGGAGGCGCGCAGGTTGAACCACGAGCCGTCGGGCAGGCTCACCGTGAGGCCGTCCAGCTCGTCCAGCTCGACGCCCTCGCGGCCGCCGAACTCGGCCTTGATGGCGGCCAGCCTGCCCTGCTGGTCGCCCACCGTCGAGTTGACCTCGCCGGACGCGGCGTAACGCTCGTAAGCGCTGGTCAGGTCGGACAGCGGGCCGTCCTGCTCGCCGAGCGCGGCCAGCACGTGCAGCGCGGCCAGCATGCCGGTGTCGGCGCGCCAGAAGTCCCGGAAGTAGTAGTGCGCGGAGTGCTCGCCGCCGAAGATCGCGCCGGTCTTGGCCATCTCCTCCTTGATGAAGGAGTGGCCGACGCGGGTGCGCACCGGGACGCCGCCGTGCTCGCGCACGATCTCCGGCACCGCGTGCGAGGTGATCAGGTTGTGGATGACCGTGCCGCCCGGGTCCTTGGCCAGCTCGCGCACGGCGACCAGCGCGGTGATCGCGGACGGCGACACCGGCTCGCCGCGCTCGTCGACCACGAAGCAGCGGTCGGCGTCGCCGTCGAACGCCACGCCGGCGTCCGCGCCCTCCTCCAGGACGCGCGCCTGGAGGTCGACGATGTTCTTCGGGTCGAGCGGGTTGGCCTCGTGGTTGGGGAAGCTGCCGTCCAGCTCGAAGTACATCGGGACGACCTCGATCGGCAGGCCCTCGAAGACCTGGGGCACGGTGTGGCCGCCCATGCCGTTGCCCGCGTCGACCACGACCTTCAGCGGCCGGCTGTCGGACAGGTCCACCAGCTGCCGCAGGTAGGCGGCGTACTCGGAGAGCATGTCGCGCTCGGTGACGGCGCCCTTGGCCACGCCCTCCGCGTCGGGCACGCCCTGCTCGGCGTCCTGCCGGATCTGCCCCAGGCCGCTGTCCTGGCCCACCGGGGCGGCGCCCGCGCGGCACAGCTTGATGCCGTTGTACTCGGCCGGGTTGTGGGAGGCGGTGAACATCGCGCCGGGCAGGTCGAGCTTGCCGGAGGCGAAGTAGAGCATGTCCGTGCTGGCGAGGCCGATGGTGACGACGTCGACGCCCTGGGCGGTCACGCCGTCGGCGAACGCGGCGGCCAGGCCCGGCGACGACTCGCGCATGTCGTGGCCGATGACGACGGCGGGTCCGCCGACCAGGCGCGCGAACGCCGCGCCGAAGTCGCGCACGACGCCCTCGTCGAGCTGCTCCCCGACCAGACCGCGGATGTCGTAAGCCTTGACGATGCCGGACAGATCGCGCACAGCCACACTCCCAAGTTGGCTCTTGACACTGCCTTGGGAAGCGTACCGGCGCGCGCGTCGGCGGCGTGTCCGGTGTCGTTCAGTCTTCGTTCGGATCGGGCAGAACGCGCAGGTGGCCGCGTCTGATGGTGCCCGCCGGCACCTCCGGCACCTCGATCGCCGGTGTGCGCCCGGCCTCGCGCACGGCCTCCGCCAGGGCGGTCAGGTCGTCCACGGTGGGTTCGGGGGCGCGGAACTCGCCCTGGTGCCGCACGACCTCCCAGCCGCGCGGGGCGGTGAGGCGCAGCGCGTGCTCCTCGCAGAGGTCGTAGGAGTGCGGTTCGGAGTACGTGGCCAGTGGTCCGACCACCGCCGTGGAGTCCGCGTAGGCGTACGTGAGCGTGGCGACTGCCGGGTTCCCGCACCCGGTTCGCGAGCACCGTCTCACGCTCCGCACGGCGGGGACGATATCGCGTCCCGCGTCGGGTGTGTTGGATTACCTCCGGCGCGGCGCTGGAGGTGGCCGCGGAGTTCGGCAAGTTGCCTGGTCGAGGAGGTACCCGGCGGGGGCCCGACGGCGGACAACTACCCTGGACGCCGTGGTGATGGCTCGGGGTTCACGGAGGCAGGGCGCTCCGCGGCGACGCAACCGCGACCGGCACGGGCGCGGGTTGCGCGGTCCGCTGTACCCGGCCTCCCTGCCGGCGGCGCGGAGCCGGGCCGAGCGCTTCGACGCGCTGGTCCTGGAAGCGCTGGAACCGATCGAGGCGCGGTGGCGCACCGAACTGACCCAGCTGGACGTCGCGGTGGACGACGTGCCCGACGTGGCGCCCAACGGCGACGACGGCGACGTGGTGGAGGACGGCAACGTCCCCCTGGCCCGCCTGGTGCCCGCGGGCGCCGACCGCCGCGCCCGGATCGTCCTGTACCGGCGGCCCCTGGAGGCCCGCGCCAAGGACGGCGCCGACCTGTCCGACCTGGTCCACGACGTCCTGGTCGAACAGGTGGCCAACTACCTGGGCCTGGACCCGGACGTGATCGACGGCGACTGACCGCCCCCGAACGCGGAACTCGGGGGTCCTGAACGTACGACACGGCAGTCCCGAACGTACGACTCGCGATGCCCGAGTGGACGACACGCGATGTCGGAGTGGACGACACGCGCGGGTGTGAGCGCTCTCACTGCGCGTGTCCTCCGGTCGGGCAGCGCGTGTCCTCCGGTCCGGTGTCGCGAGTCGTACGTCCAGGACGACCGTGTCGTACGTTCAGGTTGGTCGAGTTGTGCGTTCAGGGGCGCCGGGTCCTGCGTTCGGGGCGGCGGGTCGGCAGGGCGGTCAGGAGGGTGAAGAGGGTCGCGGCCGCCTGGAGGAGCAGGAGGAGCTCGCGGAGCGTCGAGGAGGCCTCCACGCGGACCTCCGAGGCCGTGTCGGGCAGCGTCACGCCGACCAGGTGGCCCCACGCCCGGACGGTGGCCACCTCGCGGCCGTCGACCCACGCGCGCCAGCCCGGCTCCTCCTCCGCCGCCAGGACCAGCAGGCGCCCTTCCGGGCCCTCGGACACCCGCACGGCCACCTCCGGCGGCGCGGCCTCCACGGGCGCGGTGCCGGGCGCGCCCAGCTCGGTGGGCGGGTCGCCGCCGGTGCGGGCGCGGCGGCCCAGTTCGGGTGACAGCAGCACGGCGTTGCCGGCCGCCGGCTGCACCCGGAGGACCGGGCGGCCGTCGGTCATCGACGGGGTCACCGCCACCAGGTCGCCCGCCGCGTCGCGCAGCCGCTGCGCCGCCTCCAGGTCGGGCAGCACCACGAACGCCACGCCCGAGGCGGCGGCCTGCGCCAGGGCGGTCCGCGCCGCGTCCGGCGCGCCGCCGGTCAGCTCGCGCGCCCAGCGGTCCAGGCGCGTGGTGGCCGTCGCCACGGGCACGTGGTCGTCGTCCCCGAACGCGGGGAGCCTGCCGGCCACCAGCCGGTTCGGCGTGCCCAGCACGAGCACCGAGCGGCCGGTCTGCGCCAGCTCCTGCTCCAGGGTCGACGGCAGCCGGGCCGGCGAGGCGGTCAGCGGGCCCGAGCGCAGGCCGGCGAACCCCGCGCAGGCCAGGGCCAGGACCGCGAGGGCGCCGACGACCGGGACGACCCGGGCGAGGGGCAGGGGCGCCACGTCGCGCCGGAACGCCGACAGCACCACCCACAGCAGGCCCCAGCCGACCACCACCAGCGGCGCGCCCGCCCACCCGGGCTGGGCCGGGCCGCCGGGCAGCGGCGTCACCGCCGCGGTCCGCACCACGACCACCGCGAGCCCGCCCAGCACCACCACCGCCAGGCCGGCCAGCATCGACCGGTGCGGGCGCAGCGCCGCCGCGGCGAGGGCCAGGACCACGACCACCAGCCCGACGAACGGCGCCGCACCCGGCCCGCCGGGCCGCAGCGACAGCAGGTCGACCAGGCCGGCGACGGGCGTCTCCGCGAACGCGCCCACGCCGTGCAGCACCACCGACGGGTGCTGGAGCACCACGGCGGGCCACGGCAGCAGCAGCGCCATCGGCAGCAGCACCACCACGAACAGCGACGCCACCCGCCGCCGCCCGTCGCCCTCCCGGCCGGGCACCACGACGAACCCGACCAGCGCCGCCAGCGCCACCAGGCCGTGCACCAGGGGCGAGAACGCGCCCAGCGCCGCCACCGCCAGCGCCGTGCCCGACGCCACCGGCAGCCACGACACCCCGGCGCCGCCGCGCAGCACCGACACCACCCCGGCGGCCACCAGCGGCAGCAGCACGTGCACCACCACGACGTCCAGCCGGCCCTGGCTCACCGCCGACGTCGCCGCGGGCAGCAGCGCGTACCCGGCCGCCACCAGCGCCCGCACCGGCCGCCGCACGGGCAGCCGCCGCGTCGCCACGTACGCGAACAGCCCGGCCAGCGGCGCGTCGCCGACGAACAGCACCGCCACCAGGGCGGCGGGCGAGCCGAGCGGCGCACCCAGCGCGCCCAGCACGGCCAGCGCGGCGGGCGCGGGCGCGGTCGTGCCGCCGGCCACCGGGTGCCAGGACGCCAGGTACGCCGACCAGGTCTCGGCCAGGTCGCCCACGGGCAGCAGCCGCCCGCCGGCCAGGTCGAGGCCGATCCGGGACGCGTTGGCCAGCACCCCGAACACCGCCAGCCCGAGCACGAGCAGCAGCGGCGGCCCCAGCACCAGCGACCGCAGCAGCCGCGCCCGGTCCACCTCGACGAACACGATGCCGGACGGGACCGCGGTGGTGCCGCGCGGCACGGGCGAGGGCCGCGGGCGGGGTAACGGGCGCGACGCCGGGGCGATCGCGGCCGGTGTCTCCACCGGCACGGTCACCGCGGGCCGGCGCAGGCCGCCCGTCGCCCGCACGGGCCGCCGCCGCGACAGCACGCCCGCGGGCAGCGCCGCCGGCCCGACCGGTGGACGCTCCACTTCGGACGGCAGCGACCACGCCACGGGCCGCCGGTCGTCGTCGGGCAGCCGCCCGAGCGCCAGGTCCGCCTCGACGCGCCGGCGGATCAGGTGGGCCGCCGCGGCGCGGACCGCGTTGCGCGACCGGGTGAGCCGACTGGTGGACAACCCGCGCACCACGCCGTGCTGCGGCCGCTCGGCGCGCCCGGCCCGCAGCCGCGCCCGCCCGCCCAGCAGGTACCGCAGCGCACCCACCTCGGCGCGCGCGTCGGAGAACCGCCGCAGCAGCAGGAACCCCAGGGCGCGCAGCACCGCGAGCACGGCCAGCCGCGGCAGCCCCACCGCGAACGCCACCGCGCCGCAGTTCACCAGGAACGTCCGCAGCCCGTGCGCCCGGTCCACGCCGCGCGTCGCGGGCCCGGGGGCCGCCGCGACCGCGTCCGGTCGCCGCAGGCCGCGCCCGATGGCCCGCGCGTGCCGCATCCGCGCCACCGGCACGGACAGCACCAGGTGGCCGGCGAGGTTCGCCCGCCACCCGAAGTCGACGTCGTCGCGCAACAACGGCATCCGCCGGTCGTAGCCGCCGAGCTCCTCCCACACCCGGCGCCGCACCAGCGACCCGGCCGAGGGCACCGCCAGCACCTCGGTGCTCTGCTCGAACGCCCCGGCGGGCTCCGCCGCGCCGATGCCGGTCTGCCGGTGACCGGACGCGTCCGTGGACAGCCCGGCCTCCACGACCAGCCGCGGGTCGGACCAGTCCAGGCCCAGGGGTCCCAGCACGGCGGCCGAGGGCGACACCTCGGCGGCGGTCAGCAGCGCGGACAGGCAGTCCGGTTCGGGCGCGCAGTCGTCGTGCAGCAGCCACACCCACGCGCCGGGGTCGCCCCACCGCTCCACGGCGTGCTCCACGGCGGCGTGCACGGCCTCGCCGAACCCCGTGCCGCGCGGGAGCGTCAGCACGCCGTCAATCACCCGATCGATACCCTCGGCGGCCTCGGCGAGGAGCCCGGCCGTCCCGTCCGCGGACCCGGTGTCGACCGCGATCACGTGCCTCGGCCTCGGCCGCTGCCCGCGCAGCGCGGACAGCGCCGCGCCCAGCCACCGGTCGCCGTCGTGGCACACCAGCACCGCCAGCACGGGCGCGGTGCGCAGCCGTGGAGCAGCCCCGCTCGTCAAGTGCCGCTCCTCGCAAGATCGTCCGACTACGCCGTGGGACGCCCACGGTAAGCCAGGCGGATCTCAAGCGGTCACACGGCGCGCTTCTTCAGCTTCCTCCGCTCGCGTTCGGACAGCCCGCCCCAGATGCCGAAGCGCTCGTCGTGCTGCAACGCGTACTCCAGGCACTCCGAGCGCACCTCGCAGCCCAGGCAGATGCGCTTGGCCTCCCTGGTGGAGCCGCCCTTCTCGGGGAAGAACGCCTCGGGGTCCGTCTGCGCGCACAGGGCGCGCTCCTGCCAGTCCTGCTCATCCGTCACGTCGAACAGGCCGAGCACGACCGGCTCCGGTGCCGGGACATCCCCGTCCACCATGCGACCCCCGTCGATTTCCCGGTCAGAAATTTCCTGCACAGTCCGCCTCCTCGCCTTCCGCTCTCCCCGGTTGGCGGACACCACTCGCCGTCCCCACAACGACGAATGACACCGATGTGATTACACCTGTGTCACAACACCCGGTCAAGCGGAGTCCACAGGACGGGGGATATTCGCGCGGATGGCCGCAAAAACCTTGACCAGCAGCACAGACAGTGATTCAAGCGCTGCGCGGGGCGATGGCGGGTGCGCGAACGGCCCAGCGGACGGGCTACCTGGCCCGCCCCCGGGCGGGCCACACTGGTGTGGTGAAGAGATCAGCGGTGCGTCCGAGTCCACTGTTCCTCAGCCTGCTCGCGGTGACGGTGGCAGGCGCCGTGCTGACCCTGTTCGACGACGCCCTGCGCACGCTGGGCACGGTCCTGTTCGTGCTCGGTGGCTGGGCGGTTTCGCTGTGCCTGCACGAGTTCGGTCACGCGATCGTGGCATATCGGGGCGGTGACCACGCGGTCAAGGGCAAGGGCTACCTGACGCTGGACATCCGCCGGTACACCGACCCGGTGTTCAGCATCGTGCTGCCGTTGGTGCTGCTGGCGTTCGGCGGCATCCCGCTGCCCGGCGGCGCGGTGTGGATCAACCACCACGCGCTGCGCGACCGGCGGGTGGAGTCGATGGTGTCGCTGGCCGGGCCGGCGAGCAACCTGGTGCTGGGCGCGCTGCTGGCGGCGTCCGTCGCGCTGTTCGACCCCGCGCCCGGCCTGGCCGCCGCGCTGTCCTACCTGGCCGCGGTGCAGGTCATCGCGTTCGTGCTGAACATCCTGCCGATCCCCGGCCTGGACGGCTGGGGTGCGATCGAGCCCTACATGTCCTACTCGGCGCGGCAGTTCGGCGCCAAGGCGCGGCCGTGGGCGCCGTTCGTGCTGTTCGCGGTGCTGATCGGGTTCCCGACCGTCAACGCCCTGTTCTTCGACGCCGCCTACTCGGTGTTCGACCTGCTCGGGGGCGACCGCTGGCTGGCCTACGTGGGCGCGGACACCTTCCTGTTCTGGCGCTGACGCGCGGTGGGAGGATGGCGTCCCGTGAAGGTCGTCGTACTGGTTGGCGGGGTCGGCGGGGCGCGGTTCCTGGTGGGGTTGCGCGCACTCCTGCCCGGTCCTGAGCACGAGATCACCGCCGTGGTGAACACGGGTGACGACGTGTGGATGCACGGGTTGCGGGTCTGCCCCGACCTGGACACCTGCATGTACACCCTCGGTGGCGGGATCGACGGTGAGCGCGGCTGGGGCCGGGCGGACGAGACGTGGGCGGTCAAGGAGGAGCTGGCCGCCTACGGCGCGGACCCGACCTGGTTCGGCCTCGGCGACCGGGACGTCGCCACGCACCTGGTGCGCACCCGGATGCTGCGGGCCGGCTACCCGCTGTCGGCCGTGACCGAGGCGCTGTGCCACCGCTGGGCGCCCGGCGTGCGGCTGCTGCCGATGTCGGACGACCGGGTCGAGACGCACGTGGTCGTGGACGCGGACGGCGGCGAGAAGGCGATCCACTTCCAGGAGTGGTGGGTCCGGCACCGGGCCGCGCTGCCCGCGCGGTCGTTCGCCTCGGTCGGCGCGGAGACCGCGACGCCGGCCCCCGGCGTGCTGGACGCGCTCGCGGAGGCCGACGCGGTGCTGTTCGCGCCGTCGAACCCGGTGGTGAGCGTGGGCACGATCCTCGGCGTGCCGGGGGTGCGGGACGCGTTGCGCAAGACCGAGGCCGGTGTGGTCGGGCTGTCCCCGATCGTGGGCGGCAAGCCGCTGCGCGGGATGGCCGACGCGTGCCTGTCGGCGATCGGCGTCGAGACCTCCGCCGAGGCGGTGGGCAGGCACTACGGGTCGCGCAAGACCACCAGGAACGGCGTGCTGGACGGCTGGCTGGTGCACACCGGCGACCGCTGCGACGTGCCCGGGGTGGCGGTGCGCGCGGTGCCGCTGCTGATGTCCGATGTGGACGCGACCGCCGCGATGGCGAAGGTGGCGCTGGAGCTGGCCGGGGTGGACGTTGGCTGAGCCGGGTTCTGTCGGCGGGATTTCACCCGAAGGGGATTCCACCGGAGGGGATTTCGCCGGAGGGGGTTCTGTCGGCGGGGGTTCTGTCGGCGGGGGTTCCCCCGACCACGCCGCGCCGGGCGCGGTGACGTTGCTGCCGGTGCCGGGCCTGCCGGAGTTCCGGCCCGGTGACGACCTGGCGGGCGCGCTGGCGTCGGCCGCGCCGTGGCTGCGCGACGGCGACGTGGTGGTGGTCACGTCCAAGGTGCTGTCCAAAGTGGAAGGTCGGCTGGTGCCGGTGCCCGCCGACCCGGAGGCCCGGGACGCGATCCGGCGGGAGTGGGTGTCGGCCGAGGCGGTGCGCGTGCTGGCGCGGCGCGGGCGGACGCTGATCACCGAGAACAAGCTCGGCATCGTGCAGGCGGCGTCCGGGGTGGACGCGTCGAACGTGGCGGGCGACGAGATCGCGCTGCTGCCGGTGGACCCCGACGGGTCGGCGGCGGCGCTGCGGGCCGAGCTGTTCGAGCGGCTGGGCGTGCGCGTGGCCGTCGTGGTGACCGACACCATGGGCCGGGCCTGGCGGGTCGGCCAGACCGACGCGGCGATCGGGGCGTCCGGGCTGGCCGTGCTGCACCGGTACGCGGGCTCGGTGGACCGGCAGGGCAACGCGCTGGTGGTGACCGAGGTCGCGGTGGCGGACGAGGTCGCCGCGGCGGCCGACCTGGTGAAGGGCAAGCTGGGCGCGGTGCCGGTGGCGGTGGTGCGCGGGCTGCCGGTGTCCGACGACGGCTCGTCGGCGCGCGACCTGACCCGGCCGGTGGAGGACGACCTGTTCCACCTGGGCACCGCCGAGGCGCTGGCGCGCGGGCGGGCCGAGGCGGTGCTGGTGCGCCGCTCGGTGCGGGCGTTCACGGCGGAGCCGGTGTCCCCGGAGGCGATCAGGCGGGCCGTGGCGGCGGCGCTGACCGCGCCCGCGCCGCACCACACGCGGCCGGTGCGGTTCGTGCGGCTGACGGACCGGCGCGCGGAGCTGCTGTCGGCGATGCGGGCCCGGTGGGAGGACGACCTGCGGGGCGACGGGCTGCCCGAGGAGCGGATCGCCCGGCGGACCGCCCGCGGCGACTTCCTGCGGGACGCGCCGGAGGTCGTGGTGCCGTTCCTGGTGCGGGAGGGCGCGCACGACTACCCGGACGAGCGGCGCTCCGCGGCCGAGCGGACGATGTTCACCGTCGCGGGCGGCGCGGCCGTGCAGGGGCTGCTGGTGGCGCTGGCCGCCGAGGGGCTCGGGTCGTGCTGGGTGTCGTCGACGATCTTCTGCCCGGACGTCGTGCGGTCCGCGCTGGAGCTGCCCGAGGACTGGGAGCCGCTGGGCGCGGTGGCGATCGGCCACCCGGTGGAGGAGCTGGCGCCGCGACCGCCGCGCGAGCCGGACGAAGGGTTCCTGGAGCGTTGAACCTGCACGAGGACACCGCGGCGACGTTGGCGGGGTGGCGTCCGGCCGACTCCGCGCAGGAGTCGCTGCGACAGGCGTACCTGGGGTTCCTGGCCGCCCGGCCGGACGCCTGCGCGCGGTCGTGCGAACCCGGGCACGTCACCGCGTCGGCGCTGGTCCTGGACGACTCCGGCGAGCGCACGCTGCTGACGCTGCACCCCCGGGTGGGGCGGTGGCTCCAGCTGGGCGGGCACTGCGAGCCGGGTGACCTGACGCTGGCCGGGACGGCGCTGCGCGAGGCCGCGGAGGAGTCCGGGATCGAGGGGCTGGTGATCGAGCCGGAGCCGCTGCACCTGGACGTGCACCCGATCACGTGCTCGCTCGGCAAGCCGACGCGGCACTTCGACGTGCGGTTCCTGGTGCGGGCGCCGGCCGGTGCGCGGCACGCGCGCAGCGCCGAGTCCGTCGACCTGCGGTGGTGGCCGCTGGACGCCCTGCCGCCGGACGTCGACGACCTTCGTCCGATGATCTCCGCGGCGCTCGTCCGGATGGCCTGAAGGGCTTGTGATCCCGGTCATAGGGCTTCATGCTGTCACCGCTCTGGGAGCGCTCCCAGCGCAGTGAGGAGCTGTCGACGTGGACAAGGGAGCAAGACGGCGCCGGGCGTTGCCCGCCGCACTGGCCGCGGTGGCCCTGCTGATCGGCGGCGGTGGCGTGGCCGCCGCGGGACCCGGTCACCACCACCACCCGTCCAGGGGAACGTCGTTCTACGTGGAGCCGGACTCCAACGCGTCGCGACAGGCCGCGGCGTGGCGGGCGGAGGGCCGGGTCGCGGACGCCGAGCTGATGGAGGCGGTGGCGAAGCAGCCCACCGCCATCTGGTTCACCACGGCGGGCGCCGAGCAGGTGCGGACCCGCGTGCGGGACGTCGTGCGCGCGGCGAAGCGCAAGAACCAGGTGCCGGTGCTGGTGGCGTACTTCGTGCCCTACCGGGACTGCTCGCAGTGGTCGGCGGGCGGCGCGCTCAGCGAGCAGGAGTACCGGGAGTGGATCGACGCGTTCGCCGCCGGCATCGGCGACGACAAGGCGGTCGTGATCGTCGAACCCGACGGGCTGGCGCTGATGACCAGTGAGCCGTGGTGCGCGATCGGGCCGGACGAGGAGCTGGTGCCGCAGCGGTTCCGGGAGATCAACCACGCGGTCGACGCGCTCAAGCGCGGCAGGCGGACGAAGGTGTACCTCGACGCCGGCCACTCGGCGTGGCAGGCGCTGAACGACTACGACGCCGGGTACGGCGAGCCGCGGCAGCAGCTGGGCATCGTGAACCGGTTGTTGCGGGGTGGCGTGACGCGGGCGGACGGTTTCGCCCTGAACACGTCGAACTACCGCTACACCGCGGACCTGGTGCAGTACGGCACGCGCGTCTCCAAGTGCCTCTACCTGCGGACGCACCGCGGCGCCACCGCGTGCCCGACCGACGCCGAGCTGGACGCGCTGCGCGTGCACGAGCGGAAGATGACGCACTTCGTCCTGGACACCAGCCGCAACGGCCAGGGCCACTACACGCCGGGCGAGGGCGAGACCGACTGGTGCAACCCGCCGGACCGCGGCCTGGGCGAGCGGCCGACCGCGCGCACCCGCATCCCCCTCGTCGACGCCTTCCTGTGGATCAAGCGGCCCGGCGAGTCGGACGGCGAGTGCCAGGGCGGCCCACCGGCCGGCCAGTGGTGGCCCGAACAGGCCCTGGACCTGGCCACCCACGCCACCCCACCCCTCCGCTAACCCTCCCTTTCCCCCGGCCGGGGCGGCCTCACCCACCGCCCCGCCCACCCTCCCCACCCCGCGTGTCCGCCACTGAGGCATCGCGAGTCGTACGTTCAGGACCACCGTGTCGTACGTCCAGGACCACCGAGTTCAACGTTCGCGTCAGAACAAGACAGGTGCCGAGGGTGCCTGAATGCAGAACTCGGAGGTCGCGAACGTACGACACGGTGGGTCTGGACGTACGACTCGCGCGTTCTGGACGTACGACTCGCGGGTGGGTGGGGTCAGGTGTCGCCGTTCAGGCGTTGGGTCAGGCCCTGTTGGGGGTTGGGCGCGCCGCCGTTCAGGCGTTGGGACAGGCTCGGGCGCGCGGGTTGGACCTGTTGGACCGTGGGGATGGGGCCCGGGGCCACGCGGAGTTCCGGTTCCGAGGTGTGGGGCGCCGGGTGGGGGGAGGGCGGCTGCGAGGGGTGCGGCTGCGTGGGGGGTGACTGGGGGTGGCCTGCGGCTACGTGGGAGGCCAGGACCATGGTCGAGTCCGGGTCGGCGGTCTTCGGGTCCACGGCGTTGACCAGGCTGCGCGGGATCTGCTGGGTGGCCGACGAGTCCATCGGCGAGGTCATGTTGTCCGGCGTCACGACGTGCATGCCACGTGCACGAGCACGGGCGAGCGCCGCGTCGGCCCGAGCGCGGGGGTCCATCCGGATCTCTCCTGCGTGTGCTTGGGCCGGCGGAGACGCCGGCGTTGCCGTCGGTGGCGCCCTCACCGCGACACGGGACCACCGCCCGTGCCACCGGAGTGCTCGTGCCAGAGTATTCGCAAACCACGGGTGGAAGTAAGCGGAGGAGGAAAAACGGCATGTCGGAGCTGCAAGGCGCCGAGGCGGTGGTCCTGGTCGGGGGCAAGGGGACCCGGCTGCGGCCACTGACCTTGTCCGCCCCCAAGCCCATGCTGCCGACCGCCGGGGTGCCGTTCCTCACCCACCTGCTGTCGCGGATCGGGGAAGCGGGGATCACCCACGTCGTGCTCGGCACGTCCTACAAGGCCGAGGTCTTCGAGGAGCACTTCGGGGACGGCTCGGCGCTCGGCCTGGAGCTGGAGTACGTCGTCGAGGACGAGCCGCTGGACACGGCGGGCGCGATCCGCAACGTCGCGCACAAGCTGCGCGAACGCGACGTGATGGTGTTCAACGGCGACATCCTGTCCGGTGTGGACCTGCGCGCCGTGCTCGCCACGCACCGCGAGGCCGAGGCCGACGTCACCCTGCACCTGGTCCGGGTCGACGACCCGCGCCGGTTCGGGTGCGTGCCGACCGACGAGGACGGCCGCGTCACGGCGTTCCTGGAGAAGACCGAGAACCCGCCGACGGACCAGATCAACGCGGGCTGCTACGTGTTCCGCCGCGAGGTGATCGAGGGCATCCCCGCAGGTCGGCGCGTGTCGGTGGAGCGGGAGACGTTCCCCGGCCTGCTGGCGTCCGGTGCGCGCGTGCAGGGGCACGTCGACGCGTCGTACTGGCTGGACCTCGGCACGCCCGCCGCGTTCGTGCAGGGCTCGGCGGACCTGGTGCGCGGCGTCGCGCCGACGGCGGCGCTGGAGCTGAGGGGCGAGGCGGTGCTGCTGGAGGGCGCGTCGGTCCACGAGGACGCGGTGGTCCGGGGCGGCGCCACGATCGGCGCGGGCTGCACGGTCGCGGCCGGTGCGATGGTCGACGGCGCGGTGCTGTTCGACGGCGCGGTGGTCGGCGAGGGCGCCCGGGTGGAGCGCAGCGTGGTGGGGGCGAACGCGCTGGTCCAGGCCGGTGCGGTGGTGACCGACTCGGTGATCGGCGACGGTGCGGTGGTGGGTGCGCGGTGCGAGCTGGTCAACGGCGCGCGGGTGTGGCCGGGAGTGGTGCTGCCCGAGGCGGGGATCCGGTTCTCCGCCGATGTCTGATGGCTGATGGCAAGCGGCAGTCGGCGAGCGGTGGGCAACAGGGGCGAGCACTAGGGCGGTAGGCGGCGGGCGGTGGGTGGCGGGCGATGACGATCGATGGCGGCCGGCGAGCGACGTCGGCGGTGGTGAGCCGGACCTGGTCGCCCCCGTTCCCGCTGGACCTCGGCGTCGTGCTGCGGCCGCTGGGTCGGGGGCCCGGTGACCCGGCGTTCCGGGTCGACGGCGGGGTGTGGCTGACCGCCAACACCCCGGTCGGCCCGGGGACGCTGCACGTCCGGCGCGCGGACGCGGTCGAGGCGCGGGCGTGGGGCGAGGGCGCGGGGTGGCTGCTGGACGGGCTGCCCGCGTTGTTGGGCGCGGGGGACGACGATTCGGCGTTCGAGTGCCACCACCCGGTGGTTGAGCAGGCGCGGCGGCGGTGGCCGGGGATGCGGCTGACCGCGACCGGGCGGGTGTGGGACGCGCTGCTGCCGGCCGTGCTGGAGCAGAAGGTGACGGTGGTGGAGGCGCACCGGTCGTACCGGGAGCTGTGCCGCCGGTTCGGCACGCCCGCGCCGGGGCCGGTGGCGGACCTGGTGGTGCCGCCGACGCCGCGCGCGGTGCTGGGCATCGCGGACTGGGAGTGGCACCGGGCGGGTGTCGACGGCGCCCGGCGGCGGGCGCTGATCGCGGCGGCGCAGGTGGCGCACCGGTTGGAGGGCGCGTTCGGGCTGGGCGGGGAGGCCGGGCGGGCGCTGCTGCGGAAGGTGCCCGGCATCGGGGCGTGGACGGCGGCCGAGGTGGCGCAGCGGGCCTGGGGCGACCCGGACGCGGTGAGCTTCGGCGACTTCCACCTGGCCGGGATCGTCGGGTGGGCGCTGGTCGGTCGCGGGGTCGACGACGACGGGATGGCGGAGGTGCTGGCCCCGTACGCGCCGCAGCGGCAGCGGGCGGTGCGCTACGTCACGGCGTCGGGGTCGCGGAAGCCCCGCTTCGCGCCCCGGTTCCAGCCCCGGGACTACCGCGTCATGTGAGCTCGACCAGGTGCCCGAGGCCGATCGCGCCCATGGCCCACCCCAGGCGGGTGGCCAGGCCCCGGTCGGCCTCGGCGAGCGCGGCGAGGTCGAGCTGCCGGAGGAACGCGGGCAGGTCGCGGAAGAGCCCGACGTGCGCCCCCGGTTCGAGCCCGAGTTCGACGCAGCGGATCAGGACCTCGACGGCCTGCGCCGGGGAGGGCGAGTTCCCGAGGACCGCGTTGATCGCTCCGAAGGCGACCGCGTTGTCGCCGGCGCCCACCAGCATCCGACGGGCGCAGGCGAGCAGGTGGTCCGGTGGGGCGTTGAGCAGGGCGCCGGCCTCGACGACGTCCCTCATCAGGTCGGGGGTGGCGCAGGGATCACCGGCCATGATCTTCAGGACGGGCTCGTAGTAGAAGTGCTTCGAGCGCATGATCGATGCCTGCGCCCTGCCGAGGGCGCGGTAGGCGTCGACCCTGTCACCGGGACTGCCGGCCGCCAGGAGGGTCGTCAACAAGCGCGTCAACGACACCACCGGGCCGCCCTCCGAGGACACTGCGACCCCCGCCGCGCGGAAGTTCGACAGGAGCGGCTCCAGCCCGTCGTGCACCCAGTCGACGTCGGGTGAGCAGCGGAAGTTCCGGTAGCGGCGCAGGGCGTCCGGGGAGGTGTCGGGGAGCTCGTGGTCCCCTCCGAGGTCGCCGGGTGGCACGGGCCGGCCGCTCGCCGGTTCCACCACCACGTCGCGGTGACCGCCGGCCACGACCCGGGTCACGTCGAACTGGTGCACGAGGCTCAGCCACTCCTCGGGCTCGAACTGCGATTCCCACAACAGCGCCAAGGCCCGCCACCGCCGCACGGCGTCCTGCTCGCCCGGCAGGCCGGACGCGACGAGCCGACCCCGCACCGCCACGACCAGCACCACGAGGTTCGCCGTGCAGGCCGCGATGCGCCGCGCCGCCGGCAGGACCCGCGGTTCGTAGGCGGCGTCGACCGGGTGGCGCCGCGCCGCGTCGAGGAGGCGGACCAGCAGGCGGTGCAGCGGTTCCCGGTCCGCCTCGGCCACCCCGGCGAACAGCTCGCGCAGGAAGCCGATCACGGGGGAACGCGTGGTGAGCGGGGCGAACGACAGCAGCGGCCGCAGCCAGCCGGCCCCGTCCTCGGCCGGCCGGTAGTGGAACGACGAGGCCGCGCGCTCCCCCGCCACCGCCTCCAGCGACACCCGGTGGACCAGGCGGGCGACGAGGTACTCGCCGAACGTGGCGTGCAGGAACTCGTAGGTGTGGCGGGGCCGGCCGTCGTGCGCGGAGCGGGCCTCGTGGACGAAGAAGAACCGCCCCACGGCCAGCTGGGCGGCGCTGAGCCGGACGCGCTTGCCCGGGCCGGCGCGGGGACCGGAGGGGAACAGGGCGTCCAGGTCCTCGTCGAGGTCGGCCTCCTCGACCCACTGGGCGCCCCGGTTGAACATCGCGAAGGCGATCACCGACAGCCTGATCAGCTCCTGCTCGACCGCCCGGTCGACGTCGTGGTCGGGCGCGTCCCGGAGGTGCTTGACGACCTCGCGCCGGGCGAAGCGGGTCAGCAGCTGCTCGTAGAGCTGGGCCCGGCCGAGGGAGGCGGCGCCCCGCAGCGCGCCACCGCCCGCGTTGTGGAGGGCGAGCATGAACAGCAGCAGCGGCTGACCGGCCAGTTCCGCGTGCTGGAGCGCCACCTCGGGCGCGAGCCGCGCCCCGGGGTTGACCCGGTTCCACGTCCCCAGCCACTCGCGCACCTGCTCCTCGCCGAACGGCTCCAGCCGCAGCACCACCGCCGCGTCGGGGAACCTCGCCCGGTCGGCGACCGCGATGCGGCTGGTCACCACGACGACCGCGGCGCGCCCCTGCTCCAGCTCGCGCTGCTGGAACCGCTGGACGTCCACCAGGTAGTCCGACCTGCTCACGCCGGTGGCCTGCAACAACTCGTCGAACCCGTCCAGCAGCACCACCGGCACGGCGGGCGCGGCGGCGCGGGCCAGGGCGGGCCAGTCCCACCGTTCCCCGGTGGTGGCCCGGACCGCGTGCTCGACCTGCTCCTGGAGGTCGGACTCGGCGGGCACGTCGCGCAGCACGACCCGGATCGGCAGGAAGTCGCCGGGCAGCTGCGCGGCCAGGACCTTGGTCAGCAGCGACTTGCCCGCGCCCGGCTGGCCGAGCACCACCAGCGGCGCGCGGGTCGCCCGGGAGGAGGTGAGGTGCCCGGCGAGGTAGTCGTCCAGGTCCGACCGGGTCGGCACCCCGGCCCACCAGCCCTCCCGGCCGGCGTCGCCGTCCCGCCCGGCCTCGGCGACCCGGAACAGGGGCGCCACGTACGCCTGCTCCAGCGTCGGCGCGACCAGCCCGGCGGGCAGGTCGCCGTCCACGACCGGCTGCCGGAGCGCGGGGCGGTAGCCGTTCGCCAGGGCGTCCCGGTGCGCGTCGGGCAGCAGCCGGGCCGCGATCCGCTCCAGCAGCTCCCGCATCCCGCCCAGGGCGGTCCGGGTCGCGGCGTGCTCGACGCCGCTGGTCCACACGCCGAACTCGGGGCAGTCGAGCGCCAGGCGGCGGTAGTGCGCCCGGTAGCGCTCCAGCGCCCTGCCCGGCACGTCGGGCAGCGCGACCTCGCCGAACCCGTCGAACCCCTCGAACCCCGCCAGGAACCCGAGGTACTCCCCGGTCATGTGCGCGTAGTACGAGGACAGGTCCTCGGCGACCTGCTCGGGCGGCGATTCGGGGCCGGGCAGCGGCAGCCCGGTCCCCAGCAGGGTGGTCAGGAGGTCCGACCAGCGGTCCGACCCCGCCCACGACGACGTGGCCAGCGCCGCCTGCCCGGCCCGGCTGAACCGGGGCTTGAACGGCAGCTCCGCCTCGTCCAGGGCCTCGAACAGCGCCGTGACCACGATGACGCCGTGCGCCGCCTCCAGCAGCCGCGTCCGGTCGACCCGGTGCAGGCCGGTGACGCGCTCGCGCACCGACGCCAGCAGCTGCCTGCCCACCCTCACCACCTCGGTGCGGGCGTCGAGCAGGTCGATCCCGCCCGCGGCCGTCACGACGCCGGCCGAGGCGTGGTCGAGGAACTTCAGCAGCGCGGTGTCGCCGCCCAGCAGCTTGACCGCGTCCGCGTAGGAGAAGGAGCGGCGCACCGGGACATCATCCGGACCGCAGCCGGTGAGGACGGCCGCGGCGGGAGGAGACCGCCCGAACGGCTCAGCGGCGCGTCATGACCTTCAGCCGCAGCCCCAGCCCGGTCCGCACCGCCAGCCTCAGCGGCGCCCAGGCCACCCCCGCGTGCCGGTCGGCCAGGTAGCGGTAGGCGCTGGAGTGGTGGGCGGCCAGCATCCGGGCCGAGGCGTTCCGGGTGGAGTGGCCGCCGATGTGCACGACCTCCGCGTCCGGCACGTACACGTTCAGCCAGCCCGCGCGGCCGAGGCGGTCGCCCAGGTCCACGTCCTCGAAGTACATGAAGTAGCGGGGGTCGAAGCCCTCCACCGAGTCGAACGCCTCGCGGCGCATCAGCAGGCACGAGCCCGACAGCCAGCCCGCGGTGCGCTCCTCGACGGACGCCGTCTCCTGCCGGTACGCCTGCGTCCAGGGGTTGCCCGACCAGACGGGGCCCAGCACGGCGTGGCCCAGGCCGCGCCCGAGGGCCGGCAGGAGGCGCGCGGACGGGTACACCGCGCCGGACGGCTCGCGGATCAGCGGGCCGAACGCGCCGCCGCGCGGCCACCGCTTGGCCGCCTCCAGCAGCTTGTCCAGGCTGCTCTCGCCCCACGACAGGTCGGGGTTGGCCACCACGACCCACCCCACGTCGTCGGGCAGGGAGGCCACGCCGCGGTTGGCCGCCGCGCCGTAGCCGAGGTTGCCGCCGGTCGGCAGGAACGTCACGTGGTCGTGCGCCTCGGCGGCGCGCTCGGGCACGCCGTCGGTGGACCCGTTGTCCGCCAGCACCACCGACACCGGCCGGGTCGTGGCCGTGGCGAGGGTGGACAGGAAGGTCTCCAGGGTTTCACCGGGCGAGTAGGTGACGGTCACGACCGCCAGCCCGTCTCCGTAGCGCGTCACGCGGGCCACCCTAGTGGTGGTGGACGTGGGACGTGACCGCGTGCCCCTCTCCGCAGGACGCGGCGGCGGTGCGCGCGGCGGCGGTTCAGCGGCGACGGTGCACGTGGCGGTGGTTCAGCGGCGGCAGTTCGCAGCGGCGGTTCAGCGGCGGCGGTGCACGCGCACCGCGCGCTCGTAGGCCTGCCGGTGCCGGACCGCCGACGTGGCCCACGAGAAGTCCTTGGCCCTCACCAGGGCCGCCGCGGCCAGCGCGTCCCGCCGGGCCGGGTCGTCCAGCAGGTCGCCCAGGGCCGCCGCGATGTCACCCGCGCCGACCCCGCAGTACGCCACCGCGTCGCCACCCACCTCGGGCAGCGACAGCCGCCGCGTGGTCAGCACCGCCGCGCCGCACGCCATGGCCTCCAGCACCGGCAGCCCGAACCCCTCGCCCAGCGACGGGTAGGCCACCAGCTCGGCGCCGCCCAGGAAACCGGCCAGCGACGTGAACGGCAGGTAGCCCGCCCGGATCACGCGGACCCGGTGCGGCACCGCGTCCAGCGCCCGCTCGACCTGGCTGTCCCAGCCCGGCTGCCCGGCCAGCACCAGCGCCGGCGGGTTCGCCCGGCCCCGGCACGCCTGCGCGAACCCGCGGACCAGCGCGGGCACGTTCTTGCGCGGCTCCAGCGCGCCCAGGAACGCCACGTACGGCGCGTCGCCCAGCGACAGCAGCCGCCGCACGTCCGCCACCTCCGCCGTCGTCGGCGGGTGGAACCGCTCGGTCTCCACGCCGTGCTGGGCGATGTGCAGGGCCTGCCGGTCCGCGCCCGCCACGCGCGCCAGCTCGTCCGCGGTCGCCCGCGACGGCACGACGCACAGCTCCGCGCGGCGCAGCGAGGCCCGCGTCCAGGCCCGGAAGAACCTCGCCTTCACCGACGAGTGCAGCGCCGGGTCGGTGAAGAAGGTCGCGTCGTGCAGCGTCACCACCGACGCCGTCCGGTTCGCCAGCGGCACGGTGTAGTGCGGCGAGTGCACCACGTCGACGCCCAGCCGGGCCGCCAGGCGCGGCAGCGTGGTCTGCTCCCAGGTCAGCCGGGCGGTGCGGGTGGCGACGGCCTCGGTCGCGGCGACGACCCGCGAGTTCGGGGCCAGCGCGCCGTACAGCTCGGCGTCGCGGGGCTGGCACACCACGCCGAGCCGGGCGCCGTCCGCGTCCAGCGCGGCCACCAGGGAATCCACGTACCGACCGACACCACCGCGGTCGGTCGGGACGGCGGTGGCGTCGATCAGCACGCTGGGCTCGGCGGGCGACACGCGGTGAAGGGTACGACCGGTGGTCGGCAGGTGGCCCCGAAATGGGGCAAACGGTTGCTTACCCAAACAGCGCCAAATGGACCCGCCACACCGACTGGGCTGCGTTTTGCCAGGTGAAGGACTCCGCTCGGGCAAGACCGGACGTGATCAGCCTCTCGCCGCGCGCCGGGTCCGACAGCACCGAGCGCAACCCGGCCACCAGCGCCGCCCGGTCGCCGCGCGGCACCGCGACGCCCGCGCCGCCCGCCACCTCGACCAGCGCCGGCGCGTCGGAGTGCACCACCGGCACCCCCGCCGCCATCGCCTCCACCACCGGCAGGCCGAACCCCTCGGCCAGGCTCGGCGCGGCCAGCACCGCCGCCCGCCGCAGGACGAACGCGAGCCGCGCGTCGCTCACCCGGCCCAGCAGCGTCACGTGCGGCGCCCGCAGGTCCACCCCGCCCCAGCCCGGCGGTCCGACGACGACCAGCGGCACGCCCAGCTCGGCGGTCGCGGCGACCAGCAGGTCGAACCCCTTGCGCGGCTCGACCGTGCCGACGGCCAACACGTACCGCGGCGGGAGGTCGACCGGGTCCTCCTCGGGGAACGCCGTCACGCCGTTGGGCACGACGTGCACCGGCGCGGGTCCGGGCGCGTGCCGGCGCAGCTCGTCCGCCACCACCGACGTGGGCGCCACGACCCCCGCCGCCCTCGCGGTCGCGCGCCCGATCACGCGCCGGTGCCACGCCGCGCCGCGCGGCGTCAGCGTCTCCGGGTGGGTCCACGGCACGGTGTCGTGCACGGTCACCACGACCCGGCCGCGCGGCGGCGCGAGCGGCGTGCAGGCGTGCACCGAGTCGCCGCCCGGCCAGTACGGCACGCCCCGCTCCCACGCCGCGATCAGCGCCCGCCGCGGCAGCGGGAGCACCCGCGGGCCCCCGACACCGGGCACGACGGCCGCCGAGACGTCCGCGTGCCTGCTCACCGCCCCGGTCACGGTCCACCCGGCGGGCGCGGTGCGGGCCAGCGCGGCGGCCAGCTCGCGCGTGTACCGGCCCGTGCCCCCCGGCACGGGGGCCAGCAACTGCTCGGTCAGCACGACGAGGTTCGGCACGTCGCGTACCGTCTCACGCCGTGTCGAACCCGCGGACGACGGTGGTCGTGGTGACGTGGCGAGGCCGCGAGCACATCACCGCGTGCCTGGACGCCCTGGCCCGTCAACGTCCACACCGGACACTCGTGGTGGACAACGCCTCCGACGACGGCACGGCCGACCTGCTGGCCGCCCACCCGGGCCGCCCGGAGGTCCTGCGCCTGCCGGCCAACCGCGGTTACGCGGGCGGCCTGGCCGCGGCGCTGCCGCGCGTGACCACCGAGTACGTGGCCTGGCTCAACGACGACGCCGCGCCCGACGAGGGCTGGCTGGCGGCCCTGGAGGACGCCCTGGACGCCGCGCCGGGCGCGGCCGCCGCGACCTCGACGATGCTGCTGGACGACGGCTCGACCCAGTCGGCGGGCGTCCGCCTCACCGCCGACGGCCACGGCGCGGACCTGGTGCGCGCGGACCGCGGCGTGTTCGGGTTCTGCGGCGGCGCGGCCCTGGTGCGGACGGGCGCGCTGCGCGGCGCGGGCGGCGTCCCGGAGAGCTTCTTCTGCTACTACGAGGACACCGACACGGCCTGGCGGCTGCGCCTGAACGGCCACGACGTGCTGTCCGTCGCCCCGGCGCGGGTCCGCCACCGGCACGGCGCGAGCACCCGGCCCGGCTCCCGGCCGTTCCACCGGTGGAACGAGCGCAACCGCCTGCTGATGCTGCTGCGCTGCGCCCCGGCGGCCGTGGCGGTGCGCGAGCTGGCCAGGTTCGCCGCGATCACGGTCCTGCTGCCGCTGCGCCGGAGCCGCCCGGACGCGGAGAACTTCCGGGTGCCCCTGCGCGCCCGGGTGCTGGCCGAAACACTGCTGCGGCTGCCGGCGACAGGGGTGCAGCGGGTGCGGATCGGCCGGCGCGCGTCGGTGGCCCGGCGCGACGTGTGGCGGGAGTGGGCGGGCCGTTAGGGGGCCGGCCGTTAGGGGGCTGGGGTGGTCGAACGGGCGTTGCTGCGGGTGCTCCACGACGGCGAACCCGTCGGCATGGGCTTCCTCGTCGGCCACGACCTGGCCCTGACCTGCGCGCACGTCGTGACGTCCGACGAGTTCGAGGTCGACTTCCCGATCGCGGGCGGCACGGCGCGGGCCCGCGTGGTGCACCGCGCCGAGGGCGTCGACCTGGTGGGCCTGGAGCTGGACCGCACGCCGGAGGGGGCGAGGGCGGTGCACGTGGTGGCCGTGGACGACGTCCGCGACCACCGGGTGCGCACGCTGGGCGTGCCGGACGGCCGCCCCCACGGCCTGTGGTCGCGGGGCGTGGTGCGGGGCGCGATCGGCGGCGGGCGGCTCCACGTCGAGGACGACGCCGCGCACGGCGTGCCGATGCTGCGGGGGTTCAGCGGCGGCCCGGTGATCGACGACGACCTGGGCGCGGTCATCGGCATGGTCGTCGAGGTCGACGCGCTCCAGGGGCAGCGCATCGGCTACGCCCTGTCCGGCGCGACCCTGCACGACGCGTGGCCCGCGCTGGCCACCGGCCGGCCGAACCCGTTCCGCGGCCTGGAGCCGTTCCGGCCGGAGGACGCCGAGGTCTTCTTCGGCCGCGCGCGACAGGCCGTGGACCTGCGGGAACAGCTCGACCTCGACGGCGTCCTGGTGGTCACCGGACCGTCCGGCTGCGGCAAGTCGTCGCTGGTCCTGGCCGGGCTGTTACCCGGGCTGGGCGAGCACGCGGTGGTCCGGCCCGCCGCCGGCGGCTCGCCCTGGAGCGCCCTGGCCACCGCCCTGGGCGTCGACGAGGTCCCACCCGACCGGGTCGAGGACGTGGTCGCCCGCCGCGCCGCCCGCGCCGACCCGCGCCGCTTCACGCTCGTGGTCGACCAGTTCGACGAGGCCCTGGCCCGCTTCCCCGAGGCGTCGGCCGACCTGCTGGCCGCGCTGCTGGACGTGGCCGAGGCCCACCACCGCGCCCCGCGCGTCGACCTGGTGGTCACCACCACCGGCGGCCCGCTGGACCACCTGCTGGCCGATCCCCGCCTCGGGCCCCGGCTGGCCCGCCGCACCGCCACCCTGGGCACGCCCGACCCGGACGAGCTGCGCGAGGTCGTCGAGGGACCGCTCCGGCCGCCCGGCACGCCCGTCCTCGAACCGGGCCTGGTCGACGTGCTGCTGGCGGACGTCGGGCGCAACCCGCTGCCGCTGCTGGAGTTCACGCTCACGCTGCTGTGGGAGCGGCAGGAGCGCGGTGTGCTGACCCACGCCGCGTACCGGGAGCTGGGCGGGGTCGGCGGCGCGGTGTCGACCTACGCGGAGCGGGTGTGGCGGCGGTTCGACCCCGAGGAGGTGCGGCGGGCGCTGGTCCAGCTGGTCAGCCCGCTGCCGGACGGCGGGTTCGTGCGGCGGGTGGCGCCGGCGGGGCAGGTGGGCCCCCTCGCGGCGGAGCTGGCCCGCACCCGGCTGGTGACGCTCGGCCCGGACGGCGTCGAGCTGGCCCACGAGGCGCTGGTCCGGCACTGGGACCGGCTGCGGGACTGGGTGGAGGAGGCCCGCGCGTTCCGGCTGTGGCAGGACGAGCTGGACCGGCAGGCCGCCCGGTGGGAGGAGACCCGGGAGCGCGGCCTGCTGCCGCGCGGCAAGGACCTGCGGCGGGCGCGGCGACAGGCGCACGAGCTGACCGAGCGGCAGCGGCGGTTCGTCGGCGCCGGGACCCGGGGCCTGGTCAGGCGGGTCGGCGTGCGGACCGCGGTGGTGGTCCTGGTGGTGGGCCTGGTCGCCTCGCTCGGCTACCTGGTCCCCCGGTTCGCCGGGCAGCGCGACGAGGCCGGGGCGAACAGCGCGGCGGACGTCCTGGCCGGTCGCGACGCCGCGGTCACGCCCTTCGCGGAGCGGTTGGACAACACCCTCCGGGCCCAGCTCACCGCCGACCGGCTGGACACCAGGGAGGACCTGTACGTCCTGTCCCGCGCGCTGCGCCACGCCGAGGTGGTGCTCCCGGGGTTCGCCACGCCCAACCCCGGGGGGAACCGCGTCCTCCTGTCCGGGAACGGCGGGACGGCCGAGCTGCTGGACCTGACGACCTCGCCGCCGACGCGGGTGGCCGTGCCCGACGTGGACTCGATCGTCACGTGGGTGGGCGACGACGTCTTCGCCGAGCGGACCCCGGACTCGATCCGGCTCCGCAGCGGGCGGACCGGCCACGTCCTGCGCGTCCTCGGCGCTCGGGCCCGGACCGTCCTGGCCGACCCCACCGGCCGGTGGCTCGCCCACACCGACGGCGGGCCGGAGGTGCGCGTGGTCGACCTGGCGTCGGGGGCCGGGACCACCCTGACCGCGCCCGGCGACCAGGTGAGGCCGGTGGACCTCCTGCCGACGGGCGAGGTGCTGTTCCACAACGGGAGCGGGTACGGGGTGCTGTCCGCCACCGGCGCCCGCGACCTGCCCGACGCCGAGATCGGGGTCGTCGCGGCCTGGTCCGAGCCGGTGGCCTTCCGGTGCGACCGGGAGACCTGGTCCGCGCTGGGCGCGTCCACCGGGCTGGAGCTGGCGCGCGTGCCCACCGCGGGCACCCCGTGCCACGACTCCGCGACGCCGGTCCTCAGCGCCGACGGACGGGCTTGGGCGGTCAGGGGGGCGACCGGGTCGGCAGGGTCCGAGCTGGTGTTGTTCGGTGTCGTCGGCGGGGACGACGCGCTGGGCGCGCTCATCCCCGACAACGGCACGATCGAGGCGGTCGCGCTGGAGCCTTCCGGCGCGTACCGGCTCCTGGTGGGGTACCCGGACGCGTCGCTGGTCTTCCGGGCGCCGCCACCGGACGCGCTGGACCGGTCGATCCGGCAGGCCGGTCGCGTCCGGGCCACCCCGGACGGCGCGCACGTCCTGACCAGCGAGCCGAACGGCCGCATCGAGGTGTGGCGGACCGCGGACCGCACGCTCGTCGCGCACCTGGACGGGGGCGACTCCCGGTACCGCACCGGCTACGGGGGACCGGGCCTCCTCGTCTCACCGGATTCGAGGACCCTCCTCGTGAACAGCCCGGCGAACCTCGTGGTGCGGAACCTGCCCGACCTCGCGCTGCTCGCGGACCTGGGCTCCGGGACCGGGGACGCGTCGTTCCTCGACGGGGACCGCGTGGTGGTGTGGCGCGACACCGCCCTGCACGTCCTGGCGGCGCGGTCCGGGCTGCCGCTCGGGCCGCCCTTCGAGCTGGAGCACTCCCCGGACTCCGTCGCGGCCGCCGGCGACGTGCTGCTCGTGGTCGCCTCCGCCTACCGCCTCCTCCGCCGCTCGGTCTCCGGTGGTCGGGAGATCGGCTCCGCGATCGCGTTCAGCGACGAGTTCACCTCGGTGGGCGGACTGGCGGTGCACCGGGGCGGCGAGGTGGCCGCGGTGGTCCACGACGGCGTCGTGCGGGTGTTCGACCTGGTGCGCGGTGAGCAGGTCGGCACCTTCCCGGTGCCGACGGACTCGGACGTGGACCGTTTGCGGTTCCGCGACGACCCCGACGAGCTGGAGATCACCCTGACCGGCCCGAACGGGGTCGGGATCACGCAGCTGTGGCGGCTCCGCGCGTGGTGGGGCGACGCGCCGGTCGAGAACCTGGGCGGGCCGGTCGAGCCCGTGGTCGTCGCGGACGACCACCCGAGGAGCCTGGAGCCCGGCGACCCGCGGGCGTGGCGCGCGCGGATCTGCGCCCTCGTGGGGCGCAGCGGGCTGGAGCTGGACCCCGGCGAACCGCCGACCGGGGCTTTCGAAGGTGACGTCTGCGGAGGAGCGAAGTGACCGAGTACGTCGAGGTGCGCACCGAGGACGGCGAGCTGGTGCCGTTCGAGACCGACGGGTACGACGGCCCCGTGCGGGCCGGCCGGAACTGGGACCGGGTCCAGGAGACCCTGGAGCAGGGCGTCGAGCGGGCCAGGCACGTCGCCCGCGCGGTGGCCGCGCGGGTCGCCGACATGCCACCGCCCCGGCCCGACCGGGTGGCCGTGGAGATCGGGCTCAAAGCGGGCCTGAGCGGCGCGTTCGGCATCGCCAAGTCGTCCACCGAGGCGCACATCAAGATCACCGTCGAGTGGTCCCGGGACACCGCGCCCACCCCCGCGCCGCCGGAGGACGGCGAGTCGAAGCCCGCCGAGGACGGGGTTACCGAGGCGTAGGCCACGGTGACGCCCCGCTGCGGAGCGTGATGAGGCAGAGTTAGCGCGTGGAGCGAGCGAGCCTGCCCGACGTGTCGGTGGTCGTGGTCAACTACCGCGGGGCCGAGGACACCAAGACGTGCCTGCGCGCCCTGTACGGGGAGCTGGACTACCCGGTCGACAAGCTCCAGGTGGTGGTGGTCGACAACGCCTCGGGCGACGGGGGCGCCGACGCGATCCGGGCGGCCGAGCCGCGGGCGGACGTCGTCGAGGCGCCGGCCAACCTCGGGTTCGCCGGCGGCTGCAACCTCGGCGTCGAGCACGCCCGGGGCGCCGTCGTCGCGTTCCTCAACAACGACGCCAGACCCCACCGGGACTGGCTGCGCGCGGCCGTGCGGGTGCTGCTCGACGAGCCCTCCGTCGGCGCGGTGGCGAGCAAGGTGCTCGACTGGGAGGGCCGGGCGGTCGACTTCGTTGACGGCGGCCTCACCTGGTTCGGCATGGGCTACAAGCGGCACGCCGGGCAGCCCGACGACGGCAGCCACGACGCGCCGCGCGACGTGCTGTTCGGCACCGGCTCGGCCCTGGTGGCACGGGCCTCGGTGTTCCGCGAGCTGGGCGGGTTCGACGAGCGGTTCTTCATGTTCTACGAGGACGTCGACCTCGGCTGGCGGATGAACCTGCGCGGCTGGCGCGTCCGCTACGAGCCGACCTCCCTGACGTTCCACAAGCACCACGCGTCGATGTCCGAAGTGGACAGCAGCCGTGAGCTGTACCTGTTGGAGCGCAACGCCCTGGCCGCGCTCTACAAGAACTTCTCCGACGAGACGCTGGCGCGCGTGCTGCCCGCCGCGCTGGCCCTGGCAGTCCGCCGGGCCACCGCGCGCGGCGAGCTGGACCCGACCCAGCTGGAGATCACCCGCCGACCGGCCGACCCGGCGGACGACCTCGCGCCCGTGCCCGTGCCGCGGCAGGCGCTGGCCGGGTTCCTGGCCGTCGACCGGTTCGTGGAGCTGCTGCCGTCGCTGGCCGCGTCCCGCCAGGTGGAGCAGGCCGCGCGCCGGGTGACGGACGCGGACCTCGTGCCGCTCATGCGCAAGGCGCTGGAGCCCGCGTACCCGCTGCCCCGTTACCTGGCCGCGCACGACGTGCTGGTGGACGTGTTCGGGCTGGACGAGGTGTTCGGCAGGCCCCGCAAGGTGCTGGTGCTCACCGGCGACGTGATCTCCGCGCGGATGGCGGGGCCGGCGATCCGGGCGTGGCACATGGCCGACGTGCTGTCGGCCGAGCACGAGGTGCGGCTGGTCACGGTCAACCCGGTGTGCGACCCGCCCGACGCGCCGTTCGGCGTGCTCCGCGTGGCGCGCCGCGACCTGGAGCCGCAGGTCGACTGGGCGGACGTGGTGGTCCTCCAGGGCCACGCGCTGGAGTTCGCGCCGAAGCTCAAGGAGCCGGGTTCCACCAAGGTCGTCGTCTGCGACGTCTACGACCCGATGCACCTGGAGCTGCTGGAGCAGAGCCGCGACGACACCGACGAGAAGCGCGCCGCCGACCTGACCGCCGTCACCAGGGTGCTCAACAACCAGCTCGTGCGCGGCGACTTCTTCCTGTGCGCGTCCGAGCGGCAGCGGCACTTCTGGCTCGGCCACCTGGCCGCGCTCGGCCGGCTCACGCCGTCGCTGTACGACCACGACCGGACCACGCGGTCGCTGATCGCGGAGGTCCCGTTCGGGCTGTCGGCCAAGCCGCCGCACCGCACCGGGCCCGGCCTGCGGGAGACCCTGGGCCTGCCCGCGTCGGACAAGGTGGTGCTGTGGGCGGGCGGCGTCTACAGCTGGTTCGACCCGTTGACGCTGGTGCGCGCGGTGGACCGGCTGCGGGGCCGCCGGTCGGACGTGCGGCTGGTGTTCCTCGGCATGAAGCACCCCAACCCCGAGGTGCCCGACATGGACGTCGCCGGGCAGACGCGGTCGCTGGCCCAGCGGCTCGACCTGGTCGGGTCGCACGTGTTCTTCAACGAGACGTGGGTGCCCTACCAGGACCGGCAGAACTGGCTGCTGGACGCGGACGCGGGCGTGACCACGCACTACGAGCACGTGGAGACGACGTTCGCGTTCCGGACCCGCGTGCTCGACTACCTGTGGGCCGGGCTGCCGATCGTGACCACGGACGGCGACTCGTTCGCCGACCTGGTGCGGCGCGAGGGCCTGGGCGTGGTGGTGCCCTCGGAGGACCCGGGCGCGCTGGCCGACGCGCTGGAGAAGGCGCTGTACGACGAGGAGTTCGCGGCGGCCTGCGCCGAGCGGATCGCCGTGGTGCGGGAGCGGTTCACGTGGGAGAACGTGCTCGCGCCGCTGGTCGACTTCTGCCGCAACCCCCGGCCCGCCGCCGACCGGCTGCCCGGGTCGTCGCCCCTGGTCCGGAACCGGCCCCTGGCCAAGAAGGACAGGGTGCTGCGCGACGTGCGGCTGGTGAAGGAGTACCTGGACGCGGGCGGTCCGGGCGAGGTGGCGCGCCGGGCGACCGGGCGCGTGCTGAAGAAGTTGCGCGGCCATGGCTAGGCCCCTCAAGGTGCTGATCGACGGCACACCCCTGCTCGGGCACCGGACCGGCATCGGCCGCTACACCGCGGCGCTGGCCGAGGAGCTGGCGTCGATGCCGTCGGTGCAGGTGAGGGCGGTCGCGTTCACCCTGCGCGGTTGGCGGGGGCTGCGGACCGTGCTGCCGCACGACGTGGTGGCGCGAGGGCTGCCGGTGGCGGCGCGGCTGCTGCGGCAGCTGTGGTTGCGGGCGCCGTTCCCGCCGGTGGAGTTCCTGGCCGGGACGACCGACGTGATGCACGGGACGAACTTCGTGCTGCCGCCCGCGCTGCGGGCCGGCGGCGTGGTCACGGTGCACGACCTGGCGTTCCTCGACGCGCCCGGCGACCTGCCGCCGTCCGACCGGCGGCTGCCGGAGCTGGTGCAGAGGTCCGCGTCCCGGGCCGACGTCGTGTGCACGCCGACCCGCGCGGTGGCGTCGGTGGTGGCGGAGCGGCTGGGCGTGGACCCGGGCAAGATCGTGGTGACCCCGCTGGGCGTGGACCCGGCGTGGTTCGCGGCGCGCCCGCCGTCCGCGTCGTTGCGGGGCCGGTTGGGCCTGCCGTCGGAGTACCTGCTGTTCGTGGGGGCGGGCGGGCCGCGCAAGGGGCTGGGGACGCTGGTGGCGGCCCACTCGTCACGGCCCGCCCTGCCGCCGCTGGTGCTGGCGGGACCGGGCGTCACGTCGGCCGACGACCGGGTGCTGCGCACCGGGTACCTGAGCGACGTGGACCTGCGGAGCGTGGTGGCCGGCGCGGCGGCGCTGGTGCTGCCGTCGCGGGACGAGGGCTTCGGGCTGCCGGTGCTGGAGGCGTTGGCGTGCAACGTGCCGGTGGTGTGCACGGACGTGCCGGCGCTGCGCGAGGTGGCCGACGGGCACGCGACGCACGTGCCGGTGGGCGACGTCGAGGCGCTGGCGCAGGCCATGGCGGACGCGGTGGAGACGACCGCGACGCCGGCCGACCAGGCGGCGCGCCGGGCCCACGCGTCCGGGTTCACGTGGCGCAGGACGGCGGAGAAGACGGTCGAGGCCTACCGGATCGCGGCGAGGCGCTGACGGCGGCCCGGTGACGGCGGGGCGCTGACGGGTGCCCGCTGATGGGGGCCGGCGACGGGCCCTACGACCCCCGCGGCTCGCGCCGGGGCTCCTTCACCACGTTCCAGGACACCTGCCGCGACCCGGTCACGGCGCACACGCGACGCAGGAACCGGCGGCGCTCGCTGTCGGAGCGGGACGCGGTCGCACCTGGCGAGGGCTCGGCCATGCGGCACAGGATCACGTATTCGTTGAAGATAAAACCAGCCCCGTGCGGCACTCCTACCCCAACGGCCCAACACCACCCTCAAGTGGTCACGCACCGCAGCCGCTGCCATGATGCCGCCCATGAATTTCACGGCCGTGTGGCCGATCTCCGACCCGAGCGACTCCGACGCCGCGGACAGCCTGGGCGTGGGCACGCCCGAGGACGTCGACGCGCTGCTGGCGCGCCTCGCCGAACCCGGCGCCGGCCCGGCGACGCTCGAACACGCCGAACGCGACCTCATCACCGACACCGAGGGCCTGCTCGGCGCGCCGGGTGACACCAGGATCCCCGACCACGACGTGGTCACCGCCGTCCACGGCGGCTACGGCTACCTCACCTACGCCGACCCGGAGCACGACTACGCCGTGCTGAGAGGCCGGGCCGACTCGCCCGCGCACCACACCGAGCACGTCGACTACCCGGCGGGCTCGGGCGTTCCGGTCGGGGAACTGGCCGCCGCGCTGAAGGACTTCCTCGCCACCGGCGAGCGGCCCACCGCCGTGGAGTGGCGCGAGGTCTGACCCCGGGCCTCAGGTGGAGTGGCGCACCCACACGTTCGGCTCGACGTACACGGCGTGGTCGTGCCCGACCGACACGTGCACGGGTGCCAGCGCACCCGGCACCACCACCGGCCCGTCGCGGTCGAACGGCAGCCCGGTCCACCCCCGCCACCGCTCCAGCGGCGCGGCCACGGTCGACGAGCACGGGGCCACCCCCTCGACCCGGCCACCCGCCCGCACGTGCGTCCGCAGCCACCGGTCCGCGGGCAACCCGTCCGCCCGCACCCGCCCCGCGTACTCCGCCATCGGCACCTCGGGCTCCGCGGCCTTGTCCGGCGGCCGCAACGGCACCAGCAGCGACGCCAGCCCGGCCGCCCGGACCGCCGACCTCATCGCGCCCAGCACGACCGACGACAGGCCGCGCCCCGCCCGGGAGGGGTGCACCGCGATCTCCAACGCGCACGCCACGTCGCACACCACCCCGTCGAGCGCGTCCTCCGCCGCCCACGTGGCCGCCTCGTCCCACCCCGACGGGAGCGGGCCGCGGGCGGTCGAGAGCGGCACCGCGATCCCCCGCGCCACCGGCCGGCCGCCCTCCAGCGCCGCCACCACCAGGTGCGGCCACCGCTCGACCACCCGCCGGCCCCGGACCAGCAGCGACGCCAGGTTGCCGCGCATGAACGCGGGCGAGCCGGCCGGGTAGGGGATGTCGTAGGTCGCCGACGCCAGGTCGGGGCGCTCGGCCAGGGTCGCGGTGTCCATCGGTGGACCACGGTACGGCCCGGCCGCCGACGGGCATGATCGGAGCATGACCACCGACCGGCGCGCCCGCCACGACGAGCTCTCCGCCGCCCTCTCCTCGTACGACGACGACGCGCTCGCCGCGCTCGTGGCGGCGGAGGAGACCGTCGGCGTGGGCGGCGGCTCGGCGGTGCTCGACGTCGGCGGCCTGCCGGTGTTCGTCAAGCGGGTCCCGCTGACCGACCTGGAGCTGTCGCACCCCCGCTCCACCGCGAACCTGTTCGACCTGCCGGTGTTCTGCCAGTACGGCGTCGCCGGCCCCGGGTTCAACGCCTGGCGCGAGCTGGCCGCCAACGAGGTCGTCACCGACGCGGTCCTGGCCGGCGAGGCGGAGTCGTTCCCGCTGCTCCACCACTGGCGGGTGCTGCCCGGCCGGCCGCCCGTCGCGGACGAGCACGCCGACGTCGACGCGGCCGTCGCCGCGCTCGACGGCCACCCGGCCGTGCGCGCCCGCTTCGAGGCCCTGGCCGCCGCGACGCGCAGCCTCGTGCTGTTCTCCGAGCACCTGCCCCGCCCGGCGGTCGACTGGCTGGGCGAGGACCCGGCGGGCAAGGCCGAGGTGGTCGAGGAGCAGCTGTCGCACATCGTGGCCGCCCTGCGCCGCCGCGAGCTGCTGCACCTCGACGGGCACCTCGGCAACCTGCGCAGCGACGGCGAACGGCTCTACCTCACCGACTTCGGGCTGGCCACGTCACCGCGCTTCGACCTGTCGGCCGACGAGCGCGCCTTCGTGCGGCGCAACGCCACCCACGACGCGGGCTACGCCTCCATGCGGCTGGTCAACTGGCTGGTGACCTCGGTGTGCGGCGTGCCGGCCGAGAGCGTGCCCGTGGCCCGCAACGAGTACGTGCGCCGGTGCGCCGCCGGTGAGGTCCCGGGCGACGTGCCGCCGGCCGTGGCCGCGGTCCTGGCCCGGCACGCGCCCGACGCGGCGCGGCTGAACGCCTTCTACTGGCGGCTGTTCGACGGCGACGTGCGCGCGGAGTACCCGCTCCCGTGACGCGCCGGCCCCGGGTTCGCCACCGGGTGGCCGAACCTCACGCCGCGCGGGCCGAAGTCCTCGCCCGGCGACTTGAGCGCCACCGCGCGCGGTTCACGGCACCGCGCGCGACGCCACCGCCGCGGACAGCGCCTCCCGCCAGTGCCGCAGCGGCGGCAGGCCCGCCTCCTCCCACGCCTTCCCGGACAGCACCGAGTACGCGGGCCGGGGCGCGGGGCGGGGGAACTCGTCGGTCGTGCACGGCAGCACCCGCGCCGGGTCCAGGCCCAGCTCCTCGAACACCGCCCGCGCGAACCCGCACCACGTGGTCTCGCCGGCGTTGGTCGCGTGCAGCACCCGCGCGGCCGGGCCGCCGGTCGCGGCCAGCGACGCCAACGACACCAGCCCGCGCGCGAGGTCGAGCGACCACGTCGGCGAGCCGACCTGGTCGTCCACAACGGACAGTTGCTCGCGCGACCCGGCCAAGCGGGCCATGGTCTTCACGAAGTTCGACCCGTGCCGCCCGTACACCCACGCGGTCCGCACCACCCACGAGCGGTCCCACGCCGCGAGCACCCGCTCCTCGCCCGCGAGCTTCGTGCGCCCGTACGCCGACCGCGGCCCGGTCTCGTCGGAGGGCTCGTACGGCCGCACGCCGTCGCCCGGGAACACGTAGTCGGTCGACACGTGCAGCAGCGGCACGTCGTGCTCGGCGCACCGCCGCGCCAGCAGGCCGGGTCCCGTCGCGTTCACCGCGAACGCGCGGTCCTCGTCGGTCTCGGCGGCGTCCACGGCGGTGTACGCCGCCGCGTTCACCACCACCGGCCGCAGCCCGGCGTCGCGGGCCGCCGCGGCGAAGCCCGCCACCGCGTCGCCCACCGCGGCGTCGTCGGTCAGGTCCAGCTCCGCCGACGACGGCGCGCGCACGAGCCCGTCCGCCGGCGCGGCGGCCGCCAGGTCCTGCCCGAGCTGGCCCCGACCGCCGGGCACCAGGAGCGCGAGCGCCATCAGCCGGCCAGCGCCGCGCGCTGCTTGAGCGGCTCCCACCAGGACCGGTTCTCCCGGTACCACCGGACGGTGGCGGCGAGGCCCTCGGCGAAGTCGACCCGCGGCGCGTAGCCCAGCTCCGTGCCGATCTTGGTGATGTCCACCGAGTAGCGGCGGTCGTGGCCCTTGCGGTCCTGGACGGGCTCGACGAACGAGTCCCAGTCGCGGCCGGTGGCCGCCAGCAGCCGCTCGGTCAGCTCCCGGTTGGTCAGCTCGGTGCCGCCGCCGATGTTGTAGATCTCGCCGCCGCGACCGCCCTCAAGCACCAGCTGGATGCCGCGGCAGTGGTCGTCCACGTGCAGCCAGTCGCGGACGTTGAGGCCGTCGCCGTACAGCGGCACCTTCCGGCCGTCGACGAGGTTGGTCACGAACAGCGGGATGACCTTCTCCGGGAACTGGTACGGACCGTAGTTGTTCGAGCACCGCGTGACGCACACCGGCAGCCCGTGCGTGCGGTGGAACGAGCGGGCCAGCAGGTCGGACGAGGCCTTGGACGCCGAGTACGGCGAGTTGGGCTCCAGCAGGTGGTCCTCGGTCCACGAGCCCTCGTCGATGGTGCCGTAGACCTCGTCCGTCGAGACGTGCACGAACTTGGCCACCCCGGCCTCCAGCGCGGCCTGGAGCAGCACCTGGGTGCCCAGCACGTTGGTCAGCACGAAGTCCGCGGACCCGGCGATCGAGCGGTCCACATGGGACTCGGCGGCGAAGTGCACGACCACGTCCACCCCGCGCACGACGTCCACGACCAGCTCCCGGTCGCAGATGTCGCCCCGGACGAAGCGCAGCCGCGGGCTGCCCGCGACCGGCGCCAGGTTCGCCTCGTTGCCCGCGTAGGTGAGCTTGTCCAGCACCACCACCTCGGCGTCGGCGTAGGCCGGGTAAGAACCGCCCACCAACTCCCGCACGTAGTGCGAGCCGATGAACCCGGCCCCACCCGTTACCAGTACGCGCATGCTCGGTGCCTCCTAATGGCGGTACGCGTGACCAAGTCTGTCACGGTTCTTAACCGTGCAACCCACCGCGTTGTTACAGCGTCTCCCGTATACAGGCGAAAACAGGACGAGTTTCACCCGTCCGCGATTAACCTTGGCCCAGTGGCAAGGCACCCGGGGGAGGCAGGGCAAGTGGACGTGCGTCCGCCCAAGGCGGCCGGTGGATCGGCTGCTCTGCGTGTGCTCGTGCTCACCGGGCGTTCACTGCTGGCGCTCGTGTCGGCCGCTGTGCTCGTCGTCACGTGGTACGGCTGGTACCACCTCGGCGACATCGACGACGGCATGACGACGACCGACGTCATCTCCTCCTCGGTGGCCGAGCAGACCGAGGGCGTGACCCGCAAGCCCCTCGACGGCGCGGTGGACATCCTGCTGGTCGGCGTGGACAGCCGCACCGACGCGCAGGGCAACCCGCTGTCGGACGAGGTGTTGGCGCTGCTCAACGGCGGTGTGGCGGACGGCACGATGAACACCGACACGATGATCCTGGTGCACGTGCCCCAGGACGGCACGCGCGCGGTGGCCATCTCGTTCCCGCGCGACTCGCACGTGGAGATCGCCGACGGCTTCGGCAAGCACAAGCTGAACTCGGCGATGGCCAGGCAGCGCAACGACACCGCGCAGGAGCTGCGCGCACAGGGCGTGACCGACGAGGCACGCGTCGAACGCGAGTCGATGCAGGCGGGCCGCCGCACGCTGATCAAGACCATCGAGGGCCTGACCGGCGGCTCGGTCACCATCGACCGGTACGCCGAGGTCAACCTGGCCAGCTTCTACGAGGTGACGAAGGCCATCGGCGGCGTCGAGGTGTGCCTGAACGCCGACACCAGCGACCGGGACTCGGGCGCGGACTTCCGCGCGGGCAGGCAGACGATCTCCGGCGCGCAGGCGCTGTCGTTCGTCCGGCAGCGCGGCGGGTTGCCGGGCGGCGACCTCGACCGGATCGTGCGGCAGCAGGTGTTCATCGGCGCGCTGGCCCGGCAGGTGCTGTCCACGGGCACGCTGACCGACTTCGACAAGCTCGACCAGCTGGTGACCGCGGTGAAGAAGTCCGTGGTGCTCAGCGAGCGGTGGAACATCACCGAGTTCGCCGAGCAGATGCAGGGCCTGGTGTCGGGCAACATCCAGTTCCGCACGATCCCGGTGGGCCCGCCGACGGACACGTGGACCGACGGCAACGTGCTGCCGGTCGACCCGGCGCAGGTGCGCCAGTTCATCAAGGGCCTGGCGACCGAGCCGACGTCCTCGTCCGCGCCGACCACGACGGCGTCCGCGCCGCCGAACTCGGCGATCACCGTGAACGTGTTCAACGCGGCGGGCGTCGCCCGGTTGGCCGCCACCGTGCTGGACATCCTGGCGGAGCGGGGCTTCGACCGCGGCGCGGCCGAGACCGGCGCCTACGCGGAGACGTCCGTGGTGCGGCACGCGCCGGGCGAGCTGGCGAGCGCCGAAAAGGTGATCTCGGCCCTGGGCGGTAACGCCGAGGCCGTCGAGGACGACACCGTGCCACGGGGACAGGTCGAGGTGCACGTCGGCGCGGACTTCTCGCCACCGGGGCAGTCCGACCCGGCGGCCGCGGGGGGCACCGGGCCGACGGGCTCCTCCGCGCCGAGCCCCACCCCGCCGATCACCGCCGACGGCATGGTCTGCGTGAACTGAACCCACCTCGCGGCGAACCCGGGCGTCCGACCGGCCGGAGGTGGTTAGCCTGGTCGGACGGAGCCGAGGGTCGAGGGTGGGAGGAACGCCGGTGAAGGTCGCCGTGGTGATCTGGCGCACGGTGCTGGCGTTGCTGTCCGCGGTCGTGCTGGCGACGTCCGGGTACGGCTGGGCCGCGCTCCAGCGGGTCGAGGAGAGCGTCAACAAGACCGACGTGCTGACCGTGCTCCAGGACGAGGAGGGCGCGCCGCCCGTCGAGGACGGCGCCACCGACATCCTGGTGGTCGGCAGCGACAGCCGCACCGACGCGCAGGGCAGGCCCCTGCCCGCCGACGTGCTGCGCCGGCTGCGCACCGAGGCGACCGACACGCTCAACACGGACACGGTCATCGTGCTGCGGGTGCCCGAGAACGGCGGCCAGGCGCACGCCGTGTCCATCCCGCGCGACACCTGGGTCACCCTCCCCCAGCACGGCGAGGAGAAGATCAACGGCGCGTACGGGGTGACGAAGCTGCGCACCATGGAGCGGCTGGCGGCGGAGGGCGTGCCGCTGGACGAGCGGTCCCGGCAGGGCGACCAGGCCGGTCGGCGGGCGCTGGTGCAGGTGGTGCAGGACCTGACCGGGGTCCGGGTCGACCACTACGCGGAGGTCAACCTCTACGGGTTCTACCTGCTCACCGAGGTCATCGGCGGCGTGGACGTGTGCCTCAAGGCGGCCACCTCGGACCCGGACTCGGGCGCGGACTTCCGCGCGGGCGTGCAGACGATCTCGGGCGGCGACGCCCTGTCGTTCGTGCGGCAGCGCAAGAACATCCCGAACGGCGACCTCGGCCGGATCACGCGGCAGCAGGTGTTCATGTCGGCGGCCATGTCGAAGCTGCTGTCGGCGGGCACCCTGGCCGACCCGGCGCGCCTGTCGGGGCTGCTGGACGCGGTGAACAAGTCGGTCGTGGTGGACGAGGGGTTCGACCTGGCCACGTTCGCGGGTCAGGCGAGGGGGCTGGCGGGCGGGAACGTGGAGTTCGCGACGATCCCGGTGACGGGCGTCGGGGTCCGCAACGAGCGTGGCCAGAGCATCGTGACCGTGGACCGGGCGCAGGTGAAGGCGTTCGTGGCGCAGGTGCTGGGCGAGAAGACGACCACGCGCACCCCGGCGCCGACCACGACGCCGGTCCCGACGACCACGGAGCCGGCTGCTCCGACCACGACCCAGGGCTTCGGCGGCGGGAAGCGGGTGTCGCTGGACGGGCGGGCGCGAACGGCGCTCCAGGGACCGCCCTGCGTGGACTAGCCCCGCCTGGCCCGGGGCGTCGAGCGGAGCAGGGCCCCTGCTCCAACCAGCCCCGGCCCGGCCCGGCCAGACCCCGCCCCGCTCCCACCCCGGCCGGTCCTCCGCTCCGCCGCCCCCTCCCCTCCGTCCAGGGTCCTGCGAGCCCGGAGCCGGCCGGCATGGCACGCTTGATCCATGACCGTCACGGATGCCCTGTTCGCGCCCCTGTTCGCGGCGAACCCCGGCCGTCCCCTGATCACCCACTACGACGACGCCGCGGGCACGCGGGTGGAGCTGTCCCGGGCGACCGTGCGGAACTGGGCGGCCAAGACGGCGAACTGGCTGCGCGACGAGCACGACGTCGAGCCGGGCGACCCGGTGGCGGTGCTGCTGCCCGCGCACTGGCAGACGGCGGGCGTGCTGCTGGGCGCGTGGTGGTGCGGCGCGGCGGTGACCGACGACCCGGCGGGCGCGAAGGTGGCCCTGGTGCCGCCCGGCGGCGCCGCGCCCGGCGCCGAGGTGACGGCGGTGGTGTCGCTGCACCCGATGGGGCTGGGCAGCGGCGCGCCGGTGGACTACAACGACGACATCCGGGTGTTCGGCGACGACTTCGCGCCGTGGGAGCCGGTGGCCGGCTCGACGCCCGCGCTCCTCAAGTCCACTGTGGACGAAGTGGTCTCGGAAGCCCACCACCGCGCGGAGACGCTGGGCATCACGACCACCTCGCGCGTGCTGTCCACTGTGGAATGGTCCATGCCGGACGGTCTGCTCGGCGGCTTCCTCGCCGTGCTGGCGGGCGGCGGTTCGCTGGTGCAGTGCAGCAACGCCGCACCGGACCTGCTCTCCGCGCGCCGCACCGCCGAGCAGACCACCCTGGACCTCGTGGGCTAGGCGGGCTGCTTCGCCCGCACCAGCCGGGCGACCGAGAGGTTGCCCGGGTTGAACCCCAGCGCCAGCGAGGCCACCGCGAGCACGAGCACGTACTCGTAGCCGCCCTGGCCGAGCAGGCCGTTGGGCAGGTGCACGATGACCAGCGCGCCGAGCATGGCGAACGCGAGCAGCGCGCCCACGACCGGCGTGGCGACGCCGAGGATCAGCAGCGCGCCGCCGCCCAGTTCGACGAGCGCGGTGAACCAGGCGGACAGCGTCGGCAGCGGCACGCCCATGGCCTCGAAACCGGCCGCCGTGCCGTCCATCCCGGACTGGACGAGCTTCTGCCAGCCGTGCGCGATGAACACCACGCCGAGCCCGATCCGCCCGATGAGCGCGGCCACGTCCTTGATCATTGACGACTCCCCTTCGTGGTCAACCGACCCTCGCAAGCTATATGAACTTTCAACGACCACACCGGTCCGGACAGCAACTCGACAGCCACCCCACAGGCACCTGACAGACCGGGCGAACCCGACCGGGCACGATGCCGCCCCGCCTGACGAATCCCTGTCGACCCCACCCCGACCGGCCCGGCATCATCCGTCCGTGAACTACGTGCTGCTGGGCTACCGGGTGATGCCGCCCTGGGAACCGGGGTCCGACCTCCCGTCCCGAGTGGTGACGTGCAGCGACCACCTGGTGAACGCCCAACCGGACGACGACGCCTGGTTCACCACCCCCGTGCCCGCCACCCACCTGCTCGCCGTGGGCGTGGCGGAGGCCGACTTCGACGCACCCCTGCTGTCCCGCCTGACCGAGCACCCGGACCGCCTGCTCCTGACCGGGCGCACCCCCTGGCCGCCCGCCATCCGCCCGCTGGGCCACGAGGTGATCGGCGTGGAGGACGTGGGCTTCCACAGCCTGCTCTGCTACGAGGGCGTGGTGACGAACCTGGCGACCGCCGGCGCCCACCTCAACCAGCACGGGTTGATCAGCCGGCACGAGGACGCGAGGCGTGCCGCGGACGCCGCCGGCGAGGCGTGGGACGTGCCGGACCTGCCGTGGCTACCGGTCGTCCTGGGCCGGCCGGACAGCGCCAACCGGCCTAACGGGAGATCCGGTCCGCCGCGTCCAGCGTTCGCAGCGTCGACTCGACCCGCCGTCGGTCGTCGTCGTCCAGTCGGCGGTGCGTGGCCTTGAACACCGACACGAGCAGGGTCGCGGAGAGTTCCCGGTCCGAGTTCACCACGGCATGCCTCAGCGCGGCCTCGATCCGCCATTGGGGGTCCACGAACTGGTCCTTGGCCATGTCCACCAAGCACCTCAGTGCCACGCGTCGCCTCGTCGACAGCAGGAAATCCGCCGCGTCCATCCGAAGGCCGGGGGAATTGGCCCGGTTGTCCGCCGCCGCGATGACCGCCCTGAGCAGCCGTCCGTGCACCGGCGGGTTGTCGACGGCCGTTCGCACCAGTTCGAGCAGTGCCTCGAGGGTCTCGGCGTGGGCGGCGACGGTGTCCCTGAACATCGCCACGGCGAGTCGGTGCCCGGCCGGATCACCGGTCCTGACCAGGCAGACCAGCGCCTTCGCTCGAACCTGTGGCGAATTCCCCGGGCGCCAGAGCAATTCGTGCAACGCCGAGTGGGCAGCCGTCAAGTCGACTGCCACCAAGCCGTCCACCACGTGGAGGTGGTCCTCAGGAAGGTGCTTTTCTCCCAGCATGGCCTGGAGGAGCGGCAAGCCCTCCTCTTCCAGGGCGAGCGCTGCCCGAACCCGATCGGGGATGTTCCGGTGCCCGGTGGAGGCGAACCGGCGCAACGTCGCTTTCCCGTGTTGATCGCCGTGCCGCCACAGCAGGGTCGCGGCGGCGCAGCGATCGCGGAACAGCGCGTTCCGATCATTGGCCAACTTCCGCAACGAGTCAGTCATGTGCCGACGCAGCCGGTCCCCGATGTCGACCCCGTCAGCCGCCAGGTCGGTGAACAGCCTGATCCCGGCCAGGGTGTCCCGACCACCCCGGCGGGCCACCCTGGCAAGCCCCGGCCTCGTCAACGGGAACCCGTTGGCCAACCACGCCGCCAGCAGGAACCGGATGTAGGAGTTGTTGTTCCACTCGGTCCGCGCGCTGTGCCGCGAACGCACGGAACTTTCAACGGGATTGCGGTTGTGCGTGAGGCCGAACAGTTCGACGTGGGTCCGCAGGCTCCTCCGCCGGCTGGTCGCCACGTGTTCGGCGGCCAGGAACTCGGTCATGGTCTGGTGGATGAACTTCAGGTCGTCCCGGTGGGCCGCGAACAGGCCCGTCGACAACATCACGTCGTACACCAGGTCGCGCCACCGGTTTTCCGGGAGGTCCTGAGGTCGCGCCGCGGAGGTGGACTGTGCCAGCAGGTCGACGGTGGCTGCCGTTTCCCCCTCCTGCCTCAGCTTCGCGATCGCCCGGGCGATCCTCATGTGGGCTTCCCGCAGTCGTATGACGGAATCGGCGTGCTGCGCGGGAGGCGTGCTCGACAGGACCCGGCTGTAGAGCAGTTCGGTGAAGCGCTGGTACACCTCACGCCTGGTGGTGGGCAGTTTCGCGTCCGGTCTGGCGGCGAACAACTGGCACAGCATGGTCGCCATCAGCGGAGTGGTGGCGAGCGTGCCCAGGCTCATCCGCTCCACCGACGTGGTGAACCTGGCCGCCAAGCCCTGCGGGTCGGGCAGGTCCAGCGCCTCGAACCACGCTTTGGCGAACACGGGGAGTTGGTGCTGCCGGAACTCCTGCAACCTGAAGCTCGTCCGCTCCCACTGCCGGACCTGGCGCTCGTCGACTTCCAACATGGGACGGGTGGCCACCAGCAAGCGGTGCGTGTCATGGTGGTCGTGGGCGATCCTGGAGAGTTGCCGCAGCATCCGGCCGCGGTTCTCGACACCGGAGACCTCGTCCAAGCCGTCGACCATGACCAGCCAACGCCCACCCCTGATCGGTGGCTCGCGGAAGAACCCGGCCGACCACCCGCGCATGGCTCCGGCACCGAAATCCGCGCGGATCGCCGCCGCGAGGCTCTCCGCGAAGGGGCGGTCGGGCAGCAGGTCGGTGGCCAGGATTCGAACGGGCACCTGAGCGTCCTCCGCGCCGGCGGCCAGCGACTGGACCAACTTGACCACGCCCATGCGGAGCAGGCTCGACTTGCCCGCGCCCGGTCCGCCGCTGACCACGCAGTCGTCCTCACGGCGGAAGACCAGTTCCGCGGGGATGCCGGCCGACAACTCGTCGGTGGCCTGTTGCTCCAGGTAGACCTCCGAGAGCGGAGGCGGCTGGGTTTGCGGCAGCACACCGGGGTAGGGGTGCTCCACGGCCAGGCGGAGGGCTGCGACGAGGTAATCGGTCAGGCGCTGCTCGGGTGACTCCCACCCCTCCTCGCGGAGTCGGGCGCGTTCCAGGTCACTCGGCTCCACGCGCAGGTGGTGGTGCAGCACCACATCTCCGTGGATCACCCCGGCCTGGAACAGGTTCCCGTGAACCGGCCCCGCGTTGTTGGTCATCTCGAACAACTGTCGCCGCTCCAGCGTGGTGGTAACGGGAACGCCGTGGAACGGACACTGTAGCTCCGGGCCGCGATGCTGTCAGCGTCCGACCAGGTAGGCCGAGGCGGCCTGATCATGGAGACCAGGCACCTCCAGGCCGCGACGGAACCAGGTGATCTAGCGGTTGAGCAGCGCCCGCGACATCACGACCCGCTGCACCTGGTTCGTGCCCTCATAAATCTGCGTGATCTTCGCGTCACGCATCATGCGCTCCACCGGGAAGTCCCGCGTGTACCCGGCCCCGCCGAACAGCTGCACCGCGTTCGTCGTCACCTCCATGGCCACGTCGGACGCGAAGCACTTGGCCGCCGCGGTGATGAAGCCCAGGTTCGGCTCACCCCGTTCCGCCCGCGCCGCCGCCACGTAGACCATGTGGCGGGCCGCCTCGACCTTCATCGCCATGTCCGCCAGCATGAACTGCACGCCCTGGAAATCGGCGATCGCGCGGCCGAACTGCTTGCGGTCCCCGGTGTAGGCGACGGCCTGGTCCAGGGCGCCCTGGGCGATGCCCACGGCCTGCGCGCCGATGGTCGGCCGGGTGTGGTCCAGGGTGCGCAGGGCGGTCTTCAGGCCGGTGCCGGGCTCGCCGATGACCCGGTCCGCCGGGATGGTGCAGTCCTCGAAGTGGATCTCGCGGGTCGGGGAGCCCTTGATGCCGAGCTTGCGCTCCTTCGACCCGACCACGAAGCCCGGGTCGTCCTTGTGCACCACGAACGCCGAGATGCCCTGCGACTTCTTCGGCGCGTCCGGGTCCGACACCGCCATCACCGTGTACCAGGTCGATTCACCCGCGTTGGTGATCCAGCTCTTGCTGCCGTTGAGCACCCAGTGGTCGCCGTCGAGGCGGGCCCTGGCGCGCATGGACGCCGTGTCGGAGCCGGCCTCCCGCTCGGACAGCGCGTAGGACGCCATGGCGTCGCCCGTCGCGATGGACGGCAGCACCTGGCGCTTCAGCTCCTCGGACGCCGCCAGCAGGATCGGCATGGTGCCGAGCTTGTTCACCGCCGGGATCAGGGAGGACGACGCGCAGACGCGCGCCACCTCCTCGATCACGATGCACGTGGCGACCGAGTCGGCGCCTTGGCCGTCGTAGGCGTCCGGGATGTGCACTGCCGAGAAACCCGATTTGACCAGCGCGTTCAACGCCTCGGACGGGAAGCGCTCCTGCTCGTCCACGTCCGCCGCGTGCGGCGCGATCTCCTTCTCGGCCAGCGAGCGGACCGCCGACCGCAGCTCCTCGTGCTCCTCGGCGAGCTTGTAGGTACCGAAGCTCGGGTCCACGTTAAGTTACCTCCCGGTAGGGCGTACTACCAGGATGTTAGCGCGCGTTCACGCCCCTGTCCGCTGTGCTGTCGGCAACAGCCCTGAGCGCCGCGTCCTTCTCCAGCACCAGGTCGGCCAGGTCGGCCTGGAACCGCGCCATCTTCTCCGCCAGGACCTGGTCGGACGCCGCCAGCACGCGCACCGCCAGCAGGCCCGCGTTGCGCGCGCCGCCGACCGACACGGTGGCCACCGGCACACCCGCCGGCATCTGGACGATCGACAGCAGCGAGTCCATCCCGTCGAGGTACTTGAGCGGCACCGGCACGCCGATCACCGGCAGCACCGTGGCCGACGCCACCATGCCCGGCAGGTGCGCCGCGCCGCCCGCGCCGGCGATGATCACCTTCAGCCCGCGGGACGCCGCCGACGCCGCGTAGTCCAGCATCCGCTGCGGCGTGCGGTGCGCCGAGTACACGCCGACCTCGTACGGCACGCCGAACTCGGCCAGCGCCTCGGCGGCGGCGCCCATCACCGGCCAGTCCGAGTCGCTGCCCATGATCACGCCGACCTGTGTCACCGCTGCCCCCCGTGGATGTCGTACCCGTCCAGCCACACGCCGTCGGACAGCCAGTGCGCGGCGAGCCCCGCTCGCTCGCGCACCTCGTCCATCCGCTCACCGAGCACGGTCACGTGGCCGATCTTGCGCCCCGGTCGCTCCGCCTTGCCGTACAGGTGCACGTGCGCGTCGGGGAACCGGGCGAACAGGTGGTGGAGCCGCTCGTCGGGCCCCATCTCCGGCGGCGACGACGCGCCGAGCACGTTGGCCATCACCACGGCGGGCGCGGCGAGGTCCGTCGCGCCGAGCGGGTAGTCGAGCACGGCGCGCAGGTGCTGCTCGAACTGCGAGGTCCGCGCGCCCTCGATGGTCCAGTGGCCGGAGTTGTGCGGCCGCATCGCCAGCTCGTTGACCACGAGCCCGTCGTCGGTCTCGAACAGCTCCACGGCCAGCAGCCCGACCACGTCCAGCTCCGCGGCCACGGTCAGCGCCAGCTCCTGGGCCCGCTCGGTCAGCTCGCCCGCGCCCGGGGCGGGCGCCAGCACCTCGACGCAGATGCCGTCCCGCTGCACGGTCTCCACCAGCGGCCACGCCGCGCCCTGCCCGAACGGCGAGCGCGCGACCAGCGCGGCCAGCTCGCGGCGCATCGGCACGCACTGCTCGACCATCAGCGGCGTGCCGGCCTCCAGCAGCTCGGGCACCACGCGCTGCGCGCTCTGCGGCGTGTTCAGCATCCACACGCCGCGGCCGTCGTAGCCGCCGCGCACCGCCTTGAGCACGCACGGCCACCCGTGCTCAGCCCCGAACCGCAGCACGTCGCCCGCCTCGCGCACCTCGGCGAACGGCGGCACCGGCAGGCCCAGCCCGGCCAGCCGCACGCGCATGACCAGCTTGTCCTGCGCGTGCACCAGCGCGTCCGGCCCGGGGAGGACCTTGACGCCCTCGGCGGCCAGGGCCCGCAGGTGCTCCTGGGGCACGTGCTCGTGGTCGAACGTGACGACGTCGCAGGACTTGGCGAACCCGCGCAGGGCCTCCAGGTCGGTGTGCCCGCCCAGCTCCACGTCGCGGGCGACGAGCGCGGCGGGGTCGGAGTCCGACTCGGCGAGCACGCGCAGCGACTGGCCGAGCGGGATGGCGGCCTGGTGCGTCATGCGCGCCAACTGGCCGCCGCCGATCATGCCGACGACGGGAAGACGGGTACGTGAGTCCACGGTTCGGTGATCCTACCTGCACAAACAGGAGGTCCCGCACACACCCGGGGCGCGCGGGACCTCCTGCCGGCGACGAGCCGTCAGACGCGGTGCGTCCGCTTGACCCACCAGAAGGTCAGCGCGAACAGGCCGGCCGCGAACGCGGTGAAGATGCCCAGCTCGACGAGCTGGAACGACAGCACGCGGTCCACGGGCTGGTAGTCGACGAAGGTCTGCCTCACCCCCTGGTCGAACAGGCACCGCCCGTACCCGTCCGCCTCGTCGGCCGTCGAGAGGCAGGAGGTGTCGGTGACCGCGTCCATCTCGGCGCCCGCCGCGTCCAGGTACCCGACGTCCACCATCAGCGCGTCCCGGGCCGGCCAGGCGATGTTCCGCCCGTTCTCCGGCAGCGGGTCGTACGGCGCCACGCTGCGCAGCGGCGAGGCGTAGTACGGCCGCCACACGCTCGCGACCAGGCCCCGGACCAGGAAGAACACGACGAGCGCGAGCCCCATGGACAGCACCGTGCGGCGGGTGAGCGCGCTGAGCGCGAGGCCGAGCGCGAACCCGAACAGGGCGTAGCCGACCTGCACGTGCGGCACGACCTCGAACGCGTCGCTGTGGAACGGCAGGAACTCCGATCCCCCGTCCGTGTGCCGGTTCACGCTGTTCATCAGCACGACCACGGCCGCGCCGAAGCCCGCCGACAGGGCCGCGCCCGCCGCGCCGAGCAGCACGACCTTGCCCGCCAGCCAGCGGGCCGGGCTGAGGTCCTGGGTCCACACGACCAGGTGCGTGCGCTGCTCGTACTCGCGCGACAGCAGCGGCGCGGCCCAGAACACGGCGATCAGGAAGCCCGCGAGGACCGGCGCCACGGCCAGCGCCTGAGCCACCGTGAGGTAGCCGTACTCGTCGAACAGCAGCGTGTGCTCGACGTGGCCGGTGGCGTCGACGTGCCACGCCACGCCCAGCGCCAGCGCCGAGAGGCCGGCGGCGATCGCGGCCGTGCCGCCGACGGTCCAGCGGTGCTGCCGCCAGGTCAGCCAGAGCAGGTCGCCCCAGCCGACGCGGGCGCGGGTGGCCGCCGGGGCGGCGGTGGTCGCGGTCGTGGTGGTGGCGGCGGTCATGCCCCGAACCCCTTCCGGGTGGCCGCGAGCTGCGCGAGCACGTAGTCCTCCAAGGTCACCGGCCGTTCGCGCCACTGACCCGCGACGACCGGGCGGGGGTGGCCCTCGGGCAGCTCGACCAGGAACGTCGACTGGTTGCCCCGGTGCCGCGCCTCGACGACCTCGCCCAGCGCGGGCGGCACGTCCGAGCGCGGGCCGGTGTAGCTGACGTGGCGGGCGAGCAGGTCGTCCAGGTCACCGCCCGCCAGCAGCCTGCCGTGCGCGAGCAGCAGCAGGTGGTCCGCCACGCCGCCCAGCTCGGCCACCACGTGGGTGGACAGCAGCACGGTCATGCCGGTCTCGTCGACCTCGGTCAGCAGCTCGGCGGTGACCTCGCGGCGGGCCAGCGGGTCGAGGTTGGCCAGCGGCTCGTCGAGCATCAGCACGTCCGGCCGGGACCCGACGGCCAGCGCGAACGCCACCTGCGCCTGCTGGCCGCCGGACAGCTTGCCGCACGCCCGGTCCAGCGGCACCTCGAAGCGCTCCAGCCAGCGGCGGGCGCGCGGCTCGTCCCACACCACGTTGAGCCGCGCGCCCAGGCGCAGCACGTCGGCGGCGGTGAAGTTCCGGTAGACGGGCTTGTCCTGGGACACGAACGCCACGCGGCCGTCCGCGACCACCGCGCCCTCGTCGGGCCGGAGCAGGCCCGCCAGGACCGTCATCAGCGTCGTCTTGCCCGCGCCGTTCGCGCCGACGAGCGCCGCCACCCGACCCCTGGGCAGCTCGAACTCGCACCCGCGCAGCGCCCACCTGTCCTTGTAGCGCTTGCCCAGTCCCCGCGCGCGCACCGCGACCGCGGTGGTGTCGACCGGCTCGACCACGGTCGTCATGCGACCGCCACCCCTTCTCCGTTGGCCAGCACCGAACGCACGAGGGCGTCGATGTCCTCGGTGTCCAACCCCGCTTCGCGCGCCTCCCGCACCCACACGGCCAGGCGCGCCCGCAGCGCGGCCATCACCTCGGGCGACGTCGACCCGAGGCCCGCCTTCACGAACGTGCCCGACCCCTGGCGGGCCTCGACCAGTCCGGACATCTCCAGCTCCCGGTACGCCTTGAGCACGGTGTTCGCGTTCACCCCGCTGGACGCGACGACGTCGCGCACGGTCGGCAGCCGGTCGCCGGGTCTCAACCAGCCGAGGCGCAGCGCCTCGCGGACCTGGCGCACCAGCTGGAGGTACGCGGGGAGGCCGCTGGCACGTTCGACGTGGAACTCCACCCGACGCCTCCTAGATTGTTCTACTCAACTAAGACACTAGAAGACCACCACACCGGGACTGGTGTCAAACGCCCGGGGATCATCGGGCCACGACCGGGCGGCGCCGCGAGACCCGACCCGGGTCCTCCCCGGATCGGGTGGGATTTTCCGCCGATGGGGTGTCGCCGGCCCACCACCTCCGTGACCGTCGCGACGCCGGCCCCGACCAGGTCGTGTCATGTGCCGACACCATGGTCTTCCCGCCGCTCATGCCCCCTGTCCGGCGCTTTTACTCGACGGTGCGCACGTATCCACAGACCAGGAGGAAAGCGGATGAAGTTCGGACGGGTTCTCGCCACCGCCGCCGTGGCCGCCTCGGCGCTGCTCACCGCGCCGACCGCCAACGCCACCGGGCCCGACACGCAGCAGGACGAGTGGGTGGTCCAGAGCGACACCCGGAAGGACGACGTGTGGGACCAGACGAACTGGGCGTGGGACCCCGAGTACCCGGTCATCCCCCACGCGTACCACGGGCAGAACAACCAGAAGTGGCACATCTCCGATGACAACACGATCAAGAGCAAGGCGTACGGCTGGTGCGTGACCTCGGTCAACGGCCGACTGGCCGGCCGTGACTGCGTCGGCTCCCCTGAGCAGCGGTGGGTGGGCAGCTCCTACGACGGCTACCGCACCTGGCTGTTCGAGCTGAAGGGCACCGGCAGCTGCGCCACGCACAACGGCGTCCACAAGGAACTGGTCCTCGCGCCGTGCGAGGCCGGTCGGGCCGACCAGCGCTGGATCATCCGCAAGTAGCGGCCGGGTGCGCGTCGGCCGGGTGCGCCCCGGCCGGCGCGCGGGTCGCCGGCCCGTGCCCGGTGGGGACCGGGGCGGGCGCCGGACAGGAGTTCAACGCCGGGCAGGAGTTCGGCGCCGGGCAGGAGTTCAACGCCGGGCAGGAGTTCAGCGCCCGAGCCCGGTGATCAGCGCGACCGCCTCCTCCCAGGTGGGGGGCAGCTCCTCCACCCGGATCCGCACCGGGCCGGTCGGCGCCACGTGCGGGTCGACGGCCAGCCGGTCGGCGGCGAGCACGCGCAGGTTGCCCACCGCCAGGTCCAGCGCCTCGTCGCGCCGCAGCAGCACGCACGCCGTGGCCGGGCCCACCGACGCCACGGTCTGGCCCGCGTCGAACACCTCCCGCAGCGCGTCCGCGAGCAACGTCATCGCCACCACGCGGGACCAGCCGCTCACCCGGCTCAGGTCCAGCGCCGCCAGCACCAGCGCGTGACCGCGGCGACCGGTCACGCGCTCCTCCGCGTACACCTCGCGCAGCCTGGTGCGCAGGTAGGCGGAGGTGGCCAGGCCGGTGAGCGGGTTGTCCGCCGCGCACTCGGCCGCCTGCGCGCTCACCACGTCGCCCCAGCCGAGGGCGGTGGCCCGGAGCATCCGCGCGGGCACCGCGTCCACGTCCGGGGACACCATCCCGTCCGACCCGGTCGGCCCGGTGAGCACCGCGTGCAGCGCCGCCAGGTCCAGCAGCGTCTCGGCCAGCCCGGCCCCGGACTCCGCCCGCGCGCCGCCCAGCCGGTACAGCGCGCCGCTCGGGTCCGGCGCGCCCAGCACCGCCGCGCAGACCTCGTCGACCTCGCGCACCGGCCAGTCGGCGGGGAAGGCCCAGCCCGCGGCCATGGCCGCGGTCCGCCACCTCGACCGCAGGACGCGTGCCCCGTCCGCGCCGAACCGCCGTGCCACCGCTACCCGAACACCCACCCGGACGCCTCCTCGATGTCGGTCTGCCTTGTACGAGACTTCGCGACGGGTCATCCATGACGGCATTTCCAGGACACGATTGAGGGTCTTCCCGTGACGGTGCGCGACCCGGTGCGCCAAACTGGCCCACGCGCGAGGAGGGGAAACACGTGGCGACCGTTCCTGCCGACGTCCAGGGACCCGGTGACGCGGAGCTGATCGAGTCCGTGCGCGCCGGGTCGACCGACGCCTACGGGCAGCTCTACGAACGGCACGTGAGCGCGGCGTACAACCTGGCCCGCCAGCTGGCCAGGTCCTCGGCCGAGGCCGACGACCTGGTCTCGGACGCCTTCGCCAAAGTCCTGGACACGCTGCGCGCGGGCCGCGGCCCGGACACCGCGTTCCGCGCCTACCTGCTCACCGCGCTGCGCCACACGGCCTACGACAAGACCCGCCGGGACCGCAAGCTCGAACTGGCCGACGACGTGGCCGAGGTCGCGCCCGAGGCGACCTCCGTGCCGTTCGCCGACACCGCCGTGGCGGGCCTGGAGCGGTCGCTGGCCGCGCGGGCGTTCGCCCGGCTGCCCGAGCGCTGGCAGACCGTGCTCTGGCACACCGAGATCGAGGGCCAGTCGCCCGCCGAGGTCGCGCCGGTGCTCGGGCTGACCGCCAACGGCGTGTCCGCGCTCGCCTACCGCGCCCGCGAGGGCCTCAAGCAGGCCTACCTCCAGGTCCACCTGGCCGAGACGCGGGCCGAGCGCTGCCGCGCCACCGTGGACCGGCTGGGCGCGTGGACCCGCGGCGGCCTGTCCAAGCGGGAGACCGCCCAGGTCGAGGCGCACCTCGACGAGTGCGTCGACTGCCGCGCGCTGGCCGCCGAGCTGGCCGACGTCAACGGCGCGCTGCGCGGGATCATCGCGCCGATGGTGCTGGGCCTGGGCGCCACCGGCCACCTCGCCGCCGCCGCGGGCGGCGCCAAGGCCGCCGCGGCCGGCGCGGGCGCGGGCGGCGGCGCGGGCGCGGCGACCGGCGGCTCGACCG
>NZ_BAAAKE010000038.1:0-56556 GCF_039527585.1 Saccharothrix xinjiangensis | reverse complement strand
ACTTCGGCGACCCGGAGGTGGGCGGGGACGAGTGCCACATGGCGTTCCACTTCCCGCTCATGCCCCGCATCTTCATGGCCGTGCGGCGCGAGTCGCGCATCCCGATCTCGGAGATCCTGGCGCAGACGCCGGAGATCCCGGCAGGGGCGCAGTGGGGCATCTTCCTGCGCAACCACGACGAGCTGACCCTCGAAATGGTCACCGACGAAGAACGCGACTACATGTACGCGGAGTACGCCAAAGACCCGCGCATGAAGGCCAACATCGGCATCCGGCGCAGGCTCGCCCCCCTGCTGGAGAACGACCGCAACCAGCAGGAACTGTTCACCGCCATGCTCCTGTCCCTGCCCGGCTCGCCCGTCCTCTACTACGGCGACGAGATCGGCATGGGCGACAACATCTGGCTCGGCGACCGCGACGGCGTCCGCACGCCGATGCAGTGGAGCCCGGACCGCAACGCCGGGTTCTCCCACGCCGACCCGGGCCGGCTGTACCTGCCGACCATCGCCGACGCGGTGTACGGCTACCAGGGCGTGAACGTCGAGGCGCAGCTGAGCACCACGTCGTCGCTGCTGCACTGGACGCGGCGGATGCTCGCCGTCCGGCGCGCCCACCCGGCGTTCGGTCTGGGCACGTTCAGCGAGCTGACCTGCGCGAACCCCAGCGTGCTCGCGTACCTGCGGACGCACGGGGACGACCTGGTGCTGTGCGTGAACAACCTGTCGCGGTTCCCGCAGCAGGCCGAGTTCGACCTGGCCGAGTTCGCGGGCAGCCTGCCCGTGGAGCTCACCGGCGGCGTGGTGTTCGCGCCGATCGAGGCCGACCCGTACCGGCTCACCCTGCCCGGTCACGGTTTCTACTGGTTCGCCATCCACCGCATGGGAGACCACCGATGAGCACGACCGAGCTGCGGCCGCGGTTGGAGCGCGCTCTGGCCGCCTGGCTGCCGTGGCAGCGCTGGTTCGGCGGGAAGGGCCGCCCGGTCGCCGGCGTGGACGTCGAGCAGCTGACCGAGCTGGTCGACCAGCGCGCGTCCGGCGGGCCGCTGGGCCTGCTGGGCGTGGTGGCGGTCCGGTTCGCCGACGGCGGCGACCCCGAGCGGTACCAGGTGCCGATCGGGGTGCGCACCGCGCTGCCGGACCGGCTCGCGCCCGCCGTGCTGGCCGGGTTCGACGGGTGCGTGGTGTACGACGCGACCGGCGACGCCGAGCTGAACGCGGTGCTGCTGCGGCTGATCGGGCAGCGCGCCGGCCGCGACGGCGTCGAGTTCACGCCCGAGCCGACCTTCGCCGGGTCCAGCAAGCGCGGCCTGGTGGGGCGGCCGATCGGGGCCGAGCAGTCCAACACCTCGGTCGTGTACGGCGACCGGTACATCCTCAAGCTGTACCGGCGGGTCGCGGCCGGGCTGAACCCGGACCTGGAGGCGCACCGCGCGCTGCGGCGCGCCCGGTCGCGGCACATCGCGCCGCTGCTCGGCTCGATCGAGGGCGAGGTGGGCGGCGCGCCGGCCACGTTCGGCATGTTGCAGGCGTTCGCGGCCAACGCCGCCGAGGGCTGGGCGATGGCCATGACCAGCGTCCGGGACCTGTTCGCCGACACCGACGCGGACCCGGACGCGGCGGGCGCCGACTTCGCCGCCGAGGCGCGCCGGCTGGGCGGCGCGGTGGCCGCCGTGCACGCGGACCTGGCCCGCGAGCTGGGCGCGGGCACGGCGGACCCGCGGGACGTGGCCGGCGACATGCTCGCCCACGTGGAGCCCGCCCTGGCCGCGGTGCCCGCGCTGGCTCCGCACGCCGACCGGCTGCGGGCCGCGTTCGCCGAGGTCGGGGCGCTGCGCGACCGGGTGCCGGTGCAGCGGGTGCACGGCGACCTGCACCTCGGGCAGGTGCTGCGCACCCCCGCCACCTGGCTGCTGATCGACTTCGAGGGCGAGCCCGCCGCGCCGATCGCCGAGCGCACCGCGCCCCGGTCGCCGCTGCGCGACGTGGCCGGGATGCTGCGGTCGCTGGACTACGCCGCGCAGCACCAGCTGCGGCTGTTCCACCCCACGCCGGAGCTGCGCCGGCGGGCCCGGCGGTGGACCGCGCACAACCGGGAGGCGTTCACCGCCGGGTACGCCGAGGCCGCGGGCTTCGACCCGGCGGGCCGGCTGCTGACCGCGTTCGAGCTGGAGAAGGCCGTCTACGAGGCGGTGTACGAGACGCGCAACCGACCCGACTGGGTCGACATCCCGCTGCGCGCGGTGCGGCGGCTGCTCGGGGAGGAGGACCTCGATGACCGTTGAGCTGTCCCTGGTGGACGTGGGCGCGCCCGACCCGGGCGCGGTGGACCGGCTGCTGGCCGGCACCCACGACAACCCGCACCTGGTGCTGGGCGCGCACCCCCGGCCCGCGGGCGCGGTGGTGCGGGCCTGGCAGCCGGGCGCGGACGCGGTGGCCGTGGTGACCGGCGACGGGCGGTTCGAGCTGGTGGAGCTGCGCGACGGCCTCTTCTCCGGCGTGGTGCCGGTGCGGCCGGCGGACTACCGGTTCGAGGTGGTCCGCGGCGACCGGGTCGAGCCGGTGGACGACCCGTACCGGTGGCTGCCGACCGTCGGCGAGCTGGACCTGCACCTGATCGGCGAGGGCCGCCACGAGCGGCTGTGGGACGTGCTCGGCGCGCACCCCCGCGAGCTGGGCGGCGTGCCGGGCACGGCGTTCGCGGTGTGGGCGCCGAACGCGCGCGGCGTGCAGGTGCTCGGCCTGCCGATGCGGCGGCTCGGCGGCGGGGTGTGGGAGCTGTTCGCGCCGGGCGTGGCCGCGGGCGCGGAGTACCGGTTCCGGGTGCTGGGCGCGGACGGGGTGTGGCGCGACAAGGCCGACCCGCTGGCGTTCGAGGCCCGGCTGCCCGCCTCGGTGGTGCACTCGCCGGCCCACGAGTGGGGCGACGCGGCGTGGCTGGCGGCGCGGGAGGCCACCGACTGGTCGCGCGCCCCGATGTCGGTGTACGAGGTGCACCTCGGGTCGTGGAAGCCGGGCCTGGGCTACCGCGAGCTGGCCGACGAGCTGGCCGACTACGTGACCGAGCTGGGCTTCACGCACGTGGAGCTGCTCCCGGTCGCCGAGCACCCCTACGGCGGGTCGTGGGGCTACCAGGTCACCTCGTACTACGCCCCGACCTCGCGGTTCGGCTCGCCGGACGACTTCCGGCACTTCGTCGACGCGCTGCACCAGCGCGGCATCGGCGTGATCATGGACTGGGTGCCCGCGCACTTCCCGCGCGACGACTGGGCGCTGGCCCGGTTCGACGGCGCCCCGCTGTACGAGCACCCGGACCCGCGGCGCGGCGAGCACCCGGACTGGGGCACGTACGTGTTCGACTTCGGCCGGCCGCAGGTGCGCAACTTCCTGGTGGCCAACGCCCTGTACTGGATCGAGGAGTTCCACGTCGACGGGCTGCGCGTGGACGCGGTGGCGTCGATGCTGTACCTGGACTACTCGCGCCCGCCCGGCGGGTGGGAGCCGAACGTCCACGGTGGACGCGAGAACCTGGAGGCGGTGCGGTTCCTCCAGGAGCTCAACGCGACCGTCTACAAGCACCACCCCGGCGCGGTGGTGATCGCCGAGGAGTCCACCACCTGGCCCGGCGTGACCCGGCGCACCGACCACGACGGGCTCGGCTTCGGGTTCAAGTGGAACATGGGCTGGATGCACGACGACCTGCGGTTCTTCGGCCTGGAGCCGGAGCAGCGGGCGGCGCGGCAGGGCGAACCGGCGTTCTCGCTGAGCTACGCGTGGAGCGAGAACTTCGTGCTGCCCCTGTCGCACGACGAGGTGGTGCACGGCAAGGGCTCGCTGTGGCAGCGGATGCCCGGCGACGACCGGCTCAAGGCGGCGTCGCTGCGGTCCCTGCTGGCGCTGATGTGGGCGCACCCGGGCAAGCAGCTGCTGTTCATGGGCGGCGAGTTCGGGCAGCGCGACGAGTGGTCGGAGTTCGGCCTGGACTGGCACCTGCTCGACTCCCCCGTCCACGCGGGCGTGCGGCGGCTCGTGGCCGACCTCAACGCGACCTACCGGGCCACGCCCGCGCTGCACGAGCTGGACACCTCGCCGGACGGGTTCGCCTGGGTGCGCGCGGACGACCTGGTGCTCGCGTTCCTGCGCCGGGCGGGCGACGACGTGGTGGCGTGCGTGGTGAACCTGGCCGACGAGGCCAGGCACGACTACCGCGTCGGGTTGCCGCGCGCGGGGCGGTGGCGCGAGGTCGTCAACACCGACGGCGTCGACTACGGGGGGTCGGGGGTGGGCAACCTCGGCACGGCCGTGGCCGAGTGGACGCCGTACCACGGGCAACCCGCCTCGGCGGCGCTCACCCTACCAGCGATGGGCGTTTTGTATCTCATGCCCGATACTCATGCGGATGTGTAATCGCTTCAAGTATTGGACTGGTCACGCTCGGCGATCTTAGGTTCGAGGTGCCGACGGATTCCCCACCCCGACGGATCCGCGACCCCTCAACCAGGAGTGAGCATGACGACGGAAAACCCCGCAGGCGTGTCCCGAGCCGATGTGCTGCGCGGCGCCGGGATGACCGCGGTGGGAGTGGCGGCCGGCTCGCTGCTCGGCGCCGGCAGCGCCACCGCCTCCCCGGGCCGGGACGAGCACCCGAACGTCAAGCTGATCAAGGACTACTACGCGGCGTACGCGTCGGGTGACCTCAACCAGTTGCGCAGGTTCTTCGCCAACGACATCAAGTGGACCATCCCCGGTCACCACCCGTTGGCGGGCACCAAGACCGGCGTCGAGGAGGTGCTCGCGTTCTTCGCCGAACTGGGTCGGGCGGGGTTCCGCGCGGAGCCCCTCGCCCTGGCCCCGGACGGCGACTGGGTCATCGACCTGCACCGCGGCTGGAGCACCAACCCGGAGGGCCTGGACATCACGTGGGCGCTCGCGTTCCGGATCCGGGCGCGGCGCATCGTGGAGGCCATCAACTTCGCGCAGGACCAGCACGCGGCCGACCAGTACTTCTGGCGGGTCTACCGGCTGGCCCGCATCCCGAACCGGCTCGACCGCCGGTGACGGGCCCGCCGGGTCGCGCGACCACCCGCCCGCGACCCGGCGGGACTCCCCCGAGGACTCCCCCGGGCGACCACCCGGCGGCGCTACCGCCGGGGCGACCACGTGTCCGGGTCGGCGCGGACCCGCTCGCCCGTGCCCAGGTCCAGCACCTCGTGCCCGCCTCCGGAGACGGCGGGCGGGAACCACGCGAACGGGATGCCCTTGCGGGCGGCGTGGCGGACCTGTGCGGCCGGTTTGTCCTCCCGGTGGTGCACCTCAACGTTGACCTCCCGCCGCCGCAGCGCCGCCGCGATCGCCGCGGCCTCGCGGTGCCCGTTCACGGGCAGGACCACCAGCACGTCGGTCGGCGTGCTCCGCCGCTCCACCGGCAGCCCGCCGTCGACCGCCGCGGCGAAGACCCGGCCCAGGTCGAGGGCCAGGCCGACACCGGGCAGGTCCCGCCGGGCGGACGAACCCGCGACACCCCGGCGCCTGCCGCCCGAGCAGACGTCCGCGCCGGCTGGAGCAACCCGTGCACCTGCTCGCCGGTCAGGCTCCACCGCAGGGCCTCCGCGACCCCGTCGACGCCGATCTCGCCCAGCCGGGCGACCGCGCGGAGCACGGTGAGCGGGTCGTCCACGCCGAGCCCCTCGCAGAAGCCCGCCAGGACCTTGCGGTTGCCGACGCCGATCGTCCAGGCGGGCAGGTCCAGGCCGGACAGCACCTCGTGCGCGACGCGCGGCAGCTCGGCGTCGAAGCGCGGCGACAGCCGCCCGGCGTCGACGACGCCGAGGGCGCACCACGTGGACTCGCGGAACCGGCCGCCCTCCCGGGGGTCCTCGCCCTCCTCCAGCGGTTCCAGCGAGGGCGTCGCGACCGGGCAGAACCCGTGCGACCCGACGACCCGGCGAACGTGGTCCAGCCACCTCAGCTCGGCCGCGCGGACGTGCGGCGGCCACTCGGGGAAGCCGTTGACGAGCGCCGGTCGCCGACCCATGGTCGCCAGTCCAGCGCGCCCGGCCCGCGCCGGCAACGGAATTCAGCCGCACGGACGCGGCTCCACCACCGAACGGCCGCCCCGTCCCGCTCACCCGCGGCGGGCGCGCCCCCGTGGAGTCCCCCGTGGGCGCGCCCGCCGCGGGAGGTCAGCGCGGGTCCGTCATGATCCGGTCGACGGCCTTGCCGAGCTTGGCGTACTTCTCCGTGTAGAGCACCGGGAACACGCCGGGCGGGTCGGCGGGCCGGCGGGCATCGACGTAGTCGGTGCCCAGGTTGGAGAACACGACCACGATGTAGTCGCGCTTCGCCTCGCCGCGCAGCGACTTGACGATGCCCGCGTCGCTGCCGGTGGTGTCGACCCAGCCGTTCTTGTGGGCGTAGGTGACCTCGGCGACCGCGTCGCACGGGCGCACGTCCCGGTCGTAGACCGCGTCGCCGACGCGCACCGTGCCGTCGGGCCGGACCCACCGCGGCGGCGTCAGCTGCGGGATGCCCTGGACCGGGTAGTCGCGGCCGCACCAGTTGGTGGTGGACAGCATCTCGTTGTGGCCCTGGTCGGCGAGGGTCCGCTGGAAGAACGCGCGCGAGGACGCGCTCAGCTCGTTCCGGGTGACCGCGCGGCCCGCGTCGGTCGTCCACAGCGTGCCGTAGCCGCCGTTGACCAGCAGGAGCAGCTTGGCGGTGTCGAGGGCGCTCATGTTCGAGCCGATCCACCGGCCGCCGTTGGCCGGGTTGGTGCCGGTCACCATCAGGGTCGGCATGCCCAGCTCGGCGAAGGTCCGGTTGACCTCGTCCCACGCGTTCAGGTCGTGGATCATCTTGATCAGCGCGCAGGTCGACTCGTTCTGCGACTTGGTGATCATCTCGTCGAAGAACGCCCGGACGGTCTTGCCCTGCGCGCCGCCGCACGCCGCGTTGGGCGCGGTCGGCTGGTAGGCGTAGGTCCCGTCGAGGTCGACGCGGCCGGCGTCGGCCAGCCGCAGGACGCCGAAGCCCACCATCAGCTTCAGCACCGACGCCGGGTAGGGCGAGGAGAAGTCGATCGGCGCGCCCTCCCGGCCGGGCAGCACGTCACGGGTGCCGCGCCCGCCGTTGACGTCCCACTCGGTGTCGTCCCACCAGCGGTAGCGGACCTGGTCGGTGGCCAGCTCCCGGGCGTCCACCGGCACGGCCACGCCCTGCGGGTGCTGCGGGCTGAGCAGCACGTCGGCCACCGCGGCGGGCTTGCCGAGCGGGCCGAGCCGGATGACCGCGATGTCCAGGTTCGGCGTCTGGTGCAGCGGCCGGGCCGCGGCGGCGCCCAGCCTGGCGGCCCGCTCGGCGGGCACGGAGTCGTACTTCTCCGGCGCGCCCGCCCGCGACGCGGCGAACAGCTCCGGCGGGGTCAGGTCGAGCACGTCGTGGAAGCCCTGCGCCACCACGGCCTGGCGGACCCGCTCCGCGAGCCGGGGACTGGCCTGGCGGACCTGCTCCGCGAGCCGGGCGGTGATGTCGTCGGGCGCGGCCTGGGCCGAGGCCGGCGTGGTCGCGGCGCCGAGCAGGACCGCGGCGGCGGTCACCGCGGTCACCGCGCGTCGGGTGGTTCTCATGGCGTCTCCCCCAAGTGGATCTGCTGTCACGACCGACCGTAGAGCATTGGTCACGGATGGATCACGCAGGTGGCGGGAAGGCCGCGGGGTCAGCTGAACGCGCCCAGGAACTGGTCGCGGAAGGCGCTCATGGGTCGCACCGGGGCGTCACCCGCGGGCGCCAGCCCTTCGGTCCAGCCCCACGGCTCGGCGCGCCCCGGCACCGAGCGGTCCCGGCTGACGACCGTGACCGGCACGTCCCGGCTCGCGCCCTCTCCGGTGACCATTTGCGCCGGCTGGTGGTCGCCCAGCACCACCACCACGAGGTCGTCGTCGCCGTAGGTCTCCAGGTACGACACGATCGTGTCGATCGAGTACTCGATGGAGCGGCCGTAGTCGGCGCGCACCTCCACCGGGTCCCGGCCGAAGATGCTCTCCGGCGGCACCGCGCCCGACAGCATCTCCCCGAACACCGCGCCGTCGCCCACCCCGTCCCACGGCAGCGCCTCCGGCAACGGCGTCCACGGCGCGTGGCTCGACAGCAGCGTCACCACCGCCATCACCGGCTCGTCGCGCGCGCCCCGCTCCGCGCGCTCCAGCTCGGCCAGCACGTACTGGTCGGGCATGGTCGCGTAGCCGAACCGCGGTCCCCGGTACCCGAGGTCGGCGGCGGCGTAGATCCGGTCGTAGTCGAAGAACAGCCCCTCCGGCCACGCCTGCGTGATGCCCGGCATCACGCCGACCGACCGCCACCCGGCGCGCCGGAACGCGCCGCCGAGGGTCAGTCGGTCGCCGGCCACCAGCGTGCGGTAGCGCTGCTGGTTGTCCACCCACAGCCCGGACAGCAGGGTGGCCTGGGCCAGCCAGCTGCCGCCGCCGGCCGTCGGCGAGGTCAGGAAGGCGCTGCGGGAGGCGTAGCCGCTCCCGGCGAGCCGCCGCGTGCCGTCCTCCAGCGCCGCGGCGACCCCCGGGTCCTCGACCGCGTCGCGCCCGTAGCTCTCCACGAACACCACCAGGACGTCCTTGTCGCGCAACGAGGTCAGCAGCCGGTCGCCCGGCACGTCCCCGAACGCGTCCACCGCCGACTCCGCCGCGAACGCCGACCGGTCGTCCAGCCCGGCCCGCACCGCCCGCGCGTGGTCCTCCACCAGGTCGGTCGTGCCGTGCGTGGCCACCGGCAGGACCACCGCGCACACCGCCGCCAGCGCCACCACCCGCACCGCCGCGGCCCGGTGCGCGCCCACCGCGCCACCCAGCCGCACCGCCGACCGCGCCACCAGCACCGGCGCCGCGACCGCGAGCGCCACCACCAGGGCCACCGCGCCGACCGCCGCCGCCCGGCCGGCCGTCACCGCGACGTAGTCCACCGCGGGCGTGAGCAGCGGCCAGTCCAGCACCAGGTCGAACGGCCGGTACAGCACCGAGTCGAACCCGATGTCCAGGACCTTCACCACCAGCAGCAGGCCGAGCAGCGCGCCGCCGACCGCCGCGACCGCCCGCCGCCGCCGCGCGGGCAGCGCGACCAGCACCACCACGCCCACCAGCGCCTCCACCGGCACCCGCAGGAACGCCGACGGCGCCAGCTCGTCGAAGTCGGCGGGCAGCAGCAGGGCGAACAGCACGAGCAGCGCCGAGAGCGCGGTCCGCGCCACCACACCACCCGATCGGGTTACGGTGGGGCGGTGATCCGACCCCACGTCCTGCTCAGCGTCGCGGTCAGCGTGGACGGCCACATCGACGACCGGGGCGAGGCCCGGTTCCCGCTGTCCAACGCCGAGGACTTCGACCACGTCGGCCGCGTCCGCGCCGAGTCCGACGCGATCCTGGTCGGCGCGGGGACCATCCGCCGGGACAACCCCCGGCTGCTCGTCCACGACCCCGGGCGCCGGGCCGCGCGCGTCGCCGCCGGGCGGCCCGAGCACCCGCTGAAGGTCACCGTCACCCGCAGCGGCGACCTCGACCCGGACCGCGCGTTCTGGCACTGCGGCGGCGGGAAGCTCGTCTACACCGCGGGTTCCGACGCCGCCGCCGTGGCCGGCCTGCCCGGCGTCGAGGTCGTCCCCCTCGGCGCGGACCTCGACCTCGGCGCGCTCCTCGACGACCTGGGGGCGCGCGGCGTGCGGCGCCTCATGGTCGAGGGCGGCACCCGCGTGCACACCGCGTTCCTCGCCGCCGGCCTCGCCGACGAGCTCCGCGTCGCCGTCGCGCCCCTGCTGATCGGCCAGGCCGACGCGCCGCGCTTCGTCGACCCCACCGCGTTCCCCGGCGGACCAGCCCACCGATTCCACCTCGAAGACGTGTCCAGGCTCGGCGACGTCGCCGTGCTCCGCTACTTCCCGAAACGCTGAGCCGCCGACCTCACGGCGTCCCAGCGGAACAGCACCACCGCCACGGCCAGCGCGAACAGCAGCGCCGGCAGCACCGCGGCCCCCGGGTCCAGCAGGACCACCAGCTCGGTGACCACCGCGCCGGCCATCACCCCGGCCAACCCCAGCGCGGCGAACGCGGCCAGCGGCGGCACCAGCAGCCCCACCCCGCCCGCGACCTCCAGCACCCCGGTGACGTGCCGCAGGCCCTGCCCGAAGCCGATCCGGTCGAACTTGCCCACGAACCCGTCGCCGAACAACGACAACCCGCTGTGGACGAAGTACGCGCCCAACGCGGCCTGGAGCACCCACAGCGCCACGCGTCGCGCGGAACTCACCTGGACGGACACGGCCCTCTCCTCCCGGACAACCACGCGATGTCGCGCCCGAACGACCACACCAGCGCCGCCAGGGCGCACCCGACCAGCGCGCCGGAGTGCGGCACGAGCCCCGACACCGCGACCACCAGCACGATCCCCTGCACCGCGGCCACCACCTTGCGCGCGCAGCTCGGCCGCAGGTCGCCGCGCAGCCACCCCCACGCCCACGAGGCCGCCACGAACGCGTACCGCAGCAGCCCGATCACCAGCACCCACGGCCCGAGCTGCCACGCCACGTGCGCGCTCAGCACCAGGATCAGGAACGCGTCGACCTCCATGTCGAACCGCGCGCCCAGCGGCGACGCGGTGCCGGTGCGCCGGGCGACCCGACCGTCCACGAAGTCCAGCGCCAGCGCCACCGCGGCCAGCCCGACCAGCAGCGCCGTCTCCCCCGAGCGGCCCGCCACCAGCGCCAGCGCGCCGCCGACGAGCAGCCCGCGCGCCGACGTGACCCGGTCCGCCGGACCCAGCCGGCGCCCGGCCCGCTCGACCGCGCCGCCCAGCAGCGCCAGGGTCACCACCGCGTGGGCCGCGCCCGCGAACCAGCCGAGCGGCCCGAGGCCCACCGCGGCCTCCAGCAGCAGGAGCAGCAGGAGCTGCGCCACCGCCCAGGCCGCGGGTTCTCGCGCGGTCGGCGTCGCGCTGTGCTGAAGTGTGGTCATCACGTCCCTCGTGCACCGTTTCGGAGGTCTGTCAGATGACACGCACGGCGAGGGCGCTGTGGTTCACCTCGGCCGGAAAATGCGAGATCCGGAACACCTGGCTGCCCGAGCCCGGACCCGGCGACGTGCTGGTGCGCACCCTGCACTCGGGGATCAGCCGGGGCACCGAGGCGCTGGTGCTGCGCGGCGGCGTGCCGAGGAGCCAGCACGAGGTGATGCGGGCCCCGTTCCAGGAGGGCGCGTTCCCGTGGCCGGTCAAGTACGGCTACCTCAACGTCGGCGTCGTCGAGCGGGGACCGCTGTCGGGCCGGACGGTGTTCTGCCTGTACCCGCACCAGACGCGCTACGTGGTGCCCGCCGACGCGGTGACGCCCGTGCCGGACGCGGTGCCCGCGGCGCGGGCCGTGCTGGCGGGCACGGTGGAGACGGCGGTCAACGCCCTGTGGGACGCCGCGCCGCTGGTCGGCGACCGGATCGCGGTGGTCGGCGGCGGCATGGTCGGCGGCAGCGCGGCCGCCCTGCTGGCCCGGTTCCCCGGCGTGCGGCTCCAGCTCGTGGACGCCGACCCGGCGCGGGCCTCGCTGGCGGCGGCGCTGGGCGTGGACTTCGCGTCCCCGGAGGACGCGCTGGGCTCGTGCGACCTGGTCGTGCACGCCAGCGCCACGGGGGCGGGGCTGGCGCGGTCGCTGGAGCTGCTGGCGCCGGGCGGCCGCGTGGTCGAGCTGAGCTGGTACGGCGACCGCCGACCGGCCGTGCCGCTGGGCGAGGTCTTCCACTCGCGCCGGCTGCGGGTGATCGGCAGCCAGGTCGGCGCGGTGGCCCGCCCGGACCGCACGCACGCCGAGCGGCTGGCCCTGGCGCTGGACCTGCTGGCGGACCCGGTGTTCGACGCGCTCGTCACCGGGTCGAGCCGCTTCGACGAGCTGCCCGACGTGCTGCCGGCGCTGGCGAGCGGCGAGCTGCCCGCCCTGTGCCACCGGGTGGACTACGGTGCCGGTGATGTTCCCGCCTGACACGACCGAGGACGCCCGGGACCGCGCCGCGACCACCGCCGTGCTCCCGATCGGCAGCCACGAGCAGCACGGCCCGCACCTGCCGCTGGCCACCGACACGATCGTCGCGTGGGAGGTCGCCCGCGCCGTCGCCGCCGCGCACCCCGTCCGGCTGCTGCCGCCGGTCGCGATCTCCTGCTCGCACGAGCACGCCGCGTGGGCGGGCACGGTCAGCGTGTCGGCGCGCACGCTGCACGCCGTCGTCACGGACGTCGCCGACTCGCTGCGCCGGTCCGGCGTGCCGAAGCTGGTGCTGGTCAACGCGCACGGCGGCAACTACGTGCTGTCCAACGTGGTCCAGGAGGCCGAGGGGATGGCCCTGTTCCCGAACTCGAAGGACTGGGCCGAGGCGCGGGCGCGCGCCGGGGTCGTGACGTCGTCGCACAGCGACATGCACGCGGGCGAGCTGGAGACGTCGATCCTGCTGCACACCCACCCCGAGCTGGTCCGCCCCGGTTGGGAGTCGGCCGACCACCTCGCCGAGGACCGGCGGCACCTGCTGTCGCTGGGCCTCGCGCCGTACACGGACTCCGGCGTGGTGGGCAGGCCCTCGCTCGCGTCAGCGCGCAAGGGCGAGGTCGTGCTCGCCGCGCTGGTCGAGGCGTTCGGCGCCCACCTCGCGGTCCTGTGAGCGCGGTGAACCGACCAGCGGCACCACCCCGGGCAGGCTCGCGACCAGCGCCAGCACCCCGTACACCACACCGGTCGTCACGCCCTGCGCCGCGCCGAGCCCGGCGTCGCCGAACGCCACCGCGAGGAACGCCTCGCGCGGTCCGAAGCCGCCGACGTTGAGGGGCACGGCCATCACCAGCAGCGCGAGCACGGCCACCGGGACCAGCTCGTCGAGCGGGGCCCGGACGCCCGCCGCGCCGGCCGCGACCGCGAACAGGGCGACGTGCCCCGCCAGCGCCACCGCCGACGACAGCACCACCCGCCGCACGTCCCGCGACCAGCACAGCGCCACCACGGCGAGCACCACCGCCACCGGCGCGCCGCGCGGCACGAGGACCGCGACCCCGGCGACGGCCAACACCGCCTGACCCGAGACCCGCTCGACCAGCACCGCCCGCAGCCCGCGCCGGACATCACCCGCCCGCCGCCCGTGCCCGACCGCCCGGTGCACGTCGCCCAGGACCCCGGCGGGCAGCACGGCGTTGAGCAGCAGACCCCGGTAGTAGTCGGACACCGCGACCCGCAGCCGCAGCACCAACCCGAGCCGGCGGGCCACCACGCACCACCGCCAGGCGCAGCACACCGTGGTCACCGCGCCAAGACCGAGCGCGACGACGGCGGACCCTGCGTCGACCGCGCGCACCCCGTCCACGAACGCGTCGGCGCCCAACCGCAGCCCCAGCGCGACGAGCACACCGACCGCCAACACCAACCGCACCCACGGCCACGCCCGCGCCAACCGTGCACCGCCGGCCCCGGCCACGCGCCTCACCCCGGCCGCACGTCTCACACCGGCCCCGGCCCCAGCCACGACCGCGCTCCTCACCGCAGCCGCCCGTCCCGCCCAGCCTCCGGTCACCTCCGCACGTCTCACCCCGGCACCGCCAACAGGTCTTCGTGGTGCACCACCACGCGCGGGTCGGCGGCCTTGCGCCGCAGGTAGGCGGGCGCCTCGCGGGCCAGTTCCGGCTCCTGCTCCACCGCCGCGCCCACCCAGCCGCGCAGCCACTCCAGCGCCAGCTCTCGCCGATCCGTCCCCAACCGCCACGGGCTGGGGCCCGTGGCGACCACCGCGCCCAGCTCCGCGAACGCCGCCCGCGCCACCCCGACCGCGTCCGGCCCGAGCAACCCGCCCCGCCGCTGGTGCCCGTTGAAGGCCTCCTGGAACACCGCGTCCAGCGGCTCGGCCGCCGCGAACTCCACGCGACCCGTCACGGACAGCGTGAACAGCACCGGCCGCCCGGCGCACGCCGCCGCCAGCCCCCGCACCTGCTCGGCCGTCACCAGGTCGAGCAGCGCCGACGCGGTGACCAGCGAGGCGCCCGCCAGGTCGGCGGCGGTCAGCTCGGCGAGGTCGCCCTCCCGCGTCTCGACGGTCACGCCCGGCCCGGTCACGGTCGCCCGCGCCAGGTCGAGCAAGCGGGGGTCGCGGTCGTGCAGCACCCAGTGCTGCGGTCCGGGCAGCCGCCCGGTGAGCCACCGCCCCAGTGATCCCGTTCCACACCCGAGATCACGCACCACGAGGGGCGGTCGGTTCAGATGGATCTTCAGCCGGTCGACCAGGCCGGCCGCGCGGGCGTCCGCGTCGGCCGGCTCGCGCAGGCGCAGCCAGGCCGGGGAGAAGTCGCTCATGGGCGCAGACTAGCCAGCACCGCCGCGAGATCACGCGCTGTGCTGTCCCATGTGGACAGTACGGCCCGCCTCACGCGCGCGGCCGCGCGCAGTTCACCGCGCCACTCCTCGTCCGCGAACCAGCGCCGCAACGCGCGCGTGAAAGCGCCCACGTCACCGGGTGGCAGCAGCAGCCCGCCGCCGCCGAGCGCGTCCGGCACCGCGCTGGCGATCACCGGCAGGCCGCGCGCCAACGCCTCGGTGACGACCATGCCGTAGGTCTCGGCACGGGAGGCGAGCACGAACAGGTCCGCCCGCGCGTACTGGTCGTCGAGCGCGCCGCCGGTGAGCGGCCCGGTCACCTCCACCCGGTCGTCGAGGTCGGCCGGTGGCGCGCCGGGACCGACGAACGCGCAGGTCCACGGCGCGTCGACACCGCGCAGGGCCGCGAGCAGCACGTCGTGGCCCTTGCGCGGGGTCAGCGACGCCACGCACAGCAGCCGCGAGACGCCGTCCGTCCCGGCGGCGGGCGGCGCGGGGTCGACGCCCGGCACGACGACGCGGACCTCCCGCAGGCCGTGGTGGTCGGCGATCCGAGTGGCGGCAGCCGGACTGGTGGCCACGACCGCGTCCACCGCACGCAGGCACGCCCGCTCCCGCGCGTCCAACCCCGCCGCGACCCGGGCGGGCAGGCCCACCTCGTCGGCCAGCGGCAGGTGCACGAGCACCACGACCCGCACCCGCCCGACGTGCGGCCGGACCACCTCGGGCGCGCAGCACGCCACCAGGCCGTCCAACAGCGCCACGTGCCCGTCCGGCACCGCGTCCAGCGCCCGCGCGAGCCCGCGCAGGTCGCCGTCGCGCGGCCACCGACCGCCGACGCGAACCTCTCGCAACCCGAGCAGGCCCGCGACCCGCCGGTCGAACTCGTTGCCACCGCTGGGCGCGGTCGGCTCCGGCAGGACGAAGTGGACCGTGCCGGGCAGGACGGTCACAGCGCCAGTTCGTATGACGCCCACGCCACGTGCGACTCGTGCAGGGTCACCTCGATCCCGGTCAGCCCGCGCGCGTGCTCACCCAGCTCACCCGCCCGCACGTCCTCGGCCAACCGGTCCGCGATGTGCCTGGCCAGGAACTCCGTGGAGGTGTTGACCCCGGCGAACACCGGCTCCTCGTCCAGGTTGCGGTAGTTCAGCCCGTCGAGCACGGCGCGCAGCCGCCGCGTCGCCAGTCCGATGTCGACGACGATGTTGTCCGGATCGAGATCGGTCCTCTTGAACCTCGCGTCCACCACGAACGTTGCCCCGTGCAGGCGTTGTGCCGGACCGAACACCTCGCCGCGAAAGCTGTGGGCGACCATGACGTGATCACGTACGGTGATGCTGAACAGGGTGACCTCCACTGCGCGAGCGGGTTACGGTGCCAGTCTGCCGACCGAGCGTAGTGACGATCGGCCGGTTTCGCGGAGTGGAGGAGCCGGATGCGCGAGCGACTGTTCGACGACGACGACGTGGCCGAATCCGAGCTGGTGACACGGCGCGGCACGTTCCGCGCGGTGGCGTTCCGGATCGCGGGCCACGAGCACATGGCCCTGGTCCACGGAGGACCGCAGGCGGAGAACACCCTGACGCGGGTGCACTCGGAGTGCATGACCGGCGACATCTTCCGCGCCATGCGCTGCGAGTGCGGCGACCAGCTCGACGCCGCCCTGGACCGGATCGTCACCGAGGGCAGCGGCGTCCTCGTCTACCTGCGCGGCCACGAGGGGCGGGGCATCGGCCTGGTGGCCAAGGTGCGGACCCACGTGCTCCAGGACGAGCAGGGCTTGGACACCCTCGACTCGGCCATCAGCCTCGGCCTGCCGGTCGACGTCCGCGACTACGCGCCGGCGGCGGTGATCCTGCGCCACCTGGGCATCCGCTCGGTCCGACTGATGTCCAACAACCCGGACAAGGTCGAAGCGCTGGAGGCGCACGGCGTCCGAGTCGCCTCCCGAGTCCCGCTGCTGATGCCGCCGAACCCCCACAACATCGGCTACCTGACGGCCAAACGAGACCGCCTCGGCCACGACCTGCCCCAGGTGTCCGATTTCGCCGTCGCCGACAACTGATCCCGCCTCCCGCTCCACGCGCGTTGCCGCCGGACAACGGGTCGACCCCCGCCGGGAATCGGCGCCCCGACCCCGGTCGCGGTTTTCGGCGGGGCGCCCGACCGCACGGGACCCGGCGCTGACGGCGGCTCCGCGAATTGCGGGGCACGCCGCCCGGTTCATCACCGCACACCCCTTTTGAGGGCTTTTCACAATCAGGGCGAATTCCCACGACGGCCGCGCGCCGCACAACAGCGCCCCGCCGAACCACGTGCGAATTCCACGTCACCCCGACGAGAAGAGGGCCGTCGCACCGGGTCGACCCACGGTGTCACACGCCCCATTACGGGGTCACCCAATCCTCCTACCGGCGTACTCAACGCATACGAACCAACTATCCGCACATCAGCGGTTGCGCTTACGGAATATTCCGGTCCCCCGAAATAACCGATCTCCTCGTCCGAGGGACGCAGGAACTGTTGCGCAAGAACAACATTGTCACTCAGCATGCGCAAGCAACGTGAAGAATTTTCCCTTCTCCCGCACGACCTGCGCCGATATCTCTCACTTAAACGCAAGGGGTGCCCCGATGCGGTGACATTCCACAGTTGTGGCAATATCCCCCGAAGAGCTTCGAGTGATCGGGGAAGAAGAGCACGATCGACCCGGAACCGATCAGCACCGACCAGATCGACAACGGCGAACCCGCGGATCCGACGCCGACCAATGGGATCGAACACCCGCCGGGAGGAAGCCCCGGGGGGCACAAGTCGGAACACGCGTTCGGGTCGGTTTGCCAGCCCGATGGTTGATCCAGTTCACAGAGGACGTCGTAACGCCATGAGCAGCTTGCCCGACATCACCATCGGGCGTCACCATGGAGGGTCGAGCACACAGGAGGCACCTCACTCAGAGCAGCGCCGGCGAGACGGGGGGACGGGTTCAGCCATGCCAAACGACGAGGAATTACCGTCGTCCGCCGCGACACCTCCCACCTCGGTCGACCGACTGGTCGCCTATCGGCCCGCGTTCGGCAAGCACCTGGCCCACCTCAGGGAGCGGAGCGGCTACTCGCTCGAACAGGCGGCGAGGTCGATCGGCGTTCCCCCCGAGACCCTGCGGCTCTACGAGAACGCGACGTGGCGCCCCGCGCTGCCCCGCCTGCTCCGCCTCGCCGCGCTGTACGACGTGCCGCCGCTCGACGTGCTGGAGGACGTCGCCCGCGAGGTCCGACCGCCGGAGGACCCGTCACGGCCCTACGTCGTCGAAGCGCTCCTCCTGTTCTGCGGGGTGGCCCCCGAGCAGGTCTCGGCCGAGGCCGGACCCCCGGTCGCCCCCGAGGTCGACGACCTCGCGGCGCACGAGGACGCGGAGGACGTGCCACTGGGCGAGGCGCTCAAGTACCGCAGGGAGGACGACCCCCTGCGACTCAGGGGCAGCCTGCGGCTCAAGCGGGAGTACGAGGCGGGAGCCAGCATCCGCGCCTTGAGCACGAGGCACAAACTCGCTTTCGGGACCATCCGCACCATGCTGGTCGCGGCGAACACCCGGCTCCGCAGCCCGGGCGGCTTCCACGCCGGCGGTGCTTGACGTGCGGTGCCGGGAAGAACGCGCGGCACCCGAACGCCCGCTATACCGTACGGACGTCCTGCATTCTGGCCGACTTGGAGGTAGGACGTGACCGGAGCGGGGATCGGCACATCCGACGGGCGATCCGGGACCACGCGGAACGACCTGTCGGGCAGCGTCCTGGGCACCAGCATCCAGAGCGGTTCGATCCAGGGCGGCGTCCACGTCCACGTGGCCGAACCGGCGACCGGGCTGCCCGTGCCCCGTCAACTGCCCGCGCCGCCCGCGTGGTTCACCGGTCGCGAGGCCGAGTTCCGCGAACTGGAGGCGATGCGGCGGGGCGCCGACCCGTCGAGGCCGACCGTCGCGGTGATCACCGGTCCCGGCGGCGTGGGCAAGACGGCCCTGTCGCTGCGCTGGGCGAACGAGGTGTCGGCGGACTTCCCCGACGGTCACCTGTTCGTGGACCTCAACGGGTTCAGCCAGGACGCTCCCACCGACCCCGGAGAAGCGGTCGGGGCCTTCCTGCGCGCCCTGGGCACGCCCCCGGACCGGGTGCCCGTGCACCTGGCCGAGCAGACGGCGCTCTACCGCTCGACCACGGCCCGGAAGTCGCTGCTGATAGTGCTGGACAACGCGCTCTCCGCGGCACAGGCCAGGGTGCTCATCCCCTCGTCGCCCACGAGCCTGGTGGTGATCACCAGCCGCAGCAAGCTGACCGGCCTGATGGGGGACGGCGCGCGGTTCCTGGAGGTCGGCCCGCTCGCGCCGGCGTCGGCGTTCACCCTGCTCGCCAACACCGTGGGGCGGGACAGGGTCGCGGAGGAGCGCGAGCGCGCCGAGGACCTCGTCGCGCTGTGCGGGGGCCTGCCCATAGCCGTGCGGGTCGCCGCCGCGCGGTTGCTGGTGCGCTCGCGCTGGTCGATCTCCCGCGTGCGCGACGAACTGGTGGACGAGCAATCGCGGCTGGCCGGCCTGTCCCCCGCCGGGGAGCTGTCCGTGCGGGCGACGTTCGACCTCTCGTACCGGATGCTGGAGTCGCGCACCGCGGCGCTGTACCGCCGGCTGAGCCTTCACCCGCACGGCGAGTTCGGCCTCGGGGTCGTCTCGTCCGTGGCCCAGGAGGACGGCCGCGCGTCGGAGACGCTGGTGGAGTCGCTCCTGCAGGCCAGCCTCCTGGAGGAACGCGCCGAGAACCGCTACTCGTTCCACGACCTCCTGCGCCTGCACGCCCGGCACCGGCTCGAACTCGACGAGACGGCCGAGGAGCGGATCTCCTCCCTGCGCAGGATCATCGAGTGGTACCTGGCGACGGCGATGCGCGCCGACGAGGTGCTGACGCCCTACCGGCGGCGGTTGCCTTACGAGTTCTCCGTCCCGCCCTTCGACGTCGTCGACTTCCAGGACCGTTCGAGCGCGCTGTCGTGGCTGGAGGAGGAGAGGACGAACCTCGTCGCCGCCGGCCGGGTCGCGATGGACAACGGTCTCGCGGAACTCGCCTGGCACGTGTCCGACGTCCTCTGGCCCCTGTTCCTCTTGAAGAAGCACTACCGCGACCGCCTGGAGGTCGACCGCCGGGGCGTCGAAGCCGCCCGCGCGTGGGGGAACGCGTTCGCGGAGGCGGACATGCTCAAGCGGCTGGGCCGGGTCTCGACGACGGCCCGCAGGTTCGCGGAGGCCGAGGACCACCTGCGGTCGTCGATCGCCATCTGGGAACGGCTCGACGACCCGCGTGGGGTGTGCGACACCCGTGAGCTGCTCGCCCTCCTGTACCGGGACACGGGGCGGGTGGACGAAGCGCTCGAGCAGTTCACCGCGCTCGTCGGGGCGAACGAGGAGCTGGGCGCGGGCAGGCCCCTCGGGCTGAGCCTGATCAACGCGGGGACGACCCTGGTCGAGGCGGAACGCGCGGCCGAAGCCCTGCCCCACCTCGAACGGGCCGTCCAGGTCTTCGCCGGGCTCGAACAGCCCGACCCGTACAACCAGGCCCGTGCCGTCGTCGCCCTGGCCTCCGCGCACTGCCGCGCCGGCGACCACCCCGCCGCTCTCCGGCACGGGACGCGGGCCCTGGAGGCGATGACGGCCCTCGGTTCGGTGCACGGCCAGGCGGAAGCGCACCAGGTGCTGGGTGAAGTCGCGCACCGGACGGGGCGTTCCACCGAGGCCCGGGACCACTTCGCCTCGGCGGAACGCCTGTTCCGGTCGCTCGGCTCGCCTCAGGCCGACCTGCTGCGCAAGCGCGTGGACAGCGCCAGGCCGCCGAACGAGGAGTGAGCGCGGTCACCGGTCGCCCACCCCAGGTAAGCGCGCTCGATCACCCCGTCCCCGTCCTCCACGAAGCCCAACTGCCGGTCGACCGACATGAGCAGGATCCGGTTGTCCGGCAGGCGCAGCGCCACCAGCGCCAAGCCGGGCAGCCGCGAGAACGCCTGCTCCGCCCAGGCGAGTCCCTGGTCGACGACGTCCACCACCTTGCTCAGCACATCGGCGCAAGCGCAGGCCCGGAGGTCGAGACCACCGTTCACCGACACGACGACGGGTTCAAGGCTCAAGATCGACACCACTTCCGAGGAGTGGGAGCCGCGGAGAGGGCGCGGTGGGCGCCCGGTTCGCTCAACCCCAGCAACCGGTAGAGAGACCGTCGCAACGTACAGGCTGCCGAGCCCGGTCGCGAGGTCAACCTCGCGCGGATCTCCTCCGCCAGCACGGGATCGGCGTCCGTCGAGTCGAGCTGCTCCGGCAGCGGCACGTCGAGCCGCAACGCGGGGGCCACCTCGCCCAACCTGGTCTGCGGCGCGTCGGGCACCAGCGCGAGCGCGGCGGGTCGCTCGACCGTGAGCACGGGTCGTCCGATCGCGGCCGCGTACGCCGTGGTCGACCCGTGGTCCCCGATCACCCGATCGGCCGCCACCAGCGCGGCGCGCCAGTCGAGCTCGGGGGTGAACAGCATCAACCCGGCGTCGACGCAGTCCGCCAACCAGGCCTTGACCTGGCGCGGACCGTGGCCGAACCACACCGCCGGGTGCACCAGCGCCGCGACGCGGAAGCGCGACGGCGGCAGCTCGTCCATCAAGCGCTCCAAGAGGTCCAGGTGCATCCCGAAGAGTGAACCGGCCCCCCACGTCGAGGTGACGACGACGAGTTGCTGCTCCGGTCCCACGCCGAGCGCGTCCCGGTAGGCCTCCCGCGACGACGCGCTGACGACCAGCCTGTCGTAGCTGAGGTCCCCCACGACCTCGGCTACCTCGACCACCTCGGGACACTGCTCCCGCAGCAGGTCCAGTTGGCTGTCGTGGGAGAGCACGACCATCCGCGGCACGGGTCGGCCGTCGCGCACCAGCCGTTGGCCGTCCAGGCCGTACACCGACAGCCTCCCCGTCGACGTGGGGTGCCCCTTCGCGTACCCGGCGCCGTGCGGCATCACGACCAGCGGGGCGTGCACGCGGTCGATCGAGCCGTACGCCGCCGCGAGGGCGAGGTCGAACCTCTCCCGCACCGCCTGCTCCCACGGGACGACGACCCCCTCGGCCGCACGGAGGAACTCCTCCACCCCATTACCGAAGACATCGGGGGCCTGGGTGAAGACAATTTGCACCCGCCGATCCGACTCAATCAGCTCCAACGCTTCGAACAAACGTTCGCAGCTCGCCACCGTATGTCCCACGGCCAGCACCGAACGGCAACCCCGACGAGTAACCCAGCGCCCCGCGTCCATGCCAACCGGAACATCCCGCCACCCGAATGGTCTCATCCCCCGCCTCTTTCCACTCCAAAAGGAAAAACACCCTCGAGGACAAGCATCCGAGTGAGTTCGCCAGTCGACCTGCAGTTGGCATGCAGAACCGTGTCGATACAGCGGCACCGGACGATACGCTAATGCGCAAGGGAGGGATCGATCGGACCGAGTGCACGTCTCCGTTGCGCACCCGGTACCACCGAGGGGGTGGCACTGGTGGAGTTCACGATCTTGGGTCAAACGTCGCTGCAGGTCGGAGCCACGAAGGTCGACCTGGGCGCGAAGAAGCAACGAGCGCTCCTGGCACTGCTGCTGCTCCAGGTGAAACGCCCTGTACCGGTCGAGACCATCATCCAGGCCCTGTGGCCGGGGAAGGTCCACGACGGGGTCCGGAGCAACCTCCAGTCGCTGATGAGCAGGATCCGAGGAGCGCTCGCCAGAGCCGGGGTGGAGTACCGGGTCACTCATGAGGGGGAGACCTACCGACTGGACCTCGACCAAAACCTCGTCGACTACCACCGATTCCTGCGAATGGTCGAAGCAGGCCGAGCGACCAGCGCCACCGAGAACCACGCGGAAGCAAAACTGATCTTGACCGAGGCGATCGGGCTCTGGCGCGGGGTCCCCTTAGCCGACATCCGCGGCGAGTGGGCCGCAAAAAGACGGAACGACATGGAGAGCATCGATCTGCTCCACGCGCACCACGCCCTTCTCCAAGCACGGTTAGAGCTGCGCGAGTACGCCGGGGTGATGCGGGACCTGGTGCCGTTGTTGGAGCAGCACCCGCACGACGATACGCTCGCCCGCATCCGGATGACCGCATTGGACGGTATGGGGGACCGGCACGGCGCGACCTCGTTCTACATGCAGTTCCGCAGACGATTAGCCAACGAGTTCGGCACCGAGACCTCCGCCGAACTCGACCGGCTGTACCACAGGCTGCTCACCGAACCCCCGACCGGCGAACCCGACCACGCGGTCCGGTCCGCCGCACCGGTGGACGCGCGGCCGTACCGCTTCCCCCGGCAGGTGCCGGGGTTCACCGGCAGGCTGGAGCTGCTGCGCCGCCTGGACTCGTTCCTCGACGCGGGCCCCGCCGACCCCATCGTGGCGCTGCACGGGATGCCCGGCGTCGGCAAGACGGAACTGGCCGTCCACTGGGCGCACCGGCACCGCGACGACTTCCCGGACGGCATGGTCCTGCTCGACATGAGGGGGTACGGCAGCGGCCGGCCGTTGACGCCCGACCACGCGATCTCGATGCTCCTCGACCGGCTCGGCGTGCCGGCGGACCAGATACCCGTCGATCCCGGACGCCGACCGGTCGTGCTCAGCAGGGCACTCGCCAACCGCAGGACGCTGCTCGTGCTGGACAACGTGCGCGACGCGGAACAGGTCGTCCCGCTGCTCGACGTCACCTCCGACTGCTTCATGCTGCTGACGAGCCGGGACCGGCTGCGGTTCCTGGCGATCCGCGAGGGCGCGCACACCCTGGCGGTCCCGGAGATGAACGTCGAGGAGAGCCTCGACCTGCTGCGCTCGACGATCAAGGACGACCGCGCCGCCAACGACGAGCGGGGACTGCTGGAGATCGCGCGCCTGTCCAACGGCCTCCCCCTGGCGCTCAAGATCACCGGGCGGCACATCGCCGATCGCCCGCGCGAAACGCCGGGCCAACTGGCCGAGCAGCTCAAGGCCCACCGCGACCTGCTCTTCCTGGACGAGGAGGACGAGGAGGCGATCAGCCTCTCGGCGGTGTTCTCCTGGTCCTACGAGGCCCTGGTGCCGGACGCGGCCCGGCTGTTCCGCCTGATGGGGCTCCACCCCGGGAGCCGGGTGAGCGGTGAGTGCACGGCGGCGCTCGCGGGGACCTCGTCCAGGGAGGCCGCCAGGCTCCTCGCGAACCTCGCCCGGGTCAACCTCCTCGACCACGACGTGGCGAACCGCTACCGCGTCCACGACCTGCTGCGCGAGTACGCGGCGGGACGCGCGCAGGAGTGCGACTCGCCCGGAGCGCGACGGGACGCGATCGAGCGGCTGCTCACCTGGTACGTGCTCACCAGCGCGGAGGCCTGCGGGAGGCTGTCGCCGCAGAGTCCGCCGATCCCCGCCCTGCCGACCTCGGTCGAGGTGGCTCCCCTGCTGTTCGCGACGGACCAGGACGCCCTGGACTGGTGCGCCCTCGAACGGGAGAACCTCGTCGCGGCCACCAGGCTCGCCTCCGCCCACGGGTTCCACGAGCACGCCTGGCGCATCCCGGCGGCGGTCCAGGAGGTGTTCGAGCGGTCCGGCTACCACGACGACCTCCTGACGAGCCACGAACTGGCCCTGGGGTCCGCCCGGGCCACCGGTCAGGTCGACGCGGAGATCGGCACCCTCAACAACCTCGGGTTGATGTACCTGAACGTGCACCGGGTGGACGAGGCGTTCGAGCACCTCCTGGCAGGGCTGGACATCGCGCGCGAACAGGCACACCGCCCCGGCGAGGCGGTGTGCCTGCACAACCTGGGCACCGTGCACTTCGAGCGGGGCGACGACCGGAAGGCCCTGGAGCTCTACGAACGAGCGCTGGAGATCAACCACGAGCTCGGCGGGGGCGAGGGAGAGGCGTTCGGCCACCACCGGATCGGCATGGCCCACCACCGCTTGGGCAACCTGGCCGAGGCCAAGCGGAGCTTCGACGAGGCCCTGCGCATCCGGGTGGAGATCGGCCACGTCCGGGGCCAGGGGGCGACGCTGACCGCCCTGGCCGCTCTGCACCAGGCGTTGGGAGAGCCGGACCGGGCGCTCGAACACTGCCAACGGGCGCTCCGGATCCACCGGTTGACGGGCGACCGGATCGAGACCGGTCACGCGCTCATGACCCTCGCGGCCATCGAGTTCGACCACGGCGACCTGGGTTCGGCGCACGACCACGCCGCGGAAGCCGCCTCGCTCGCTGACGAACTCCACGACGTCACCGCGCAGGCCAGGTGCCTGCACCTGCTCGGGCGGGTGATGGTGTTCATGGGGCAGGAGCGGGCCGCGGCGCAGGCCTGGCGTCAGGCGCTCTCCCTGTTCCTGTCGACCAACGACCCGACGGCGAGGGTCGTCCAGGCGCACCTCGACAGCGTTCGCGAGCGCCCGGACGACTGACGACGGACCTCGGGGGCGGTGTTTCCCGACCCCCGGCGGCACGGGCATCCCGGAAGGTGGAACCAGGCGGCTTCCCGGACGTCTTCCCGGCATGCCGCCGGAACTCCGCACGACACGTGTCGGGGCCGGACCCCGCGAGGTCCGGCCGCCGTTGGTCGTGCGGCCGTCCCACGGGGTTCAGCGGCCGATCAGCTGTAGCGCATCCAGCACGTTTCCATGATCGTTGCGGCGATCAGGAGAAATTCGCTCATGGGATCGATCATAGTGCCAGGCCCCGACCGCGCTGCGCGTGGGGGGCGACCCGCCGACGCGGCCCGCGCGGATGATGCCGACCACGCCGCGCCCCGGCGGAGTCCCGCCCACCACCGGCGACGCTGCCGGCTCCCGGTGCCACCGGTCGACCGTGACCTGATCGTGCTACCCCCGATCGCGAGCTACTGCGCATTCCGTAGTAGTGTTCACGGCACACCACCCGGGGAGGGCTGATGGACACCAGTCAATTGCTCAAGGGGGTGCTGGACCTGGCCGTCCTCGCGGTGTTGCGCAAGGAGGACGGCTACGGGTACGACGTGCTCCGCAGGCTCCGCCAGGGTGGCCTGGACGGCGTCGGTGACGCGTCGGTCTACGGCACCCTGCGCCGGCTCTACAACGCCGGCCTGCTCACGTCCTACGTCGTGCCCAGCGAAGAGGGCCCGCACCGCAAGTACTACAGCCTCAACGAGCCGGGCCGCGTGCGCCTGCGCGAGTCGGGCCAGACCTGGAAGTCGTTCGCGCGGACGCTCGACGACATGTTGGGGGATTCGGCATGAACACGCAGACCAGCGCCGAGGTGCGCGACTACGTCGCCCGGATGCGCGCGGAGCTGTCCGACCTGCCCGCCGCCGAGGTGGGCGAGATCATGGACGACGCCGAGGCGCACGTCGCCGAGGTGGCCGAGGAGATGGGCGAGGAGCTCTCCGCCGCCGCCCTGACCGCGCGGCTGGGCACGCCCGAGGTGTACGCGCGGGAGCTGCGCGTCGCCGCCGGCTACCCGCCCCGCGCGGTCGAGCAGGCGACGACCGCCATCCGGATCAGGGCGGCGTTCCTGGCGCGGTTCGCGTTCTGGAGCCTGGCCGTCTTCATCGTCGTCGCGTTCGGCTTCTCCGTCCAGGGCGGCGAGGAAGAGCCGCTGCTGGTGCTCGTCGGCCTCTTCGCCACTGTCGCCACCGGGCTGGTGTTCTGGCAGCGCGGGCTCCTGGCGCAGGTCGAGGCGCTGCCGGAGACCAGGGCGCTGCGCGAGGCGCTCCGCCGCGCCGAGGCGTCGGAGGCGGGTCGCGTCCTGACCTCCCTGCGCACCCTGCAACCGGCGTGGTGGGTCGTCCGGGCGCTGCTCGTCGTGGCGGCGGGCGCGCTGGTGTACCGGATCGACAGCACCCTGCTGATCGCCCTGGCGCTGGGCGCCCTGTCGCTGGTGGCGGGCCCCAAGGCGCGGACCGACCGGCGCTGGCTGTGGATCAGCCTGCCCGCGACCGGCTTCGCCCTCGGCTCGCTGCTGTTCATCCTCGGCTCGCTGGTCGGCGGACTGGGCCACCGGTCCGTCCCGGTGTCGGTCTACAACAGCCCGCAGCCGTCGGCGCCGACCAACATCTACGTGTTCGACAAGGACGGCAAGCCGCTGACCGACGTGTACCTCTACGACGAGGACGGCCGGCCGATCGAGTCGCAGTGGTACGGCTGCTACAGCCGGCGCGAGGACAACCAGTACCCGCGTCCCCGCGTCGAGCACGACGAGCGCGGGTGCCGGGAGATCGCCGGGGTGCCGTTCGCGGCCATCATCCCGAACCCCTCCTCGGCGACGACCGCTCCCCCGCCGTCGCTGTCGAACCTCCCGCCGACCCCGACCCCGACCCCGACCCCGTCATCGGCTCCGTCATCAACCTCCTCTCCGACCCCTCCGTCGACCACCGAGGCCGCACCCACGACGGCGAGCACGGCGCCCACCACCTGACCACCCGGCGGCGTGCCGCGCTGCCCGGGGCTCAGGCGAGCGACGAACCGGGCAGCGCGGTGCGGTGCAGCGCGGGCAGGGATCTGACCAGCAGGTACCCGAGCACGCCACCCAGGGTGTTCGCGACGAGGTCGTTGACGTCGACGCTGCGCCCGCTGCCGGCGACCACGTAGATCAGCAACTGCACCACCTCGATCGCCCCGCTGAACGCCAGCGACACCACCGCCGCCCGCCCCGCGCTCACGGCCCGCGACGTCACCAGCGGCAGCAGCACGCCGAACGGCACCAGCATCACCACGTTGAGCGCGAACGACGGCGCGTCGGCGGTCAGCAGCGGCACCGGGTTGACCTGCGACCACCACGGCGCCTCGTTGGCGTACGGGCCGCGCTGCACGTCGATCGGGAACAGCGTGAAGTGCGCGACCCCCGCGACGTACAGCGCGACCACCGCCCTGGTCACCAGGTGCGCGCCGGTCCACCCCGGCCGACCACCCACCGCGCGCACCAGCAGCACCGCGAACCACACCGCGAGCACGGGCACGAGGACGTGCCACGACTCGACGCCGAAACCCGCGTAACCGACGTCATCCCACATTGCCGACCTCCTTGGACTCGGCACCAGCGTGCGGTTCAGGGCCCCTCTCGCACCTCCCTCCGGGGACAGGTCTTCTCCCGCCCGCCTCCTCCTTTCGGCAGACCCCTCCCGAGGGATCCGGAGACGGCGGCCCGGTGCCTACCCTGGGCGACGTGCGGTTTTCACCCCGAGCAGCGTTCGCCTGGCTGGTCGTCGCGTGCGCCCTCGCCGGTCTCGGCCTGGTCGACGTGTGGCTGGGCGAGTTCAACGGCCCCGACTGGACCCGCCTGACGTGGGCGGTGGCGACGTCGGTGGTCGCGCTGTGCGCCGCGTGGCCGGGCTCGCGCTGGGTGTCCTGGCTCGCCGGCGCGCAGGCGCTCGGCGCGGCGGGCACGTGGTGGGCCACCCGGGACGACCCGTCGGTCGACCTGCCCTTCACCCTCTCCGCGACCGCCGCCCTGCTCTGCGGCCTCGGCCTGCTGGCGTGGCGCGGCGACCCCCTGGGCACGGTGCTCGCGGTGCCGGCCCTCACGGTGTCGGTCCTGGTCCAGCCCCTGCGCGGCGAACTCGACGGCCTGCGGCCGATCGTCGGCGTGCTCGTGCTGGCGCTGGGTGTCGCGGTGGCCGTGACCGCGGGCCTGGCGGCGCGCCTGACCGCCGACACCCGCGAGCGGCAGGCGGAGCGGGCCCGGGTCGCGCAACGCGCCGAGTTCGCCCGCGACCTGCACGACTTCGTCGCCCACCACGTCACCGGCATGGTCGTCCAGGCGCAGGGCGCCGCGGCGGTCGCCGGCACCCGCCCCGACCTCGTGCTGCCCGCCCTCCGGGAGATCGAGCGCGCCGGGACCGAGGCGGTCGACGCCATGCGCCGCGTCGTCGGCCTGCTGCGCACCCCCAGCAGCAACAACACCGATAGCGACGACACCGCCGACACCGACACCGACGACGCGCCCGGCGTCACCGAGGTGCCCACCCTGGTGGAGCGCTTCCGCCGCACCTCGGGCCTGCCCGGCGACCTCGACCTGCGCGGCCCGTTCACCGACGTCGCCCCGATGTCCTCCACCGCGGCCTACCGCGTCGTGATGGAGGCGCTGACCAACGCGCGCAGGCACGCGCACGGCGCGACCGCCGTCGACGTGGCGGTCCGCCGCACCGGCGCCACCCTGGAGGTCCGCGTGACCGACGACGGCCGCCCGGCCCCGGACCACCCGACCGGGTTCGGCCTGCGGGGCCTGCGCGAACGCGTCACCGCCGCGGGCGGCGAGCTGTCCGCGGGCCCGACCCCGCGCGGCTGGGCGGTCGAGGCGAGCCTGCCGGTCGGTGCGGGCCGATGACGATCACCGTGCTCGTCGCCGACGACCAGGCGATGGTCCGCACCGGCTTCCGCATGATCCTGTCCGCGCAACCGGACATCGAGGTGGTCGGCGAGGCGGTCGACGGCGTGGAGGCCGTGGCGCTGGCGCGGGACCTGGCCCCGGACGTGGTGCTGATGGACATCCGCATGCCGCGCCTGGACGGCCTGGCGGCGCTGCGCCTGATCGACGGCCCGAAGGTCGTCGTGGTCACCACCTTCGACGACGACGAGCACGTGCGGGACGCCCTGCGCAACGGGGCGTGCGGTTTCGTGCTCAAGACCTCCGGCGCGACCCTGCTGGTCGAGGCGATCCGCGCGGCCGCCTCGGGCGAGGCCCTGGTGAGCCCGGCGATCACCGTGCGGATGCTGCGCGGTCTGGCGGTCCGCCGCCCCGCGCGCCGCGAGGTGCCCCTGTCGCCGCGCGAGCTGGACGTGGTGCTGCTGGTGGCGCGCGGTCGCACGAACGCCGAGGTGGCGCACGCCCTGCACGTCACCGTCGGCACGGTCAAGACGCACCTGGCGAGCGTGCAGGCGAAGCTGCACGCCCGCAACCGGGTCGAGATCGCCGCCTGGGCCTGGGAGTCGGGGCTGCTGGAGCGGTGAACCTCCCGGCTCTCCGGGCTGTGGCGGGCTTTCCCGGGGCACGACAATGCGGTGCATGGCCGAAGCGACCCGCACGCCCGGTGAGCTGATCTTCGTCAACTACCGGCAGAACGGCCGGGCGCGCGACGGGCTCCTCCGGCTGCCCCACGCGCAGGTGGTCGAGGCCGTCGCCGAGCGGTTGCGCAGCCACTTCGGCCCGGACCGCGTCTTCCTCGACACCGGCATCCACACGGGCGAGCACTACCCCGACGCGCTGCGCGAAGGCCTCCGGAACAGCGCGCTGCTCGTCGCCGTGGTGCACCCGGGCTGGGCGCGCGACCTCGCCGACCGGGCCGGCGGCCTCGACTGGGTCCGCCAGGAGATCAGGACCGCCTTGGAGGAGGGCAAGCACGTCCTGCCGTTGCTGCTCGACCAGGCGGCCCTGCCGGACCCGGACGCGCTGCCCGACGACCTCAGGCCGTTCGCGTTCAAGCAGGCCCGCCGCATCGACTTCGGGCACTGGGAGCGGGACGTGCGGCTGTTCGTGCAGGAGGTCGAGGCCCACCTGTCGCCCGTGGCGCTGCCCGAGCGCGTGGAGCCGCGCGTCCCCGCGCCGCGCGGTCCCCTGGGCCTGGTCCTCGCGTGGCTGCTGGGCGCGGTGGCCCCGGTCGCGACGACCACCGCCCTCGTGCCGGACGCGGGGATGCGAGCCGCCTGGCTGGCCGCGCTGGCCATCACCGGGGTGCTGCTGCTGCTCGTGCCCGCCCTGATCACGTGGCTCGCGTACGGGGCGCGCGACTTCCTCGACGGCCTGGACCACGAGTCCGCGCTGCTGCCGCGCGACGTGAAGGTCGACGTGATCACCGCCCTGGTGGTCGCCGCGCTGGCCGTGTTCGTCCTGTTGTCCGTGCCGGTCCTGGAACCGCAGCAGCGGATGCTGCTGGTGGCCGTGGCCGTGGTCGTGCTGGTCGTGATCGCTCTCGGTGTGCCGTGGCTGCGCCGGTTCCGCACGGCCCGGCAGTGGCCGCGCCCCGAGCTGGAGGCCGACCCGACCACCGTCCGCGAAGCGCTGCACGACGTGCGGCGGCACCTGGAGGCGCACGGCCCCTTCCTGAACCGGCTCCGGCGCGACCAGGCGCACTACGCGCTGGACCAGGTCGAGGCCGCCGCCGCCCGGTTGCGGGAACTCGCCGACCGGGACCGCGCCACGTGGCTGCGGGCGGCCCCGCGCCTGCCGGTCCTGGCCCACGCGCTGTCCTTCGGCGCCACCGCGGGCGCGGCCGTCGCGGCGGCGGTGGTCCACCGGGTGAGCGGCGGGACGCACTGGTCGGCGCCGTTCTGGGCGGTGGCGGGCGTGGTCGCGGCGACGGCGGGGTACGGGGCGACCGCGGAGGCCGCCTACCGGTTCCAGCGCCGGCGGCGGGACCGGGTCGCGGCCGCCGCGCCGGCCGAGGTGGCCGCGCTGCGCCAAGAGGTCGACGAATCGGGCATCCCGCGACCGGCGCCGATCAACGAGGACGCCGCCGAACTGCGGAAGGCCCATCCGCGATGAGCGGTGAACCCGAAGGCGGACGTGTGGTAACCATCCGTGAGCGATCGAGCCGGAACGACCACGTGAGGACCGCCCATGCCCCGTCGTCCCGTTCTCGGCGCGGGTGTCGGCCCTCGTCCCGCGCCAGGTCGTCGAGGTCGTGATCACCGTGCCCGCCCGCTTCGGCGCGGCCGGCCGCTCGACCCGGTGCAGGTGCCCGAGGTCCGCGACCTGGTCGGCGTGCGCCCCTACCGCGTGGAGGACCCCGTGTCGTGGTTGCCGGCCCGGTTCGGGGCGATCGGGACGAGGGGGAAGTGATGGCGGTGCGCCAACTGCACTACACCTCGTGCGAGGACGGCCTGGAGGGCGTCCGGGGCTTCCAGGTCAGCGCGATGACCCCCGGCACGCCGCGGCAGCTGGTGGAGCTGGCGATCCGGTCCGGCGCGTACGAGCCGGGCCCGGCCCTGGTCGGCCGGTGGGGCTCGGCGGACCCGGGCGGGTTCCCGGTCAGCTTCGGCTTCGTGCCGGTCGGGCGCGCCGGGGTGGTGTTCCGGAGCCGGTACGCGGGCGCGGACTTCACCGGTCGGATGGGCAACTACTTCGCCCACTCCCTGCTGTTCGACGACGTCGAGCGCGAGCTGGAAGGGCTGCTGCCGATCGACCTGTGGCGCAGCCGCGGGTGGGCGGACGGCCGGGCGGCGGGCGTCGAGCTGCCGGAGCTGGCCTCGCTGGTCCCCGGCGACGACGCGGGCCCGGAGAACACCCTGCGGTTCGCGGCCGGCCGCGCCGCCGGGCTGGAGCGCGTGCTCGGCGCGACGCAGCGGGCGCTGGTGGCCGGGCGGGGCAGGCTGGTGCTGGTGGTGCCGGACGACCGGACCGCGGCGCTGTGGGTGGCCGCGACCTGCCGGTCCCTGCCGCACCCGCTGGGGCTGGCGGTCTCGTTCACCACCTACACGGCCCGGCCGGAGGAGTCGGCCGCGCTGGTCAACTGCACGACACCGGACGTGCGGCTGCCCGCCTACGGCGACTTCACCGCCATCGACCTGACCTCGGAACCGCCGCCGGACCCGCACGGGACGCGGTACGCGTCGGCGGTCGCCCAGCTGTGGGAGCGCCACGAGACGCCGGCCGCGCTGCGCCTGGCGGGCGAGGCGCGACCCGCCCTCGCCGCGGCGGACCTGGAGGTCTTCGCGGTCCTGCTGGAGCTGGCGTTCGACCTGCCGGTGCGCGACCCGGCGGGTCAGGAGCTGCTGCTCGCCGCCGCGCGGATGGCCGTGGAGCGGGTGACCGGGCGACTGTCGGCGGCGGCCTGGGGGCGGCTCTCGGACCAGGTGCGCGACGGCGGCGGGCCGGTGGACGTGGCCGGGTGGTCGGAGGTGCTGCGCGCGGCCCGCGACCGGCGAGAGGCGGTGCCCGCGGAGCTGTTCGGCGCCTACTTCATCGCGGCGCTGAGCGGCGGCGTGCCCCCCGGTGGCGCGACTCCCGGCGGCGGCGGGGCTCCGGTCGGCGAGCGGCCGTGGCTGCCGGAGCTGTCGGCGGCGGACCTGGAGGACGTCGCGGAGAACGTCGTGGTCCCGGCGCTGGCCGCGCCATCGCCGCACCCCGCGCTGACCAGGCTGGCCGGGCACCGCGCGCTGGTCGACGCGCTGATCCGGGTGCTGGAGCGCAGGCTCGTCAACCCGCGCGAGATCGCCCGGCTGGCGACCACGACGCCGCCGGAGGTGGCGCGCCTGCTGGCCGGCCGGGGCACCGACCGGATCAGGCTGCTCGCCGACCTGGTGCTCGCCCGCAACGGCGTGCTCGACCCCGTGCGGGTGATGCTCGACGGCACGCGCGCGCAGCACGTCGACTGGCGGCTGTTCGGCCCCGTCCTGTGGCCGGGTGACCCGTCGGCCGAGGACGCCGTCCGGCTGGTCAGGCAGGTGCGACCGCGGGTCCTCGCGGACAGCGGCCTGGCGGCGCGGATCGTGGCCCGCGCGCTCGACCGGGTGAGCGCGGACGAGTCGACCCCGGCGGACGGCAGGCTGGTCGACGAGCTGCTGCGCTCACCCCTGGCGGCCCTGCTGGAGCGGCACGACCACACCTCGCTCGACGCGGCCAGGAAGATCTCCGACCTGCGCCGCTCGGCGCCGGGCCGCGGCGGCGAGCGGGTGCTGCTGTCCGCCCTGGCCGCCGCCGGGTCCCTGCCCGAGGCGCTCGGCGGCCGGTTGGTGGCCGCGGCGGCGTCGTTCGTGCTCCGCGCCGATCCCGCGCTGCACCGCGACCTGCTGTCCCGGGCGCTCGACGAGCACTCGCGGGTGTTCCTGCCCGCCTACCGGGAGGCGGTGCGCGCCGACCTGGCCGACGCGCCGCCGCACCGGATCGCCGCGGTGATCGTCGCGTGGCGAGGGCTGGAACGGCCGCACACCCACGACCTCCTGGTCGAGGAGACCCTGCCCGACGCCCTGCGCAAGCGCCGGGGCAGGTTCCTGGACCAGGTGGGCGGCGCGCTCCAGGCGATCGCGAACGGGATCGACGTGAAGCCGCCGAAGGGCGGCTGGGGCAGGTGGTGGCAGCGCTGGCGGACGATGCACGAGCGGCGCGGCCTGCTCTCGCTGTTCCGCCGGCGCGGCGAGGTGTGAGGTGCACCCCCGCTGTTCCTGCTCGTCCTGCTGTGCGGGGAGCGCCGGCCACCGTGGACGAGGAACCGGAGCCCGTCGTCCGCGGCGTCGGTCGCGGCCCGGCCGCAGGGCGTCGAGCAGGTCGGGGTTCAGGTTGGCCACGGCCGGGACGCCGTCGTCGACGACCGGAACGGGGTCGGGGCGTTCGTCGCCTGGTTCGCCGTAGGCGCCGCCTGGGCGGCAGGCGCCCGGCACGCGCTCCGCTCACCGTGGCCGCTACTTGGTTCTTCGCGACCAGCTGGGTGGTGGCGTCAGGCGACGCGATCGGACAGCCGGCGTTCACCCTGCACCGCCCCGCGCTGGAGCGGTTGGCCGAGGAAGCCCCGACCTCGCCACCGTGGTCGGCCGGCCTGTACTCGTTCGAGCACCTCGGCCAGTGGCGGGGGTGCACGACCACGGGGACGCGCGACCCCGCCACCAGCACCCCGTGGGGCCTGCACCTGGACCGCCTCGGCAAGCGCGGCGAAACCTGACCCGCGACGACCGCCGCCCGCCTACTCGGTGAACATGGTGAATGACCGCATCCCGTCGAAGCGCTGGGCGGCGAGGTCATCGGAACCGATCAGGAAGCACCCGTAGTAGAAGTCGCTCCCCGTGTGGAACTGGGCGAGCGGCACCCACTCGCGGATCAACCGGTACTCCTCCGCGCGACGCAGGCGGGTCCGCTCCGACCTCGGGAGGTCGGGCTCGCCCGCGAGCCGTTCCGCGAGGTTGGCGGCCGCCATCCGCGTCCACGGCGGGTCCTGACCTCCGATCGCCGCGCAGTACCCGCCGATGCGGAACGAGGAGCTCCGATCCGGCTCCGGCCAGAGTTCGTCGACCAGTTCGCACAGTTCGTCGAGGTGCTCCAACCCGTCGAACACCTGCTTCACCACCTCCGACTCGAACTCGACGTCACGCTCCTCGACCCACTCCGGCAGGACCGGCTCGACCCAAGCGGAAAGCCGGCGCTCGGGAACGAGGAACGGGATCTCCTCGTGGAAGAACGTCCTGCGGTCGTGGTCGGGCGGCGGTGACGCCACCACCGCCTCCGTGCCGACCGGCACGTACAGGACCCGCGCGAACCCCGACCCGTCCGTGCCGGGGTCGGCTTCCAGGTCGTCCTCGTGGTGCAAGAAGAAGAGCAGCGAGCCGTCCACCGGCAGGGGAAGCCCCTCGGCCCGCGGAAGGGCCGCGCAGTCAACGGAAGCGATGAACGGCAACGGCGACCCGCTCCCACCGCTCGGCCACCCCACCCCCACCGGCAACCGGGGAAGTCCCCCCTCCTGCCCGACACCCTCCCCCTCGGGGCCGCCGGCCCCCGCCCACACCGCGAACCGGAGCTGATCGGCGAACGCGTCGACCTCATCGCCCGGGAGACCCCGATCGACCGCCGCGCGGCGGAATCGCTCGTAACGGTCCATGGTGCGGCATGATCGCAGAACGGTGCGAGCGTCCTCCCGGACCGAGGTCATCGGTGCTCTTCGGCAAATCGCATGCGGTCACAGGCGCGGCAGGTGGGCGGCGACCTCCGCGATGGCGTCGAGTGTGTCGTGGTCGAACTGCCCGCCGGCCGCGTTCTCGGCTTCGGCGACGGTAACCGCCGCACCGTCGCGGTCGCTGCCGTAGCGCGATCCGGTGAACTCGACGTGCCCCGGGTCCGACAGCACGCCGCCGAGCGGGGTGATGTCGCCGCTGCCGTGGATCTCCATCAGGCTGTCGAACTCGCGGGCCTCACGGGCGTTCGCCAGGCCGACCCAGGCCACCGACACCCTGACCCGCTTGCCGACCGGAGGGGTGAGCAGCACGCCGGGGCGAGCCGTTCCCCCGCCCCGCCGAAGACCGGGTCGTTGATCATCCCGGCGTTGAGGCCGCCGGCCACGTGAGGATCAGAAGCACAGGTTCACGCGAATCGAGCTGCCCGCCGTGGATTGCCCGTCCTGACGACAACATCGGGGTGCCACCACCACCTCGGCCTTCCAGCGGGCTGGATTGTCCACTCGGGGTGGAAGTCAGCAGCCTGGATCCAGCCGGTCACCGCAAGACCGACGTCCGCCGAGCCCAGGAGTTGGCTGCTTTGTCCACATCCTCTTACCAGCAGGACCGCCCTCCCCCCTCGCGGTACCGACAGGTGGTCACCACAACGGCGGCGGTGGTGCTCGTGGCGGGTGCCCTGGCGTTCACCGACCCGGTCGCGACCGCCGGGGTCGCGCCTCACCACGATGCGATCCAGCAAGGCATGGACAAGCTCGTCGGTGCCGACCGGCACCCGGGGGCGCTGGCCGCTGTTCGGGACCGGCGCGGCCGGACCCACCACTACACGGCCGGGGTGGGTGACCTGAGGACCGGCGGCGAGGTGCCGACGAACGGCAGGGTGCGGATCGGCAGCGCGAGCAAGATGTTCGCCTCCGTCGTCGTGCTGCAGCTCGTCGGTGAGGGCAGGGTCGAGCTCGACGCGTCGATCGAGACGTACCTGCCGGGTCTGGTCCGGGCCAAGGGCGTGGACGCCGACAGGATCACGGTCCGCCAACTGCTCCAGCACGACAGCGGCCTGCCGGACTACACCACGTCGATGTTCAAGTCCAAGGGCGACTTCCTGCTGTACCGGCACGTCTACCTCGAACCCCGCGAACTGCTCGACCTGGCGAACGCCAGGCAGGACGGGCGTGCCGCCGGCGGCGGTTGGTCCTACAGCAACACGAACTACCTCCTGGCCGGCCTGATCGCCCAGCGGGTCACCGGCCGCCCGTTCGACGAGCTGGTCACCACCCGGGTCATCCAGCGGATCGGTCTGCGCGACACCTACGCGCCCGAGGTCGGTGAGGAGGACGTCCGCGGCCGGCACCCCAGGGGCTACCAGCGCGATCCGGCGACCGACGAGCTGGTCGACTTCACGCGGATGGACCCGAGCTGGGGTTGGGCGGCCGGCCACCTGGTCTCCACGCCGGGCGACCTCAACACCTTCCTGCGCGCGCTGCTGGACGGGAAGTTGCTCGAACCGGCCCAGCTGGCGCAACTGCGCACCACCATCCCGACGGATCCGGAGTCGGGCCAGGGGTACGGGCTCGGCGTGTTCAGCATGCCGTTGAGCTGCGGAGGGGTCGCGTGGGGCCACGGCGGTGACATCCCGGGCTACGCGACCGTCAACGCGGCCACCGACGACGGTCGCGCGGCGACCGTCGTGGTCACCTCGCTCACCGGGTCGGTGCGGGACGAGTCCGTCGCCGCGGACCGGGGCGCGCTCGTCGACGCCGCGCTGTGCGCGAACTGACGTACGGCTGAGGGCTCGGGCGCCCCGGAGGTAGTGCTGGCTGTACCGGAGGTGTTCAGCACGGGGGATCGTGGGGCGGTGGAACGGCGACAACACTGGGTGAGGTCAGTGCACAGCGTTCAATTGGAGAGTGTCCCTTGTCGAATGATCTCAGTCCTCCGGCCGAAATCCGCCTGGGCCCCGCGCGCCGGCGTCGTGCGGTCGCAGCGGCGATGGCGGCGGTAGCGGTTGCCGGACTCACGCTGACGGAGGTGGCGTCGGCCGGCGCCTCGGGTGACAGGTCGAGGGCAGGCCACGACAAGACGCTGCAGGCGGGCTTGGAGGCGCTGGTCGCCGACGGGTCGCTGCCCGGGATGCTGATGTCGGTGCGAGACCGGAACGGGCGGGTGACGAACTACACCGCCGGGGTGGGTGACGTCCGGACGAGGTCGAAGGTGCCGACGGACGGTTACGTCCGGATCGCCAGCATCACGAAGATGTTCACCGCCGTGACGGTCCTTCAGTTGGCCGACGAGGGCAAGCTCGCGCTGGACGACGCGGTGGAGAAGTTCCTGCCGGGCGTGGTGCGGGGCACCGGCGACGGTGCGGCGATCGACGGTCGGACCATCACGATCAGGCGACTGCTGAACCACACCAGTGGGATGCCCACCGGGATCCCCTTCATGTCCAAGGGGATCCTGCCGATCAAGGACCGGTACGTCGAGACCCGGGAGGTGCTGGACGCGGTGCTGGCGCAGGCACCGACGTTCGCTCCGGGGCAGGACGGGGTGTGGGCGTACAGCAACAGCGGATACATGCTGCTGGGCCTGGTGGCGCAAAAAGCGGCGGGACGCCCCTTCGCCGAGGTGGTCACGGACAAGATCATCAACCGGATCGGGCTGAAGGAGACGTACTACCCGGGTCCGGGCGACCGCGACATCCGTGCCCCGCACCCCCGGGGTTACCTGTTCGCCAAGGACGACAAGGGTGATCCGATCGCCGGTGATCTGATCGACATCACCCGGTTCGACCCGTCGATCGCCGGCGCCGCGGGGCAGATGATCGCCACCCCGAGTGACGTGAACAAGTTCCTGGTCGCCCTCCAGGACGGTCGACTGCTCAAGCCCGGTCGGCTGGCGGAGATGCGTCAGGCCGTGGACGCGCCCGGCCTCTTCGAGGGTTGGCGTTACGGCCTGGGCGTCATCGAGATGAAGCTCAGCTGCGGGATCACCGCGTACGGCCACGGCGGCGACGCCGACGGCTTCCAGACCCGCGCCGCCATCATCCCCGACGGCCGGGCGGTCACCGTCGCCGGGACGAACGACGAAGTTCACCAGTACAAGGTCATCGCCCTCTTCGACAAGGCTCTGTGCGCCGCGAAGTAGGAGCTCCGCCCGCTCGCGACGGTCCTGCCGTGCGGTGGCCGGCAGCGGGGATCACGTGATCGAGCCTCGGTGGCAGCCCTCGGCCACCGAGGCTCGATGTGGGTTCGGGCCACCCGCGAGGCGCCGAGCCGCAGGCTCCGGCAGGCAACGCCGACGAGGTCCGGCCGTCGCGCGCCCGCGGGAGGAGATCACATGCAGGACCCGTCGGACTCGACGGAGGTCGCCGAGCCCGAGGAGAACGGCCGGACCTCATCACGAAGGCCGGAGGCGCGGGTGCATCGGCGTGACCTCCCAGGCCGCCTCGATCATCCGGAAGACCTCGTCGACCGCGGCCGCCGGATCGGGCGCCGAGCGGGCCAGCGAGTAGGCATCCACCACGAACCTCGCGATCGTCCGGCACGCCGTCGTGGCCTGCGGCAGGTCGAACTCGGCGGCGATCGCCGTCGCCACCGACTCGGCGTGGCGCAGCCTCATCGACTCCTCGTACTGGCGCAGGGCCGGCGATGCGTCGATCATCTGCCAGGTCGGCGCGGTGCTCTCCGCCGCGCAGTGCCGCACCATGGCGTGGATCTCGCGGCGCAGCGCGGGAATGAGCGGCTCGTCCGGCGCCCGGCCGGTGACCGCCTGGGTGAGGCGGTGTTCGAAGTCTTCGTCCTGCTCGAACACCAGCGCCTCTTTCGAGGCGAAGTGGGAGAAGACCGTGGTGACGGCCACGTCGGCCTCCGCGGCCACGTCTCGGATGCCCACCGCCTCGTAGCCGCGTTCGAGGAAGAGCCGCAGGGCGGTGTCCGCGATCTTCTGGCGGGTCGCGGCCTTCTTGCGCTCACGGCGCCCAGACGACACGGTCATCGCCTGATGCTATCAGGTACGAAACAGAAACTGTTCCAAAAACCTAACCGTTAGTGTTACCGTCGGCGGCATGAAGAGAGTGAGCTTCGCCGAGTTCGGCGGTCCGGACGTGCTGCGCCTCGTCGACGTCGAGGCGCCTCGTGCGGGCCCCGGTCAGGTGCGCATCGCCGTGCGGGCGGCGGGCGTGAACCCCGTCGACTGGAGGATCCGGGAAGGGCAGTTCCAGGAGATCAGTCCGATCGAGTTGCCCGCCGGGGTTGGGCAGGACGCCGCCGGAGTGGTGGACGAGGTCGGCGAGGGCGTCGAAGGGACCGAGGTCGGCGACCCCGTGTTCGGCATGGGCTCGAACACCTATGCCGAATTCGCCGTCCTGTCGGCCTGGGCCCGCATGCCGGAGCGGCTGACGTTCGAAGAGGCGGCGGGATACCCCTCCGTGGTGGAGACCGCGCTGCGCGTGATCGACCAGGCCGGCGTGGGGGCCGGGCAGACACTGCTCGTGAGCGGCGCGGCCGGAGGCGTCGGATCGGCGGTGCTGCAAATCGCTCGCGATCGCGGCATCAAGGTGATCGGCACGGCCGGGGCCGCCAACCAGGACTACCTGCGCAGCCTGGGCGCCCTCGCCACGACCTACGACGAGGGCTGGGTCGACCGGGTCCGGCGACTCGGCCCTGTCGACGCAGCCCTCGACCTGGCCGGCGCGGGCGTGCTCCACGACCTCGTCGAGCTGACCGGTGACCCGCGAAAGGTGATCTCCATCGCCGACTTCGGCACACCGGAACTCGGCACCCGGTTCTCCGGCGAGGCCGGGAGCATGCCGAACGCGCTCGCCGAGGCCTGCGCCCTCATCTCACGGGGAAAGCTCCACATCCCGGTCGACAAGTCGTACTCGCTCGCCGAGGCCGCGGCGGCACACGTCGACAGCCAAGCCGGCCACACGCGCGGGCGCCGCGTCGTGGTCGTCTGAACCTCCTCCTCGAAGTCGCACAGCGGCCCTGCCCGAAGTGACCCGCGGGCGGGGTCGCCGCGCCACCTCGGCCCGGTCGTCGGGTGCGAGGCCGAATTTCACGAAGATGCCACAGGGGCGCTTGTGCACTCCGCCTTCGGTGATGACGAACTCCTCGGCGATGACGGTGTCGCCGAGCCCTTCGGCCATCACGCCAACCGCTCGAGCCGACGGTGTCGACCGGACGGCCGATGCCGCTGCGCGCCTGGCAGGTGGCCTGGGCACGGCATTGCCCGCAATGGCCGTCCTGATCTGGGTCGGCGTGGTCGCGCTGCTCAGCTGCGTCGGTGTCGGCATCCTCCTGGTGCCCTCCGCCCTGCGTGTGCTGCGGGCGGTCGCGAACCGGGAACGAGCCCGCCTCGATGTTCTCGACCCCGGCCCCGTGCCGCGCGAGGCGCGCGCCGCGGCTGTGCGACGTGGCTGTGCGGCGTGAGCCGGCCTGGCTGCCGCCGCACGCCACAGTCGGCTTCGCTGTCGGGTTCATCGGAATCGCGATGCCGGTCACGATGCTGCAGAACACGACGTATCCGTTCTGGTACCGCTTGCTGCCGCCCGTGGACAACACCCCTGGCTTCCTCTTCTGGGACATCTTCCGGGATGTCATCGACCTCTCGGCGTACGCAGAGCAGGGCGGCTCAGAGCCGGTCCCCCGCCGCGCACAGCGCACCAGCGCGACGGAGTCCGCTGCTCGAGCCGGTGATCGGCAGGCAGGTCAACCCCGGTCACCGTGGGGCCGGCAACGGCACACGAGTTCGCAGGACCGAGCAAGGTCCTGCTGCGCTTCGAACTCATCGCACCATCACACAGAATCGAGGTGCAGCCTGCTCTACCTGACACCTGGGCGCCTGCGGTATCGGCAACACCGGCGAACACAACTAACTTCTCAGTCATGAACTTCTCGCCCACCCGCAGCCAAGCCCTGCTCGCGACGGTCCTGGTAGTCAGCGTCGCGGCCAACGTCGCCACTCAAGTACTCGGTCTGAGCCTCTACATCAGCGCCGTTTTCGGACTGATCGCCGTCGCCAGCGGCGTCATGCTGTTCTCCAACTACCGCAAGAACCGTGAGGATCCGCAGAACTGAAGCGGCCGATGCCCGTTCATCACGGGTGGTCACGTCCAGACCCGACTCGGGAGCTTCCACGCCTTCGGCGTGGAACTCACGACTCTGCCCACCCCGCGAGGAGCCGACTGCTTCGATTTCCTCACCAAGGACCACGGTGTCATCGCCGAGGTGATCCGAGAGGGGACGAAGGCGGCCGAGAGCCGGTTCCTGGGCCACCTGCACGATTGATTCTCCCAGGAGAAGCCAACCCTCCTCCGCGCCGAGAGCGACGCGCTATCCGGCGCTCGCGATGAACTCATGAAGTCGTTCCGCGCCGAACTGCTGAAGCACGCGACCCTGGACGAGCACCAACTGGTCGGCGTCTTCTTGGACATCAATGAACTACACCCCGCAGTCGCCACTACGTGCCAACTGCGGCGAAGTGCAGTAAACAAGCAGAGCCTCATTCTGCCAGTGCTGTTCCACAAGTGCCCTGACCAGCACAAACAGCGAACCGGCACGTCAGCCGGCGCCGTTCACCGCCGTTCGAAGCCGTCGCACGTCGTTCACCCCCACCGCCTGCTCCAGATCTGCTCCAACACAGCGGTGTGAACGACAGTGGCCTTCGCCCAACCCGGACCCCGACTCGCGACGAACCGCGCTCAGTCGTCCTCCGCCACCTCGTCATCGACCACCTCGGCGCCGTCCCACACGAACCGGGCGGTGGTGACGGCGTCGTCGTCGCCACCGCTGATCAACTGGTGGATCGCGATGCCGTCCAATTCGCGGTAGGTGCACCACTCGTGGTCGGAGGTGAGGACCAGGTCGAGGTCCAGCGCCGACAGCAGTGCGAACACCTGGCCGCGGTTGACGCTGTCGACCCCGACGAAGACCTCGTCCAGCAGGATGACCCGCGGCGCCCCGGCGACGGCCTGGTAGTGGGCGGCCACGGCGGCGAACAGCGGCAGGTGCAGCGCGATCGCCTTCTCACCGCCCGACAGCGCGCCGTGCAGCTTCTTGGTCAGGGGCTGCCAGCCCGTCCCGTTCATGCGGTCGACCTTCACCACGAACCGGTGCCAGGCCGTGTAGTCGAACACCTGCCCCAGCTGCTGCTCCCAGTTGGTGGCCGTCTCGTCGCCCTTGGCCTGTTCGACCCGGTCGCGGAAGAACCGGTGCAGCGACTCGCGGTCCTCCTCGGTCAACCGCACCGGGTCCTTGAGCAGGAGGTCACGCGCCGCTTTCGTGCCCGGTGGCAGCTCGGGCGAGACCTCCCACACCAACCGCACCGCCACCCTCGATGCGGTGCGCACGCGCTCCAAGCGGGCGTTCATGCCGTCGACCAGGTCGTGCGCCTGCCGTATCCGGGCGGCGAGGTGCCGGCGCGTGTCCCCCGTGAGGGTCCGGTCGAACAGCTCGCGCTCCTGCGCGGTGATGTCCTCCCTGCTGCGTTCCGCTTCGGACCGCAGCAGGTCGAACAGCGCCGATGCGCCGATCCGCACCCCGTCCACCATCGCGGAGAAGACCTGGACGTCCTCGTCGGAGTCGAGTTCGAGGTCGGCCCGACCGCCCAGCACCTCGCGGGAGGCGTGCACCTCCTCCGCCAACCGGTGCGCGGCGTCGCCGAGGTTCTTCGGCGAGTGGGGCAGCGTCGGCCACGTGGCCGCGACCGACCTCGCCGCGTCCAGCGCCGCCCGGACACCGCTCGACGCCGTCAGCACCTGCCTGAACGCGGCCAGGTCGTCCAGACCGCTGTCGGCGGGCAGGCTGTCGTCCGCCAGGTGCCGGAATCGCGCCGCGGCCTGGTCGCGCACCTCGGTGGCGCGGTCGCGGTCACGCGCGTCCGTGGCCCGCTGGGCGGTCAGTTCTCCCAGGCGCACAGCCAGGGTGCCGATCTCGTTCTGGTTGGTACGCGCTTCCCGCCTGACCGAGCCCAGCTGCTCGCGCAGCTCGGCGAGTTCGTCGAGCACCTGCCGGTAGTCGACGCCGATGGCGCCCTCCACGGCGTCCAGCTCGCTGTCGAGCCCGCGGGCCACGGCTTCGGCCTCGTCCGCCTCGTCCTCGCGCTGTTCGGCGGCGAGCCGGGACCGCTGGGCCTGCTCGGCGGTCCGGTCCGCTTCACGACGTGCCGCGAGCAGGGCCGCGTGCTCGTCGATCCAGGCGTCGGACGCGGTCCGGAAGGCGTCCACGGCGGCCACGACGGCGGTGAGCGCGTTCCGCTCGGCGGGCAGGCCGTGTTCGGCCGCCGTCGCGGTCAGCGCGCGCAGGGCGCGGTCCACGCGCTGCTCGCTCTTCGCCAGGCCGTCCAGCGACCGCCGAACCACACCGTCGGCGCTGGAGACCGCCGAATCCGCCCGGGTCAGGTCCTCCAGCGCCGCGTTTGCGTCGGTGTGACGGGGCCGGTCTCGCCGGTCTGCCTCGACGTCGGCCCTGCGTCCGGCCAGCGACCGCAAAGCGACCGTGTGCGCCTCGATCAGCTCCTCCGACGCGGCGATCCGCTCGCGCAGTTCGGTAAGCCGGCGTTGCCGGGCCCGTTGCCTGGCGAGCGCGCCGATGTGCGATGCCTCGTCCTTGCGCCAGGTGCCGCGCAGGTTGCCCGTGCGCCAACCACCGTCGGCTCCGATGGCGACCGGGTGACCTGTGGGCAGAACCTCCCCGTACGCCGCACCACCGAGCAGGCGGGCGACGACGTCGACGGCCACGGGCGCGTCGACCTCGGGTACGAGGACGTCGGCGAGTGATCGACCCGGCGCCGGCGGCACGGCGCCGGGTACGGCGAACGTGTCGTGCCCGGTGACCGCGCCGTCGTGGCCGACCCAGGCGTCCAGGAGACCGGACGCCTGGAGCGCGGCCTCCACCGACGCGCGGACGTCGTCGGGCACCGCGTCGGCGAAGCGGACCAGGCGCCACAGAGGCGCGCCGGTCATGGCCACCCGGTCCGCGGTGCGCGTGTGCGGCGGCAGGGGAGGCAGGTCCTCCTCGGCGAGCAGCCGCCGGACCTCGTCGCGCAGTGCATCCCGATCGCGCTCGGCGTTCGCCAGCGCTGCCCCGACCAGGGTCTCGTCCCGGGTGATGGCGCCCAGCACACGGCTCGCGGCGGAATCGATCTCGGTCAGCACGGCGGTCTCCGACGCCGCGAGGTCGGCCAGCACCCCGGGGTCGGCGAAGGTGAGTTCACGGCAGTCAGCCGCCCACGCCAGGACGGCGGCCCGGAGCTCCGCGAGCGCGGCCTCGCGCCGGTCGGCGACCTCGGCCCGCCGTTCGGTGACCTCCGCCAGGGTCTCCCGCGCCTCTTCGAGCGTCCCTTCCGCGTCCCGCCTGCTGTTGAGCGCCACCTCGTGCTCGTTGAGCGCGGCGCGCACGGCCTCGACCTGCTCGGCACGCGCTTGCACCGCGGCGCGCAGCAGGGCCCGTGACCGGGAGGGATCGGTGAGGACGCGGGCGACCTCGGCGTGCACCGAGGCGAGGCCGACACGGGCGGCGGCGGTCGAGGCGCCGTCGGCCAGCGTTCCCGCGGTCGCGGCCCGTGCCTCCGCGTGCCGGGCAGCGGTGCCGGCCGCGTCCTCCTCGGTCCGGGCGACCTGGCGGTGGCGGGTCGCGTCGGCGCGCCGCTTCCCGGCGGTCGCACGGGCCTCGCGCACGCGGGTCCGCAGCCGGTCGAGCTGTTCACCCCTCCGGTACGCCTCGCTGCCGGTCAGGCCCTGGATGCGCCCCTCGGTCCCGACGATGCGCTGCTCCAGCAGCTCGCCGCGTTCCTCGGCCTCCTGTTTGCGCCGGTCGGCGCGGCGGTGCTCGTCTTCCGAGAGCTTCGCGGCGTCCGCGAGGTTGCCCAGCTCCGTGGTGGCGGAGATCAGCTTCGCCGCTGCGGCGCGCAGCACGCGTTGCGCGTACGCGCGTTGCCTGGTTGTGAGGCGCTGCGCGGTCTCCAGCTCGGCGTCGAGGCATTTGAGCTGTTCACGCTGCCGGTCCAGGCGCTCGAAGCCCTCCGCGAGGTCGCTGATCTCCGTCTCGCCCAGCGGCGGCAGCGCCTTGGACAGCAACGTGGACAGCAGCCCGGGGTCGAGCCGTTGCGAGAGCTTCGGCGTGCGGAGCTGGAGCAGGGCCGTGATGAGCGCGTCGTAGCGCTGCTCGCTCAGGCCGGGGAACAGGGTCGAGCGCACGGCCGCCCGGTAGTCGGCCGCGTTCTGGTGGAGCGTGCCCCGGTCGCCGAGCGCGGCTTCCAGGGCCTTGCCGGTGAGGGGCGCGCCGTTCGGGTCGGTGAGGTCGAGGCCACCCGGCACGCCGACGCGCTGCCGGGTGGTGAAGTAATCCGGGTGCACCGCGGTGGTGTGCCGGGTCGCGGCCAGCCGCGCACCGCACGAGAACCACTCGTCCGGCGAGCCGTCCGCACCGGGGAAGCGGAACTCCAGCCACACGTACCCGACTCTCGTGGCGCCGGTCGCCCCTTCCCCCATCAGGTTCCAGTGCATGGTGCGCTCGGACGTGCCGAACGTGGAGAGCCGGTTGGCGCGCAGGTTGGCGTCGAACAGGAACGGCAGGAGCAGCTCCAGCGCCTTCGACTTGCCGGTGCCGTTGGGGCCGCGCAACAACAACCGCCCCTTGTGGAACCTGAAGACCTCGTCGTAGTAGCGCCACACGTTCAGGATCCCGGCGCGTTCGGGCACCCACCTGGTCACCGCATCGCTCTCCACGCGCGGCAGCTCGGTCACCGTCATGACCCGTCCTCGACGTCGTCGGCGCTCGTTTGGGTCACCGCGTAGCGGCCGGCGGCGGGCCGGGCGCGCACGACACCGCCGTCGAGCCGGACGAGGCCGAACGCCCTGAGCACGTCCAGCGCGTCGGCGACCAGTCGCGTGGCCCCGTCCTCGCCGCGGTAGCCCTTGGCCCACCGGGGGAAGCGGCCGAGCAGTGCGTCGGCCTCGGCGCGCAGCTGCTCGACGGCGACCTGCCCGTTCCCGGTCGTGATCACGTCGAGGAGCAGCAGGGCGGCGACCTTGGCGTTGCCGGAGTCGTCGGGGAACCGGCCGTCCGTGGCCACGCCGTCCGGGTCGATCAACATGACGCCTTCGGCGCGTTCCTCCACCAGCAACCCCGCCTGATCGGCGGCCCGGCGCAGGAGCTGCCCGCCGGTCGGTGACGACAGGTAGGCGAGTTCCGCGGGTGTCAGGTCGTCGCGGTGCACGACCGGGTCGTCCACCAGCTTGCGGAACACCGAGTGCCGCAGCCACAGGTTGCGCTGGACCTCGGACACCGGCTCGTCGGCATCGCCGTAGCGCCGTTCGCGGGACAACCGCGTCAGCAGCTCGGTGAAGCGCGGCGGCACCTCGTCGGCCGGGACCGCGACTTGCGACGCGCCCACCGGGGCCGCCAGCAGGCGCATGAGCAGCGTCGCGTCGACCCGGTAGAGGACTTTCGCGTCGGTGGAGTCCACGAACGACTCGGTGGCGCCGTCCACCACTTCGACCGCGCCGACCGACTCCAGCAGTCGCAGCGCGTCGACGAACGCCATCCGCTCGGCGCGGCTGGACGTGTCGAACGGCGGCAGCACCGGGTCCGCGGCCGACGCCTGGACGACGCGGTCCGCCAGCAGCCCGACCGTGGTCACCGGCGCCCCCAGCAGCTCGGCGGCCACCACGCACAGCAGGGTGTACCGGCGGCGGTCGAACGGCGCCCGCCCCGCGCGGTGCCGTCGCGCCGGGCGGGTGGGGTCGGTGGCGACCCGGACCTTGGCCAACCGCGCGTACCCCAGGCGGGGTTCGACGACCAGCGACCACCCGCAGTAGTAGTCGAACCACTTCCCGACGGGTTCACGACGCCTGCGCACGAGGTCGAATGCCTCCGGTGCGGCCTTGGCGCCGATCAGCGGTGCCGCCAGCAGCAGTCGGATCGCCCGCGCGACCTCCTCGCGCTCCGCGATGACCAGTTGGTTCGCCAGGTTGCTCATCCGGTCGCCCCTTCGGCAGCCCTCTGCGGCCGCCGTGCCGCGCGACCACCGGGCGTGCGGATCTCGATGTCGTAGTCCGGGCCGGTGAACACGCCGCGCGGCGTCCTGAGCACCGCCTGCTCGCGGTGCGCCCCCGGCGGCCTCACCAGGACCTCCACCCGCCCGTCGCCCGTGGTGGCCCGGTGGACGCCGTGCCGGTCCGGCGCCGCGGTCAAGGCCCGCCCGAGGAGGTCGAGCAGCCGTTCGAGCACCTCGTGGTCCAACCGCCCGAACCGCGACAACCTCGTGCCACCACCGGTGTCCAACCGGTCCCACGCGGCCTTCAGCGCGGCCCGCTCCGCACGAGCCGACTCGGCGCGCGCCGCCTTGACCGCGGCCACGTCGCGCACCCGCCCGGTGCGGCTGAACCGCTCCGTCCGCCCCGCGCTGCGCAGCAACGCCGACACCTCCACCGGCGGTGCGTCGACCCACCGGCTCGATGAGCTGACCAGTTCCGGGTCGGGGTGCGCGAGGTGCGCGTGCCGGGCCGAACCGAGCCCGAAGGCGGTCGACCACAGCAGGTGCAGGTCCTCCTCCGCCGGCGCGACCGCGAACCAGCGCGCCAGCTCGCGGAAGTCGGCCGCCGCACTGGTCGACCTGCGCCTGGACTCGGTGATCCGGTCGAGCACCTGCAACAACGCGATGATCGCGCGCCTGGCGACCACGAACAGCTGCTGAACCCTGGGCGTGCCGCCGTCCACCGGCAGGAACCACGCCCGCAGCCCTTCCCACCTGGCCCGGCGTAGCTCCAACCACGCCACCGCCGGGTTGTCACCCGAGGTGGGCGGGAGTTCGGCGCCCACCAGCGCGCGGTGGTGCAGGAGGGCCACTCCGCGTTCCTCGACCAACTCGACCCGGTTGGCGATCGCGTGCGCCCGCTGCTCCAGGTTCGTGGTGAACTCCTGGAGGTACGCCACGGTCGCCGACTTGACCTCGCGGAACGTCTCCTGATCAGCCCCCTCGGCGCGCAACAGGCGCTGGAGCTCGCCGTTGAACTGCTTGGTGTTGCCCCGCAACGCCTCCAGGTGCCCCTCCAGCTCGACCAGCGTGCCGAAGATCCGGCGGTCCGGCACACCGGGATCGCCCAGCCGCGCGACCAGCTCACCGAGCCGGTCCGCGATCGCGTCGAGCACCGCCGTCTGGAGCGCGCCCGTCGAGGCCAGCACGCCCATCGCGTGCACCACACCGGCCAGGGCGGCTTCACCGCGCTTGGTCAAGGAGTACTGGAGGTTACGCCGCTCGTACTCGTCGGCGGTCCGGTAGTTCTCGGCGTGGTTCTGGGTGACGTCGAGCAGCCGCCAGTCGCGCAGGCTCCCCAGCGCCTCGGTCAGGTCCTTGTCGTCCAGCGGGTCGAGCCACCCTACCGAGCGGAGCCGCGCCCGCACGTCGTCCAACCCGAGAGCGGTCTCCAACCGCTCGTTGGCCTCGCCGAACGCGTGCAGGATCGCCACGTACAGCTCGGCCCGCTCGCCCGTGGTGAACCGGAACATCTCCGGCGGCACGCGCATGGCCTCCACGAGCACCCTCCTCCCACCGGTCGAGCACGCTACGGCAGACGGCCGACATCCCGTCCGCACTCGTCGAGTTCGTCCAACAGCCGCGCGGTGACCCGTTCCTCCGGGACCGCCAGCCCGTGCTCGCGCATCGCGTCCGCCAGCCCGTCGTCCCACGGCGCCTCGGTGACCCGCCCCACCGACGTGCCGACGCGTGCGCCGCCCAGCGCCGACAGGTAGTCGCCGGTGGCCATGCGCCACGGCACGGCGCCGGTGCGCGCCACCACGTGCGCGGCGATCCGCACACCCTCGCCGTCGAAGTCCCCGTGGTAGCGCAGCGTCGCCCCGGCCGCGGCCAGACCACGCAGGAGCACGATCACCGCGCTGTTGGGCCAGCCCGACGTGCACACCACCGGCGGGCACGAAGCCCCGAACCGGGCCACCGCCACCGCGAGCACGCTCGGGTTCTCGAACACCCACGCGTTCCCCGGTGCCCCGACGAACGAGGTCGCCCGGACCTGCGCCAACGTCAGGGCCGCGACGTGCCCCGCGTCGGCGCACACGCGCAGCACCCCTCCCCCGACACCGCCCAACCGCAGGCCGGCGACCAGGACGACCGGGGACAACTCGTCCTCGACCACCCCGGCGCGCTCCCACAGCGCCCGCCGCTCCTGCGCGTCCCCCGGCGGGTCGACGCCGTAGAGCGCCGCCAACGCCCGCAGGACCAGCCCGGCGCACCGCGTTCCCTCGTCCAGGGCGTGCGGGTCGGAGAGGACGGCCTCCGCCAGCACCGGCAGCGGCACACCTGTCGCGGGCAACGCGGCGACGACCCGCAGGGCCCGGTCGAGCCCATCCCCCGTGCGCTCGACGGAGCCACCGACGAGCCCGGCCCGCCGAACGGCGTCCACCCACTCCAGCAACGCCGGCTGGGCCACCACCACGGGGTGCCCGGCCAACCACGCCCACAACTCGGAGCGGGCGCCGGTGGCGAGCGCCCGGCGCCCGGCCAGGTCGTCCAGCGGACCCAGCAGGGCCACGACGACCTCGCGCACCCCCGCCTCCACGGACTCCCGGAGCAACTCGTCGAGCCCGACCACCGACACCGTCGCGTACCGACCCGGCAGTCGATCGGCCCCCAGCAGGTCGGCCACGGCCGACCGCTCCTCCTCGTCGAGGGGACCGACCTTCACCCGGCTGACCGGACGCCCCGACGACAACCGGTCGTGCACGGCCCGCCACAGGGGCCGCAGGGCGGCGGAGTCGAGCCCGTTCAACGAACGCACGACCCCAACCCTGTCAGAGCCCACCTCCGCGGCCCCCGACCGGGATGACGTACCCCAGCCTGAGCAGGGCCTTGCGGAACTTCAGCTCCTGGTCCGGCCGCACGGCGAGGTGGCGGTCGCCGATCGGGCGGCACAGCGCGCGCAAGGCGCGGTCGCCGACGATCAACGCGGCGAGCGCGGGATCGGCGCACTCGATGACGCGGACGTGGCCGAGGTCGGTCAACTGCGAGCTCCGCCGTTCGACGTCCGCGACCAGCGTGCGTAGCGCGTCGGGCAGGTCGTGCCCGGTCCGCTCGGTGAGGAAGTCGACGAACTCGCCGAGGTCACGGCCGTTGTCGAGTGCTGTGAGCAGACCGGCCGCCGACACCCTCCAGACGCGGTCGGCGGTCTGCTCCGAGTGGGCGGACAGGACGAGCCGATCCGCGGCGCCGATGTCACCCGTGGCGACGACGTCGAGGGTGGGCAGCACCTTCAGCGGCCGGGCTCCGGTGGTCCTGGGCTTGGCCGGTTGGTACGCCTCGGTCAGGCCGAGGGCGTAGGCCCCCAGCGCGGTGAGCCTGATCGCCACCAGCCCGTCGTAGCGGCTCAACGCGTCCAGGTCGTCGCCGCCCCAGTTGTCGACGTAGTCGTCGCGCGCGCCGCGCGGGTCGACGTAATCGAGGTCGACCAGCCCCAGCGTGCCCGCGTACTCGAACAGCACGGCCAGGGTGTAGCGACCTTCGAGGAGTTCCCAGTCGTGGTGCCCGGCGTAGCCGAGGCTGCCGTACTCCGGGTCGACGAGGTAGAGCTTCCACAGCGCCACGTCGCCGGGTCTTCGCCGCGGTGAGCACGTTGCGGGCCTGCTGGCCCTTGATCTGCTCCACCCGGCTGAACTCGTCGATCGCCGCGTGGGTGAGCCGGCGCCGCCACAGGTTCCGAATGGCCTCGGCGGACGGCTTCCCGAGCGCCGCACGGCCCTTCGGGGCCAACCGGAGGCGGGCGCCGTCGAGCGCCGCCAGGCCGCCGGCCTGGAGCAGCAGCGGCCACGCGAACGCCGCGATGGGCTCCTCGGGGTAGAAGTCACCCTGCACCAGGTGCGCGCCGACGGTACGCACGGTCGCGGCGGACGGGCGACTGGTCTTGTCGCTGCACCTCACCTCCCCGGCCGCGCACAGTTCCAGCACGGCGCGCAGGTTGGCCAGGGCTTCCTCCTCCGTGCACCGCACCTGCTCCGGCCAGGACTCCGCCCCGTTCACGTCCCCTTCGCCCAGCAGCGGTAGGCATCGATCCACTGCGCGCCTTCCGGCGGCGAAGCAGACAGCGGCAGGTCCAAGAGGGATATCCGTTGCTTCGACTTCCCGCGCACGCAGACAGCCACGACCCGCTCGTCATGGGTCAGGTCCACCCCCGTCACGGTCACGTCCACGCCCAGCACCACCGTCCGGAACGGCACGGCACGGCGAGGTGCTCCTCGACCATGGTGTGGAATCCCGTGACGCACTCGCTGCCGTCGTGGCAGTCGACAGTCGCCTCCGCGATCAGCGCCACCCGGTTCGATCGGCCCACGCGACGAGGTTCCCGCACCAGGCGACGGGACTTCCGCGAGCACGCGGCACGTGGTACCTCGTCGTGGTGATCGCGAACGCCGGCATCTTCGCCGCCGCGGCGTCGACCACGGACGTGCGCAGCACGACCGGCGGCACCCCGGTCGTGGTCGCCGTCCGCATCCGGCTCAGCGGTGTCCGGCGCGACTTTTCACGGGTTTCCCCACCCCGTCCGACCACCTCCGCGACCACCACGAACCCGGACCAAGCGGCCAACGCCGGCCCCACCGCTCCGCACCTGCGGGAACCGCGGCCCCGGCGACGCTGATCACCCCCGCGTCCGGGTGCCGTCACCAGCGACGTCCTCGTACGGCACTGCCACAGCACCATTCCGGCACCGGCCGACCCGGAGGATTCGGGCTACCCGCGAGGCATCGAGCCGTAAACTCCGGCAGTCAACGCCGACGGGGTTCGGCCGTTGCGCGCGCCTGCGGGAGGAGATCGCATGCAGGACCCTTCGGACTCGACGGAGATCGCCGAGCCTGAGGAGGACGGCCGGAGCGACACCATCGACTCCCCCGTCGTGGGCGATCCGACGTCCGAGGCGGACATCGACGCGACGACGTCGACGGTCCTGGTGGAGGTGCTCCCGGGGGTGGCCGTCGTCGCCGGCGAGGTCCCGCCGGAGCTGAAGCCCGACCTGATCGACTTCGGGATCGTGCCGGCCGCCGACCGCGAGCAGATCTCAGCGATCCTCGCGTCGATCGGGCACGCGGCGACCGTGGTCGGCAACCTCGGGAACGCGTTCGCCAGCGTGCGGGGGCTCTACAGGATCGGCGGCACGGCACAGGCCCTGCTGAACAACGGCGCGACGCTCGCCGTCAAGGACGGCGGGAACCTCGGAGCGGTGATGGTTCGCGGCCGCGTCCTGCACCAGGCCCGCTTCTACCCCGTGACTGCGCTGAGCAAGGCGCGGATCGCGGCCTCGGTCGGGCCGGCGCTGGCCATGATCGGTCTCCAGATGATGCTGAGTGAGGTCTCGGGCCTCGTCAGGACCAACCTCGCGGTGACGAATCAAGTCCTCACCACCATCCGCAAGGACCAGTGGGCCGAACTGACGGGGCTGGTCGCCACCATCGATCGCGCGGTCGACCAGGCACGGGAGATCGAGTCGGTCCCGACCTCCTTGTGGGATGACGTCGCAGGCAGCGGAGCGCTGGTGCAGAAGCAACTTGAGCTCTACCAGGGAAACGTCCGCGATCACGTCAAGCAGATCGATCGGGCCGACGCACGCACCCATCGCGAGTACCTGCAGACGAACGCCGAGGCGATCGCCTTCGACGTCCACGCCCTCCTGTCCTCCCTCAACGCATGGACCGGGTACCACGCGCTTCGCGCCGCGAGGGCGAGAGCCGCTGGAAACGAAGACGTCGCCGAGGCGCGATACGCCGAGGTCATCGCACGCGACACCCGCGAGGAATTCGACTCCACCCTCACCGAGACGACGAGCCTCGTCAACGCGCTGACGCGGGAGCTGCGGATCACCTCCGAACTCCGCGGCCCCGACGGATGGCCACTGCGGGGAAAGCGGAAGGACGTGAAAGCAGCCCGCGAAATCTCCACCCGGCTCCTGGAAACGATCGAGCCCCTCTCCGACGCCCTCCACCCGCCGATCTCTCCGCTCGAGGCTCCCGGCGTCGTCTGCGCACTCGAATCACTGGATCCAGAGCCGCACCTTCGCATCCTGCGATGGTTCTTCAAGGACGGTGAAACCCTACGAGCCCTCGGCTTCCCCGACCAACTCCACACCCTCGATCCCATTTCCGCGATCGTCGGCGGAGCCATGGAGAAGCTGGCGGCAGTGATGGAAAAAGCCCAGGCAAAGACACTGGTCGCCATCACGGACCGCCGCATCATCACGGCCACCGCAAACGCATTCCTCAAGCAAGCCGAAATCCGTCAAGACATCCCGATCGACCAAGTGCGCTACGTCCGAGCAGCAACCACACAGGATGAAAGCTCACACTCGGCGATCGACCTCATCACGCGTGACGAGAACATCCGGTGGCTCTTCCACGCCGACATCGACAACTCTCAAGTGGACGCGTTCGCCGCCGTGCTTGCCGAGTCGATGACCATCCCGGACGCCGAACGCGACGAACTTCAGCGGCGGAGCCACGCCTCCACCAAGGCGGGAGAGAAGAGCGAGAGCGCCAACACGAGGTCCACCGAACCAACTGGATCCGAAGCCACGACCTGACCATCGCCCCGCAAACCACGGTGCGCGCGTCAGGACCCCACCAAGCCCGCCCGTCAGACCATCCACGCGCCGCAGTCAGACCCGAGATGCACGGACTACAGCCCATCAACGAACTGCACCCAAAAACGGCTGATGAACGCCAACTGCGGCGAAGTGCAGCCAACAAGCGGAGCCCCACTCCGCCAGTGCTGTTCCGCAAGTGCCCTGACCAGCACAAACAGGGGAACGCCACGTCAGCCGGTGCCGTTCACCGCCGTCCGAAGCCGTCGCACGTCGTTCAACTCCACCGCCTGCTCCAGATCTGCTCCACCCACCGCAGCATGAATAGCCGAAGAGGCCGAACTCAACCGTCGAACACGCGTTCCCCACGTGCGGTGCGGAACTCGGTCCGCACCCGCAGCGCCGACGCCAACCTGCCGGGCAATCGCTCGCCCCGCTCGTGCCACGCCGCCGTCGTCGCCTCGTCGGGGAAGCCCGAGCTCGCCGGATCGCTCCGGTCGTAGACGGCCTGGAACTCCTCGTCTCACCCATCGATCGCCGCCGCCAGGTCGGACGGCGCACCGAACTCGACCACGACCCGCTCGACAGAGCAATTGTCGGCGATCACCTCTTCCGCAATGCGGACCCAGAACGGGAAGCACTCCCACTCCGGTGCCACGCGGACCAAGACCAGTCGCCCTGTTCGCCATCCTTGACGACTTGACCGAGTCAAGCTCCGCGCCCGTCCGCGGCTTCCACCGCCGACGCTTGTGCCCGCGCCAGGACCTCCTCCTCCGCCAATGCCGTGGGCGGGTGGTGGCTCAGGCACATCGGCACCTGGACCTTCGACAGCCCGGTTCCCTCGGTGGCGCCGTAGAACTGACCGGCGGGCAGGCGGGAGACGTCGTCGATGCGGCCGCCCTTGGCACGCGCCAGGTCGCTTGCCGCCTGGATCTGCACGGGCGCGTTGAGCAGGCCGAAGAACTGGGTCGCGGCGTTGCCCGAGACCACGTTGTGCAGCGCCTTGGGGGCCTGTGTCGCGTAGACCATGCCCAGCCCGCACTTGCGCGCCTGGGACGCCAGGGTCAGCGTGCTCTGGGTGGAGGCGGTCGTGGTGCGCGAGGACACGAACGTCTGCGCCTCGTCCAGCACGAACAGCCCGCCGAGCGGCCGGTCCCTCGCGGGGTTGCGCTTGATCCACGAGAACAGGGCGAGCTGGAGCTGGTTGACGAAGGTCTGCCGCTGGTCGTCGTTGGGCAGGCCGATGCAGCTGATCACCGACACCCTGGCCCGCTTGCCGGCCGGAGGGGTGAGCAGCACACCGGGGTCGAGCCGCTCCCCCGCCCCGCCGAACACCGGGTCGTTGATCATCTCGGCGTTGAGGCCGTCGGCCATGTCGGCGGCGAGGCGCGGGGCGTCCCGCACGGTGCTGATCCCGGGCGGCAGGTCGGCCAGGAACGCGAGGAAGTCCCGCAGCTCACCGCCCCCGCCGCGGACGAAGTGCGTCAGGGCCTGGGTGAGGACCGCTCGGCCGGTGGTGGCCTTGCGTCCACCGAGGTTGGTGCGGGGCACCAGTCCGGCCACGGCCGCGTCGATCGCGGTGCGGAACTCGTCCGGGTCGTCGGGTTCGCGGTCGAAGCCGGGCAGCGGGTCGAGGGTGAGCGGCCTGCCCGCCTCGCGCCGGGGTGTCCAGACCACCACGTCGGTGTCGCGCAGGTAGCGGTCGGCGCGTTCGGCGTCGCCGGGTTCCCAGAGAGCGGGCGGGGAGGGCCAGGGATCGCCCAGCCGGGCGAGGTCGTTGTTGGTGTCGATGAGGATCGAGGAGACCCCGTGCAGTGCGACCTCCTCGACCAGGCGGCGCAGCAGCACGGTCTTGCCCGAGCCGCTGCCCGCGAAGACGACGGTGTGCTTGCGCAGCAGGGCGAGCGGGACGGTGAACGGCGTGCCGGTCACGACGCCGGTGCCCAGGCGCACGCTCGGCTCGTCGGTGGCGAGTTCCCCCACCGCCTCGGCGGGCTCTCCCGGTGCGTCGGTCTCCTCCGACGAGGTGGCGGGCTGGTCGGCGGTGACGTCGGACAGCGTGCCACTGACCCCCGGCCACTCCGGCGCCGGGCCGGTGTCGTCGTGACAGGCCTGCGGCACGGACGTTGTCGCGAAGTGGTCGAGGTCGGCCAGCGCTCTGGTCAGCAGCCGCGAGGAGGTCGCGGGGCGGCGGGTGAGCAGCCACGGCAGGAACCCCGGCGGTGACTGGTCGCGCATCTTCTCCAGAGCGGTGAACAGGCGCAGGTCGCTCTCGGCGATCGGCAGGTCCAGGCCCCCGTCGGCGCGGAACGCCTCCAGCGCCGCCGTGGTGGCGGGCCCGCCGGAGAAGGCCGTGTTGCGCAGCACGACCAGGTGGCGCTTGTCGTGGCGGGCCACCCAGCCGCGGTAGGTGGAGGAGGCGACACCGAGGACCCGGAGGACGAACTCGACCCCGAAGCGGCCGCGAAGCTGCTCGACGAGCTTCACGACCGTCGCCGGGCCGGATCGAGTTCCGCCGCGAAAAACGCGGACGCGGTCTTGAGGATTTCGTTGGCCCGCTTGAGCTCCGCGTTCTCCTTGCGCAGCCGACGCAGCTCCTCCGACTCGGTCGCGGTGGGCCTGTCGTCCCGCTCGCTGCGGTCGGCCTCGTCCTGCCGGATCCAGTTCCGCAACGCCTCCGGGTGCACGCCCAACTGCTCGGCCAGACGCCGGATCACCGGCTTGGGATCCGATTCCCGGTACAACCGGACAGCACGGGACCTCAACTCGTCGGGGTACTTCTTCGGTGGTGCCACGGACCGACTCCCTTCAGGCCCTATCGGACCATGCCTGGAAAGCCACCGGGCTACCGGGGGTTCCTCTGTGTTTGTCAAGGCGTTGGGTCGGGCTCGGTTGTAGGCTTTGGTTTGGCGGGTTCGGGAAGTGACTTTTCCGAAGAGTCGGCTG
>NZ_BAAAKE010000037.1:0-59071 GCF_039527585.1 Saccharothrix xinjiangensis | reverse complement strand
CACCGGGCGAACCCGATCCATCTCCTCCGGCCTCACCCGACCAGAAGATCACACCGCCCACACATCCCATCACTCGACCTAACAAAGTCCTACTAGGGGGCCGGCAAGGATTGCGTCGAGGCGGCCATTGCAGGGGCCTGTGGGTGCAGTTCGGGTTGCCCAGTGATCGATCGAGGTTGCGGCGCGGCCCGCGCGCAAGTTGATCATCTGTGGCCTGGTAAGGTCGTTGGCTAGCTTCATCGCATCGCTTGTTCGGTGTTCCAGTTCGGCCGCTGACCCTCCATGGGGCCCGGCCGAGCCAAGGCTCCACCCGTCACAGTTCGGCGGGTGTCCTGAAGGATCGGCGGATCGGCGGTGTGCGCCACACACCCTGGACGGCCACCCGGCCGGGAGGGACAGGTGGGGACACGCGCCGAGTCTGGCCTGGGTCCTCGCCCTACTGCTGACCACCGTGATCAGCAGGTCGAGAGCCCGAGGAGGACTCCTGTGACCGCTGTGTCCGCGTCGGCCAACGAGCCGACCCCTTTCGCTGAATCGGATGTTGTCGATCATCGGTTGATCGGTGCCCGGCTGCGCCCGCCAGCCTCGCAGGCGGTCATCGCCAAGAGTGTAGCCGCGGGGATGGCGGCCGGGCTGAGCGAGGAACTCGCCGAGACGCTGGCCGATGCCGCCGTCGATCAGCAGCAGCTGCGCAAGGCCCTGCGAGCTCCGAAGATCCAGCGTTTCGGCGCCGAGGAGTTCGCCTACGTCGAGTTCGACGTCCTCACCTGGCGGATCCTGCCGTCGCCGGACAACATTCGGTTCGAGGGCGAGCACGCCCGCGGCACGATCGGCATGCCCCGGTTCGGTGCGGTGGACGGGCAGCCGTTGCTGACGTTCGAGATGGACTCGGTCGGCAAGGTGATCGACGCGATGGCCCCGCGGATCACCGACATGCTGGAGAACAACCCGCACGTCCAGTCCATCCAGGACCGAGGCATCGAAACGCCGGGGTGGCTGAGCTTCCTGCGGCTGACCACCGATGTCGGGCCGGTCACCAGGCTGGAGTCCACCGATGGGTTCGGCCGCACGGTCGCCGCCCACCAGGGCCTCGGGATCACGTTCAAGGACGCGGCGTGGAACCTGCGTCCCGGCAGCCGCCGTGCGGCCATGCTGCACCGCAACCTGGTCGAGTGGGCCGACAGCGACGTCGTCACCGACGAGCAGGCCCGCAAGGTCCGCTGCTCGATCATGCCCAACGCCCGCGTGATCATCGCCTTCTCGGCGCCGCGCGAGTTCGACCGGTCTCGCCGCCGGTTCGTGGCGCACCTGCACATGGCGCCGCCGATGAACTTTACCATCGCGACCACGTTGAACGCCAAGGCCAACGCCGCGGTGGACAACCTCTACGAGCGCGGGCTGCTGCCGGTCCCGGACGGGATGACCCCCGGGGAGGTCCGCGACATCCTCGACGGCACCGAGCACGACCACGACCTCGACCCGGACGAGGTCGCCGTCCTGGCGTGCGGCGCGCTGAACCCCCACCCGAACAAGCGCCAGGCCCGCGCGGTCAACGAGGCGGTCGCCGACCTCACCGGCGCCAAGCCCAAACTTGAGGAACGCACCCAGTTGGCCGCCGAGGTCGCGCTGCGGCGTTTCCCTGCGGACAAGCGGCTCACGTCGTTGCGCTCGGCGCTTGAGCGGGCCTGGCGGTGGTCGGTGCTGCGCGGGGTCGAACTGACCCGCCGCGACCCCCGTGAGCTGCTGTCCGAGGCGATCCGGGAGCTCGTGCAGTACGGGGACGATGCCGGCCCCGCCACGGCCGAGCTCGCTACGCTGGCCAGCTACCACCTGGTCGGCGGGCGCACGCAGCTGCTGACCCGCTCGGAGTTCGGCGGTCGCGGCAGTAACACCGAGCCGCAGCAGATCATGAAACAGCTGGCCAAGACCGACACCGGCCTGCGCCAGCTCTGCCAGATCGTGCTGGACGGCCGCGCCGACCGCGACCCCCAGATGCTGCCGGACGGCGCGACCCCGAAGGACAGGCGCTTCCCCCAGGCCGAGATCCTGACCCCCGACCGGCTGCGCACGCTCGCGAAGTTGTCCGACGAGCAGGGCATCACCCACGACAGCCCCGAGGACCTCTTCGCCGCCGCGATCGATGCCTTCCAGAAACGCCTCGACGACCTGCTGATAGCCGCGCAGGAGGTGGGCGAGGTGATCGGCCACGACGGCGTGCCCCTGGTCGACACGCTGGGATTCGAGAACCCCAACGTGCGCAACACGCTCACGGACATCACCGACCTGGTCTCGGAGTGGCGCGGCGCGCGGCGCCGCGCCACCCGGATGCGTGCCGACCTCGACGACGGCGGTGACGCCCAGTGACCCGCTTCGCGTGCACGCTCACCCCGGAGAACTACGACACCGCCTGCGACCTCGCCGGGGCAGCGCTCCTGCGGCGAGTGCTGGCCGCCGCGACGCTCTTGCAGATCACCGAGGACAAGGTGTGGTCGGAGTTCTCGACCGCGGTCTACATCGCGGCCGACTTCGAGAACACCATCCGCTACGTCGGAAGCACCGTCCGCGCTGGAACGTCGCGGGTCGGTGACCGAGTTCAGGAGCACGTGGCCGCCGGGCGCGCCGCCCGCTGGACCCGCCTGATGGTGGTACCCCTGATCCGGGACACCGACGAGATCCTCGTCCGCCGGATCGAAGGACGCATCGGCGCCGTGCTACGCCCGCTCGACACCGTGCGCCTGCCAGCACTCGGCAGGCCCCGATACCTCGCGCGGCGGCGGTAGCAGTGGTAACCCCGCTCCTCGGCGGGGCCGTCAGATCGCGGTAGATCGGTCGCGATGGGGCAACGTGCTCCCCATCGCGACCGATCACCCGGTGTCGACGGGCGAGTGATCGCGATGACTGGGCAATCGATGAGCACCTCGACCAGGCCGATCTGTCTGTCGCTGAGGCCGGTGACTAGAGTTGCTAACAGAATCGTTGGACGTGTCGGTAGCAGATGATGCAGGTGGCGAGGCCGAGGAAGGCTTCGTGGATGTCGTCGCGGCGTTCCCACCGGATGCGTAGGCGTTTCATGCCGTGGTACCAGGCGATCGTGCGTTCCACGACCCAGCGGACCACGCCCAGGCCGGATCCGTGGGACTCGTCGCGGCGGGCGATCCGGGGCGTGATTCCCCTGGCGCGCAGGCGTCGGCGGTACTTGTCGTGGTCGTAGCCGCGGTCGGCGTAGACGGTCTTGGGACGTCGGCGGGGTCGACCCCGCCGACCGCGCACGTTCGGCACCGCGTCCAGCAGCGGCTCCAGGCCGATGACGTCGTTGCGGTTGCTGCCGGTGAGCAGTACCGCGAGCGGGATGCCGCCGCCCTCGGTCAGGACGTAGTGCTTGGAGCCCGGCCGGGCGCGGTCGACCGGACGCGGCCCGCTTTTGGGCCGCGTCGCGCCGCGCGGACGTGCGAGGTGTCGACCACCGTGTGCCGCTCGAAAGTCATCGCTGCTGGTCAAGCGACGTGTCTGTGCTCGTTGATGAGCCCGCCGAGAACGCGGGTGCGGAGCAGTCTGTAGGTGTCCAGGTTGCGTACCGCAGGAGGATTCTGTTGAGCCTCGGGCGGTAGCTGGCCTCGAGCCTGATGGGGGCGGTGTCGGTTGTAGTGTTCCTCGTAGATCTTGAGGACCTGACGTACATGGCTCTCACCCAGGATCAGGATGTGGTCGAGGACTTCACGCCGGATGGTGCCGATGACCCGTTCGCAGTAGGCGTTCATCCGAGGCGCCTGCGGCGCGCTCTTGATCACGTGAAGATCGTCGGCCTGGAAGACGCTGTCGAACGTCCGGCAGTACTTGGTGTCGCGGTCGCGGAGCAGGAAGTGCAGGGACTCCGTCCGGGGTCCGAGGTCGACGGTGAGGTTTCTGGCCTGCTGTACGGTCCATGCCTGTGTCGGATGGGCGGTGACGCCGGTGATGTGCAGGCGTCTGGTGCCGTGTTCGAGGAACGCCAAGGCGTAGAGGCGTGTGCCGAGCACGGTGTCGAGGTGGAGGAAGTCCGCCGCGATGATGCCCTGGGCCTGGGCGGTGAGGAACTGCCGCCAGGTCGGGCCACTGCGGCGTGGTGCCGGGTCGATGCCGGCGTCGTGCAGGATCCGCCAGACCGTCGAGTGGGCGATGTGGTGGCCGAGGCGGGCCAACTCGTCCTGGATCCGGCGGTGTCCCCATCGTGGATTCTCCCTGGCGAGCCGCAGTACGAGCGTGTTGATCGCCGTCCGGGTCGGTGGGCACCCGATGCGTCGCCGCGCGCTGTAGTCCTACTTGCGGGCCACGAGTCTGCGGTGCCAGGCGAGCAGGGTGCCCGGCGTGACCGGGAAGACTTCCCGCCACCGGCGACGATCGAGCAGCCTGGACAGGGCGGGAACCAGAACCGGTCCGCGGGCTCATAGCGGACCGGACCCACGAGCTGTCGGCGCAGGACCGCGTTCTCGTGCCGCAGCACGAGCAGTTCGGCATCCTTGGCCGTCTCACTGCGGAGAAGCACCGCCGGGACGGACAACAGCTTCCGGGTCACCTTGTACAGCAGGGACACGATCACCCGGCCATAGTCCCAACACCGTGACAGCCTCGCTCTACCAGCGACGATGACTTTTCGAGCGGCACAGGGTCTCCAGCAGCTGACCAAGCGGCTGCTGGAGTCCGCGTTGGAAGGTGAGATCACCGACCACCTGGGCTACGACAAGCACGACCCGGCCGGGCGGGGGACGCGCAACTCGTGCAACGGCACCCGCTCCAGGACCGTGCTCACCGATGTCGGGCCGGTGGAGATCGACGTGCCGCGCGACCGCAACGCCGAGTTCGAGCCGCGCATCGTGGCCAAGCGCCAGAAGCGCCTGACCGGCGTGGACGAGATGGTCGTCTCGCTGTCCGCCAAGGCCTGACCACGGGCGAGATCTCCGCGCACCTGGCCGAGGTCTACGGCGCCGACGTGTCGCGTCAGACGATCTCCACGATCACCGACAAGGTCGTGGAAAGCATGGTCGAGTGGCAGAACCAGCCTCTCGACCTGGTCTACCCGGTGGTGTTCATCGACGCCATCCACGTCAAGATTCGCGACGGCCAGGTCGCCAACCTGCCGGTCTACATGGCGATGGCCGTGACCTGCGAGGGCCACCGCGACATCGTCGGTCTGTGGGCCGGCGACGGCGGCGAGGGCGCAAAGTACTGGCTGCCCGTCCTGACGGAGCTGCGCAACCGCGGTGTCGCCGACGTGCTGATACTGGTCTGCGACGGGCTGACCGGTTGGCCCGACGCGGTCACCACGGTCTGGCCGCTCACCGGCCGCGGTGGCCGCGTTGATGTGGGACCACTTCTTGGCCCGGTCGACGAGGCGGATGTTGGATCGGGTGTCCGGTGGGCGGGGGCGGGTGTCTTGAGCCTGGTTGTGCGGGACCAAGACTGTGGGAAGGTGAAGCCCGCGTTCAAGGTGCTCGACGACGAGGGTGCCGCGCGGGTGCGTGCGTTGGGGCTGTCTTGGTCGGCGGCGGTGCGGCCAAGGATGAAGTGGCGGCGATCGGGCCGGGGCGCGGATGCTGATGGAGCGGCTGGCCGGGTGGCATGAGGAGTACCCGGACGTGCAGGTGCACCGCGTGGTGGTGCGGAACCGCCCGTCCGGGTTCTCCTGCGGTACGGCGCCGAGGCTCAGCTCCTGGTCGTGGGCATCCACGGTCGCGGCGAATACGCTGGCATGCTGCTCGGTTCGACCAGCCAGGCGCTCGTCTACAACGCACCGTACCCGCTGGCGATCATTCGTCCCGGCGCGACTGAGTAACGGCCGTACGGTTTGTGAAGGTGCCCACTGGAGAAATGGTCAAAAACTGGTCAGTTCGCGCCTGAGGGATGTCCAGTTAGCCGTGCTGGTGGCGCGCTCGCCATGGGCGAGTGATGCATAGTTGCAGCTCAGGCTCGCTCGGCCTCCTTGGGGTGGTCCACTCCAATTCTTCGATTTGACGGAACTGTGACCCGGTGGAGTATGTTTCGAGCTTCAATCCCGCGAATAGATGGAGCGTCCAAGTTTCATGCGGATCTGTCGCTTCTCGGTCAAGAATTTTCGGAACTTGGCCAACGTCGAGTTGGAGCTTTGCCCAGGCACCGTCATCGTGGGCGAGAACCGGGCGGGGAAGAGCAACCTGCTACACGCGTTGCGCCTGATCCTCGACGGCCGGATGTCCTTCGCGGACCGCCAGCTCACGGCGGAGGACTTCTGGGATGGACTGTCCACTGGCGAACCCGACTGGGACCCGATGGCGGAGGGCCACGTCATCGAGGCCTCGATCGACCTCGTCGACTTCCTCCACGACGCCGGTCTCACGGCCGCGCTCGGCGGTGCCCTGGTCGCCGAGGATCCGCCGCGAGCACGGCTAACCTACCGGTTCGGGCCCATCGACACCGGCACCGCCGACGGCAAGCCCCGCTACCGGGGCGCCGTCTACGGCGGAACCACCGACCAGAAGATCAGCTCGGAGATGCTGGCGAGCCTGCACCTGGTGTTCATGCACGCGCTCCGCGACGTCGAGGCCGACATTCGAAACTGGCGCAAGTCCCCGTTGCGCGGCCTGCTCGTTGCCGCCGCGGCGGCCGCTGCGGAGGGCGGCGACCTGACCGAGGTGAAAGCCGCCATGAAAGAGGCCAACGACAAGCTCAACGGTCTCGACGTGATCAAGCAACTCGGCACCAACATCGGCGGCAGGCTGGAGGAGATGGTCGGATCGGCGCAGGCGGTCGAGACGAAGCTCGCCGCCGCACCGGACGAGCCGGCTCGCCTCATCCGCGCGATGCGGCTGTTCGTGGACGGCGAGGCGAACCGCCCGCTCGGCAGCGCCAGCCTGGGCACCCTGAACGTGATCTACCTGGCGCTGCAGGAACTCGGCCTCGACGCCCGGATGATCAACGAGCCGGACATCGCACACGTCGTGATGGCGATCGAGGAACCGGAAGCCCACCTGCACCCGCACCTGCAGCGGCTGGTCTTTCGCAGGCTTCTCGCCGCGCGCGACTCGGCGTACACCGCCCTGGTGACCACCCAGTCCCCGCACATCGCCAGTGTGACCGACCCGCGTTGCCTGGTCGTCCTGCACAACGCGGAGGGCACGACCACCGCGTCGCAGGCCCGCGACGCCGATCTCACCCAGGCCGAGTGGGACGACATCGCGCGCTACCTCGACGCGACCCGCGCAGAGATCGTCTTCGCCAGGAAAGTCCTGCTGGTCGAGGGCTACGCGGAGGAGGTGCTGATGCCGAGGCTCGCCCAGTCGATGGGCATCGACCTCGACAAGGAGGGCATCTCGGTCTGCGCCGTGCACGGCACGCACTTCTCCTCCTACGTCCGGTTCTGCGACGCGCTCGGCCTTCCGTGGGCCGTGGTGACCGACGGGGACGTCGACAGCAAGGGCAACTCGGCCGGCGCGGCTCGGGCCACCGAGCTGCTCAGCCTGCTGAAGCTCGGGGGCACGCCGGCCGAGCACGGCATCTTCGTCGGCGATACCACGCTGGAATACGACCTGATCACCTCACGGCCGAAGGAGAACATCGTCCCGTCGTTCAAGGCGTTGAAGGAGCTCTGCGCGGCCCCGTCGGCGGCCGACGTGGACTCGTGGGGCGCCGCCGCGCCTGATCTGGCGGAATTCAAGAGGATCTTGAAGAACGCGGGCGGCAAGGGCAGGTACGCCCAGCGCCTCGCCCAGCTCGACATCGCGCCGTCCAGCCACGTCGAGGGCGCTCTGCGGTACCTGGTGGAACGTTGAGCAACCTCTCGGCGTCGATCGACGAGCTCAAGAACAACGGCTGCCAGTGGAAGGCGTTCACCACCGAAGGCCACTGCGTGGTGCTCGCCCCGCCGGGCAGTGGCAAGACGAAGCTGCTCACCACACGGATGGCCTACGACCTGGCGAACAAGATCAACCGGCCGCAGGGGGCAGCGTGCATCACGCTGACCAACGCCGCCGCCGACCAGTTGCGCCGCCGGATGGAGCGGCTGGGCACCGAGGACCGTCCTAACTTCTTCATCGGGACGGTGCACAGTTTTCTGCTTCGCCGGGTCGTAGCCCCGTTCGCGCACGCCGTTGGCCGTCCGGAACTTGCCTCGATCACGATCGCGAGCGAGGAAGAGAGCCAGAAGCTCCTACACGAGGCGATCTACGAGGCCTACCCGAGCGCTGACACCTGGAACGTCGCGACCACGATCAACTTCAACCGCACCCGCATGGCGAGCGCGGAGGACTGGGCGAAATCCGGCGAGGGCCTGATCGAGGCTGCCCGACACTACGAAGCGAAGCTTGAGGAACGGGGCCTGCACGACTTCAGCGGACTGGTCGAGATCGCCGTGCAGCTGGTCGAGAACCACCAGATCGTGCGCCAGGTGCTCAACGCCCAGTTCCCACACCTGTACGTCGACGAGTACCAAGATCTGTCGCCCGGCCTGGACCGAGTGGTCAAGGCCCTGTGCTTCGACTACCTCACCGGGTCCGAGCTGTTCGCGGTGGGCGACCCCGACCAAGCCTTATTCGGGTTCACCGGTACCCGGCCCGAACTGCTCGACGAACTGGCCGCGCGGACGGATCTCACCTCTGTCGAGCTGACCCGCAACTACCGGTCCCGGGACGAGATCATCAAGCGAGCCAACATGATGCGACCCGGTCGAGTTCCCATGGTCGGTGACAAGCCGGGCGGTTCGGTCGCAGGGATCTACTGCCCAGGTGGCTTGCCCGACCAGTACCAGCGCGTGGTCGACGTGATCGGGGAGGCTCACAGCGGCGGCGTGGCGCTGCACGAGATCGCGGTGCTGTGCCCGACGCGGGACCTCTGCCTAGAAGTGACCGACGCGTTGCGTAGAGCCGGCATCCCAGTGTTCTACCGCGACGTGAAGAAGGAATACCGGCCGAACTCGTTGACGAGGTTCATCGAGTCCGCCGCTACGTGGGCCGCCACGGGAAGGGAGACGAGCGGCTACCGGCTCGGGGACCTGTTGAAGCAGTGGCGGCACCTGCTCGGTCCGTCACGGACACCCCAATACGATCGCAAGCTCGTCAGCGTGCTTGTCGAATGGGGTGACCGGGCTGACGAAGCGGCCACTACCTTCCTCGACGAGCTTCGGCAGGCGGGCCTGGGCGATGTGCTCGGGCAGGTCGCGTTGGCAGCCGACGCACCGGAAGTCCGGAAGATGGAGGCGGTGATCCGCACCTGGTCGCTGCGCGAGCTGACCCAGCGGGCGTTGCGCCAGGATCGAGTGGAAGTCATCACCACGACGTCGAGCAAGGGCTTGGAGTTCGACGTGGTGCTGCTCGTCGGCGCGGACAACGGCCGCATGCCCAGCCACATGTCGAACACGCCGGAACGGCGGGCAGAGGACCGGCGTAAGTTCTACGTGTCCGTCACGCGGGCGCGCGATGACCTCCGCATCTTCTACTCGGGTTTCAGGTTGACCAGGTGGAGGCGCTGGGACGACGGCGTCAGCCCGTACGTCGGGGAGATCGAACTGCTCTGAACGTCCGTTAGCCGGCTACGTTCGGCGGGATGACCACGACCGGGCAATCGGCGCGAGCGCCCCGCGGGTGCCGATCCCAAGCGGTCCGGCGTGCCGGGTGGCATCGGCGAGCTTCTCGGCCGCGTTGCTCGCCACGACGGTCTCGGCGACGTCCGGCGCGTCGGGTATGGCCGCCCGCGCCTGCTGCACAGCGACGTGCAGCTCCTGGGCCGGGTCCCCGAGGCGCTTCACACCGTGAGGATTGAAGCCTGCAGCCCAACGGGTTGGCCAAGACGAACGCGGGCTCCTGCTGTTCGGCCCATCTCAGATGTGAGTTGACTTTATAGTTTCAGTGTTGACTGACTTACACCACTATCAGCAGGCACTGGAGCCGCGACCGTGAATGTGTGCTTGCCGAAATGTTGTCCGTGCAGGTCAGGAGGCGTAGTGGTACTCGTTGAGGATGCCGCCCAGTCGTTGCCGTCGGCGGATGTCGAGTCTGGTGACGGTCGCTTGATCGGCGGTCGGTTGTGGCAGTGGTTGTAGCGGTCGGGCGTTGGCGATGCCCTGGTGGGGTCGGTGGGTGTTGTAGAAGTGCTCGTATTCGCGCAGGGCATGGAGTAGGTGCTGTTGGTTCCGGATGAGGGTGCGGTCGAGGAGCTCGCGTCGGCAGCTGCGGATCCAGCGCTCCATGATCGCGTTCATGCGCGGGAGACGGACTCCGCTGAGGACGACCCGGAGGCCCGCGTCGGCGAGGACGGAGTCGAACAGGGTAGGGAACTTTCCGTCCCGGTCGCGGATCAGGAATCGTGCGGTGCTGCCCGCGTCCTCGAGATCCATGGCGAGGTTTCTGGCGGCTTGGGTGACCCCGGATGCAGTGGGGTGTGCGGTGGCGCCCAGGACCCTGGCTCGGCGGCTGGCGTGTTCGATGACCGGGAGCACGTACAGGCGGGTGCCTCTCAGGGTGGTGGTCTCGAAGAAGTCGCAGGCCAAGAGCGCGTCGGCCTGCGAGCGGAGAAAGGTCGACCAGGTCGTCGAGGTGCGCTCGGGAGCAGGGTCGATCCCGGCGTCCTGGAGGATCTGCCAGACGGTGGAGGCTGCGGCTTTGATGCCGAGTACGAGGAGTTCCCCGTGGATACGGCGGTAGCCCCAGGCGGGATTCTCGCGCGCCAGACGCAGCACCAGAAGTCGGATCGAGTGGATGGTGCGCGGTCGACCGGGCCGCTTCGGGCGGGACCTGGCGGCGTGGCGGCGCGCGAGGAGGTCTCGGTGCCACCGCAGCACTGTCTCCGGACGTAGCAGTAGCCGGAGTCGACGAAGCGTGGCGGCCGGGAGTCGGTGCAGCAGTGCCGCGAGGAACGCGCGGTCGCCGGGGGAGAACCGCGGACGGGCGTCACCGAGCTGCCGTTCCAGGACGGTGATCTGGTGCCGCAGCGCCAGGATCTCCGTGTCCTTGTCCCGGTCGCTCATGGGCAACAGGCGCAGCAGCACGAAGGCGTTGGTGACGCCGAGGTAGGCCAGTCGGAGCAGCACAGCCGGTCATCATGCCGCGTCACCCGACGAGCCCGTGGAACACGGGCATCTCTGCGGGCCATCCCGGGCCTGTGTCCTTATTATGCTTCTTACCTGCATGGATGAGGTTATCGGCAGGCACAGGGCCGGCTGCGGCGCTTGACCGGGCGCGCCACCTCGGCGTTCCGCTCGTCCGCCGCAGGCCGTGCTGGGTTCCTCGCCCGTCTCGACGACCCGGCCGCCGCGGTCGGGAAGAGTTTCGTCGGGGATGTGCGGGGTCGGCCGTGGTGGCGGGAGGTACAGGGTGTCGGCGCCCGCCGGCTGGGATGACGGGAGAGCGGTCATGATCACGACGGACATCGGGAACCCGGACCCGGGGCGGCTGTTCGGCCCGGTGGGTGGTACGAGCGTGACGCGGGTGGCGGGAGAGGTGGTGGCGCAGCGGGGCAGGACCTCGCGCGCCAGGGTCCGCGGCAGGACGATGGTGGAGCTGGCCGAGGTGCTGGGCACCACCGGCACGGGTGCCGAGATCACGGTCGCGGAGAACGACGGGTCGGGGTGGTCGATGACCGTGCGGCCGACCGCAGCCGGCGACGGCCCCGGCCGCGGTCATGTGGCCGGGGAGGACGCGAGCGCGTGAACCCGCCGCCCACCGCCGCCGGCCCGGACGACGGGCTGGCGGCAATCCTGACCGCGGTGCTGCCGCAGGTGCGGCGCTACGCGCGCGGTGCGCTGTCCAGTGAACCCGATCTGGTCGAGGAGTTCGTCCAGGACGCGATCGTGGACCTGATCGAGCACCACCCCGATGCCGCCGGCATGGAGCCCGACAAGGTCGTCGTCATGCTGCAGCGGTCGATCAAGTACGACGTGATGAACCATTGGAGCAAGCAGAACCGGCGCCTCACCAGCACGGTCGCGGTGGACGACGAGGTGCTGCTCACCCACGCCGACCCCGACAGCGGCAACGAGTTCCTGGCAGTGCTGGGCCGCGTCGACCACGAACGGCTGTTGGCCGAGCTGCCCCGGCTGCTCAGCGAGAAGCAGCGGCGGGTGATCGTCGCCGTCGACGTGCTGGGCCTGTCGCAGCCCCACGCCGCCCGGCAGCTGGGCATGAGCCTGAGCAGCCTAGAGAAGCTGCGCGCCAGGGCGTTGACGCGCCTGCGCGAGCACCTGGTCGCACCCGCCGACCGCACGCCGAGCACGAGTTGGGAGATCCCACGATGAACGGCACCCACCGACCCGACCACCAGCCCGACCCGCCGCTGGACATGGCCGCGATCCGCGCCCGGCTCGCCGCGCGCAGCCCTGAGGAGAGCGCCGCTCGCAAGACCGGCCTGGACGCCCTGCGCCTGGGCGAGGACGCGATGGTCCTTGGCGAGCAGCACCTGGCCGACGGCGACCTGGAGCGCGCCCGCGAGTTCTTCGCGATGGCCGCCCGCTACCGGGCGGCCGACGCCGAGGCGATGCTGCGGACCGCCGACGCGCTGCTGGAGGCCACGCGCGATCCGGGAATCACGGCCGCCATGGCGGGCACCGCGCTGGACGGCGAGCACGCCGACACGCGGACCAAGCGGGAACACACCGCCTACCGGGCGCTGGAGACCGCCGGGCTGCTGCGCGGCATCGAGGACCACGCCGCCCGGACCACCGCCGCACGAGACCGCATCCAGGCCGTGTTGACCCTCGCGCTCACTGCAGCGGCCGGGATCCTGTCCACCGCACGCACCAAGGCCGACGAAATCATCGCCGACGCCGAAAACCGCGCCGCTCACCTCGCCGTCGACGCCGAACAGGACGTCCACGACGATCGGCGCAGCTGGCTGCTCCTGCCGAATACGGACTTCTGCCCGGACCGCGATGGACTCGCCAGGGTGTGGAACATCCCGCACAGGGGCGATGACCTGCCGCTGTCACCAGCCTTGTCCGACCGGTGGACCGGGCGGCCGCACTACTTGCCTGCCGTGCTGCGTCAGGTAATCGACGCCGCCGAGGCGAGGGCCGCCACCGGTGGAAAGCTGCGACGGTCCTCGGTCACGTCGGTCACGTCGGCGTGCACCTACGGACGGGAGACGGTGTTCACCACCGTCACCGACGCCGATCGAGTTTTGGCGTGGCACCAGGCGACAAGGCTGCCGATGCTGTCCGAGCACCCTGCCGGGGACGATCACTGGAGGCTGATCCTGTCGTGCCCGACGGGCCGGCTGCGTAGCCGCGGCGCCGATCTCGCCGAGGTCCGCGCCGCCCTGGTCCGGTGCTTCGGCAACCCGGACGCGGAAGAGGTCGACCGGTCCGAGCTGAGGTTGCAGTGGGAGTTGGCGCACTGAGCCTTGCTCCTCGGGCGGGAAGTCGTCGGAGGGTGTCGACGACGAGGGTGTCGACGACACGCACGTCGGCACGGTGAGCAGCGGCGCGACACCCGGCGGGGTGGCCGGCACGGTGCACAGCATGGTGGTGCACGACGGCATCAACATCAGTCACAACGAGGACCGGGGGACGGGAGACGCCGGCACCGGGAAGACCGGGGACGAGGCAGCTTCCGGGTCTGGTCCGTATCCCCGCTCTGACGGCAGCCCGACCGGCGGGTTCGCGGCCATCCTCGGTGACCGGTTGAAGTTCCGGCACCTGATGGCGCTGCTGATCTTCACCGTCATCGTGCTGACGGTGTGCTTGCCGGGAATGTCGTCCGTGCGGGTCAGGCGGCGTGGTGATACTCGTTGAGGGTGCCGCCCAGTCGTTGCCGTCGGCGGATGTCGAGTCGGGTGACGGCTGCTTGACCGGTGGCCGGCTGAGGCAGCGGTTGTAGCGGTCTGGCGTTGGCGATGCCTTGATGGGGTCGGTAGGTGTTGTAGAACCGCTCGCGCTCGCGCACGGCGTGGCGTCAGGTGCCGTTGGTTCCGGATCAGCGTTCGGTCGAGCAGTTCCCTCCGGCAGGTGCGGATCCAGCGTTCCATGATCGCGTTCATTCGTGGAGTCCGGACACCGGTGAGACGACCTCGATGCCCGCGCGGCGAGGACGGCGTCGTACGGTGCTGGGTACTCGTGGTCGCGGATCAGGAATCGTGCGGTGCTTCCTGCGTCTCGGAGGTCCATGACGAGGTTTCTGGCGGCTTGGGCGACCCAAGTCACTTGATTCGCGCATGTGTTCGACGGCTGTTGCGGTCGACATAGGTCTGCAGTGGGAGGAAGATGGGAGGCGATTGGGAGGATTCAAGGAGAATGAACCGGAGTGGACTGCAATGAAGTGCGTTCAACTGCACCGTCGCCACCTGCTGATTTAGTGTTTCCGCAGGTCAGGCCATGATCTGGGCAATTCTAGGGGTTGGGTCTGCAACATATCGGTTGGTCAAGTGGTCGCGTCTTCGGGTTCGGCTGAAGGCGACTCGTGGTGTGCTGTATGACTGTATCGCTCTGGTTGGATGTTGTCGTTCGGGGTGCTTCCCGGGGGCTATCGGGGGTTCGCGGTGTGGCGTCGTGCGGCTGGCGGTGCCGATAGTCTCGGTTGCGGATGCCGCCCAGCTCCTCGGGCAGCGGCGTGGTGGTGGAGGCCATGATCGCGCCGGTGTCGTGGTGCGCCAGGCCCTTGAGGGTCAGGGCCGAGCGCGGCACCAGGTCCGGTTCGACGGTGGGCAGCTTCAGCGTGGCGGCCCAGTCCGACCAGTGCGCGCCGGCGCGGGCGCGCCGCTCCGGCTCGCCCAGGGTGGCCTGGAGACAGGTCGTCGGTGCCGCAGCGCAGCCCCTGGCGGGATCGGCGCGCCCTCGCGCGGCCGGACGACCGCGGTGGCGGTCTCCTGCTGGCCGTCGGAGGTGATCTGCCAGTCCACGCCGGGTGAGCGCAGCACCATCGGCTCCGAGGTGCCCACCACGCGCAGGCCCTCGCGCTTGCACAGCAACCGCACCAGCTCTCTCGTGGTCGCTCCGTACCCCTGCTCACGCCAGTGACCTGTGACGATGACTTTTCGAGCGGCACAGGATCAACGTCGTAGCGTAGGGCGGAGTCGGGCACAACAACGAGCTGATCCGCAAGTACTGGCCCACCCGGATCAACTCGGTGCACGGCGCGATGCCGGATGTAGACGTCGACGAGCCAGTCGGCTGAAGCCCCGATGGGCGCAGCCTTGCGTGCGCCCATCGGGGCTTCAGAGCGACACCGAAGCCGATCGTCGAGCCTTGCTCGCGTTGTCCCGCACGCCAGATTGGGACCCGACCTCGGACCGTTTGTCGTCTGGACCACAGATCAACAACCGGAGCACCCCGCTCACCGGGGTGGCGTACGTAGGTTTATGCACTCCAGGGCGCATAAACGATACCCAGTTGGGCCAACTTCCAAGCCAACTCCCCGACACGCCCCAACTACCGAAGGCGCAGGGACGTCACACTGGCTACGGGCGACAAACCCCCTGCTCAGAGCAGCCATCCTGACCAGCGAGGCAGCTCTGACCGCCTGGACCGCTTCGCCATACCACGGGACAAGTCCAGATCAATGCAGGACGCCGGACAGCGTATCCCGGTCGAACGCACACCAACCCAGGCTCCGCACCAGCAAAACCAGGACACCGGTGAAACGAGACGAGACACTCGGCGAAACACTATGCGGGCGGACTGTCGAGAATCTCGGGAGCGTTTTTTCGGCTGGTGTCCCGTTACCTTCTACACCGTCGTTTCCCTTGTGCACACCACCAACGGGTGGCCAGAATGTCCGCCAGGCGCGGACACCGTCGCGTGACCGAGGAGTCGCCAGCTCCCCGGAGGTCGGTGATCACGGCCGAGTCTGGACCACGACCACACAAGGAGGCGAGCCTTGCTCGCGATTCTGTTAGCGGCGCTGATGGCGGCGCAACCCGGCACGATCGAGCGGATGCGGGTGCGTGTCCTGCGCTCCTGCTCGACCACCGCGCTGGACTTCACCGACAGCCGCGTACACCTGCTCCGCGCGGCGCTGCTGTTCACCGGCGTGTTCACCACGATCACCGCCGTCCTGCTGGTCGTACTGGTGCGCCTGGAGCTGCACCCCCTGCTCGCGGTCGAGATCGTCGGCGCAATCGCGCTGCTGGCAGGCCACGTCGCGATCAAGGTCACCGGCGCGATCCTCGGCACCCCGGCACCTGTCGGGAAGTGACATGGGCCGCCAGGAGAAGCCCCTGGCCGACCCCCGCAGCCCGCAGGGCGCCCTCGCGGCGTTCCTGCGGGCCCTGCGGATCGAGGCCGAACTCACCTACACCGACATGGGCACCGGCGTCCCCTCCGCGGTCTCGACGCTGTCCCAGGCCGCGAGCGGCGACACCCTGCCCACCCTGGACACCGTGCGCGACTACGTCACCGCCTGCCGCCTCGACGAGCCCAAGCTGACCACCGCGCTCCAGCACGCCGAAGCACTGTGGAAGAACGCCGTCCTGCACGCCAAGGGCATCACCCACCCCGCCGGCAGAACCGGACTACCCGGCGACCATGCCCACACCCCCCGGCAGTTCACCGAGGCCGTCGCCGCCCTGCTGGGCTCCCGAGGACTCTTCACCCTGCGCGACATCGAGAACGCCACCGACAAAACCGGACATCGCATCCCCCGCAGCACCCTCGCGCGCCTGCTCAACCGCAACACCAACACCGTCATGCCCTCCACCGCGCTCAACACCCTCCTCGACGCCTGCGGGATCGACAACACGGCGCAGCGCGCGGCTTGGACCACAGCCCGCACCAACACCGCCCTCGTCACCGCCGGCCTCACCACCCCCCACCTCCCCCCGAGCGCAGCCGAAGCACCCCACGACATCACCGACAACGTCTACTTCCACCAAGGCCCCACGGTCGTCCGGGCGCCGGTCGTCACCGGTGCTCAGGCCCTCCAACACGTCCTCGAGGGCGGTGACTCGATCATCACTCCCGACGGCACGACCATCACCCTCGACGTGAAGACGGTGACCGGAGAACTCGAACACCTCTGCCGCGGTCACGGCGTCTACGCCACGCCTCCACCCATCGGTCCCGCCCTCCTCCGCCTGCTCAACCGCGTCTCCGGAGGCGTCCGAGGCAGCGAACGCCAGCGTCTGATCACCCTGATCACAGACGCCTCTCTTCACCTGCCCGCCGACCTACGCACGACCTTCCTGACCGCGGCCAACATCGGCGGCCCCGAAGGGCCGTCCGCATCGCAGCCCCATGCTGGCGCGACCAGCCTGACACCTCGCCTCACATCGCTGGCCGAGGTCCGAGGCGTCGACGTACGCACCGTGCGCCGTCGTCTGCGCGACGCCGCCTCCCTCCTCGCCGAACACCTCATCGCCGACCTGGCGCGCAGAGACACTCTCGCCCACCGTTTCCGGCGCAGCCTGCTGGTCTGCTGTGACCTGCGGCGCTACGGCGCGGCCGACGACCAGCTGCAGCACGACCTCCAAGGCCTGATGGCCCGCTCCCTGGATCGGGCGGGCGCCGCCGCCGGCGTGGACCGCTCGACCTGGCTGCGCCAGCCCAGGGGCGACGAGGAATGGGCCGTCCTGCCGTCCGACGCGCCCGAGCTCCAGGTCGTCGACCAGTACGTCCGTGCGCTGAACGCGGAACTGTCCGCGGCCAACCGCTATCGCATCCCGGAAGCGCGGGCCCGACTGCGCCTGGCCATCCACCACGGCGCCACCATGGACGGCGCGAACGGATTCCCCGGACAGGACTCCGTACTCGTTTCACGCTTGCTGAACAGCGAGGCCGCACACCTCGCGCTCGACCAATTCCCCAACGCCGACCTGGTCGTCGTGCTGTCGGAGCTCGTGTTTTCCACGTTGATCCTGCCCGGCCACACGACCCTGCGCGCGCCGGACTTCCGGCGGATCGAGGTGCGGGTGAAGGACTTCGTCGGCCACGGGTGGATGTGGATCCCCAACGGCGACGTCCACGCGCTCGATCTCGACGACCCGGCACCACACGCTGCCTTGTAGTCGACGCTCGCGGTGAACTCCAGCGCCGCCACGTCGACCTCGGAACTGCACCAAACCGGCCGCTGCTGATGTTCCACCACGCGACGAACTCCGCACCACCGTCCAGGGACCTCGGCAGCCGGATCTCCACCAGCGTAGGCTGTGAGGTGCCAGAAGTCGGCCATATGGTCTGACCTGCGGTTAGGCGGCTGCGGGTTCGTACTCGTTGATCAGGCGGCCGAGGACTGGTCGGCGGCGTATCGAGGTGTGGCCCGGCTCTGCGATCAGCCGGTCTGGTCGCGGTGGTATGAGTTGTAGGGCTTGGTGTGGTCGGCGGTGGTTGTAGTGGGAGACGTAGCGGTCGAGTACCGCTCGCAGGTGGTGTTCGTTGATGATGAGCAGTCGGTCGGTGGCTTCGCGTCTGGCGGTGCCGACGAACCGTTCGGCGTAAGCGTTGGCTTGCGGGCACCGTGGTGGGATCTTCACGATCTGGATGCCGGTGGCGGAGAAGACCACGTCGAACGAGGCAGTGAACTGTCCGGCCCGGTCGCGGATCAGGAACCGGAAGTCGCCGGCCCGGTTGCCGAGGTCCATGAGTAGGTTGCGGGCTGGTTGCGTGCTCCAAGGGCCGTCCGGGTTCGTGGTGGTGCCGAGGATGTGCACGTAACGCGTGGCGACCTCCATTACGAAGAACACGTGGACGCGCTCGAGGGTGACGGCGCAGTCGACGTGGAAGAAGTCGCAGGCCAACAGGCTGGCTGCCTGGGCGTGCAGGAGTCTGCGCCATGACATGTCGGTGTCACGCTGGGGCGCAGGCGGTACCCGCAGGCGCTTGAGCACGCGGCGAACCGTTGACGCGGCTACCCGGTGGCCGAGTTTGAGCAGCTCGCCCTGGATTCGGCGGTAGCCCCACCCGGTGTTCTCCTGTGCCATCCGTTCGATCATCGCCACGATGGTGTCGTCGATCGGAGGTCGGCCGGTGCGGTTCGGGTAGGTCCGCTTCCTCGCGACCAGACGCCGGTGCCACCGCAGGACGGTGCCCGGTGTCACCAACCGGTGTTGCCGTAACCAGTCGGGTAGGCGTCGGACCAACGCGGCGAGCACCGCGCGATCGGCCCAGTCCAACCGCGGGCGGGGACTGACCCGACGCAGCACGGCGACTTCGTGCCGCAGCACCAGCAGCTCCACGTCCTTGGCCGCCGATGACCGGCCGAGCAGAACCAACCAGCCGACGACCCGGACGAAGATCAGGTACACCAGTCGTAACGCCATGCCTTGCGATCATGCCTCCACGGCTCATGGTGCGCGATCACCGCAGCTCAACGCCCCGGCGCAGAGTTCTGGCACCTCACACGCGCATCGTATGAGGCCAAGAGTGCTTTGGTGCGTGGCTCGGCCTTCTTCCGCTTGGGCTGGTCATTTAGCGGTCAGCGGGTCGGACCGGGGGAAGGGTGACCAATTGTTCCCGTACTGCCGCGGCGTCTTGGGGATTCAGGTGTTGCAGTGTGGTGAGCGCGTGTTGGAGGGCGGCGCGTGCTGCGGTGTTCTGGCCGAGTGCCTGGTGGGCGGCCGCCATGTGGCGGAGCGTGGTGGCCTGGGTGAAGTGGTTGCCCTGCTGCTCGCACATCGTCAGTGCCCGGTGATAGTGCTCCAGCGCCTGCTGGGGCCGACCTACGCCCGCGTGGGCGCGGCCCAGGCACTCCAGGACGTGGGCGTGGCCGTCAGGGTCGGTGCCCAGCGCCTCGAACAGACGTAACGCTTCCTGACAGTAGGGCAGTGCCTCGCGGTGTTCGTCGAACTCCAGGTGGCACCAGCCGATGTTGTTGAGCGCTTTGGCCTGCCAGTTGTGGTAGCCGCCCCGGTTGGCCAGTGCCAAGGCCAGGTGGGTGTTGCTGAGTGCCTGTCCCCGGTTGCGTGTGACGACTCCCAGATAGCCCAGCGCGTAGCGGGTGTGGGCGCGTCCGTAGTCGTCGTCGAGTTGGTCGAACAGGCGCAGGGCATGCGTTAGGTGCTCGCCGGCCGGGGCGAGCCGCTTCAGTCGGATCAGCGCCCGCGCCAAGAGCCGGTGAGCCATGGCGAGCGAGGGCGGGTCGCCCCACCGCTGTGCTGCGTCGAGTGCCCGGTGTGCGGTGTCGGCGAAATCGTGCCAGTGTCCGCGCCGATCCAGGTAGGTGGCCATGGCGCGGGCCAGGCGGCAGGTGTGCCGGTCGGCGCCCGCGGCGACGGTCTGCGCGACCACGGCAATCAGCACGGCGTGCTCCTCGGTGAACCACGTCAGCGCCTGCTGCTGGGTATCGATGTCCTGCACGGTCACCCCGGTTCGCGGTGGGGTGTCGACAAGTGGCTTCCACGGCGGGTCGATGTGGATGTCCGCGGCGGCGGCGGTGTGCAGGTAGTGATCGAACAGCCGACTCAAGGCGGCCGTGCGGACCCGCGCGGCTTCCTGGGCGTCGCACCGTTCGCGGGCATAGATGCGCAGCAGGTCGTGCATGCGGTACCGACCGCGCTCGTCCTGTTCCACCAGGTGGGCACGCGTCAGCTCGCGGGCCGGGCCGCGCACTTGGTCGATGTCCACACCGGCCAGGGACGCCGTCGCGATCAGGGACAAATCGGGCCCTGGGTGCAGGCTGGCCAACCGGAACAACGCCGCCGCCGATGCGCTCAGCGCGTCATAGGACCACGAGAACACCGCTTTCACCGCCAGCCCGGGTTCGCCGCTGTTCAGGGCGTCCAGGCGGTCTCGCCGGTTGTGCAACTCCGCGGCGAGCGCACCCGGCGACAGGTGGGGTTCGGCGACCAGGCGGGCGGTGACCAGGGACAGCGCCAGCGGCAGGCGGTCGCACTGGCGCACCAACTCGTTGACGGCTTCCGGTTCCGCGTCGATGCGTTCGTGCCCTGCCGTCGCCGTCAGCAACTCGCGCGACTCGTCCTCGGTGAGCACGTCCAGCGTCATCGTGTGGGCCCCGTACCGGGCGACCAGGTTGTTCAGCCGATAGCGGCTGGTGACCACCACCCGGCAGGTCGGACTGCCCGGCAGCAAGGGTTCCACCTGCCTGCTGTCGCGCGCGTTGTCCAGCACGATCAGCATCCGTCGTCCGGCCATCACGCTGCGGTACAGGGCGACCTGCTGATCGAACCGTACGGGCCAGGCGCCACCGGGCATGCCCAGGGCGTCCACGAAGCCCCGGATCGCCTCACCGGGCTCCATCGGGGCGCCCACCGCGTCGAACCCGCGCAGGTCCACGTAGAACTGCCCGTCGGGGAACCGCTCGGCATTGCGATGCGCCCACTGCACCGCCAGCGACGACTTGCCGACCCCGGCCATGCCGTCGATGACGCAGACACCGACGACACGGCCGTCCGCCGACACCGGTTCAAGCGCGGCCAGGTGACGTGCGCGCCCCACGAAACCGGTCCTCGCAAGTGGTAGTTGACGCGGGACGACGACCGGCGCAGGAGCTTGGTGCACCTGCACACCGCCAGCAATCGAATGGGCCTGGACCACCGCACCGAAGATCCTGCCGACCGCACCGTTGCCAGGTAAGGCGTCACCCATGACCGGCCAGCGTAACCAGCCGCACGGCCGGTATGAAGCGTCCCGACGCCGTGATGTGCGCACCGCCACTTCGTGCTCCCCGAACAGCCCATCTCACATCGCATGGTAAGGAAGTGAACCAGTTTCGCGTTACGTGTGACTCGTCAAGTCCCTTGACGACCGCACATGTGTTCGACGGCTGTTGCGGTCGACATGAGCCTGCGGTGGGAGGAAGATGGGAGGCGATTAGGAGGATTCAAGGAGAATGAACCGAAGTGAACCGCGATGAAGTGCATTCAACTGCACCGTCGCCACCTGCTGATTTAGTGTTTCCGCAGGTCAGGGCATGATTTGGGCAATTCTGGGGGAGGAGTCTGCACCATATCGGTTGGTCAAGTGGTCGCGTCTTCGGGCTCGACTGAAGGTGACTCGTGGTGTGCTGTATGACTGTATCGCTCTGGTTGGATATTGTCGTTCGAGATGCTTCCTGGGGGCGGTCGGGGGTTCATGGCGTGGCGTTGTGCGGCTGGCGGTACCGGTAGTCCTGGTTGCGGATGCCGTCCAGTTCCTCGGGTAGCGAGGTTGTTGCGGCGGCCATGATCGCGCCCGTGTCGTGGTGCACCAGGGCCTTGAGCGTCAGCGCGGAGCGCAGCACCAGGTCCGGCTCGATCGCGGGCAGCTTGAGTGTGGCTGGCCAGTCCGAGTAGAACGCGCCGGCGCGGGTGCGCCGCTCCGGCTCGCCCAGGGTGGCCTGGAGACAGGTCGTCGGTGCCGCAGCGCAGCCCCCTGTAGGGTCGGCGCGCCCTCGCGCGGGCGGACCACCGCGGTGGCGGTCTCCTGCTGGCCGTCGGAGCTGATCTACCAGTCTACGCCCGGCGAGCGCAGCACCATCGGCTCCGAGGTGCTCATGATGCGCAGGTCCTCACGCTCGCACAGCAAACGCACCAGTTTTCCGTGGTGAGCCAGGACGCTGGCATGGCCGAGTGACCTGTGACGACGGCTTTTCGAGCGGCACAGGTGCGGCGACACCTACTCCCCTCTCGCTGCGAAGTTCGGCTTCGGCCTGGCCGCCGTCTGCCGCTACATCCACGAGGCGGTCGAACTCCTGGTCGCACTGGCACCGGACCTGGCCGACGCGCTGAAAGTCGCCATGCGTAAGGCCTACGTCATCCTCGACGGCACCCTGCCGCGCATCGACCGCATCACCGCCGACCGCCTCCACTACTCGGGAAAACTCATAGTGCCACGGCATGAACATCCAAGTCCTCGCCGACCCGGCCGGACGCCTGCTCCGGACCTGCTCGCGCTGCCCGGCTCGGCCCACGACCTAACCGCGGCCCGCACCCACGGCATCATCGACGCCCTCACCGAAGCCGACATCCCGTGCTGGGCCGACAAGGCCTACCGCGGTGCCAGCGGCCCGATCCGCGTGCCCTACCGCGGCAAGTGGCACAACCTCTGGCCAGGACAGCAGGCGGTCAATCGCTCACACGCCCACATCCGCGCCCTCGGCGAACGAGCCGTCTCGATCCTCAAGACCCGGCGGCTACCGCGCAGACTCCGCTGCTCCGCCACCTGCATCGTCAGCCTGACTCGAGCCGTCCTTGCACTCCACCTTCAATGCCACATGAGGTTGGAAAGGGCTCAGTGTTGTCCTCGATGGCTCTTGGGTGACCGACCGCTGCAGTCGGATACCGAATCCGTCAATTCTATCCACTCTGAGTGATCAACTGAGTACTGTCCGCACCATGTCCGTTCTGCTCAATCAGGCCGTGGTTCGGGTTCGCGGGGCGGACAGTGACGTGGCCGGTGCCGGGTTCTTGGTGGCCTCGGATCTCGTGGTCACCTGCGCGCACGTCGTGGGTGCCCCCGATGCTCTGGTGCGGTTGGAGTTTCCGCTGGTCCCCGGCGCACCGGGTGGCCTGGCGCGGGTGGTGCGGTGGCAGCCGGAGTTCGACGTCGCGCTGGTGCGGTTGGCCACTCCTGTTCCGGGTAGTGCCCCTGCTCCTGTCGTAGACCTGGTGGATGGCTGGCACCGGGCGGTGCGGGTGTTCGGCTTCCCTCGGGGTAACGATGACGGTGTGTGGCTGACTGCCCGACTGCTCGGGCCGACCGGCTCGGGCTGGGTGCAGGTGGAGGTGGATGTCGGCGGTCAACGGGTGCGGCAGGGCTTCAGCGGGGCGCCGGTGTGGGACGACGACGCCGGTGCGATCGTGGGGATGGCGGTCGCGGCCCAACCCGGTGTCACCACCGCCTACTGCCTGCCGCCGTCGGTGTTCCTGGACGGCTTGCCCGAGTTGGTGCCCTCGCCGTACCGGGGGTTACGTCCCTTCGACGTGGGCGACGCGACGGTGTTCCACGGGCGGGGGGAGGAGACGGAGCGGCTGGTCGAGACTGTGGCGCGCAGGTCCCTGGTGGCGGTGACCGGGCCGTCGGGGGTCGGTAAGTCGTCGCTGGTGCGCGCTGGTCTGCTGCCGAAGGTGACCGGTCCGGTGGCGGTCCTGCGGCCGGAGGCGGACACGGGCGTTGCGGACCTGCTCGCCGCGGCACTGATGCCGGTGCTCGTTCCGGGGCTCGACCCCGACGAGCGGTTGGCCCGCGAACGCCAGCTAGCTGCTCTGCTGGAGCCCGGGCGGGTGCGGGCGGTGGCTGATGACGTGCTGCTGTTCGTGGACCAGTTCGAGGAACTCGCGGAACTCGACCCGGACCGGGCGGTCGAGTTGCTGCGGTGGGTTGAGGGTGTGCGCACGGTGGTGACGCTGCGACCGGCGTCGCTGGACCGGCTGCTGGCCGCCGAGACCGGCCGTGCGCTGGCCGACGGCCTCTTCGTGCTTCCACCGATGACACCCGACCAGTTGCGCGAGGCGATCACGGCCGCACCGGGCGCCTGGCACGAGCCCGGTCTGGTGGACCTGGTGCTGCGCGACGCGGGCGGCGAGCCCGGCGCACTGCCGCTGGTGCAGTTCACCCTCGACCTGATGTGGGCACGCCACCGCGGCGTGCTGACCGTTGCGGGATATCGGGAGATCGGCGGCATCGCCGGCGCTCTGTCGCGCTACGCCGACGGCGTGTGGTCCGACGAGTTCGCCGACGACGACGCGGTGCGACGGCTGCTGGTCCAGCTGGCCAGGCCCGACGCGGAGGGCAGGTTCGTCCGTCGGTCGGTGCGGGTCCGGGACCTCGACCCGGCGTTGGCCACGGTCGCCGACAGGCTGGCCCGGACGCGCCTGGTCGTGACCGGCCACACGCTCGGCGGCGAACCCATTGTCGACCTCGCCCACCAGGCGCTGATTGACCACTGGGAACGGCTGCGGAAGTGGCTGGCCGACACGCGGGACCTGCGGACGTGGCAGGAACACCTGGACATCCGAATCATGCAGTGGCAGGCGACGAAACGCGACCGCGGTTCTCTGCTGGGCGGTGCCGAACTCGCCCAAGCTGACAAATGGAACCCGGCCGAGCTGACCCCAGAGCAGCGCGAATACCTGGCCGCAAGCCGTACCCAGCGTCGACGCTCGGTACGACGGCTGCAGGCAGTCATCGCCGTGCTCACCGTGCTGCTGCTGGTCGTGGCGGTACTGGCCGGTCTTGCCCAGCGCCGTGGCGACGATTTGGCCAGACAGGCCGCACAAGCCACCGCACGGGTACTGGCCGCCGAATCGGTGAGCAGGCAGCACAGCGCACCCACCGCCGCGCTCCAACTCGCACTGGCCGCCTACCGCGCAGACCCGGAGAGCGCAGAAGCCCGAGCGGTCCTGTTGAAGCAGTACCCAGGGCTGGCACAGGCGGACCGGGTGTTCGCGAACCTGATGAACGAAAACCTGCAAGGGCTGGATGTGAGTTCGGACGGCGACACCGCGTTGCTCATGGACGGGGACGGCATATCGGTTGTGACGGGCTTGGCCCAGGACCAACCCCGGCGCTGGAACCCTTCCGATACCCCGGCGAAGGCCAAGTACGCGTTGAGCCCGAATGGCCGCTGGCTGGTGGCCGGTGATGAGACTCGCTTGTTGCTGTGGGACGTACGGCAGCAGGCAACGCCGATCGTCCTGCGCGAAGGACCGCCCAGCACCAACCAGAAACTCCAGTTCGACGCCGCAAGCAGGCGGATGGTCTGGGTGGGTGCGGGCCGGATCGAGCTGTGGGACGTGGAGACCCAGGAAGCGCTACCGCATAGCCTCGACCCGACGAACGTGACGACGGCATGGCTGCACAACAACGAAGTGCTGCTGCGCAAGTCCGCGTTGAGGAACCCGAACACGGTGAGCGGCGAGGACCCGAACGCGACGATCTCAGTGCACGACCTGGCTACAGGTGCGGAACGCGCCGTCCTGCCGGCAGGCAGCGTGGTTGCCCGCCTGGGCGCCAACTACTACACGTGCAACAACGATCCGGAGGCGCCGGGCCCCTATCGGCTCTCGGTCTTCGACACGGCGAGCAGCGCGCCACGACATACGATCCGGGTGGAGAGCTGCAGCAACGCCCGACTTGAATCGCAAGCGAATTTCGTGGTTGAACGTCCGTTCGGCGACGACGCGACGGACTTCACCAGGATCAAGATCATAGACATCGACACCGGTGAATCGCGCACCCTCGCCACCCCTCCGCTTCTCAGGCCGGAGCCGGACGAGGACCGGACGACTCGCATGCGACTGATCGCCACGTTCCAAGACGCCTCCGGAAACCCAGGAGTCATCGCGGCCATCGGCCGGTCCCTGGTCCGCTACCGCAATCCGCCGCCCGCGTTGCCGCAGCCGAAAGCAGGGTGGAGCACCGTCACCCACATTCACGACAAATTTGTAGCACGGATCGACGGTGATGACGCATCCGTAATCGACTACACGACCGGCGAGGAAGCAGCCCGCCTGCCCGCATCGGCCCTGCCTGAAGGACACGGCTTGTACGCGGCTGGCTTCGTCGGTGACTGGCTCGAGGTGACCAGTCGCCGAGGCAGCGCATGCACCGTTTCGCTGTTCTCATATCCCGAACTCGTTCTACACCGCCGATTCGATCTGCCCACTGCCGACATCGGCTCCGTCCCGGACCAGCGCTACGCCTTCACTCCCTCTACCTCCGCCATCGAAGGCAACAGGCTGGTCACCTCCTACCTCGCCAAGGTGACCACCTGGGACGTCGAAACCGGAGCGATGATCGGTGAACCGCTCGACCTTGCGGAAGACCAAGTGGATCGTGAGTGGCTCGCTGGCTACAACATGCTCACTGTCCGTCCAGACCGTCCAGACGAGATCGCGGTCGTGCACGGCGACGGAACTTTGCGTTTGTGGGACCTACGGACAAGGAAGCCCCGTATTGAGATCGGCACCAACCTTCGTCACGACGACATCGGCGCCATCTCATTCCAGCCTCAATTCTCGCCGGATGGCACCCACTTGGCTGCCGTGACAAGGGCGGGGCGTATCGACGTGTGGAACGCTGAGACCGGCCACCGCATCAGCAGCATCCCGGCCAATGAGGTGTATGCCATCCAGGGCTTCAGCGACACCGGGTTGCTGGTGGGAGTAGAGACCCAGTACGGGGCGACCGTCCGTACCCACTTCTGGCGGCAACCGGAAGGTCGCGAGACGGCGAACCTGGTGCTGGACGGGTTCAGGCCGAGCGTCCACCTGTTCGACGGCTCCTCGCTCATCGTCCTCGACAATGTCAGCGCCACCAAGATGCCCCTCGACGCTGCCGTGTGGTTCTCCCGCCTGTGTCAGGCGGCCTCACGCGACTTCAGTTCCGAGGAGTTGGACCTGCTCCCCGAAGGTGCCGACACCACAGCACCATGCTCGTGACCTGACCATGTGGGGAAAGTCGGCTTGGCAGCTCTTATATCTGCGTACATGTGTTCGAAGGCCGTAGCGGCCGGCACGAGCTCGCTATGGGAGGAAGACGGGAGGTGATTGGGAGGATTCAAGGAGAATGAACCGGAGCAGGCTGCAATGAAGTGTGTTCAACTGCACCGTCGCCACCTGCTGATTTAGCATTTTCACGGGTCAGGTCATGATTTGGGCAATTCTGGGGGAGGAGTCCGCAGCATATCGGTTAGTCAAGTGGTCGCGTCTTCGGCTTCGGCTGAAGGCGACTCGCGGTGTGCGGTGTGCGGTGTGCGGTGTGCGGTGTGCGGTGAGACTGTATCGCTTTGCCCGTGTGGATGCCGTCTGAGGTTCTTGGTCGGTGTGGTGGTCTTGGATCGCGTGGTGTCGCGGTAGGCCGGGGCCTCGATGAGCGGGGCCGAGTATGGGTCGGGTTCCGGTTTGACGGTGGGCAGCTTGGGGGTGGCGGCCCGGTCTGATCAGTGGATGCCGGTGAGGGGGCTGCCATCTTTCTGAGGGTGGTCTCGCGCATGTCGTCGGTGCTGTGGCGCGGCTTCACCAGGGCTGTCTTCCTGGCTGCGGACCACGAGGGTGCCGGTCTTCTGCTTCAGCAATCGGTCGTCGGTGTTGGCGTCGGTGGGCATGTCGTTGACCCGTTGGCGTGCCACTCGGCCGAGTGGTGGTCTTCTGCTGGGGGCCTACGTGCTTGTTCGTGGTGTGGATCACCCCCGGTGGGGCATATGTGATCGTTTGTCACCCGTTTGGTGCTGTGGTCGGCTGTGGGTGGTTGTGCATGCTTCAGCGGCTGATGGGTTGCGTGTCGTCGGGGGGCGCGCGCTGACCTTGGGGGGAACCACCTGTGCACGCTCGCCGCTTGGCGGCGCGCGGCTTTGTGCTGCGCGCTGTGATCCCTGTCGTGTCGATGGCGCTGCTGTCCACTGTGGTGGCGGTGACGCCGTCGGTGGCGGCCGCCGAGTCTCCTCCGTGTACCACCGTTGAGCAGGATGCGCCTGTGGCGGGGGAGGCGGCGCGTCGGTGTGGTGCCAGGGTGGAGATCCTGGGTGCTCGTACGGAGACCGCGCAGACCTTCGCCCGTCCGGAGGGTGGTTACACGACCGAGGAGTCGGCCGAGCCTCGTTGGGCGCGCGGTGCGGACGGTGCGTGGACGCCGGTCGATGTGACGTTGGAGGTGTCGGCGGAGGGTTCGGTGGTGCCGAGGGCGTCGGTGTTGCCGGCGGAGTTCTCCGGTGGCGGGTCGGGGCCGGTGGCGCGGTTGCGTGACGGTGACCGCGAGGTGGCGTTGACCTGGCCGGGTGGGGCGTTGCCGGAGCCGGTGTTGTCGGGGCCGAGCGTGACCTATCCGGAGGTGTTGCCAGGGGTGGACCTGCGGTTCACCGCCTCGGCGTTGGGGTTCTCCCAGGTGTTGGTGGTCAAAACGCGGGAGGCCGCGGAGCACCCGGTGTTGGACGCGGTGCGGTTCGACCTGTCCACCAGCGGGGTCAGCGTGTCCGAGTCCGGTGCGGGCGGGTTGGTGGCCCAGGACCCCGCGGGGGAGGTCGTGTTCACCTCGCCGGTGCCGATGATGTGGGACTCCGCCCCGGCCCAGGCGCGAGCGGCGGTGGCGGAGCCGGTGGAACCGCGTCGGGTGGCGATGCCGGTCAGCGTCGAGGACGGTCAGGTGACCGTGGTGCCCGACAGCGCGATGTTGGCCGATCCGGGGACGAACTACCCGGTCTACATCGACCCGCCGTGGACGGGGCGGATCCGGGACAACGCGTGGACCACGGTGTTGGAGCGCTCGGACGTGGCGGGGACGTCGTTCTGGCAGAACAACAACGCGCTGACCTACTCCGACCTCAAGGGCGGGGCGGGTGCGGGGCGCACGTGCGACAGCATCAGTGAGTCCAACACCTGTTTGAGCGCGCAGTACCGGGTGCGGTCGTTCTTCCGGATGGACCTGTCGCAGGTGCAGGGCACGGTGGTCTCCGGGGCGTCGTTCCGCCTGCAGCAGCAGTGGACCTGGACGTGCAACCCCGAAAGCAACGCGGGGGTGTGGCTGACCAACGACATCAGCCCGGCCACGACCTGGAACAACCAGCCCTGGTGGGACGACGCCTGGACCGCCTCGGCCCCTGCCAACCGCCGCGCGGACGCCGCCTACGGCTGCCTGGGCAGCGGTGACGTGGAGTTCGACGTCACCCACATGGTGCGGCGCGGCGTGCAGAACCAGTGGAGCTTCCTCACGATGGGGTTGCGCGCGTGGGACGAGGGCACGGTCAACCAGTGGAAGCGGTTCAACGCCGCCACCCCGGTGCTGGCCATCGACTACAACACCCCCGCCAACACCCCGGACTCGCTGACCGCCGACGGGCGGGCGTGCGCGACCGGCGCGGGGCGGCCGTTCGTGCCCACCGCGACCCCGACCCTGCGGGCGAGGGTGAGCGACAACGACGCGGCCGACGGTCTGCTGGCCCGCTTCGACGTCGCGCGGGTGCGGGAGGACGGCTCGCACGCCCCGATCCTGTGGACGACCGAGCGCTACCCGCTGTCCAACGGAGCCACCGCCGACGCCACCCCGCCCACACCGGCCGGACTGCCCTCGGGCGTGCTGGACGGCTCGGACACGCTGCTGGCGGCGGGGGACTGGGACGACGACGGGCACGCCGACGCCATTGCCCGGGACAGCGCGGGCGTGCTGTACCTGTTCCCCGGCGACGGCACCCGGCTCGGGGCGCGGGTGCGGATCGGCAGCGGCGGCTGGTCGCCCTACACGATCGCCGGCATCGCGGACTGGGACAACGACGGCAACCCCGACCTGCTCGCCCGCAACCCCGCCGGCGAGCTGCTGCTCTACCCCGGCCAGGGCACGCGAACCGCACCGCAGGCGCCGGTGAGGATCGGTTCCGGTTTCGGCGGCTACACCTTCGCCGGTGTCGCGGACTGGGACCGTGACGGCAACCCCGACCTCATCGCGCGCCTGGACTCCAGCGGCCTGCTCTACCTGTTCCCCGGTGACGGCACCCGTGCCGACCGCACCACGTGGAACCGTACCTACCTGGGGGAGGGGTGGACCGGTTTCCGCTACTACGGCGTGGCCGACCGCACCGGCGACGGCAACCCCGACATCCACGCGGTGACCGACGGCGACGGCAAGCTGTGGCTCTACCCCGGCAGCGGAACCCGCTCCCCCTACACCGGAACGCCCTTCCGCCACCTGATCGGCAACGGCGGCTGGCAGAACGCCACCGCCGCGGTCACCCCGACCACCACCGGCGACCCGGCACCGGACCTGATCGCCCACGTGCCCGGCCAGGGCAACCGCTGGCTGCTCTACCCCGGCGTCGTCGGCACCGGCGAAGGCCCCGCACCCACCCCGACCGCGGGCGTGGGCCTGGCCGACGGCGTCTACGCCTACCGCGCCGCCGCCTCCGACGGCACCGCCTGGACCAACCCGACGGGGTGGTGCGAGTTCACCGTCGACCTCACCGACCCGACCGCACCAGCGGTGACGGCGCAGGTCTACAAGCCGACCGGGTGCCCGCCGGAGGGCTGCGGCTCCCTCGGGGTGGCCGACACCTTCACCTTCACCAGCTCACCGGACGTCGTCGCCTACCGCTGGGGCTTCACCGACCCGCCCTCCAGGACGGTGTCGGCACCGTCGCCGGGCGCGGCGGTGTCGGTGCGCTGGACCCCGCCCTCGGCGGGAGCCAAGACCCTCTACGTCAAGGCCATCGACCGCGCCGGACGCACCAGCCAACGCACCTACCAGTTCACCGTCGCCGGAGCGGTCGACCACATCGGGCAGTGGATGTTCGGCGACGATCCCGCCTACGACGTGACCGGGAACGGGCGTGACCTGGTCCTGACGGGTGTCGTCCCAGGTCTGCCGGGTCAGACGGTCGGCGGCGAGGCGGCGGCCGGTTTCGCCGGCACCGGGTTCGGCGTGACGCCCAAGCTCCTCGACACCACCGATGGGTTCTCGGTATCGGCGTGGGTGAAGCTCGCGCCGGGCACCACGGGCAGCCGTACGGTGATCAGCCAGCAGGGCACGACCACTGCGGCGTTCCGCCTGGGCTACGACGGCGTGGACGGCAAGTGGGTGTTCTCGCGAGCCGAAGCCGACACCGCGAGCCCTGCACACCGGACGGCGCGGTCCGACGTCCCGGCGGCACGTGGTGTCTGGACGCACCTCATCGGCGCCTACGACGCGTTCAACGGCGAAGTCCGGCTCTACGTCGACGGCGCGCTCCAACGCACCATCGACGTGGCCACCACGGGTTTCGACGCGTCAGGTGAGCTGTGGGTCGGTCGACGCCTCCTCAACGGCACCCCAGCGGAAGCGTGGACCGGCGAGCTGCTCGACGTGCGCGCGTGGGACCGGACGCTGACGCACCCGGAGGCGGAGACCCTCGTCGACCCCGAGCGAGCGAGCACGGTTGGCAAGTGGAAGTTCAACGAGACCTTTGGCACGACCGCCCACGACACCTCCCGTTACCTCCATGACCTCGCCTTGACGCTCGCACCCGGCGCGAGTTGGGGACTGGGTGTCCGGGAGGGTGGCCTGCACCTGAATGGAACGGGCTCGGCCAACAGCGGCGAGCAGGTCCTCAACACCGACCAGTCCTTCTCGGTGGACGTGTGGGCGCGGCTGGCCGAGTCCGGTGCGCAACGAACGATCATGGTGCAGCGAGGCCCGTCGGGGATCGATCCGTTCGCCCTGCGCTACGACGGTGCGAAATGGGTGGCCGAGATGCCCAACGCGCCGAGCAACCCCACCACGTGGTGGCGGGCGACGTCGATGGCAAACGCGTCGGTCAACACCTGGACGTACCTGACCGCGGCCTACGACGCCTCGACACGCACCCTGCGGTTGTGGGTGAACGACGTGCTGCAGGGCACGGCCACCGGCGTGGTCGGCTGGAACTCCACCGGAGTGCTGTCGGTCGGCCGCGGCAGCGCGGGCGCCTACTGGTTCGGCGATATCGACGAGCTGAAGGTGCACCAGGGCGTCCTGGAGGGCGCGCCGTTGACCACGACCGCGCCGACCGGAGCCTCGGTCTCCGGCGACGCCCGCGCGGAGATCATCTGGGTCGACGCGGGCGGCGACGTCTGGGCGTTCCAGAACGTCAACGGCAGCTACCCCGGGGCGGCCCAGCACATCGGCTGGGGGTGGACCCCGGAGCGCACCTGGTTCGCCGACCTCGACGGCGACGGCCGCACCGAGATCATCGGCCTGAACACCGACGGCACGATCCGCGCCTACCCGAACGTCAACGGCATGAACGGCTTCCCTTTCGGCACCGGAATCCTGGTGGGCACCGCGTCCTCCACCGACCCGGCCCGCCTGCGGTTCGCCGACCTCGACGGCGACGGCCGCGCCGAGCGGATCTCGCTGGACTCCGACGGCCGGGTTCGCGCCTACCGCAACCTCTACGGCCTGAACGCCCTGGGGCGGTCCACCGCGTTCTCCACCACCCCGGTGATCGTCGCGGTGACCTCCCACTCCCCGGACCGGGTCCGCTTCGCCGACGTCGACGGCGACCACCGGGCCGAGTTCATCACCGTCAACGACGACCGCACCGTCTCCGGCTACCGCAACCAGTCCGGGCTGGGTTACCGCACGTTCGACGAACCCCAGGAGATCGGCATCGACTGGGAACCCGCCCGCACCCGCTTCGCCGACCTCACCGGCGATGGGCGTGCCGAGATCATCGCGGTGCGCCCGGACGGCACCGTCTGGTCCTACCTCAACACCAACGGCCTCAACGGCTTCCCCTACGGGGGCAGCACCCAGGTCGGCCACGGCTGGCACGAACCCGCCCGAGCGTTCTTCGGCTGATCACCACTGGGAGACATGTGATGCGCACAGCGAACTTCCGTCGCGGGTTGGCCGTCATGCTCGTCGCCACCCTCACCTCGACCCTGGTCACGGCGCTGCCCGCTGCGGCGGCGCCGTACCAGTCGCCCAAGCCGCAGCGGGAGCGACCGGTCGAGGGCGCGTGGGCGTCTCCGGTCCCGGATCAGCAGGTGCGGACCGGCACTCCGTTCAGCGCACCGGCGCCGGTGTGGCCCGACGCGGGCACCGTCGAGGTGTCGGCCGCCGAAGCCAAAACCGCGAACAGGCGACCGGTTCGCGTCACCACCACGGACAAGGGTGGGGGGAAGGCGAAGGTCGAGACGTTCGACCGGGAGAGAACACGGGCGGCCGGGATCGAAGGGCTGCTGTTCCGGGTGTCCGGTGGCGCGAAGGTCGAGGTCGACTACTCCCGGTTCCGGTGGGCCTACGGCGGCGACTGGGCCGCGCGCCTGAAGCTGGTCCGGCTGCCGGACTGCGCGTTGTCCACACCGGATGAACCGAAGTGCCGCGGCGAGGTCGTCCCGTCGTACAACGACACGGGCAGCGGCGTGGTGATGGCCTCGCACGCGACTCCCGAAGCCGGTGCGCTGATGGCGTTGACCGCCGGCACGTCCAGCGGTTCCGGGACGTTCACGGCGACCAGCCTGTCCCCGTCGGCGACCTGGGCGGCCGGCGGCAACACCGGTGAGTTCACCTGGAACTACTCCATGCGGGTGCCGCCGTCACTGGGCGGTCCCACCCCGTCGCTCGCGCTGTCGTACTCCTCGTCCAGCGTGGACGGCCGCATGGCCGCGTCGAACAACCAGCCGTCCTGGATCGGTGAGGGGTTCGAGTTCGCGAACAACTTCATCGAGCGCAAGTACAAGTCCTGCTCCGAGGACATGGAGGACGGCGCGCTCAACACCGTGAAGACGGGTGACCGCTGCTGGGCCACCGACAACGCGACGCTGTCGATGGAGGGCCGCGCCGGTGAGCTGATCAAGGACGGCACGAACCCGAACCGCTGGCACCTGCGCAACGACGACGGCACGTTCGTCGAGCGCCGCACGGGCGCGGGCAACGGAGTCCACGGCGGTGAGCACTGGGTCGTGACCACCACCACGGGCACGCAGTACTGGTTCGGCCGCGCCACCCAGTCCACCCTCGCCGTCCCGGTGGCGGGCAACCACGCGGGCGAGCCGTGCAAGGCGGGCACCTTCGCCGCGTCCTTCTGCACCCAGGCCTACCGGTGGAACCTGGACCACGTCGTGGACCTGCACGACAACACCATGACCTACACCTACGGCAAGGAAACCAACAAGTACGCCCGCAACGGCTCCACCACCGACCTGGCGACCTACGACCGCGCTTCCCACCTCCAGCGCATCGACTACGGCACCCGCACCGACCGCACCGAGAACGCGCCCATGCAGGTCGTGTTCGACACCGCCGACCGGTGCCTGGCCGACTGCGGTGTCCACGACGCCCAGCACTGGCCGGACGTGCCCTGGGACCGGGAGTGCACCGCGAGCCCTTGCACCACCCGCTCCCCGACGTTCTGGACCACCAAGCGCCTCGCCGCGGTGACCACGAAGATCGGCGGCAACCCGGTGGAGAAGTGGACGCTGACCCACTCCTTCCCCGACCCCGGTGACGGCACCCGCGCCGGGCTGTGGCTGGAGAAGATCGCGCACGAGGGCCTGGTCGGCGGCTCCGCCACGGTCCCCGACATCACCTTCGAGGGCGTGCAGCTGTCCAACCGCGTCGACACCCACTCCGACCAGCACGCCGCGATGAAGTGGTGGCGCGTCAAGAGGGTCATCAGCGAAACCGGCGGCCGGCTCGACGTGGAATACTCCCAGCCCGACTGCGTGCCCGGCTCCCGGATGCCGAACGCGACCGCGTTGCACGACAACGCCCTGCGCTGCTACCCGGTCCGCTGGACCCCGGAGGGCAACCAGGACCCCATCCTCGACTACTTCCACAAGTACGTCGTCACCGACATCCTCGAAACGGACATGACCGGCGGCGGCACCTCCGTGCCCACGCACTACGACTACGTCGGCAACCCGGCCTGGCGCCACGCCGACGACGACGGCCTTGCCGAGGCCGAGGACCTGACCTGGTCGGTGTGGCGCGGCTACGACACCGTACGCGTCACCAAGGGACGCGACGCCGAACGCACCTCCACCCAGACCCGCTACTTCCGCGGCATGCACGGCGACAAACTCCCCACCGGCACCCGACCCGCGGTCCTGCCCGCCATCGCGATCGGCTCAGCCCCGGAGGCCGTCGACGAGGACGCCTTCGCCGGCACCCCGCGCGAGGAGATCGTCTACAACGGCCCCGGCGGCGCCGAGGTCTCCGCCACCGTCACACAGCCCTGGCAGTCCCCGCCCACGGCCAGCCGCACCGTCAACGACAGCACCGTTCACGCCCGGCACACCGGCATCGCCGCCACCTACACGCGCACCGCGCTCGACGCCGGTCGCGGTCACCGCACCACCAGCGTCCACACCACCTTCGACGACACCTACGGCGACCCCGTCCGCAGCGAGGACCGCGGCGACGACGCCGTGCCCGGCGACGAGAAGTGCGAGCTGATCGACTACGCCCGCGACACCGGGACGTGGTTCGTCGGCGCGGTGTCGCGCAAACGCGGCTTCACCGTCGACTGCGCCACAGCCCAGGCCGCCGGTGTGCCCGACGCCGACGTCGTCTCCGACGACAGGACCTACTACGACAACCAGGGCCTCGGGGTGCCGCCGGTCAAGGGCGACATCACCAAGGTCGAGTCGCTGAAGTCCCACACCGGCGGTACCTCGACGTACCTGACCGACGCGGTCGGCGAGTACGACGCCTACGGTCGCGTCACGAAGGTCACCGACCTCAAGGGCACCAGCAGGACCGCCTACACCCCGACGGCAGGTGGTCCGGTCACCGGCACCACCACGACCAACGCGGCCGGCTGGGTCACCACCACGACCCTGCAACCGGCCTGGGGCTCGCCCACTCTGATCGTCGACCCCAACCAGCACCTGACAGAGGTCGACTACGACCCGCTCGGACGGGTGACGGCGGTCTGGAAACCCGGCCACTTCCGGTCCAGCGGGAACCCCTCCACGAAGTACTCCTACTCGGTCCGCCGCACCGCGCCGTCCGTGACCACCACGCAGACCTACAACGCCGCAGCCGCCTACACCACGACCCACGAGGTGTTCGACAGCCTGCTGCGACCGCGCCAGACCCAACGGCTGGACGCCTCCGGCGGCAGCCAGAACGCCGTCGTGACCGACACGTTCTACGACAGCGCCAGCCGGGTCGCCCGCGTCAACAACCCCTACCTCGGCACGAAACCGCCGGCGGCCCAGCTGTACGTGCCGTCGACCCAGCCCCCCGAGGTCGTCCCGAGCCAGGTCACCACCGCCTACGACGGCGCCGGCCGCGTCGTCGAGGAGGCGCTCAAGAAGAACGCCCCGGTCGCCAGCCCCGGGGGTGAACTCGTGCACCGCACCACCACCGCCTACGCCGGCGACCGCGTCGACGTGACACCGCCCGCCGGTGGCGTGGTGACCTCCAGCCTGACCGACACCCTGGGCCGCACGACCGAGCTGCGGCACTACCACGCCGGAGCCGCCGCGGGCAGCGCCACCGGCTTCGACAAGATCGCCTACACCTACGACCGGCTGGACCGGCTCAAGACCGTGGTCGACCCCGGCGGCAAGCGCTGGGAATACGACTACGACCTGCGCGGCCGACAGATCCGCACCCTCGACCCCGACAAGGGCACCACGACGTCGGTCTACGACGACGCCGGACAGCTGACCTCCACCACCGACAGCCGCGGCCAGACCCTGGCCCACACCTACGACGTACTCGGCCGCAGGACCAGCACGCGCGACGACACCACCACCGGACCCCTGCGGGCCGAGTGGACCTACGACACCCTCTCCAGCGGGGAGACGTTCTACGGGCACCAGATCAAGTCCACCCGCTGGATCGGTGCCGACGCCTACACCAAGGAGCACTTCAGCTTCAACCACCACGGCAGCCCGATCAGCACCACCTACACCATCCCCGCCGTCGAGGGCGGCCTGGCCGGCAGCTACAACTACGTCAACACCTACGGCGCCGCCGGCGCACCGTCCTCCTCGCGCATCCCCGCCGTCGCCGACCTCAAGCGCGAAACGCTCGGCTACCGCTACGACAGCCTCGGCCAACTCACGGCCGTGCGCACCGGCTACGGCACCTACGAAACCGACTTCGTCGCCGCCACCACCTACACCGCCTTCGGCGAGCTGGCCGCCTACACCCTGCACAGCGACCGCAACACCGTCGACATCGTCCGCGACTACGACACCACCACCCGGCGCCTGAAGCAGATCTGGACCTCGAAACAACTCGCCCCCAACGACGTCGCCAAGGTCAACTACGAGTACGACCCCTACGGCAACCTCACCAAGGCCGCCGACACCGTCAGCGGGGACACCCAGTGCTTCCGCACCGACCACCTGCAACGCCTGACCGAAGCCTGGACCCCGGCGTCCAAGGACTGCACCCAGAACCCGACCACCACAGGCCTCGGAGGTCCCGCCAAGTACCGGCACTCCTACACCTACAACGCCGCGGGTGACCGAACCACGCTGGTCGAGCACGGCACCACCAGCGGAGACCGAACCACCACCTACACCCCGAAGCCCGGCACCCACGCCGTCGCCGGCACCTCCACCACCGACACCACCGGCACCCGCACCGCCGCCTACACCTACGACGCGACCGGCAACACCACCTCACGCCCCTCGACCAACGGCACCCAGACCCTCACCTGGGACCGCGAAGGCCACCTGGCCACCTCCACCGACACCTCCGGCGAGACCTCCTTCACCTACGACGCCGACGGCCAACGCCTGATCCGCCGCGACCCGGGCGGCCGGACCCTGTACCTGCCCGGCCAGGAACTGCGCGTCTCCACCTCGGGCGTCAAGACCTGCACCCGCTACTACACCCACCTCGGTCAGCCAATCGCGATGCGGGTCTACAACCAGTCCCCGGTGGGTGGCATAACCTGGATCTCCGCGGACCGCCACGGCACCGCCGAGATCACCATCGCCAACAACCCCGCCCAGACCGTCGGCATCCGCCGCACCCTGCCTTTCGGCGAGGTGCGCGGCGGCAACGGCACCTGGCCCCAGCAGTTGGACAAGGGTTTCGTCGGCGGCACCGTCGACAACACCGGCCTCATCCACCTGGGCGCCCGCGAATACGACTCGGCACTGGGTCGGTTCATCTCCGTCGACCCGCTCATGGACCTGACCGACCCGCAGTCCATGCACGGCTACGCCTACGCCAACAACAACCCGCTCACCTTCACCGACCCCGCGGGCCTGGCGTCCTACATGTGCCCCGACGGGGTGTGCAACGGCAAGCGGACGACCAACGGACTCCGCCACGACAACACCGGCCCCGCCCCGACCACGGTGTCGGTCACCAACTCGACCGCGCCAGCGCCCCAGCAGGGCTGTTACAACAGCAGCTACGCCGCGATGCCCTGCGGTTCCGGAACCAGCACCGGATCGGCGCCTACCTACCCGGCGTGTCCGGGGTGCAATCCGGGCATGACCCGGGAGAAGTTGCAGCTTCTGATCGACGCCATCGGCACGCTCGTGCCCGCAATCGGCGACGCGGCCGACGCCGCGAACTGCGGCATTCACGCCCGCCACGGCGAATACGGCGACGCGGCCCTGTCCTGCGCGGCAGCCGTGCCGATCCTCGGCATCGCCGCAGGCCTGGTCAAACTCGCCAAGGGCGGCAAGAAGCTCGTCGACAGCGCAGACGAGGCCAAGACCGCGGTCAAGTGCGCCAACAGCTTCACCGGCGACACCCACGTGCTCATGGCCGACGGCACGACCAAACGCATCGACGAGATCGAGGTCGGCGACGAGGTAGCCAACAACGAACCCGGTGGCGAGAACCTCGAAGCGCATAAGGTGGTGGCTGTCCACGTCACCGACGCTGACAAGGACTACGTCGACCTCACCGTCGCAACACCGGACGGTCCGAAGACCATCCGCGCCACCGCCCACCACCCCTTCTACAACGCCGGTGAGGATGTCTGGGAAGACGCGGACGACCTGACTGCAGACGAACAACTCGCCACACCCGGCAACGGACGGGCGATTGTCACCGGCGCACGGCACTACGCTGCCAACCTGCGGACGTACAACCTCACGGTTGATAGCGTCCACACGTACTATGTCCTGGCAGGGGCCACGCCGGTCCTTGTTCACAACTGCAATGGAAGGGATCCCGCTCATGGTGGGCTCGATGACGACACCTATGATCGGATAGATGGTGCGCACGGTCCGGATGTAGCCGATGGTGTCGATTACCAGGTGCGGAGGATGCATGACGGATCCTCTACTGCAGCGGATCACGATCTTCCTGGTATCGGGCATGACCCCCACGCTTTGGCTTCCTATTTTGCGTCGTGGCGAGGAAGGATGACGCATACAGATACTAGGACTGGATCGCGTGTGGCGTACGATTCCAATCTAGGTGTGCTGATTGTGACGACTGGTCGCAATATTCACGGCTATAGGTACGGTCAGGGTGCATTTGAAAGTGGGAGGTATGTGACGCCATGAGGATAAAAGTTGCAGCCACGAAGACTCGCAGTGGAGTCCTCTTGCGGTTTACGGAGGCGCAGAAGCAATTGATCTGCGAGACGCTGATGTTCCACGCCGATCGTCCCGATGGGGATAGTTCTTCGGTTGTGCGCCTCGGTGTCGATCGTCCAAGCGCTGCACGAATGGTGAAGAAAGCTGCCGGATCAAGTTCAGAGTTCCAACTCGGCGAGATTCACGTGCTGTTTGCTGCATTGGTTTCCGCTCCAGTCATGATACCCTCTGAAGAGGTATTCTACGAAAGAATTGGGTTTTTTCGAGAGCAGGCATTTGCGCTAGCCGATGGGTTGGTGAATGCCATAGGGGCAGCGCCTGACTGGATCGGAGAGTCTTCCGGAAGCACTTACTGATCTTCAATTCGTGTTGTCGCTGGCTGCTGGCATGTATTGGTCATCGCGGCATGCCGGTGGGATGCGGTACGCGCAGGGTGGTGGGTTGACCGACGAACGACGGGAGTTCCGGGATCGTGTGCCGCTCGAAAAGTCATCGCTGCTGGTCAGGCGGCGTGTCTGTATTCGTTGATGAGGCCGCCGAGGATGCGGGTGCGGTACGGTCTTTGGGTGTCGAGGTCGTGTGCTGCGGCGGGGTGCTGTAGGGCTTCGGGTGGTAGTTGGTCGCGGGCCTGGTGGGGTCGGTGCCGGTTGTAGTGGTCTTCGTAGGTCTTGAGGACGTGTCGTGCGTGGGCTTCGCCGGTGATCAGGATGTGGTCGAGGAGTTCGCGTCTGATGGTGCCGATGACCCGTTCGCAGTGGGCGTTCATCCGGGGTGCCTGTGGTGCGCTCTTGATCACGTGTAGGTCGTCGGCCTGGAAGACGGTGTCGAACGTCTGGCTGTACTTGCCGTCGCGGTCGCGGAGAAGGAAGTGCGGGGACTGCGTCCGGTGTCCGAGGTCGGCGGCGAGGTTCCTGGCCTGCTGCGTGGTCCACTCCTGTGGGGTTCCAAAAGTCAGCCATGTGGCCTGACCTGCGGTTAGGCGGCTGTGGGTTCGTACTCGTTGGTGAGGCCGCCGAGGACTGGTCGGCGGCGTATCGAGGTGCAGCGCGGCTTCGTGATCGGTTGGTCCGGTCGTGGTGGTGCGAGCTGGAGTGCTTGGTGTGGTCGTCGGTGGTTGTGGTGGGCTGCGTAGCGGTCCGGGACCGCTCGCAGGTGGTGTTCGTTGAGGATGAGTAGTCGGTCGGTGGCTTCGCGTCTGATGGTGCCGACGGGCCGTTCGGCGTGGGCGTTGGCTCTTGGGCAGCGTGGTGGAGTTTTCACGACCTTGATGCCTGCGCCGGGGAAGACGGCGTCGAACGAGGCGGTGAACTGGCCGGTCCGGTTCCGGATGAGGAACCGGAAGTCGTCTGCCCCGGTCGCCGAGGTCCATCAGGAGGTTGCGGGCCTGCTGGGTAGTCCAAGGACCGTCGGGGTTGGTGGTGGTGCCGAGGATGTGGACGTAGCGGGTGGCGATGTCCATCACGAAGAACACGTACACGCGCTTGAGGGTGACGGTGCAGTCGATGTGGAAGAAGTCGCAGGTCAGCATGCTTGCGGCCTGCGCGCGGAGGAACCGTTGCCAGGAGGTGTCGGTGTCGCGCTGGGGCGCGGGTGGTATCCGCAGGCGCTTGAGCATGCGGCGGACCGTTGGGGCGGCTACCCGGTGGCCGAGGTTGAGCAGCTCACCTTGGATCCTGCGGTAGCCCTGGTCGGCGTTCTTCCGGGCCATCCGTTCGATCAACGTCACGACGGCGTCGTTGACCGGTGGGCGGTCGGTGCGGTGGGGGTGGGTCCGCTTCTTCGCGACCAGGCGCCGGTGCCGTCGAAGGATGGTGCCCGGTGTCACCAATCGGTGCTCGCGCAGCATCCGGGGGAGTTGGCGCACCAGCGCGGCGAGCACCGCGCGATCCGCCCACTCCAGTCGCGGGCGGGGGTTGGTGCGGCGCAGTACGGCGACTTCGTGCCGCAGCACCGGCAGCTCCACGTCCTTGGCCACCGATGACCGGCCGAGCAGGACCAACCAGCCGACGACCCGGACGAAGACCAGGTGCAGCAGTAGTGGCGCCACACCACACGTGTAGTACGCGTGGTGCGCGATCGCCGCAGATCAGCGCCCAGAGCAGAGTTCTGGCACCCCACAGGGGGACGTCTCCGGTGCGAGTGCCGTCCACCTCGGCAATTCCCACGGCGACCCGCTTCACGGGCATTCAGCGCGGGCCTTCGGTTCCACCTCACCGAGGTGGAACCGAAGGCCCGTGGAGCGCTATTCGGCGGCGAGCCGGTCCTCGGCGCGGGCGAGGACGCGGGCCGCCCACCCGTCCCGGTCTTCGCCGCCCGCGCGGAGCGTCTCCCGGTCGGGGTCGCCGAGCCCGCGGGCGAGCGCTTCCAGCGCCATCCTCCGCAGCACCGGGTTGTCGTTCTCCGGGTACGCGAGCTCGACCAGCCGCGCGAGGAGTCCGGTGTCGGTGTGGTCGCGCAGGTGCTCGCCCGCCGCGGAGGCCGCGATCAGCTGGACATCGCCCGAGTAGTCCCAGGAGACGCCGTCGAGGAACGCGCGCACGAAGTCCAAGTAGGACTCGGTCAGACCCCAGAACGTGCACAGGGTCTGCAAGGCGAGCTTGGCGAGTTCCGCGTCATCCCCCCGCAGGAAGCCCGCCACGAGATCCTCGTGCTCCGTCGCCGACGAACGGCCGACGACGTACAGGAGGCGGTACGCCCGGGACTCGTCCTCAGTGGACGCCAGCTCACGCACCACTTCGGCGATCTCCTGCTTGCCGACCGTGCCCTCCTTGGCTCGCTCGACGAGTTCATCGAGGTCAATGCTCATGGTCACTTCCTCGGCACGAACTGCTCGGACAGGTCCAGCATCCTACTCGCCCTGCTCAGGTCCGCCTGCGCGGCGGCTTTCTCGGCCGCGCTCCGAGCGGGGTTGTCGAGCACCTTCTTCGACTCCCTGATCACGTTCAACAGGCCGTTCTGCGCGTCGCGGACCTCGTGCACGTGGTCCCACGGCGTGCCGTCGGGCTTGCGCTTGACGACCTCACCCTTCAGCTCACGTGCCGCAGCACGCAGGTCGCGCTCGGTGATGTGCGTGGCGATGTTGTTCAGCTTCTGCCGGAAGGGGCCGGCGGCGATCTTGCCGAACTTCGGGATGTGCGCGGCCCAGCCGAGCAGCCTGCCGATCGACTTGCCGAACCCGCTGCCGCCTCCGTTTTCGATCATGCGTATCGGCACCGGCACGGTGACCAACTGGTTGATCAAATCCGGCCCGCACGCGTCGGGGCGGTCCGAGCAGTACAGCCTCAGCAGCATCGCGGCGGCCTGCGGGTCAGCGGACAACCGCTCGAAGTCGACGTTGCCGATGTCCCAGCCGAGCCAGATGTCGAAGTCGTGCACGAGGCCGGTGCACGAGCCGGTGCCGATCCTGGTCGGCAGCTTCACGTCGTTCAGGTAGCAGTGCCCGTCGAGGTAGAACGTGACGGTCCCGTTCTCGAACTCGTTGATGAAGTCGGGTACCTCGTAGTTCTCGAACGCCGCGTCCTGCGCGCGTTGCTCCCGCTCCTCGGCGTTCCTCAGGTCGATCGAGAGCTGCAACGCCTCCGAGGCGAGGGCTGCAGCCTCCGCCGCGTCCTTGCCCGCCGCGTCGGCCGAGGCACGGGCCTGGGCCGCATACGTGTTCGCGAGCGCCGCGCTGGCTTTGGCGTTCGCCGCGGAGCTCTCGGCCTGCGCGGCCGAATTGTCCGCCGCCCTCGCCGCCTGGTGGGCCGACGCCTCGGCTTCACGGGCCTGGCGTGCCGAAGCCGCCGCCTGCTCCGCCCAGTTCTGCGCGTCCACCGCGGATTGCTCGGCCTCCTCGGCGTACTCCTCGGCCTGGGCCGCGTGCTTCGTCGCCTCCTGCGCGTGACGCTCGGCGTCGGCGGCGGCATTGCGCGCCACGGCCGCGACGCGCTGCGCCTCCGCCGCGTCGGACTGCGCGGTCGCCGCGATCTGCGCCGCGTCGGCCACGTAGCCCTTGATCCTGGCCGCGTGCGTGGCCGCATCGTTGTCCCTGCGCTGGGCCTTGAAGCGGCCCACGTTGAGGAACTCGGTCACGTACGACGGCGGTCCCGAGAGCGCGATCTGCGCCGCGGCGCCGACCTCGGTCAGCAGCTGCCCCGCCACCGGGAGGAATGCCGCCGCCGCGGCCCTCTCGTCCTGGATCCGGGCGACGTGCTGACCCGTGCGGATGAACTCGTGCTGGTCCAGTTCCGAGCCTTCGAGGGCGCGCGCCGCCGCGGCCCTGGTCGCGGAGCCGCCCGCGTTCACGATTTGCGCGATCTTGACCCGGTCGTCGGTGTACTTGCCGTCGTAGTGCTGGGTGGTGAGGAACGACCGCACCGCGTCGCCATCGCCGGCCAGTGCGGTGACCGCCGCGGTCCTGAGCGTGGGAATCTCCCCGCTGTCGGCGATGTGCGACACGCGTGAGCGGTCGTCCTGCTCGGCGGCGACGGCGCGCTGCCTGCGGACGAACTCGATCACCTCGTCCTCGGTGCCCGCGAGCGCGGCGAACGCGACCTCACGGGTCCAACTGCCACCGGTGCGGATCATCCGGGAAGCCGCCTTGCGGCCCTTGGCCACCGTGACCTCGCGCGCGGCGTCCGGTGCGACCGCTTCGTTGAGCAGTCTGCGCGTGTCCGAGTCGATTCGGCTGTCTTCGAGGTCGTCCCGCCGCGGCGGGACGGGCTGCGCCTCGTACTCCGCCTTGGCCGCGGCGGCCTCCGCGGTCCTGAGCTCCGTCGTGGTGACCAGTCGCTGCTGGTCCGCCGCACGCGCCGCCTCCTCGACCTTCGAGGCCCGCTCGGCGGCCGAAGTCGCCGTGATCGCCGCGGCGGACGCGGCATTGGCGGCATCGGTCGACCGGCGGGCGGCGTCCGCCGCGTCACCGGCGTGGTCGGCTGCTTCGTCGGCGGCGGCTGCCGCGTTCTCGGCGTGCTGTGCGGCGGCGTTTGCCGCGTCACGTGCTTCCCACGCGGCCTGCGCGGCCTGCGCGGCCAACACATCGGCTTCGTTCGCCGCGCGCGTGGCGGCCTGCGCGTACTGGCGCGCCTGAGCCGCGGCGTTCCGGGCGCGTGCCGCTTCCGCGCTCGCCACGTTCGACTGGTTCGCCGCCTCGGCCGCGGCGGCCGCCGCGGCGTGGGGGTTACCCCCTGGCGCCCCTGCCGCCTTGGCGGGGGTGGCCCCGGCGGGGGGCGCGGTGCCCCCCGCGGCCTCCGCGGCCGCCGCGGCGTCGGCGTTACCCGCTGCCGCCGCTGCCGCCTTGGCGGCGTTGCCCGAGGCGATGGCCGCGTTGCCCGCCGCGTTCGCGGCGTCGGCGGCGAGCTTCGCGCCCGCTGCGACATCGCGCGCGGCCTGCGCGGCCTGACGTGCGGCCGACGCGTCGTTGGCGTTCGTCGCCGCGGCAGCCGCGGCATGGGAGGCGCGCGTCGCGGCGTGATTCGCGAGTGTCGCGGCGCTCGCGGCCCGCGCCGCGGCGTTGGCGGCGACGCGAGCGGCGTTGTTCGCCGACTCGGCGGCGCCGATCGCGACGTTGGCGGCCTTTGCGGCGCCACTGGCCGCGTCAGCCGCGCGTCCGGCGGCAGCGGAAGCCTCGTTCGCGTTGTCCCGTGCGGCCGCGGTCTCCCGCGCGGCGCGCTCGGCGGCTTCCTTCGCGAGCGCGGCGGCCTGCACCGCCTGCTCGGAAGCCTCCTTCGCCTTCTCGGTCTCCAGCGCCGCGGTGGCGCCTGCTTCCCGGGCGAGTTCGACGAGTTGGGAGACGGTCAGCACTTCCTGGTCGCGTTCACGTGCGACGTGCTGACCAACCTCGATGTACTCGCGGATGTCGTCGGCCGTGCCCAACAGCGCGATCTCCGCGGTGCGCTTCACCTCGGCGCCGCCCGCGTTCATGATCTGGGTGACCTTGAGCCGGTTGTCCTGCTCCCGAGCCGGGAACTGGCTGACACGCAGGAACAGCTGCCGGTCGGAGTCGGTGCCGTCCAGGGCCTGTTTCGCGGTGCGGCGGACGACGGGCCCGGCCGCGTTCATGATCTGCGTGATCTGGACGCGCTGGTCCTGCGCCAGCGGCGCCTGCCAGCCGTTCTTCAGGAACTCGGAGAGCTGCTCCGGCGTTCCGGACAGCGCCTGCGCGGCGGCTTCGCGGACCTTGCGCCCGCTGATCGCGATGATCCGCGCCGCGCGCAGGCGGTCGTCGTGCACCGACGCCGTCTGCCTGCCGTTGGCCAGGTACTCGCGAACGTCCGCCTCGGACCCGAGCAGCGCGGCTTCTGCGGTGCGTTGGACCACGGGACCACCCGCGCGCATGGCCTGCACGATCTTCATGCGATCGGTGAGCGGAACGACGACCTCGTCCTGGGCGAACGCGGTCGGCGCGATCACCACGCCGAGAGCCAATGCGGTCGCGATGACGGCTGTGCCGAATGGCCGTAGCCGCCTGCCGATTTCTGTTCGTCTCATCGGACCCCCGGAGTCATTGGCTGGTTGAGCAGGGGGCCACTGCCGACCTAGCCGAGGTCTTCAATTTCCCCCTTCTGGAATCTATAGAGCAAACGCCCTTCGTTGGCAAACGTGCGGGTTCGTTACACAATGTGACGCACGACATAGAAGATTGGCTTCCGGTCGCCGTTGGCCCATTATCTGGGGCAGCGCCCGAACGGTGGTGGCGCAACTGGGGCGCGTTCCGCGTGCGGTTGATCATCCAAGACCGCGTGCGCTGATCTGGGAGGTCCGGTGAGGGCTCGTTCTCGCACGCTCGTTGTCGGTGTGATTGGCGCCGTCTGCGCATTACTGCTCGGCGCTTCCGCCGCCGCGACCGGTGGTGCCGCCGCACCGGCCGAGGATTCTCAGCCGTCGCTGGTGGAGACTTACGACTACCCCGGTGCCGCGGCCATCGAGGCCGAGCGCGGCATCAAGCTCAAGAAGGGTGACGGGCACATCCTGTTCGTCGAGTGCGCGGACAACGCGAACCAGCTGAAAGTCGAGAGCACGGCCTTCCCGCAGGGCCGCAACTTCTTCTGCTTTAAGATCGTCGGCGTCGAGGGTCAGATCGTGATGGAACTGCCCGAGGCGTTCCTGGTGTATGGAAACGATTACAACGTCGTGGCAACGTGGCGCGCCGAAGACGGGTCCGTCCACAACACGCCGATTCGCAAGAACGGACTCACCGCGATCGGCGAAGGCGTCACCGGAACTCCCGGATCGTTGATCGAGTTCAATGCGACCAGGTAAGGGTCGGTCGACCGCGGGGATGGCGTCATCAATTCTCGGCAAAGCTGTTCATGGGGGAACCGTGCGAACTTGTTGTGTTTCCGTTGTGCCGGCCGGCGGCGGGGTCACCGCGCTCGAACTCCGGGTGTGCGCATGAGCCGCCCGGGACTTCGGCGAGCCGCCGGACTGCTCGCCCTCGTCACGGCGGCGGGTCTGCTCGCCGCGGTGCCGGGAGCCGCAGTCAGCGGTGGCGGCGCGGTCGCGGACGGCACTTACGCGTTCGCGGTGAAACTGGAGGTCGGGGGCGCCCACGGGTGCAGTGGCGCATTGATCGCCCCGCAGTGGGTGATCACTGCGGCGAACTGCTTCCCGGAGAACGCGGGGCAGGCCGGTCCCCCGAAGGTCGCCGCGACGGCGATCGTCGGCCGCGCCGACCAGAACGGCACCGGTGGCCACGCCGTGTCCGTGGTCGACCTGCTGTTCCGGACGGACCGGAACGTGGCGTTGGCGAAGCTGGCCACGCCGATCGCCGACATCGCCCCGGTCGCCATCGGCAGTTCCCCGCCCACGACGGGCGAGTTGTTGCGCATCGCCGGATATGGCCGTACCAACGTCGACTGGGTGCCCGGGAAACTGCACAGCGCGACGGTTTCGGTCCAGTCGATGACCGCCAACACGTTGGCGGTCGTCGGAAACCCGCAGACCACGACGACCACGTGCAAGGGCGACGCGGGCGGCCCGACGCTTCGTGAGCGCAACGGCACGGTCGAATTGATCGCCGTGCACCACACCTCGTGGCAGGCCGGTTGCCTGGACTCGACGGAAACCCGGCAAGGGGCGACCGAGACCCGCGTCGACGACATCGCGAGCTGGATCGGTCAGCGGCTCCGCGGCGACGCCTACACCGCGCTCGCCACTCCGACGCGACTGCTGGACACCCGCGGCCCGACCGGCGGCCACCCGCAGGTCCTGACCGCGGGCGAGATCGTGCCCCTGACCATCCCGGACTTGCCCGCCGGGGCGAGCGCGGTCGCGGTGAACCTGACCGGTGTCGACGCCTCGACGCACACGTTCCTCACCGCCTACGGCGACACCCTGCCCACGTCGTCGAACCTGAACATCCCGCCGACCCGCCCGGCCGCGGTCATGGCTGTGGTCCCGGTCGGCACCGACCGCAAGATCAGGATCCGGAACAACGCGGGAACGATCCACGCTCTGGTGGACCTGCTCGGCTACTACAGCGCCTCCGGTGCGTCGACCTACCAGCCGAAGGACAGCGCGGCGCTGGTGCTCGACACGCGCACCGCCACCGGTGGCCACCAACGCCCGTTCACGGGTGGCGAAACGTTCACCCTGCCCATCCGCGGCGTGGCGGACGTGCCGTCCAACGCGGTTGCGGTCGCGGTGAACGTGACCGGGACCGAGAGCACGCACGGCAGCTTCTTCACGGTCTTCGGCCAAGGTGAACGCAGTGGCTCGACACTGAACGTCGAGGCGGGTGAGGACCGGGCGGCCCAGTCGATCGTGCCGATCGGCAGCGACGGCGCGATCCGCGTCTTCCTCCACTTCGGACAGGCGCACGTGCTGGTCTCGGTATTGGGCTACTTCGTCCCGGGCGACAGCGGCAGCAGGTTCGTGGCACTGCCGACGCCGACCCGGATCGTCGACACCCGCAACCCCGAGTCGCCGCACCCCCGTGCGCTGACTCCGGGCGAGATCATGACCCTCCCGGTGAACGGGCTGCCGGCGCAGGCCACGGCGGCGGCCTTCAACCTCACCGGCGTACAGCCCTCCGGCAACACGGTGATCACGGCTTGGTCGCACGACGTCCCGTTCGCCGGCCAACCATCGACCATGAACATCAGCGGAGGGGAGATCACGTCCAACGCGTCCACCGTCAGACTCGGGTCGGGCGCGCTGGTGGACATCCGCAACTCCGTAGGCACAACGCACGTGGTAGTCGACATGCAGGGCTACTACACCCGTTAGGCACTGACGACGACGGCCTGCCCCCTCCATGTCTGGAGGGGGCAGGCCGTCGTCGTCAGTGCGGTCGGCATGCTGGTCTGCGACGACCTGCCCGGCCCTGTGCTTGCCGAAAATGTCGTCCGTGCAGGTCAGGCGGCGTGGTGGTACTCGTTGAGGATGCCGCCCAGTCGTTGCCGACGGCGGATGTCGAGGCGGGTGAGGGTCGCCTGATCGGGGGCTGGTTGTGGCAGTGGTTGTAGTGGTCGGGCGTTGTCGATGCCCTGGTGGGGCCGGTGGGTGTTGTAGTACCGCTCGTACTCGTGCAGCGCGCGGAGCAGGTGCTGCTGATTCCGGTGAGGATGGCCTGGATGCCGGCTTCGGCGAGGATGGCGTCGAACAGTGCGGGGTACTTGTCGTCGCGGTCGCGGATCAGGAATCGTGCGCGACTGCCCGCGTCCTCGAGGTCCATGACGAGGTTTTTGGCGGCTTGGGTGACCCAGGACGTGGTCGGGTGTGCAGTGGCGCCGAGGACCCTGATCCGGCGATTGGCGTGCTCGATCACCGCGAGCACGTACAGGCGGGTGCCGCCCAGGGTGGTGGTCTCGAAGAAGTCACAGGCCAGTAGAGCGTCGGCCTGCGAGCGGAGGAAGGCCGGCCAGGTCGTCGAGGTGCGCTCGGGAGCGGGGTCGATCCCGGCGTCTTCGAGGATTCGCCAGACGGTGGAGGCGGCGACTGTGATGCCGAGGACGAGGAGTTCTCCGTGGATGCGGCGGTAGCCCCAAGTGGGGTTCTCCCGCGCCAGGCGCAGCACGAGAAGGCGGATCGAGCGGATGGTCCGTGGTCGGCCGGGTCGCTTGGGGTGGGCCTGGCAGCGTGGCGACGTGCGAGGAGGTCTCAGTGCCAGCGCAGGACCGTTTCCGGGCGCACCAGTAGTCGGAGTCGACGAAGCGTGTGCGCCGGGAGTCGGTGCGGCAGGGCCGCGAGGAAGGCCCGGTCGGCGGGGAAAAACCGAGGGCGGGCGTCACCGAGTGGCGCTGCAGGACGGTGATCTGGTGCCGTAGCGCCAGGATCTCCGTGTCCTCGTCCCGGTCGCTCATGGGCAGCAGGCGCAGCAGTGCGAAGGCGTTGGTCACGCTCAGGTAGGCCGGTCGGAGCGGCACAGCCGGTCGTCATGCCGTGTCGGCGGACGGCGAGGTGGACCTGCGGCCGCACCCACGAGTACTTCGGCCCTGCAAGCTGCACACGGCTTCAAGCTGCATGGATGTAGTTGTCGGCAGGCACAGCGTCTCGCCCGGCAGTCCCGGTCCGATCGCCATCGGTTGCGCCCCGCACCAGACCACCGAGTGCGCTCCGACCTGTCACCCGGTGACGGCGACCGGCTTCCAGGGGCTGGGTCTCCAGGCCCGCGATGTCGACATGGCGGGGCTACCGGACAACAGTGCCCAGGCCGTCGCCATCGGGGAGGATGACACCGTCTACCACCGCGCCCGCAACGCGGACGGATCGCGGACCCCGTTCTACGCGCTCAACGCGAGCAACCAGCAGGTACCGGCCAAGGGCGAGAAGGCCGCCATCGCCGCCACCCCCGACGACACCTCCCAAGTCCTGATCACCGGCCTGTGACGGTGCGTGGTTCCCGGCGGTCGGAGGGGGCCGCCGGGAACCACGCCGACCGGAATCGGGTGCGGCCCGTTCGCGCGGTGGCGGGCGATCGGGGCGTGGCGATCCCGTTGAGCAGGGCCCACTACACCCCACGCGGCACTCGGTCACGACGCAGTGATGCGGCTCATGTGACGGGCTGCGTGCCGCTGACCGATGACGCCTGCGGCGGCGCGGTCGTCACCTGGGACGTCCGTACTCGTGACCTTGCCCAACCGGCCGGAGCAACAGTGCTGGTTGAGGTGGGTGTACCTGACGAGACCGGGTCGGCCGGGAATGTCGGACGAGATGAAGGCCGACCTGTGGCGGAGGTGAAAAGCCGGGGAGTCGATCAGACTCGTCGCCGTGGGATCGGCAAGCCGCCCGGTTCGGTGTTCACCGTGCTCAAGCACCGCAGTGCGGGCCAGGCGCCCCAAGCCGTGCCTGCTCGCCCGTCGTCCTGGATCGAGGGAGGAGGTGGTGGCGCTGCTGGGTGAGGAGTGGTCGCCCGGGCAGATCATCGGCCACCTGCGCCTGCGCCACGACGGCGACCCGGGAATGCGCCGCGTGCCGAGATCACCTGCGCCACACCGCAGCAGCGCTGGGGCCTCGTGGGCAGGGGCAGGATCCCGGCGTCCTCGGACCGGATCTCGACGCTGTGACCGGCGTCGGCGATCGCGGTGCACGGCACGGCCGGTGCCGGGCCGCGGTTGATGATCGCATCGTGCGCGATCCGGTGCGAGTACGAGGACGGGACGAGAAACGTGATCACCCCGCCGCGCCGGGAAACCCGTCGGGGTGCGGCGTTCGCCGTGCACTCGGGCACCTCGCCGAGGTACGCGCCGGGTCGTGGTGGTCCTGCGGAATTCGGTCCGTCTCCGCTGAACCCCGCCTCTGCCGCTCCCCGGGGTCATGGGGCTGTGCGGTGCTTCAATGACGGCCATGCCCCTCCACGAGTTGCGTGCCCTGCTGGCCCGGCACGCCCGCCTCGATCTGAGCACGGACATCGATTCCGTGCGCATCTTCCGCGCCGATCGGCCCAGCCCGCCGACGCCGACCACCTACGGCAAGGTGCTGGCACTCGTCGCCCAGGGCACCAAACGGTTCGCGCTGGGCAACCGCCTGTACGAGTACCGCGCCGGGGAGTACGTCATCGCCTCGGTCGACCTGCCGGTGACCGCGCAGTTCATCCGGGCCAGTCCGGGGGAACCCGCGCTCGGCTTCGGTCTGGACCTGCGGCCGACTGCGGTCACCGAGGTGCTGCTGGCCGCGAATACCGGGGAACTGCCGGAAATCCCGGCCGGCGCGCCGGCCGGTCTGGCCGTCAGCACCGCCTCCGCCGAACTGCTCGATGCCGTCGTCCGCCTCCTGCGGCTGCTCGACCAGCCCCGCGACATCCCTGTGCTCGCGCCCCTGATCAAGCGGGAGATCATCTGGCGGCTGCTCACCGGTGAGCAGCGCAACACCCTGCGCCAGTTCGGCCTGCCCGACAGCAGGCTCAGCCACATCGCCAGGGCCGTCCAGTGGATCCGCGACAACTACGCGCTGCCCTTCCGCGTCGAGGAGGTGGCGCAGAGGGCGGGCATGAGCGTCTCCGCGTTCCACCGCAACTTCCAGGCCGTCACCTCGATGAGCCCCATCCAGTACCAGAAGCAGATCCGCCTTCAGCACGCCAGGCTGCTGCTCGCCGCGAATCCCGGCGACATCGCCGGGATCAGCCGCCAGGTCGGCTACGAGAGCCCCGCCCAGTTCAGCCGCGAGTACCGCCGGCAGTTCGGTGACCCACCGCGCCGGGACGCGGTCCGCCTGGGCGCGAACGCCCGAACCGGTGCACCCGGCACTTCTCGCGACGGTTGAACAGAACTCGCGACTTCTTGCTCGATCCTGCCCGCTTGCTCCGCTGACGGGCCCTGCCGCGGGGACTCGCTATAGCCTCCCCGGACAGAGGCACCTGAAGACGGTTCGCGGCCGGCTGGTGACCGGCGAGCAAAGACGGGCGCGTGAAGTGACGAGGGGTCGATGTCGAACTGTTCGGGCGTCATGACGAGCCGGCACGGATTACCGGGTTCCTCGACCTCGTGCGACAGAGCGGCGGTGTCCGGGTAGGAGTTCGAGGCCGACGTCAGCTGCTCCGGTCTCAACCAGTTGCTGCCGCCTGTGCGCGGCTCTGGAACCGCCTCCCGCCCGGCCCGCGCGAGGCGCTGTCGGTGGCGCTCGGCTTCGGAGCCGGTGCGTCGCCTGATGTCCTCCTGATCTGCAACGCCGCGCTGCTGCTCGTCAGGCCGACAGATGCCGCAGCTGCACATATCGGCGTGGCCGGATCCAGCACGTCCAGGCAGGAGTTCGAGAGCACCAAGCTCCTCTCGGGCCTCGCCCGTTGTTTTCGATCGGACCAGGCGAAGGGAAGAGCGCGATGACCAACGACGCTCGAAGTGACATATCGTTGCACGTCAACGGGACCACGCATCGGCTCACCGTCGACAACCGCAGAACGCTGCTCGACGCGTTGCGGGAGGACACGCGGCACACCGGTTCGAAGAAGGGATGTGACTCCGGCCAGTGCGGTGCGTGCACGGTGCTGGTGGACGGCAGGCGCGTGGTGTCGTGCCTGACGCTCGCGGTCGCGGCGGAGGGTGCCGAGGTCGTCACGGTTGAAGGGCTCGCCGTGAACGACGAGCTGCGGCCGGTCCAGGAGGCGTTCGTGCGGCTCGACGGACTCCAGTGCGGGTTCTGCACTCCTGGTCAATTGTGCTCGGCCGTCGGGGTGCTGGCCGAGCACGCGGCGGGATGGCCGAGTGCCGTTACCCCCGACCTCTCACCTGACCAGCCACATCGGCCCCTCGACGCCGATGAGGTGCGCGAGCGGATGAGCGGGAACCTGTGCCGCTGCGGCGCCTACCCGTCGATCGTGCGCGCCGTTCTCGAAGCCGTCGAATGTGAAGAGGTGAGCAGGTGAAGGAGTTCGCCTACAGCCGCGCGACCGCGGTCCACGATGCGCTGACCTCCGTGGTGGGACGGGGGAACGCCCGGTTCCTGGCGGGCGGCACGAATCTCGTCGACCTGATGAAGCGCGGTGTCGAGACACCTGATCGTCTGGTCGACGTACGTGCTCTGCCGCTCGCCGGCGTCCACGAGGCCCGCAACGGTGACCTGGTGATCGGTGCGACGACGACGAACAGCGACGCCGCTGCTCATCCCGAGATCCGGCGCCGCTATCCGGCACTGTCCCAGGCGGTGCTGGCCGGCGCGTCCGGGCAGCTGCGCAACATGGCGACGGTGGCGGGGAACCTGTTGCAGCGCACCAGGTGCACCTACTTCGCCGATCTGTCGTCAGCGTGCAACAAGCGGCTGCCCGGCAGTGGCTGCGCCGCCCTGGCAGGCGTGCACCACAACCACGCCATCCTCGGCGCGTCACCGGCCTGCGTCGCCACGAACCCGTCGGACATGGCGGTACCGATGATGTTGTTCGACGCGGTCGTGCACTACGAAACGCTGGACGGCGAAGGGGAGATCCCGATCTCGCGGTTCTACCGCCCGGTCGGCGACACGCCGCACCTGGAGACGACGCTTCCCGACGGCGCCCTGATCACCTCCGTGACGCTTCCCGGTGCCGCCGCAGGAGAACGGTCGCGGTACCGCAAGGTGCGCGAACGCGCGTCATACGCCTTCGCCACCGTGTCCGTCGCAGCGGATCTGGTGGTGCGCTCGGGCCAGGTGCGTGAGGTGCGCATCGCGCTGGGCGGCGTCGCCTCGCACCCGTGGCGGGCGAGGATCGCCGAGGAGGAGCTGCGCGGCGGCCCGGCCTCCCCCGAGCGGTTCCGCGCCGCGGCCGAGGCGGAGCTCGACGCGGCAAAACCTCTGCCGCACAACGGATACAAGATTAGACTGGCACGCAACCTCATCCAGTCCGTGCTGACCGAGATCGTCCACTGACCGGATGGGAGCGACAAGGTGAACACACATCCACAGGTGCTCGAGAGCACGGGTGCCGAGGTTCCCGGGTTGTCCGGGCATGCGATCGGCACGCCACGTACCAGGGTCGAAGGCCGCGACAAGGTGAGCGGCAAGGCCCGCTACGTCGGCGATGTCCCGATCGAGCGGCTCGCTCACGGCGCGGTCGTCACCGCGACGATCGCCAGTGGCCGCATCACCGCCATCGACATCAGTGCGACACTCGCGTCGCCCGGTGTGATCGGTGTGATCGACCACCGCAACGCGCCGCGGGTCAACCCGGAGGCCGGTTCGCCCTTCTTCGGTCCGGACGGCCAGTTGCAGCTGCTGCAAGACGACCAGATCGCCCACGGTGGTTGGCCGGTCGCGCTCGTCGTGGCGGAAACTCACGAGCAGGCCCGTGCCGGGGCCGAGCGGCTTCGCGTGTCCTATGTGGAGCAGCCGCACGACGTCGCGTTCTCCGCGGGCCACCCGGCGGCGCGGCCCGCGTTGGCCGCGTTCGGCCCGGATGCGAACAAGGGCGACCTGGACGCCGAACTGGCCGCGTCCGCAGTGGTGGTGGACGAGAGCTACACCACGCCCGCCCAGCACGCCTGTGCGATGGAACCGCACGCGGCGACGGCCTGGCTGGAAGGCGCCGTGCTGCGCGCGATCGACTCGAACCAGGCGCCGTACGGCATCGCGGCGCAACTCGCGACGCTGTTCGGCAAGTCGCTGTCCGACGTCCGCGTCCAGGCTGAGCAGGTCGGCGGCGGCTTCGGGTCGAAGACAGGACTCGGCCCGCAACTGATCCTCGCGACAATGGCCACCATGCTCTTCCACCGCCCGGTGCGCGTCGCCTTGACGAGGGAGGAGGTGTTCCTGGCGACGTCCGCGCGCCCGCGCACCGACCAGCGCGTGCGGCTGGGCGCCGACCGTGACGGCAGGCTGCGGGCGATCGGCCACGAGGCCGCCTTCGAGATCTCCGGCAAGTCCGAGTTCATCGAGAACTGCGTGGAGATCGCCAAGACCCTCTACGCCGCCAACGCGATCCGCACCAGGCTCAACGTGGTGCCGCTGAACATCCTGCCGGTCGCCTCGGTGCGCGCGCCGGGGACTGCGCCGGGGTCCTTCGCGCTGGAGTCCGCGGTGGACGAGCTGGCGGAGCGGCTGGGCATGGACCCGCTGGAGCTGCGGCGACGCAACGAACCGGAGGTCGGGCCGGTGTCCGGTCTGCCGTTCACCAGTCGGAAGTTCCAGCTCTGCATGTCCGAGGGTGCGCGCCGGTTCGGATGGGCCGGCCGAGACCACCGGCCGCGCCGTCGCCGGGAGGGTCACCTGCTGATCGGCACCGGCATGGCCGGCACGTCGTTCCTCACCACCGCCTTCCCGTCGTCGGCGACGATCACCGCCGAGCAGGACGGCACGTTCACCGTGGCCATCGCGGCGATCGACATCGGCACAGGCGCGCGCACGGCGTTGCACGCGATCGCCGCCGACGCGCTCCGCGTCGGCTGGGACAGGATTCGGCTGAGGATCGGCGACAGTGCCATCGGCCCGGCCTGGCAGGCCGGTGGATCGCTGGGCACGACTTCGTGGGGCTGGGCGATCGTCGCGGCGGCGAGGGACCTGCTCGAGCAGCTCGAGTCGGGGCCCGCGCTGCCGGTGTCCGTCACTTCCGACACCACCGAGGAAATCATGTCGCGGCCGCACCGCGAACGGCACTCCTACAGCGCCGTGTTCGCCGAGGTGGCCGTCGACCCCGCCACCGGAGAGGTGCGGGTGCGCAGGCTGGTCGGGCGGTTCGCGGTCGGGCGCGTGGTGAACCCGTTGATGGTCCGCAGCCAGCTCACCGGCGGCATGATCATGGGTCTGTCCATCGCGCTGCTGGAGGAGGTCGTGCGCGACGAGGTCAGCGGCAGGCAGGTGAACGCCGACTTCGCCGGCTACCACTTCGCGGCGAACGCGGATGTGCCGTTCATCGACGCCGACTTCGTCGAAGACCACGAGCCCGACGACCCGCTCGGGCTGAAGGGGCCGGGGGAGATCGGCACGGTGGCCGTCGCCGCGGCCATCGCGAACGCCGTCTGGCACGCCACCGGCAAACGCCACCGGGAGCTGCCGATCCGGCTCGACCGCGTCATCGAGGACTGACGGCCGTGCTGCGGGAGATCTGGCCATTCGTACAGGTCAAGCACGACGCGGGGCAGGAGGTCGTACTGGCCCGCCTGGTGGGTCGCGACGGCCCGGGTGCCCGGCCGCTGGGCGCCACGATGGCGATCGCCGAGGACGGCACGTGGCGCGGCTCGGTATCAGGGGGTTGCGTCGAGGGCATCGTCCTCGACGCGGCGCGCGCCGTGCTCGACGGCGCCGCGCCCCGGGTGACGACGGTCTCCCCGAGCGCACACCTGATGCCGTGGGAGGAAACCCCGGCGTGCGCGGGTGAGCTCCAGGTGCTGCTCACCCGCGCTCCCGACGCCCCGGTGCGGGCCGCGATCACCTCCGCATTGGCGGATGACCGGCTGCTGGCGGTGCGCATCGGGCTCGAGCCGCCGTACTCGTGGTCGGTGACGACCACCGCCGCGCGGCCGCCGTCCGGTGATGGCGGTTCCGTGTTCGTGGAGGAGTTGAGGCCGCGCAGCACGCTCGTCCTGGTCGGCGCCACCGACCTCGCCGCGACCATCGCGAGGATGGCGGAATCCCTGCACCGCAGAGTGGTCGTCCTGGATCCGCGCCCCGATCACGTCACGTCCGGAGCGGTTCCCACCACCTGCGAGGTCGTTCGCGCGTGGCCGGACGAGTGGATCGCCGGCAACCGGCTCCGGGCCGAGGACGCCGTCGTCACCTTGACGCACGACCCCCGCATCGACGACCGCGCCATCCGCGCGGCGCTGGAGGGCGGAGCGGGACACGTCGCCGCGCTGGGCAGCCGGGCCACCCATGCCCAGCGGCTGCGACGACTCGCCGGAACCTCCGGCCTGGACCGCCTGAGCGGCCCGGCCGGCCTCGACCTCGGTGGGACATCACTCGCCGAGACCGCCCTGTCGATCCTCGCCGAGGTGGTGGCGGTGGGCAACGCGCGATCCGGGCAGCGGCTGCGCGAGGTCCGAACGCAGATCAGGGCGGTGGTGCCGGCGTCGTGCTCAGGATCTGCTGTGACCTGAGCACGGTGGGCGACTGCGGGGTGAGCTCAGGCGGTGGAAGCATCTGATTCGAGGAGTTCGGCGAGTACCTCGCCGGGCTTCCTCCGGTCGTGGATCTTACGGGGTCTGTCGTTGATTTCGGTACATCCGCCACGGCGCGCCTGCCGTCCCGGACGGCACCTCGACTGGCGCGCGCGCGACAAGTCCTGCCTTCGCATTCCTCCCGCGTCAGGCGGAACACTCGACCGGCGGTGTCGCCGATGTCGTCGTCGTGGTCAGGGACGGGGACGACCTGGAGGCTGCCAAGGCGTCGAGGTCGCGGTTGAACAGGGAGGAGCTCGCGGGCGAGCTTCGGCGGCTGCGCATCGAGGCCCGGATGACCGGCACGGTCACAGCGCGCGTCGTCGGGATGAGCCAATCCAAGTTGCCGAAGATCGAGAACGGCATGCTCCTCCCGTCCGTGACCGACGTCGAGCGGTTGACGGCCGAGTTGTCCGCGACCCGGGAGCTCCGGTCGAGGCTGGTGGAACTGGCCCGGCAGCTGTACACGGAAGCGAAGACCCGCCGCGTGGTGCTTCACCGCGGGGCGCAACGACACCAACAGACCGTGGCCCGTATCGAGGCCCGTGCCACCGCCGGCCGTTTCTTCCAGAACGCGGGCGTGCCCGCGCTGCTGCAGAGCGAGAACTACCTGCGCGTCGTGTTGAACACGCTGCCGCCGCACGAACAGGACGCCGCCAGGGCCACCCTGCATGCCCGACGCGCACGCATGGACGACCTCGGCAAGAGGTACTTCTTCCTGCTCACGGAAAGTGCACTGCGGTGGCGGATGGGGCCCGCCAGCCTGATGTGCGAGCAGAGTGACCACATCCTGTCGGTCGCGACCAAGCCGAACGTCCAAGTAGGTGTGGTGCCGTGGACAGCGGACGCGAACATGATCGCCGTACACGGGTTCCAGGTCTACGACGAGCGGGTGGTGACGTTGAACGTGCTGACCGGCAACGCGACCATCACCGACCTCCACGACGTGCGGGAATACCTGGCGCTGTTCGGCAGGCTCGAACGGCTCGCGGTGCACGACGACGTGCTGGAGCGGATTTCCGAAGATCACCGCAAGCTCGGCTGAGGGATCGATGTCAGCACACTTCGTGCTTGCGCCCGCCGGACGGGCTGTGACGAAGATGCCGCTGGGGCCGTCCTGGAAACGGATGAGGTGGCCTGCGGAGTGCCAGAAGTCGGTCAGAGCAACCTTCAACTGCGGTTTTAGCCAGCGCGGCCTCGCGCCGCTTGAGACAGCCCCATGAGGTTCACCCCGAACGGTGGACAGGGGCTTACGAGATTCAGGCAGCTGCTCGGAGTGACTTCTCATAGTCGTCGGGACTACGCATCCCGAGCTT
>NZ_BAAAKE010000036.1:0-67823 GCF_039527585.1 Saccharothrix xinjiangensis | reverse complement strand
CCCCGGATCATGCCTTCGACTGGGGGCGTAAGTCATGCCGGACCCGGCGACCACAGCTCCTTGATCAGGAACCACGAAGAAGGTAACGGGGGGTGGGTGCGATCGCTATCTCGCCAAGATTAAGAGGGTGCAAGCGACGCCAGCAAGGGGGAAAGTGGAAAATAGGGCGTAAGGTGGAAGCGAAATGCTCCGCCCGGAAGAAAATCGCAGATACCCGCAGAAAAGCGAAGAAAAACGTTCACGCCCGGGGCGTCAGCGCAGCGCCCGCGCGGGCGAGCCGGTCGAGCCCCGTTCGCGCAGCTCCGAGCTGAGCACCACCCGGCGCACGGGTCGGTCCGCGCCGTGCGCCAGCCGGTCGAGCGCCAGCTCCACGGCGGTGCCGCCGACGGCGTACTTGGGCGGGCGCACGGCGGTGAGTGGTGGGTGGGCGAATCGGGCGACTTCGTCGTCGTAGGCGACGACCGCCAGGTCGCCGGGCACGTGCAGGCCTCGTTCCTCGGCCCGCTGGACCAGCGAGACCGCTTCACGGTCGGAGTGCACGACGAGCGCGGTGACGCCCTGCTCGGCGCACAGGTCCAGGACGCGGTCCACGTCCACGCCCCAGCCGGGCTCGTAATAAGCGGAGACGAGCAGTTCCGGCGCGGGCGGCAGGGCGAGGTCGGAGGTCGCGCGGTGCCAGCCCTCGCGGACGTGCCCGGACGTGGGGCTGGTCGTGCTGACCACGAGCCCGACGCGGCGGTGGCCCTCGCCGTGCAGGTGGCGCACGGCGAGTTCCGCACCGGCGGCGTGGTCGGTGCGCACGGACTCGACGTGCCGGCGGTAGGGCCCGGTCACCGCGGCGCGCTCGACCAGGACCACCGGCACGGGCAGCGCGGTCAGCCACGCGACGAGCCCCTCGGCCTCCGCGCCCCTGGTGGGCGGCGCGACGAGCAGCGCGTCGACCGCGCCGTTGCCGATCATCCACTCCACCTGGTGGCGCACCTCGTCGACCCGGTAGGACGCGCCGCGCAGCACGAGCCGGGCGCGGTTCTCCTGCGCGGCGTCCTGGGCGCCCCGGATGACCTCGGGCCAGTAGTAGTCCAGCGACGGCACGACCATGCCGATGGCGGGTGTGGCGCCCGACCACCGCCCGGCCGCGGCGGCCGGGCCGCTGACGAGCCGGACCCCGCCGTGCACGCGTTCGACCAGGCCTTCCGCGGCCAGGTCGCTGACGTCCCGTCGGACGGTGACGGGGGTGACGCCCATGATCCGGGCGATGTGGGTGATGCGCAGGACGCCGCGGCCCGCCAGGTGCTCCAGCAGCCACTGCCGCCGCGCGGCGGGCAGCATCGCGCCCTTGGCGTCCGCACCGGGGATGTCCGCCATGACCGCTACCGCCTCGAAGTTGTGATCGAAACTGATCATAACAACAAACCGTGCAGTCTTACCTCTTCTTGTGACTGAGATTGACTACTTCATGTCGACAAGTGATGAAACGATCGACGAAAGGAAGGCGAAATGCGCGGAGCAGCGCTAGGCGACCGCGCCGCGGCAGGTGTCGTCGATGACGGCGGAGGAGTGCGGACCCGCCGATCAGGCCGGGGGCGGGGCCGTCGAACCGCGCACCCGCAGGGACGGGGTGATCACCACCCGGTGCGTCGGCCGGCCCGGGTCCTGCAACCGGGCCGCCAGCAACGACACCGCCGCCCGTCCGATCGAACGCCGCGGCGGGCGCACGGCCGTGAGCGCCGGGGTGAACAACGCCGCCACCTCGTCGTCATAGGCCACCACCGACAGGTCCGACGGCACCCGCACACCCCGCTGCTCGGCACGCTGGACCAGGGCCATCGCCTCGGCATCGGCGTGCACGAGCAGCGCCGTGGTCCCGGTCGCCGCCAACCCGTCGAGCACCTCGTCCAGCGCGGCGTCCCACCCCGACGTCGCGGGCCGGGGCACGGCGACGTCCACGGCGGACGCCAGGTCCAGGCCCGCCGCCTCGCACCCCTCCCGCCACCCCCGGCGCACGTGCGGCGAGGTCGGGCTGTTCTCGCTGGTCACCACCCCCACCTTGCGGTGGCCCAGGGAGGCGAGGTGGTGCACGGCCATGGCCGCGCCCAGGGTGTGGTCGGACACCACCGACTCCACCACCGCCCGGTGCGGCCCGGCGGTCGCGACGCGTTCGACGAGCACGACCGGCGTGCCGATGGTGCTCAGCCACTCGATCGTCGCGGCCGCGGACGGCGCGGTCAGGCTCGGGGCGGCGATCAGCCCGCACACGTCCTCGTTGTCCAGCAACCGCTCCAGCTGCGGCCGGTCGTCGGCGCTCTCGTAGGACGACCCGCGGAGCAGGATTCGCAGCCCCCGGGCGGAAGCCTCGTCCTCCGCGCCCCGGACGACCTCGGGCCAGTAGTAGTCCAGCGAGGGCACCAGCATCCCCACGGCGCCCCGGCGCGTCGACTCGGGCACGGCGTCGAACGGTCGCGCGCCCGGTGACGGGGATTCGGCCGCGCGGAGGGTCGCGCCACCGTGCACGCGGTGCAGCAACCCCTCCCCGGCGAGCTGCGCGATGTCGCGGCGCAGCGTCACGGCGGTGACGCCCATCCGCTCGCTCAGGTCGGAGATCCGCACCACGCCGTCCCGGCGCAGCGCTTCGAGGATCGACGCGCGCCTGCTCGCGGCGAGCGTGCGGGACTCGGGGTTCACGGCGCTCCCACCGCGGTGGTGACGCGAGCCGGTGGCGCATCGGGTGTCGCCGACCCGGACGGCGGCCGTGCTGCGCCGGCTGTGCCATTCCCCGCGCGAGCTCTCGTCACCGCACACCCTCCCGCAGCCGATGGTGCGCCAATTATGTCGTCGCCCGGCGGCCGCACCCCACGTCGACAGGCCGGTCTCCCCGCCCGATCCGGAGATCCGCGCTTTCCACGACCCCGGCCGCCCGCCCGCTGTGCCGCGACATCACCGCGACCCCACCACGTCGCCCGGCCGGCCGTGATCACCTCATCAGGTGGGTTGGCCGGCACCCCGGTGTGACGCCCGCGCCGCATGAGCGGGTTGGACGCCCTCCTGTGGCGCATCCAGGACGACCCGGTGCTGAGGTCGCCGATCACGTTGGTGGGCATCCTGGAGAGCGCTCCCGACTGGGACGCGTTCCTCGCCGAGCACGAGCGGTACCTGCGGCTGGTGCCCCGGTTCGGCCAGCGGGTGCTGGACGGCCCGCTGGGGCTCGGGTTCCCGCGGTGGGCGCCCGAGCCGAGGGTGGACCTGGGCTACCACGTGCGGCGGGTGCGGTTGCCCGCCCCGGGCGGCCTGGGCGCGTTGATGGCGTTCGCGCGCACCACGGCCCAGAGCCCGTTCGGCCTCCACCGGCCGCTGTGGGAGGCGGTGCCGGTGGAGGACGTCGGCGGCATCGCGGAGCTGCTGTTCGAGCCCGACCCGGACGCGCGCCGGCGGGTCGACGAGCGCGTCGCGGCCCTGGCCCGCGAGGCGCGGGCGCCCCGATGCGCCGGCGGGCGGGTGCTCGGACCGGTCGCCGACGCGGTCGAGGCGGGTGCCCGGCTGCTGGGCGTGGCGGCGCACCCGGTGCGGGCCGCGCGGGGAGCGGGCGCGGTGGTCAGGTCGCCGACGAGCGTGGTGTCCCGTGTGGACGTCCCGGCGTCGCCCCTGTTCCGGGCGCGCGGCGGGCCGTGGCGGTTCCTGCCGCTCGACTCCTTGCGCGGCGCGGCGCACGAGGTCGGGGGGACGGTGAACGACGCGCTGGTCGCCGCGGTGCTCGGTGCGGTGCGCCGCTACCACGAGCACTTCGGGGTCGAGCCGGGGACGATGCCCGTGGCGATCGCATTGGGGCGGCAGGGCGCGCAGCCCGCGCGCAGCGGCAACGACTTCTCCTTCGCCCGGGTGTCCGCGCCGGTGGCCGAGGTCGACCCGGTGCGGCGGATGCGCGCGGTGGACGTGCACATCAGCAACGTCCGCGGACCGGCGCGGCCCCTGTCGCCGGCGGGGCGGCGGCTCCTGGCCTGCTACCCGTTCGGCCCACTGCCGGCGACGGCGGTGTGCGTGTCGATGGGCTCCTACGCGGGCACGTGCTGCATCGGCGTCAACGTCGACACGGCCGCGGTCACCGACCCGGACCTGTTCGCCCGCTGCCTGTCCGAGGGGTTCGACGAAGTCCTCGCAGAGCCCGTACCGTGGCAGGGTTCACCAGGCGAACCGCGTCGAGGGAGACCCGACCGATGACGGCGACCGGCGATGGCACGACCGGCAGTTCGACCGACCCGACCCCCGAGGAGATCGGGGCCAACTACGACCAGTTCACCGACCTGTACGGGCTGATCATCGGCGACGTGGGCGTGCACCTCGGCCTGTGGTCCGAGCCCGGCGAACGCGCCCCCGCCGCCACGCTCGGCGACCTCGCCAACAGGGCGCAGGAACGGCAGACCGAGCACCACGTCCGGACGCTCCGGCTGAGGGCGGGCGAGCACCTGCTGGACATCGGCTGCGGCACCGGCGTGCCCGCGGTCCGGGTGGCGCAGCGCACCGGGGCCCGCGTCACCGGCGTCAACGTCAGCCGCGAGCACCTGGCCAGGGCCGAGGCGGTGGCCAGGTCGGAAGGCGTTTCCGACCGGGTCTCGTTCCGCTACGGCAACGCCATGGACCTCGACTTCCCGGACGGGTCGTTCGACGCCGCGCTGTCGATCGAGGTGTTCGCCCACCTGTCCGACCGGCCGAGGGCGTTCCGCGAGGCCGCGCGGGTGCTGCGGCCCGGCGGCCACTTCCTGATGAGCGACTTCACCCTGCGCGGCACGCCCGCGGAGGAGGGGATGAACGCCTACCTGGAGGTCTGGCGCTGCGTGCGCCCGACCACGCCGGCGGAGACCATCACCTGGGCGGCCGACGCCGGCTTCGAGTTGGCCGGGGTCGAGGACATGACGCAGAACTGCGCGTTCACCGGCGACCTGATGTCCCTGCTCTACGCCGACCGGCACGACGAGATCGTCCGGCGCTACGGGTCGGAACTGGTCGCGCGGTTCGACCCGCTGATGCCGCTGATGCGCTCCTTCGTGCGAGACCACCTCGGTTCCTACCTGTTCCTCTTCCGCAAACCCGCCGTGAGCTGACGGGATCCCGGCGGCCCGGCGCACGTCAGTCCACTCCGGACGGACGCGCCGCCCGGGAACCCTCGGCCGGTTTCGGTGTCGGGTGCTGTCACGATTCCGAACGGCGACCACCCGGGCCGGCCGGGCGCCTTCCGCCCGCCCGGGTGGTCGCCGGTGAGGACCCCTCGCTTCCCCGATCTCCGGAACGCCCGTTCTCCGCACATCTGCGGATCTTCGCGCGCGCCCCTTTGCACACCTGTTGAGCCCCGGTTCCGTGAAATGTTGACCCGTTTCGGCAGGTGGTTCAACACCTGTTGACGACAAGGGGCCACCGGCTCTCTACGCTCGTCGGCGGGAACCAGTGCGACGGGATGGGGTCGTCCATGAGGTACAGAACCGCTCTCGTGACCGGCGCGTCGAAGGGAATCGGCACGTACTTCGCCGCCGAGTTGGCCGAGGCGGGCACGTCCCTCGTCCTGGTGGCCCGCCGGGTCGAGTTGTTGGAGAGCCTGGCCGGCGAATTGCGGGAGCGTTTCCAGGTCGAGGTCGAGGTGCTGCCGGCCGACCTCACCGATCCCGATGACCTGACCGCGGTCCAAGAAAGGTTGACCGACCCCGAGAGGCCTGTCGACCTGTTGGTCAACAACGCCGGCGCGTTGACCACGGGGCCATTCGCCCAATTGCCGCTCGACGGTGAAATCCGACAGCTTGAATTGAACGTGATGGCGTTGGTCCGGCTGACCCACAGCGCTCTCGGGCCCATGGTGGTAAGGGGGAGGGGCGGGGTGGTCAACGTGTCCTCGATCGCCGGTGAGGCGCCCACCCCGTACAGCGCGACCTACTGCGCGGGGTATGCCTTCGTGACCAACTTCAGCCAGAGCGTGCACATGGAGGTCGCGGAGCACGGCGTGCACGTGACGGCGCTGCTGCCCGGTTTCACCGCGCCCGGCGCGGACGGGCCCCGCATCCAGCACCCGGGGCAGGTGGTGCGCGAGGCGCTGGGCGCGCTCGTGGCGGGCAAGCCGCTGTGCATCCCCGGCGGGCGGAACAAGGCGGCCGCCGCGTTCGCCCGGCTGGCGCCGCGCAGCGTGGTCCGGTCGGTCATGGAGGGCGTGGCGTCCGCCGGCGCCCCGACCGAGGCGGCCCGCCCGTGACCGGCCTGATCCCGCCGGGGAAGTGGGTGGTCGACCCCGTGCGCAGCCGGTTGGGCTTCACCGTCCGCCACCTGACCTTCCGCGTGGTGAACGGCCTGGTCCCGGTGCGCACCGGCGAGATCGTGCTGGCCGAGGACGGCGGTTCCGCGCAGGCGAGCGCCGAGCTGGACCTGGCCGGCGTCGACACCGGCAACCCGCTCCGCGACGACTTCATCCGCTCCGCGCGGTTCTTCGACGTCGAGCGCTTCCCGACGCTGACCTACCGCTCGCTCACCGCGACCCCGGCCGGCCCGCACTGGTTCACCACCGGTGAGCTGCGGATCGCCGAGACCGCCGCCCCGATCGGCCTGCGGGTCACGTGGGGCGCCACGACCCGGGACCGGCACGGCGACCTGCGGGGCAGGCTGATCGCCGTGGGCGAGCTGCGCCGGCGCGACCTGGGCATCATCATCGGCGGCCGGGTCGGCGACAGCACCGCCGTGCTGGGGACGAAGGTGCGGTTGAGGCTCGACGTGCAGGTGGTCCGGCCCGCCGAGGGGTTCCGGTCCGAGGGCCCCTGAGGCAGGGGTGTTGAGCCGGGCGGTGCTGAGCCGGGGGCCCTGAACAGGGAGTTCCGGCCGGGCGGGGTCGTGGTGACCACCACGACCCCGCCCGGCCCGTCGAGCGGGGGTTCACGCGCCGCGCGAAGCCGTCCCCGGGTCACGCGCCGCGACCGGACCGCAGCCCCGCGCCGCTCGCCACCCGGGTCCGGCTGCCGCCGACCAGGCCGTGCCGGTAGGCGAACGCCACCGCCTGGACCCGGTCGCGCACCTCCAGCTTGGTCAGCACGTGGTGCATGTGGGAGCGCACCGTGGCCGTGGTGACGCCCAGCTCCTCGGCGATCTGCCCGTCCGAGACGCCCAGCGAGACCAGGGCCAGGACCTGGAGCTCCCGGTTGCTCAACGTGCCGGTCATCGGCGACGGGGCCATCACCGAGGGCTGCGTGGTGCTCAGCCAGTCGAGCAGGCGGGCGGCGACCGAGGGCGTGATGTACGCCGCGCCCCGCACCACGGTGCGGATGGCCCGGATGAGGTCGCTGGACGGCTCGTCCCGGCGCACCACGCCCCGCAGCCCGCTGCGCAGCGCCTCGACCAGGTCGTCGTGGTCGCCGTTGCCGACGAGGGCGACGATGTGCGCCGACTTGGCCTGGACCAGGAGCCTGCGCACCATCGACACCAGGTCGGTGTCGGTGACGGGCAGGCCGAGCAGGATCACGTCGGGGCGCAGCAGCCTCGCCCGGCGCAGCATCTGGTGCGACTTCTCCGCCTCGTCCACCACTTCGATGTCGTTCTCCCGATCGAGCACGGCGCGCACGCCCGCGCGAACCAGTGTCTGCTCGTCGTAGGCCAGCACCCGGATCTTCATGGTGCGCGCAGACTCCATCCGTGCTCTTCATGCATTCCGATCCCCCATTGATCGGTCGTCTAACACCGGTCGTCCGACCGAAGCTCCAAACTATATGCGTCGAGTGGGTTGTTCCAGTGCGTCCGCAAGGATCGGCGGGCGACAAATCGCCGGTACTGCCCCATCAGGCATCTGCTGGCCCGTTCGCCGCTTCGGTGCGACCGAACGGGGTAGCCGCGTGGAGTGGTTGTATGCGCATGTGGTGATGTGTCGTCAATCGGTGTAACCGAGCGGGTCCGAACTCCACGAGTTTTGGCTTGGAACTCCACCCGGTGTTGAAGACAGTGCCGCCTCGGCCTGCTTAGCTGAGTCAGTGTTTCCGGCCGGGATGGCCACCTGGGGGTAATCAGCCGAATGGGCCGAAAGGCTTTCATTCGGTGTGTTGAAAAATTCACACATACGGAGGGAGGTTCGACATGATCAAGCGCATCGCGGGTTCTCGGGTCGCCAAGCTGCTGGCCCCGAACAACCACCACACCTCGCTGGGCACGACGTTCAGCTGGAAGAAGTAAGACCGGCAGCGCTGGTCCGGGGGAGGCACGTCCTTCCCCGGACCGGCACCCAAGACGGACGACGCGACAGGGAGAGCAACGGTGCGGGGCAACGAGCGAGCAGACGGACAGGCGCCAAGACTCGTCCACATCGAACTCAGGCCCCTGGGCGACGACGGCACGCTGGTCGTCACGCCCGCGGGCGACAGCTTCGAGATCGCCGCCCCGCCCGACGCCCTGTGGGAGGTGCTCTCGCGGTTCGACGGGACCAGGTCCCTCGACGAGGTCGTGGCCGGCACACCGGACCCCGACGGGTACCGCGAGGTCGTGGACGAGCTGGTGGCGCTCGGCGCGATCAGCGCCGGACCCGCGCCCACGCGCGCCGCGGACTGGTCCCGGTTCCCCGAGACGGGGCCCGACGGGGTCGGGGGCGTCGCGCTGCTCCTGCTCGGCGACGAGGCGCTGACCGCACTGGCCGCCGAGCTGGCGGGCGGTTCCTCGTGGCGCGAGGTGATCCGGACGAGCGCCGAGGAGCTGTCCGACGCGCTGGACGCCGCCGGCGACGCCGTGGTGCTCGCCGTGCGCGACCGGATCGACGTGCCGTTCCTCGAATGGCTCAACGACCTGTGCGCCGGGCGCGGCACGCGGTGGTCGCAATTCCACGTGAGCGAGGGCAAGGGCTGGGCCGGGCCCACGGTGCGCCCCGGGTTCACCCCGGACTACCGGGACCTGCTCGGCCGCAGGCGCACCGCGGCCGACCGCCTGGACGTGCTGGAGGCGCTGCTGTCGCCCACCGTGCACGGCGCGGCCTACCTGCCGCCGGTGTCCGAGCTGCGCTGGATGCTCGGCTACCTGCTGATCGACCTGGAGCGCTGGGTCGCGGGCGCGCCCGACCACACCACGTGGGCCGAGGTCGAGCTCAACCCGGTCGACCTCCAGGTCGTGCGCCACCCGGTCCTCCAGCTGCCGGACCGCCCGCTGGACCCCTCCGTGGTCCCCGAGGGCGAGACCGCCGACTTCGACGCGCTGTGCGACACCCGCACCGGCCTGATCACCGGCCTGCCCCTGTTCCCGCACCACGAGTCCGTCCCCGACCGCCTCATCACCGTGCAGAGCAACGTCGCCGACATGCGCCGCCTCTACACGTGGGCCAACAACATGGTCTGCGGCGGCAGCAAGTTCGACGACGCCGAGTCCGCCCGGCTCTCGGCGATCGGCGAGGCGGTCGAGCGCTACTGCGGCAACGCCATCACCGACAAGGTCAAGGTCCGCGAGGCGAGCTACGCCCAGCTGCGCGACGCGGGCGACTACGCGCTGGACCCCGACCGGCTGGTGCTCTACTCGGACAAGCTCTACGACTCGCCCGGCTTCCCCTTCGTCCGGTTCGACGAGCAGCTGAGCACGCACTGGGTGCAGGGCTGGTCGCTCACCCGCCAGGAGCCCATCTGGGTGCCCGCCAGCACGATCTACGTGAACTGGTACATCGGCGAGTTCTCCGCCACGCCGCCCACGAACTTCCTGTACTACCCGGGCATCGCCGCCGGCCCGTCACTCGACTGGGCGGTGGCCTCGGGCATCGAGGAGATCATCGAGCGCGACGCGACGATGATCTGGTGGATGAACGGCCACCCGCTGCCGAAGGTGAAGATGACCTCGGAGCTGTCCGCGCTGTGGGCGGGCACCCCGGAGCGGATGGGGCAGCAGCCCTACCTGATCCACCTGGACAACGAGTTCGACTTCCCGGTGTTCGCGGGCGTGCTGCTCAACGAGCGGGAGGGCTACGTCAACGTCGGCTTCGCCGCCCGGCCCGACCCGTTCGACGCCGCCCGCAAGGCGTGGGCCGAGGCGCTGACCCTCCAGGACGGCAGCCGGGACATGAACCAGCCGGGCGGCTTGACGCGCGGGGCCATCCAGGAGGGCTGGATGACCCTGGAGCTCAAGCCCTACCGGGAGGACCGCCGCTACCTCGACGACTACGCGCCGGACTTCCACGACGTCAACGACCTCATGAACCAGCAGCAGGTCTTCCTGGACCCGAGGGCGGCGGACCGGGTGCGGCCGTGGCTCGACCCGGCCGGCGAGCGCGAGTTCGACAGCGTGCCCAGCTTCGGCGCGCGCAGCGCCGACGCCTACCGCGAACTGGTCGAGTCCCGCGGCTACGAGGTCATCTACGTGGACCTGACCACCCAGGACGTCGCCCGCGCCGGGCTGCGCGTGGTGCGCGTGCTCGTGCCCGGCCTGGTGCCGAACTTCCCCGCCGCGTTCCCGTTCCTGGGCAAGCGGAGGATCCAGGAGGTGCCGGTGCGGCTGGGCTGGCGCGACGAGCCGCTGGCGGAGGAGGACCTGAACTACGTCCCCATCCCGCACGCCTGAGGCGCCGGCACGACCGACCAGGACGTAGGAAGCCCCGCTCGCCCCGTGGGAACCAGACACCCGTCCCGTCCGACTACCTGGACGAGAAGGAAACTCGACACCGAGGTCTGGAGTTCCCATGGGGCGTGCCGCCCTCCGAGCCCTCCTGCCCGTCCTGCTGCTCGCGCTGTCGGCGGTCCAGGCGTGCACGGGCGGCGACGCGCCCGACCAGGGGACCGATTCGCTGCGGATCGCGACCCCGGAGCCGCGCTTCGACCTGGGGCCACGGGGGCTGATCTACTCCTGGGCCAGCTACGGCGTCGGCGAGCAGCTGATCAAGCCGAGCCCGGACGGCGCCATGCGACCCTGGCTGCTGGAGCGGTACGATCGGGAGTCGCCGCTGGTGTGGCGGATGCGCTTGCGAGAGGGCCTCAAGTTCCACAGCGGCAGGGCGGTGGACGCGGAGGCCGTCGTGGCCGCGCTGCGGCGCACCGCCGAGGAGAGCGGGAGCCGGGACGCGATCGCGACCGGGACGCTGACCGTGACCGACCCGCTGGAGTTCACCATCACCACCGACGAGCCGGACTCCCTGGTGCCGCACGACCTCGGCGCGCTCTACCGGCACTACGTCGTGTACGACGTCGCCGCGGCGGACGCGGCCGGTGAGGACCAGGGGGCGCTGGTGCGCGCCGGCCTCTACACGGGCCCGTTCGAGCCGGTGGAGGCGCGCGAGCGCGAGGTCGTCGCCACCCGGTTCGAGGAGTACTGGGGCGACCGCCCCGCGCAGCGGGAGCTGCGGCTGGCCGCCATCACCGACCCGACCGCGCGGGTGTCGGCCGTCCGCAACGGCGAGGTGGACGTGGCCGTGAACCCGCCGACCACCGCCGCGGCCCTCGACGGGACCGGCGTGACCTACCGCCGCGCGCCGATCGCGAACCGCGGCGTGTTCGCCCAGCTGAACCTGACCGCCGCGCCGTTCGACGACCCGGCCGTCCGGCGCGCCTTCCTCGCCGGGGTGGACTACGCGCGGCTGACCGAGACCGCGGGCGGGGGAGTGCTGCGCCCGGCGAGCGGCCTGTACCCCGCCGAGCTGCCGTTCTCCCGCGAGACCCAGGTCCCGCGACCGGACCGCGCGGAGCTGGCGCTCGGGGAGGCCGGGTGGACGCGCGCGGGCGACGGGCCGCGCACGCGCGGCGGCGTGCCCCTGGAGGTGTCCCTGCTCTACCAGTCCGGTGAGAGCGACCACGAGTCGCTGGGGCTCGCCGTCCGGGACCAGCTGGCCCCGCTCGGCTTCGACGTCGAGCTGACCGCCGTGGACGACGTCTACGACAGCGCGGGCTGGCCCGCCGGGTGGTCGGTCGCGCTGGTGACGCTCCAGCTCGACGGCAGCAACCCGACCGAGGTGCTCAACGCCTACCTCGGCGACGGCTGGGCCAACGCCGGGAAGGCGACCAGTCCCCGGCTGGCCGAGCTGATCGCCGGCCTGCGCGCGGCGGAGCGGCAGGACGAGGTGCTCGGGCAGGTGCAGGACGAGGTGGCCGCGGGCGGGTACGGCGGCGTGCTCGCCTTCCAGGGCGCGGACCTGGTGGTCGGCCCGCGGCACCCCGACTTCCCGGCCGACCCGATGGCGCTGCTGCTGGCGCCGTCCGACGAGTGGCTGGACCCGTGAGGGGAGCGGCGCGCAGGCTCGGGCACGTGGTGGTGACCGTCTTCGGCGCCACCCTGCTGGTGTGGGGCCTGCTCCCGCTCACCCCCGGCGACCCGGCGCGCCGCTACCTCAACCAGGAACGGGTGATCGCGCCCACGGAGGCGCAGCTGGCGGCGGCGCGCGCCGAGCTGGGCCTGGACCGGCCGCTGCACGAGCAGTACCTGGCGTGGCTGGGCGGTGTGCTGCGCGGCGACCTGGGCACCTCGACGAGGTGGGACCGCCCGGTCACCGAGGTCATCGCGACCCACCTGCCGGCCACCGTCCGGCTGGCCGTCGCCACGGTGGCGCTGGCGCTGGTGGCCGCCGTGGTGCTGGCCCTGGTCGGCGCGGCGTTCGCCGGCCGCTGGCCCGACAAGGCGACCGGCGCCGTCGCCCTGGGCGGCGTCGCGGTGCCGGCGTTCCTGGTGGGCCTGGTGCTGATCGAGGTGGTGGTCGTGGAGTGGGGCTTCGGCCGGGTGATCACCGACGGGTCGTGGTCGGCGGTGTGGATGCCCGCGGCCACGCTCGCCTGGCTGCCCGCCGCGATGTGGTCGCGGCTGCTGCGCTCCGGGCTGCTGTCGGCCCTGCGGTCGGGCTACGCGCTCACCGCCGCGTCCCGGGGCGCGAGCCGGGCGCGGGTGCTGGTGGTGCACGGGCTGCCGAACGCGGCCGTGCCCGTGCTGACCGCGGTGGCGCTCACCTTCGGGTGGATGCTGGGCGGGGCGGTGATCGTGGAGGGCGTGTTCGCGTGGCCGGGCATCGGCCTGGTGGTGGTCCAGGCCATCACCGCGCGGGACCTGGCCGTGGTGCAGGGCTTCGCGCTCGTCGCCACCCTGATGTGGGTCGGGGTGAGCCTGCTGACGGGCGCGCTGGCCGCCGCGGTCGACTCGCGGCTGAGGGAGGGGACCGCGTGGTGACGCCGGGGGTGCGGGCTCGATGACGGCGGTGATGGGCACGAGGGCCGCCAGGGTCCGGGTCGCGCAGCGGGTGTCCGGGGTCGCGCCGGGCGGCGCCGGTCGGATCGGGCTCGCGCTGCTCGCCGCGGTGGTGCTGGCGGTGGTCGTGGGGCCGTGGCTGGTCCCGCACGACCCGGACGCGCTGGACCGGACGGCCGTGCTGGTCGCGCCCGGCGCGGAGCACCTGCTGGGCACCGACCACCTCGGCCGCGACCAGTTGGCGCGGCTGCTGGTCGGCGGGCGCAACTCGCTGCTCGCGGTGGCGGCGGTGCTGGCGCTGGGCCTGGCCGTCGGCATGGTGGTCGGCGTGGTGTCCGGGGTGCTGGGCGGGGTGGTGGACACCGTGCTGATGCGCGTGGTGGACGTCTTCCTCGCGCTGCCCGCGATGGTGCTGACGCTCGCGCTGCTCGGCGTGCTCGGCCCCGGGTTCGGCACGATGATCATCGCGTTGACCGCGGGCACCTGGCCCGGTTACGCGCGGATGGCCCGCAGCTACGTGATGACCGGTCGGGACCGGCCGGACGTGCTGGCCGCGCGGCTGGCCGGCGTGGGGTGGCTGCGCGCGGCGCGGCGCCACCTGGTGCCGGCGGCGTTCGGCCAGCTGCTGGTGCTGGTGTCCCTGGACGTGGGGTACATGGTGACGTCCATCGCCGGGCTGTCCTTCCTCGGGCTGGGCGTGCAGCCGCCCGCGGCGGAGTGGGGCGCGATGCTGTCCAACGCCCGGCTGTACCTGGGGCAGGCGCCGTGGCTGCTGCTCGGGCCGGGGGTCGCGATCGTGCTGACGGTGCTCGCGGCCAACCTGGTCGGCGAGTCGCTGGCCGGTGCGCACGGGGACGGTGACCGGTGAGCCACGCGTTGGAGGTCAGCGGCCTGGAGGTGGTCTACCCGAACGGCGCGCACGCGCTGCGGGGGCTGGACCTGAGCGTGCCGCGCGGCGCGGTGACGGCGCTGGTCGGCGAGTCCGGGTGCGGGAAGAGCACGGTGGCGCTGGCGGTGCTGGGCCTGCTGCCCCGGCGCGCCGGGGTGCGCGGCTCGATCCGCGTGGCGGGCGCGGAGGTGGTCGGCGCCTCACCGGAGGAGCTGCGGGCGGTGCGGGGCAAGGCGGTCGGCCTGGTGCCGCAGGACCCGGTGTCCGCCTGCGACCCGCTGCGCCGCGTCGGCCACCACGTCGCCGAGTCGTGGCGCGTCCACGGCGAGCCGGGACCGCCGGGCGGCGCGGCGGAACTGGTGGGGCGGCTGGGCATCACCGACGCGCACGCGCGGCTGCGGCAGCGCCCGCACCAGTGGAGCGGCGGGATGCTGCACCGCGCCACGATCGCCGCCGCGGTGGCGCACCGGCCGCCGCTGCTGGTCGCGGACGAGCCGACCGGCTCGCTCGACGCCGACCACGCCCGCACGGCGCTGGACGTGCTCCGGTCGGCCGCGGACGCGGTGCTGCTGATCAGCCACGACCTCGGCGTGGTCCGCGAGCACGCCGACCAGGTGGCGATCATCTACGCGGGGCGCGTGGTGGAGACCGGCGTCGCCCGGGAGGTGCTGTCCCGCCCGGCGCACCCCTACACCCGGGCGCTGGTGGCGGCGATCCCCACACCCGGCGGGGGTCTGCCCACGCCGTTGCCCGGCGCGCCACCCCGGGCGACCGAGGACCTGGCGGGCTGCGCGTTCGCGGCCCGCTGCCCGCTGGCGGACCACCGGTGCGCCGAGCAGCCGCCGCTGGTGGCGGGCGTCGCCTGCTGGGCGGTGGACCGGTGACCGGGCCCGTGCTGGCGGCGCGCGCCGTGTCCAAGGCCTACGGCCCCCGCCAGGTGCTGTCCGGGGTGGACCTGGAGGTCGGCGCGGGGGAGGTCGTGGGCATCCGCGGGCCGTCCGGCACCGGCAAGTCCACGTTGCTGCGCCTGCTGGCCGCGGTGGAGCGGCCGGACTCGGGCGAGGTCGAGTTCGCGGGGCGGCCCGCGTGGGTGAAGCGCCGCCGCCGCGTGCCGCGCCCCGGTTTCGTCATGCCGGTCTTCCAGCACCCGCGCGCGAGCCTGGACCCGAGGTGGCCGATCTGGCGCACCGTGGGCGAGCCGATGCTGCGCGCGCCCGACCGCCGCGACCGGGCGCGCGACCTGCTCGACCGGGTCGGGCTGCCCGGGATCGACCTCGACGCGCGGCCGACGGAGCTGTCCGGCGGGCAGTGCCAGCGCGTGGCCATCGCCCGCGCGCTGGCGGCCGAGCCCGCGGTGGTGCTCGCCGACGAGCCGACCAGCGCCCTGGACGTCACCACGGCGGCGGGCGTGCTGCACCTGCTGCGCTCGGTCGCCGACGGCGGGACGGCGATCGTCCTGGTGAGCCACGACGGCGCGGTGCTCGACGTGCTGGCGGACCGGGTGCTGCGCCTGGCCGACCGCAGTCTTGCGGTCGAGCCGACCGGCGCCGGGAAGCTCGTCGAAAACCCTGTCGCGGCAACGGAAGCGCGGCTACACTCCCGCTGAAATGGTTTTCATTTCCAGCTTTGGAGGGTGTGTTGTCGCGTCGTGCCCTGGCGGCCCCGCTCACGGTCGCGTTGTTGGCCGGTTGCGCGGCGGCCCCGCAGCAGACCACCGAACGGCCTCGGGCCTTGCGCGTCGCCGCGGCGGAGTCCGTGTGCAGCGTCCGGCCCGGCGGGTTCACGAACCTGTCGTCGGTGTCCTACGGGTTCGCGGAGTTATTGGTCAGGCCGAAGCCCGACGGTTCGCTGGAACCGTGGCTCGCCGAATCGTTCAGCCGTGACGGTGACACCACCTGGCGGTTCAAGCTCAGGTCGGGGGTGAAGTTCCACAACGGCCGGGACGTGGACGCCGCCGCCGTGGTCGCCGGGCTCAAGCGGCACGCGGCCAACTCGTTCGTCTCCGACGCGGTCACGGTGGGGCAGTTGGAGGTGGCGGGGCCGATGGAGTTCACCCTCACCACCACCGAGCCCGCCGCGACCGGGCCCAACGCGCTCGCGTCGATCTTCTCCTACCCCGTCTACGACGCGGAGGCCCTGGAGCAGGCGGGCGACGACGAGCGGAAGGTGGTGGAGGCCGGCGTCTACACCGGGCCGTACCGCCCGACCGCGATCGAGGGCGACCGGATCACCGCCCAGCGGCACGAGGGCTACTGGGGCGACCGCGCGCCGTACGAGGAGTACGAGCTGCGGTGCGTCGCCGACGCGCAGGCCAGGTTGGGCGCGGTGCGCGCGGGCGAGGTTGACCTCGCGTTCGGGCCGCCGACCGGCGTCGCGGACGTCGTCCGCGGCGACGACCGGCTGCGCCACGTGCGCGCGGAGGTCGCCACCGAGGCGGCGTGCCTCCAGCTCAACCTGAACCGGGCGCCCTTCGACCAGGTCGAGGTGCGCCGGGCCTTCCTCCTGGCCGTCGACTACGACCAGCTCGCGGCGGACCTGCCCGACGGGCTGGCCGAGCGCGCCGAGGGCCTGTACCCCCGGAGCGTGCCGTGGCACCAGTCCCTCCAGCGCACCGACGCGGACGAGGCCGGGCGGCTGCTGGACGCGGCGGGCTGGCAGGCGGGCCCGGACGGCGTCCGGGTCCGCGGCGGTGCGCCGCTGAAGATCACCTACCTGTGGTCGGAGGACCCCACCTACGAGCGGATCGGCCTGCTGCTGCGCGACCAGCTGCGCCCGGTCGGCTTCGACGTGGAGCTGCGGCAGGTCGAGGCGCACTACGACAACACCGACTGGCCGCAGGAGTGGAACCTCAACGTCAACCCGCTGCGCATGGAAGGCCTGGGCAACGACCCGGGTCAGGTCCTGCTGAACTGGTTCGGCGCCGGCGGGCAGAACTTCGGCGGTGTCCAGGACGCCGAGCTGAACGCGCTCGTCGACCGGCTGGGCGCCGCGGCCACGCCCGGTGACCGCGACGACCTGCTGCGGCAGGCCGAGCGCCTGGCGGTCGAGCGCGGGTACGCCTCGGTGCTCGTCTTCCGCGCGAACGACGCGGTGGCGGGGCCCGGTTTCCACACCTACCGACCGGACCCGAAGCTCCTCGCGATCGACGCGCGCAACCCCTCGCACGGAAGCTAGCATGCTAGTAGCCTAGTAACCGTGACCGAGAGGCAGCAGTTCAACGTGTACCTGCCCAAGGACCTCGTCCGAGAGGCGAAGCACGCGGCGGTCGACACCAGGCAGACCTTGTCCGGCCTGGTGGAGACCGCGTTGCGAGAGTACCTGGGCCGGCTCGACGCCGAGGGCGCGCGATGATCCTGATGCCCGTGGTCTACGTGTCCGACGTGGACGCGTCGGTGGCCTTCTACGCCGCGCTGGGCTTCGTCGAGCGCAACCGCAGCCGCAGCGGCGCCTGGGTGGAGCTGGACGGCCCCGGCGGGCGCCTGGGCCTGCACGAGTCGCGGGCGCGCAGGGCGCCCGCGCTGCCCGAGGCGGACGAGCCCGTGGGGCCGGGGGTGGTGATGCTCGGCTTCGTCACCACCGAGCCCCTGGAGAAGCTCGTCGAGGCGGTCGCCCAGGCGGGCCACGAACCGGTGCGGGGCATCGCCGACGAGTCGTTCGGCCGGTCCGTGGTGCTCGCGGACCCGGACGGCGCGCACATCCAGGTCAACGAGCACGACGAAGAGCTCTACACCTGACACGGCCGGGGGGAAGCCGCCATGATGCTCCACCGCGCACTGCTCGCGCTCGCCGGTGACATCCGGGGTCACCTGGGCGTCAACGTCGGGCTGGGCCTGCTGATCACCCTGGCCAACGTCGGCCAGGGCCTGCTGACCGCCCTGGTCTTCGCCAGGCTGCTGACCGGCGCGGACCTCGCCGGCGTGCAGTGGCCCCTGGTCGGCCTGGCCGCGGTCGTGCTGCTGCGCGCCGGGCTGGTGATCGCCGCCGAGATCGCGGCGCAGCGCACCGCGCACGCGGTGAAGCTGCGCATCCGGAGCAGGCTGTTCACCAAGCTCCTCGCGCTGGGTCCGGGCTACCTGACCGACCGGCGCAGCGGCGACGTGCAGTCCACCCTGGTGGACGGCGTCGAATCGCTGGAGACCTACTACAGCCGCTACCTGCCCACGGTGGCGGTGTGCCTGCTGGGTCCCGCGGGCATCCTCGTCTACCTGGCCGCGCGCGACCCGCTGTCGGCCGTGGTCATCGCGCTGTGCGTGCTCGTCGTGCTGGTGCTGCCACGGCTGTGGGACCGCACGCTGGGCAAGGCCGGCGCGGAGCACTGGGGCACCTTCGGCAGGCTCAACGCCGACTACATCGACGCCATGCAGGGCATGACCGCGCTGAAGAGCTTCAACGCGGTCGAACGGGAGCGCACCACCCTCGGCGCCCGCGCGAACCAGCTGTACAAGGCGTCGATGCGGCACCTGGGCCTGTCGCTGTTCGACAGCGGCATCACCACCTTCGGCCTGCTGGCGGGTCCGGCGCTGGCCATCGCGCTCGGCGTGCTGCGCTTCGCCTCCGGCTCCCTGGACCTGTTCACCCTGCTGGTCCTGCTGCTGCTCAGCCGCGAGTGCTTCCGCCCGCTGGGCGACCTGTCGAAGTACTGGCACGCGGGCTACCTCGGCGTCGCCGCGGCCAAGAAGATCGACGAGCTGCTCACCGCGCCGCCGCTGATCGGCGACCGCCCCGACGGCCCCGCCGTGGACGCGCGGTCGCTGCGCCCGGTGGTGGCCTTCGAGGGCGTCTCGTTCACCTACCCGGGCCGCGACGTGCCCGCCGTCCAGGACATCGACTTCACCGTCGAGCCGGGGCACACGGTCGCCGTCGTCGGCGAGTCCGGGTCGGGCAAGAGCACGCTGGTGGGCCTGCTGATGCGCTACTTCGACCCCTCGCACGGCCGCATCACCGTCGACGGCCACGACATCCGCGCCCTGCCCGTGGAGGACCTGCGGTCGCTGATCGCGGTCGTGTCCCAGGACACCTACCTGTTCACCGGCACGGTGGCGGACAACATCAGGCTGGGCAAGCCGGACGCCACCGACGAGGAGGTGCGGGCCGCCGCGCTGGCCGCCAACGCCGCCGAGTTCATCGAGGAGCTGCCCGGCGGCTACGACACGGAGCTGGGCGAGCGGGCGCTGACCCTGTCCGGCGGCCAGCGCCAGCGCATCGCCATCGCGCGGGCGCTGCTCAAGGACGCGCCGATCCTCGTGCTGGACGAGGCCACGTCGAGCGTGGACTCCGTGAGCGAGGCGGCGATCCAGCAGGCGCTGGGCCGGGCGGCCCGGGGGCGCACGACGCTCGTCGTCGCGCACCGGCTGTCCACCGTGCGCGACGCCGAGCAGATCATCCTGCTGGGCGACAGCCGCATCCGCGAGGTGGGCGTGCACGACGACCTGATGCGCCGCCGGGGCGATTACGCCCGCCTGGTCGCCGCGCAGAGCGCCGACAACTGACCGGGACGAGCCCCGAACCGTGGAGTGGAGCGAGTGATGACCCTGACCGCGGCACCGGACTCGGCGGCCGACGCCGCCGACCGGCCCCCCGTCGACGAGGCGACACCGTCCCGGCCCATCGCCGCGCTGGTCCCGCTGGTCGGCGGCCACCTCGGCACGTTCGCCTGGACCGTGCTGTCCGGGCTGGTCTACCACGTGACCGTGGTGGGCGCGGCGGTGATCGGGGCGTGGCTGGTCGGCAGCGCCGTCACCGGCGCGCCCGCCGAGGAGCTGCGCGCGCTGCTGCCCTGGCTGCTCGGGTTCGTGATCGTGGCCGCCCTGGCGCGGTGGTGGCAGATGTGGGTGGCGCACGACCTGGCCTACCAGCTGCTCGCCGACCTCCGGGTGCGGCTGTTCGACGGCCTGGAGCGCCGCGCGCCCCGCTACCTGCTCGGCCGCCGGACCGGCGACCTGGCCACCACGGTGATGTCCGACGTCGAGACCATCGAGTGGTTCTACGCCCACACGATCGCCGACTACCTGGTCACCGTGGTTGTCTCGGGCGGCGCGGTGGTGGCGATCGCCTTCGTCGACCCGTGGCTGGCCCTGGCGCTGCTGCTGTTCCTGCTCCTGCTGGCCACCGTGCCGGTGTGGCTGGCCCGCCGCGCCGACGCGCAGGGCTCGCAGCTGCGCGGCGAGCTGGGCGCGCTGGGCGCCGAGGTGATCGACGGCGTGCAGGGCCTGCGCGAGCTGGTCGCGTTCGGCCGCGGCGAGGACTACCTCGAACGCCTGCGGCGCCGGACCAGGGAGCTCCAGTCCCGGCAGATGGCCTACGCGCGCCGCTCCAGCGTCGAGGCCGTCGCCTCCGACGCCCTCACCGCCGCCGGGATCACCGTCGTGCTGGTCATCTCGGCGGTCCTGGTGACCGGTGGCTCGCTCGACCGGGCGATGCTGCCGGTCGCGGTGGTGCTCGCCGCGAGCGCGTTCGGCCCGGTGATCGAGGTGTCGGGCACCGCGCGCAGCCTGGGCCAGATCCGGGCGAGCGCCCGCCGCGTGTTCACCGTCGCCCGCCAGCGGGCGCACGTGGTCGACCGCACGACCGAGGCGCCGCCGGCACCCGAGCCGCGGGTCGTGTTCGACGACGTGCGCTTCCGCTACGAGGCCGAGCGCGGCTACGCCCTCGACGGCGCGTCGTTCACCGTCGAGCGGGGCGAGACCGTCGCGCTGGTCGGGCACTCCGGCGCGGGCAAGTCGACCTGCGCCAACCTGCTGCTGCGGTTCTGGGACGTGGACGAAGGCGCGATCACCATCGGCGGGCACGACCTGCGGGACGTGCCGCAGCGCGCGGTCCGCGACCTGGTCTCGGTGGTGCCGCAGCACGTCTACCTGTTCAACCGCTCCATCCTGGACAACCTCAGGCTCGGCAACCCGGACGCGCCCGACGAGGCGGTGTTCGAGGCCGCCCGCCAGGCCAGGGCGCACGACTTCATCACGGCCCTGCCCGACGGCTACGACACCATGGCCGGCGAACAGGCGATCCAGCTGTCCGGCGGCCAGCGGCAGCGCATCGCGATCGCGCGGGCCCTGCTGCGCGACAGCCCGATCCTGGTGCTCGACGAGGCGGTGTCCAACCTGGACGGCGCGAACGAGGAGGCGTTGCAGTCGGCCATCCGGATGGCCCGCGAGGGCCGCACCACGCTGCTCATCGCGCACCGCCTGTCCACCATCCGCACCGCGGACCGGATCGTCGTGCTGCGCGACGGCCGGGCCGTGGAGACGGGGACCCACGCGCAGCTGATCAACGCGGGCGGCGAGTACGCGCGGCTGCTCGCCGGGCAGACCTCGGACCTGATCGACCACCGCGGCGACCACGAGGGCTGACGGGTCCGCGGCGCGGTGGCCCTGGTGGTCGCCGCGCCCGCACCGGCGGCGCGATGCCGCCCGCCGCCGGTGCCCGCCGCCCGGGACCCGTCCCGGGCGGCGAACGGGGAGCCGCTCCGGCCGGGACGGCTCCCCGTTCGCCCGGTGCCGCGGGTCGGGCGCGCCAGGCGGTGCCGTGGTCAGGCGCGCCGGACCGCGGCACGGGTCAGGCGCGCCAGACCGTGCCGCGCCGCTCGTACTCCAGGATGGTTTCCACGCGGTTGGCCAGTTGCGCGCCGAGGAAGCGCTCCACCAGCCACAGCGCGACGTCGAGGCCGGAGGTCACGCCGCCGCCGGTGACCAGGTCGCCGTCGTCGACGACCCGGGCGTTGACGACGGTGGCGCCCTGGGTGGCCAGGTCGGCTCGGGCGTTGGTGTGGGTGGTGGCGTTGCGGCCCCTGGTGAGCCCGGCGGCGGACAGCACCATGACGCCGGTGCAGATGCCGACGTGCAGCAGGTCGGTGCCCGCCAGGCGGCGCAGGAAGCCCTGGTCGGCCATCAGCCTGCGGACACCGGGCCCGGTCTGGTTGGCGTAGCCGCCGCCGGGCACCACCAGCACGTCCGCCTCGCGCGGCGACCAGCCCTGGGCCACCTCGACCCGCGTGCCGAAGTTGCAGGTGACCGCGCCCGGACGGCCGGTGGTGACCAGCGTCGTGGTCACCGCGCCGCCACTGGCCCGCCCCGCCAGCCCGAGCACCTCCACCGGGGCGACCCAGTCCTGCTCCTCCACCCCGTCGAACAGCAGCACCTGCACCCGCAGCGGGTCCGCCGCCGATGCCGCCGGCGCACCGGCCGCCGCCGACGCCGCCGGCGCACCGGCCGCCACGGCCCCCAGCCCACCCGCCGACAACGCCGAAGCACGCAGGAAAGTACGACGCTCCACGATGACCTCCGCAGCTCTCCGTTTCCGAAGAGGTCGGCCGGCGCGTCGCCGAAGTTCCTGCGCCCGGTCGAAGTTCCCCTTCGCGCGGGCGGGTTCCACCGCGTTACTGGAGATGATTATCGATTTCGGATAGGCTCGACCCCTGACAGGACCCGCGTGAGTGGGCACGCCGGGTCCCCGGGAGGGTGAAGCCCCGTGTCCCGAAGACATCGCCGGCGCCTGACGGCGCTCCTCGTCGCCGCCCTCGCCATGACGGGCGCGGCCTGCACGGACGAGGGCGAACCGGAGCGGCAGTCGCAGCGGCTCGACGTCGTCGTGAACATCTTCCCGCTGCGCTGGCTGGCCGAGCAGATCGGCGGTGACCTGGTCGACGTGCGGATGATCGAGGCCGACCCGCACGAGGAGGAGCTGTCCCAGGCGGACCGGGACCTGATCGGCAGGGCCGATGCGAACCTGTTCGCCCTCAACCTGTCGAAGGACCTGCACGACGCGTTGGACGCGTGGCGCACCGGCAACCCGGAGCGGAAGCAGGGCGACCCCGCCGTGTACGACATCTCCTCGCTGTCGGCGCTCGACCTGAGGAAGGGGCCGCCCGACCTGGAGGACGACCTGATCAACGGCGAGCTGGACCCGCACTTCTGGACCGACCCCCGGGACCGGATCCGGATCGCCGCCGAGTGGGTCAAGAACCAGCTGGTCTCCGCCGTGGCCTTCGACGACGCCCTGAAGCAGGACGCGGAGGAGCACCGGAAGCACCTCGTCAACCGGATGACCGAGGTGGTGAACAGGCTCGCGGCCCTGGACGAGGAGTTGAAGGTGATCCTCCGGAAGTGCGCCGGGAAGGACAGGGTCATCGTGCCCGAGCACCCGGCGTTCGGGTACTTCGCCGAGACCTACGGGTTGAGGCAGCTGCCCGTGACCAGGATGCTCAAGGGCGAGCTGGGCCCGTTGGAGTTGCAGGAGCAGAAGGAAGAACTCGCCACCCTGTTCAAGGGCGACCTGAAGCCGGCGTTCTTCTACGCGATCGACGCGGAACAGCTCGAATCCAGCCGCGAGCAGCTGACGAACCTCGCGACGGAGCACTTCGCGACGCCCGGCAGCCTCGACTCGCTCGAACGGGAACCCGCGGTGCTGAAGAGCGACGGCACGACCATGGACTACATCGAGGGGATGCGGTGGAACGCCCGCAACGTCGCAGAGGAACTCGGGTGCGCCTGATCCCGGTGAGCCGCTGCCGCGGGTCCGCGCCGGCGGGTCGGCGCGCGGGGCGCACCACGGGTCCGGTCGGGAGTTGAACCTTGTCCACTGTTGCCATCGGCGCCCTCGTCGTGATCGTCGTCGGAGCGCTCGCCGTCGTCCTCGCCCCCCGGTACTCGCGGAGGCGGCTGCGCGACCGGGCGAATCCGCCGGCGAGCGCCCACGAGGAGTTCACCGCGACGACCGAGCTGCGCCGGCTCGTGGTGGAGGCCACCGCCGCCGTGCTCCTCCTGGTCGGCTCGTGGGTCGCGCTCAGCGAGTACCAGACGACGAAGGAGCGCCAGGACAGCGAGAGGTTCGCGCAGGCCATCGAACTGCTGGGCGGGGAGGACGCCACCGTCCGGATCGGCGCGGTCTACTCGCTGGAGAGCGTGGCGAGGTCCGACGACCTCTACTACCCCGTCATGGACGACATGCTGACCGCCATGATCCGCTCCAAGTTCCCCTACGGGGGCTCGACCGCGGCCCGACCCCCCGGCGCGTTCGCGGACCCGGTGGTGCAGGCGGCGGTCCGGGTGCTGGGCCGCGCCCCGGACCGGAGCGGCCGGAAGCTCGACCTCAGCCGGTCGGACCTGCACCACGTCGACTTCCTCGGCGGCGACTTCCGCGGCGCGCTGTTCGTCGACTCCAACCTGGCCGGGGCGACAGGGGCGGACGCGAACTTCGAGGGCGCCGACTTCACCGGCGCCGCGGTCGGCCGGGCGCTCTGCCGAGCCCGGCTGGGCGACAACCCGGGGCTGCCGCCGAACCTCGCCGACCAGCCCTGCCCGTGACCCGGACCGGCCTCACCCCCGCTGCGATCCGGCCTCATCGGTGACCACCCGGTAGCGCCGGACATCACTGGCCCCGAAGCCGGGGAACGACCGCACGCGCCGCCACGCCTCACCGGTCCCCACCGAGCCGTCGCCGGCCGCCAGGGCGTCCCGGTGAGCCCGCGCGGTCTCCCACTCCGCGTAGTTCAGCACCCGCGTGCCGTCGAGCGACACGTGGAAGCGCGCCGAGACGCCACCGGGGGCGCTGTTCCCGGCCAGCGCCTCGAACACCAGGTCCACCCACCGCTCGGCGACGCCCGGCCGGTCGAACCGGACCTCCACCAGCACCACGCACCCCACCTCCCGGTCGCTGCCCAGGCCGCCGGAGCGGTAGCGGCGGTAGGCCACCGCGCCGGGGAGGTCCACGGGGGCGGCCCACTGCGCCAGGGTGACCGCGTGCCCGTCCTCCACGCCCTCCAGCCGGCGCAGGTCCAGCAGGCCGTCCGGGCGAGGTTCGAAGGGCGCGCGGTCGTGGTGCAGGGTGATCACTCGGGCATCGTCACGGTCGAGGTCCATGCCCACGACGCTAGGTCCGCGCGCGGCGGGCCCGAATCAGTCGGGTGACCGGTCTCCGCCCGGGAGGCCGGTCGACCGCCCGTTCCCTCGCCCGGGGGGACGCCCTGCGCCGGGAGGCGCAACGGCGAGACGGGCACTTCGAAAGGAACGTTGATTTCGTCGAAACTTTCCGTAGGCTTCGGATCGGCCTCGACCAGACGGGGAACCAGCCCCTGCGGTCCACAGAGGACGACTTCGGCGCTGCCGCCGTGCCGGACCAGACCGACAGCAGGGAAGGAACGACCATGGCCGGTAGAACCAGGTTGTCCGCCGCCGTCGCCGCGCTCACGGCCGCGGCGGCGCTCGTCGCGACGCCCGCGATCAACGCCGCGCAGGCAGGCCCCGGCCTCGCGCCCGCGGCGGCGGTCAGGGTCATGCCGCTGGGCGACTCGATCACGGACGGCTTCAACGTGCCCGGCGGCTACCGCGTCGACCTGTGGCAGAAGTTCACCGCCGGCGGCTACGCCGTCGACTTCGTGGGTTCGGGCGCCAACGGCCCGAGCAGCCTGGGCGACCGCGACCACGAGGGCCACTCGGGGTGGACCATCGCCCAGGTCGACGGCAACGTCGTCAACTGGCTGCGCACCTACACCCCGCGGACGATCCTGCTGCACATCGGCACCAACGACATGTACGGCGGCGACCCGGGCGGCGCGCCGCGGCGGCTGTCGGCGCTGATCGACAAGATCACCGCCCAGGCCCCGGACGCGCACCTGTTCGTCGCCACCATCGTCCCGCTGTCCTCCGGCGACCAGACCGTGCGCGCCTTCAACGCCACCATCCCGGGCATCGTGCAGAACAACGCCAACGCGGGCAAGAAGGTGCACCTGGTCGACATGTACCGGGCGCTGACCACCGCCGACCTGGCCGACGGCGTGCACCCCAACGCCGGTGGCTACAGCAAGATGGCCACCACCTGGTTCAACGCCCTGCGGTCGGTCCCGGGCAGCATCAGCGACGACACCACCACCACGACGACAACACCCACGACCACGACCACCACGACCACGACCACCACCACGCCGCCTCCCGGCGCGTGCACGGCCACGCACCGCACGGTCAACTCCTGGCAGGGCGGCTTCCAGGCCGAGGTCACCGTGACGGCCGGCGCGACGTCGATCCCCGGTTGGGTCGTCACCTGGACCCCGGCCTCGGGGCAGACCGTCACCCAGGTCTGGGGCGGCGTGTCCACCGGCGCCGGGACCACGGCCTCGGTGCGCAACGCCGACTGGAACGGCCGCCTGGCGCCGAGCGCCTCGGCGACGTTCGGCTACCTCGCCGCCGGCAGCGGCTCGGCCACACCGATCCTCACCTGCGCGAGCCGCTGACCACGAGGAACGCGATCGGGATATCGGCGGACACCGTTCCCGGCATGACGTAGGGTTCGCTCGCGGTGCGCGCCACCGCGACGGCGTGTAGCTCAGCGAAGAGCACCAGGCTCTCACCCTGGAGGGCGCGGGGTCGCATCCCGCCACGCCGGCGATGAGCGAGGACATCCGGGGCGGCTACGCCGTCGAGCAGTGGGCACGCGCTTTCGTGACGGCGTTGACGCACGAGGACGAGGCCACGCGCCGGCGTGCGGACGAACGCGTCCGCCGCTGGCGCGACGTGGTGCGCGGGATCGCCGGCGGGAGCCTGACCCCGGGCTCCCGCGCGCCGGTCGCCGGGTTGCCGGCGTGGGTCACGCCGGTGGTCGTGCACGGCGGCTTCGCCACGGGGGAGGCCGCCGCGGGCGGCCCGCTGCGGGCGCACGAACTCGCCGTGTGCGAGCGGTTCGGCCTGCCCGAGCGGCGGCGCGCGCTCATGGCGCACCACCTCGCCGGGGACGGCCTGGCGGAGCTGCTGCGGATGCTCGACACCGGCGAGTACCGGGTCGACCTGCCGGAGCACGCGGCGCTGCCGGTGCTCGCCTGGCTCCTGCGCGCCGGTGACGAGGACGCCGCCCGCGAGCTGTTCGCCGAGATCGCGCCGTTCGCCGACCGGCTCGGGTTCGCACCGGCCCCGGCCCCGCCCGCGGGCGACCCGGCCGTGGTGTGGCGCGGCACCGCGGGCCAGGCGGCCGCCGCGCTCGCCGCGCGCGAGCCGAACGGGCGGGTCGAGGCGATGCGCGAGGCGCTGGCCGTGTGGAACCCCTTCGCCGACGACCTGCTGCGGTGGTGGCTGGACGGCGATCTCGGCGAGTCGGCCGACGAGCCCTGGCACGAGCGCGGCGTCGCGCTGCTGGAGCGCTACCGGCTGCTGGCCGCGAACCACACCCGCTGCGCGAAGCACCGCAGGCCCAAGGAGAACCTCGCCGTCCTGCGCCACGCGCTGGAGGAGGTCGTGGCCGGTCGCGAGCTGACGCCGAGGGCCCGGGGCCTGCTGCGGCACGCGGTCGCGTCGATGGTGCGCCGCCGCGGCGAGCCCGGCTCGGCCCGGCACGGCGAACTGCGGTCCCGGCAGGCGGCGCAGCTCGACGTGCCCGCGCACCACACCACCGCGCGGGAGGTGGTGCGCCGCCTGGCCTCCCTGCCGCCCGACCGGGGCGTGCCGGACGTGGCGGAGCTGTGCGCGCCGGTGGACGGCGTCCCGGTGCCGGCCGCGATCCGCCGCGTCGTCGCCCGCGCCCTGGCCGGCACGGTGGAGGAGCTGGTCGACGCGGGCGTGGTGCCCTCGGCCGAGGTGCTCGCCCGGCTCGTGCCGAGGATCGCGGCCACCACGACCGCCGCCGCCTACCCCGACGAGGCGCTGCGCACCCTGGTGGCGGCGACCTGCCTCGCCTTCCGCAACCGGCGGTCGCTGCTGCTGCTCGACCTCCGCCACCAGGTCCGGGTGGACGAGCTGCCGTGGGTGCGCGCCATCGCCCGGCACCGCGCCCGCGGCGAGGGCACCCGCCACGACGCGCTCGCCGCGCTGCGCAGGCTGGGCGAACTCGCCCTCGACGCGTTCCCCGGCACGACCCTGCCCAACACGCTGGTGCGCGAACTCGCCGAGCTGGGCCGGGAGGCCGAGGTCGACCTGCCGTGGGTCGAGCAGCTGGCCGCGGACATCTACGAGGGGCGCTTCTCCCCGAAGTTCTCCCGCGCCGCGGAACAGGCGGGCGACCACCTGCGCGGCAGCCTCTACGCGCGCCACTACGCCCTCCGCCAAGGCCCGGTCGGCGACCTCGACGCCCTGTGCCGGGGGCGATCGGGCGTGTCCGGGTGGTCGGTGGCGGGCAACCACGCGATCATCGAGCAGGCCCAGGTCCTCACCACGCACAACCTCGTCACGCTCGTCGCCCGCGTCGGGGTGCGCGGCGACTGGCCCGCGCTCGCCCGGCGCGCGTTCGACACCGCCGTCCGGTTCGCCGGCCGGGCGCCCACGAGCACGCGACCGCAGGCGACGGCGAAGCTCGCCCGCGACGCCTGGCGGCACACCGTGTTCTTCCTGTCCGAGGCCGGCTCGGCCGCGCCGCCGGCCTGGCTGCGCGACCACGACGGCCCGCTGGCCGACCAGGTCGGCGAACTGCTGCGGTGCTACGGCCCGGCACGGGCGAATCGCTCGGGCGAACCGGGGAGCTGACGGTCGCCACCACCTGGTGGGCCGACACCCGAGGGGTGTCCGGCCCACCGGACCGGTGTCAGCCCGACCGCACCGCCCCGGCGGGGACGGGGATCTCGAAGTGCACGGTCTGGTGGCGCTCCGGGTCGCCGTCCCGGGCGTCGCACACCTCGACCGCCACGGACCGCCAGAACGGCTCCGCGCCGGCCACCCGCGTGTCGGTGTGCAGGTAGATCCGCTCGTACCCCGGTGCCTCGGCGACGAACCGGACCGCGGCGTCCACCAGCGCCCGCGCCAACCCCCGCCGCCGGTGCGCGGGCCGCACGTACACGCGGAACAGCTGCGCGGTCGCCGCGCCGGAGTACCGCTCGGCGATCCACGCAGGGTGGGGCGGGCTGGCCGGTCCCTGCGCCCGCACGGCCGAGGTGCCCACGACCTCGTCGCCGTCGACGGCGACGAACAGCGCGTGCCGCTCGGGCTCCAGGTAGGTGCCCGCGAGGTCGACCACGTCGGCGTGCCACCGGGGCCGGTAGCCGTGGCCGAACTCGTGGTAGAAGGTGTCCAGCATGACGCTGCGGGCGCCGGGCAGGTCGGCGCTGGTCGCCGGCCTCACCTGGTAGCGGCCCACCGCCTGGCTGCGGTCGTTCACTGCATCCTCTCCTTCACCCCGTCCAGGGTCGTTGTCACCGGGCCGTGCGCGACGACCCGTCCCGCGCGCAGCACCACCACCCGGTCGGCGAGTCGGGCCACGGCGTCGAGGTCGTGGCTGATCAGCACGAGCGCGCACGGCACGCCCGCGAGCAGGTCGAGCAGCCCGGCGCGGGTCACCGCGTCCAGGCCCGAGGTGATCTCGTCGCACACGAGCACCTCCGGTTCGGCGAGCAGGGCGCGCACGAGGGCGGCCCGCTGGAGCTCGCCGCCGGACAGGCCGCGCGGCGGGCGCAGCACCGCGTGCTCGTCCAACCCGACGCGCCCCAGCGCGGCGAGCGCGTCGGCGCGGGCGTGCTCCGGCCGGGCGCCGCGCAGGCGCACCGCCGTCCTGGCCACCTGGTCCAGCACGGACCGGTGCTGGTCGAACGAGGCGCGCGCGTCCTGGAACACGTACTGCACGGCGGCCAGGTCGGCGCGCGGGCGGCGGCGCAGCGACCGGGCCAGCGGCCGGTCGCCGAGCAGCACCTCGCCGGTGGACCGCCGGTGCAGACCGGCGAGGCAGCGCCCCAGCGTGGTCTTGCCGCTGCCGGAGCGGCCGACGACGGCCAGGCGTTCGCCGACGTCGAGGTCCACGTCGCGCAGGACGGCCACGTCGCGGTGCCGGGCCGTCAGGCCGCGGACCCGCAGGCGGGGAGCCCGTTCGGGCACCTCGGCGGCGACCGGCGGCACGGCGTCGAGGAGCGCGCGGGTGTAGTCCTGGCGGGGGTCGGTCAGCAGCTCGTGCGCGGGCCCGGCCTCGACGACGCGCCCGTCCCGCAGCACCACGACCTCGTCGGCCAGCGCCCGCACCACCTCCACGTCGTGGGTGAGCAGCACGAGCGCCGTGCCGTGGGCGACGACGGCGGCCAGCTCCGCCACGACCTCGGCGCGGGTCAGCGCGTCCTGCCCGGTGGTCGGCTCGTCGGCCACCAGGACCGCCGGGTCGCCCACCAGGGCCTGCGCCAGCACGACGCGCTGCTGCTGGCCGCCGGAGAGCTGGTGGGGGTAGCGGCGCAGCAGGTCGGCGGACACCCGCGCCCGGCGCAGGGCCGTGGCGACCAGCTCGTCGGGGTCCCCCTCGTGCGACGCGGCGATCTCGCGGAACACCGCGCCCAGCCGGCGCACCGGGTTGAGCGCGGAGGAGGGCTGCTGCGGCACGAAACCCACCCGGCCGCGCACCTCCACCCGCCCGCTGACCGACACCCCGGCGGCGTGCTCGCCGAGCAGCGCCAGGCCGGTGGTGGTCTTGCCGCTGCCCGACGCGCCGACCAGCGCCAGCACCCGCCCGGCGGGCACCGCGAAGCCGACGCCGTCGACCAGCCGCTGCCCGCCCGCCTCGGCGCGCAGGTCCTCCACCCGCACCACCGGGTTCACGTCCGCACCTGCCTCAGCGCGCGGTCGAACACCAGGTTCACCCCGACGGACAGGCACACGATCAGCACCGCCGGCACCACCACGGCCCACGGCTGGAGGAACAGCCCGCCGCGGTTGCGGTCCACCATCACCGCCCAGTCGGCCGCGTCGGGCGGCACGCCGACGCCGAGGAAGCTCGCGGAGGCGACCAGGTACAGCGCGCCGGTCAGCCTCACCCCGAGGTCGGCGGCCAGCGTGCGCAGCACGGACCGGCCGGTGTAGACGACCGAGGTCCGCCACCACGACTCGCCCTGCATGCGCATCGCCTCCAGCGCCGGGCGCCCGGCGACCTCCAGGGCCGCGGCGCGCGCGACGCGGGCCACGTCGGGGAAGTTCACCAGCGCCACGACGGCGACGAGCACCGGCAGCCCGGGTCCGGTGATGGCGGCCACGAGGATGAGCACCAGCAGCGACGGCACGGCCAGCAGCAGGTCCAGCGGGCGCATCAGGACCTCGTCGACCAGCCGCGGTCGCGCCGTGGCCGCGAGGACCCCGTAGGGCACGCCGACGAGGTAGGAGGCGGCGGTGGCCAGCAGCGCCACCAGCACGACGGTCCGGCCGCCGGCGAGGACCTGGTGCCAGGTGTCGCGGCCGACGAAGTCGGTGCCCAGGAGGCCTCCCGGCACGAACGGCGCGTGCCGGGTCGCCTCCTCGGGCACGAACAGCGGCCCCAGCAGCGCCAGGGCCAGGGGCGCCGCGATCAGCAGGGCGCCGACGCCGACGCGCTTCACGCCGCCACCTCCGCTCGCGGCGACAGGCGGAACGCCACCAGGTCGGCCAGCAGGTTCACCACCACCGTGGTGACCGCGAAGACCACCGCGAGGCCCTGGACGACCGGCAGGTCGCGCCCCGCCACGGCGTCGACCAGGGTCGTGCCCAGGCCGGGGATGACGAACACCGCCTCCACCACGATGACACCGCCCAGCAGCCAGTCCGCGGTCCGCGCGACCTGCTGCACGGCCGGCGCCAGCGCGTTGGGCAGGGCGTGGGCCAGCCGCACGCGCCTCTCGCCGATGCCGAGGCGGCGGGCGTGCCGCACGTAGTCCGACGCGAGCGCGTCGACCATGCCCGCGCGCACCAGGCGGCTGATCGAGCAGATCGGTCGGGCGAGCAGCACCAGCAGCGGCAGCACCAGCGCCGCGGGCTCGGCGAGCAGGTCGACGCCGACCGCGGTGGGCGGCAGCCACCCCAGCTGGACGCCGAACACCGCGATCAGCACCACCGCCAGCGCGAACTCGGGGATGGCGTGCAGCCCCACGCTCACCGACGTGAGGACCCGGTCCAGGGCGCTGCCCTCGCGCAGCGCCGCCAGCACCCCGACCAGCACCGAGATCGGCAGCAGCAGCACCAGGGTGAGCACCGCCAGCACGGCTGTCGGGCCGACGCCGTCGAGCAGGAACTCCGCCACCGGCCGCCCCGAGACCAGCGACTCGCCGAGGTCCAGCCGCGCCAGGCCGGCCAGCCACTCGGCGAACCGCTCCGGCGCGGGCCGGTCCAAACCCATGGCCGCGCGGATCCGCTCGATGCGCCCCGGGTCGGGGTTGTCGCCGGCCAGCGCCACCGCGGCATCACCCGGCAGGGCCTGCACCAGCAGGAAGACACCGGTGACGACGGCGAGCACCTGGACCAGGCCCAGCGCCAGCCGCCGCCACGCGTAGGCGGCCAGGCTCACCCCAGCCACACCTTGTCGAACCGCGCCCAGTCCAGGGTGTTGGCGGGCGCGGTGGAGATGCCGCCCACGTTCGGGGTCGTCCCGACGATCCAGTCGGCGAAGCCCCACATCAGGTAGCCGCCCTCGGCGTGCAGGGAGCGCTGCATCTCGCGGTAGACCTCGCCGCGCAGCGCCGCGTCCGAGGTGGACACGGCCTTCTCGTACAGGGCGTCGAACTCCGGTCGGGCCCACTTGGTCACGTTGGTGCCGGAGCCGCTCAGCAGGCGCTGGGCGATGTGGGTCTCGATGGGCATGGCCCCGGAGCGGAAGCTGGACAGCGAACCGCCCTTCAGCGTGTCCGACCAGTAGCTGTCCTTGTTGCCGGTGACGACCTCGACGGTCAGCCCGGACCCCTTGGCCTGGTCGGCGAACACCGTGGCGGCCTCGACCATCCCGGCCGCCGCGGTGGAGGTGTCCAGCCGGACCCGCAGGCCCTCCGCGCCGGCCTTGCGGATGAGGGACTTCGCCCGGTCCAGGTCCCGCTCCCGCTGGGGGACGTCGGCGGCGTAGTGCTGGTAGTCCTTGCCGAACAGGTCGTTGCCGACCTGCCCGCTGCCCGCCAGCACCGACTCGACCAGCTGCGGCCGGTCGGCGAGCAGGAACATCGCCTCGCGCAGGTCGGGGTCGTAGAACGGCGGCCGGTCCACCTTCATCGCGAACGCCTGCACGGCGCTGTTGGGCGAGCGGTGGACGGTCATGCGGTCGCCGCCGGCGTGGCTGCGGGCGGTGGTGGGCGTCAGGTCGTGCGCGTACTCGACCTGGCCGCCCAGCAGCGCGTTGGTGCGCGCCGACTCCTCGTTGGCGATGACGAACTCCAGCTCGTCGAGCAGCGGCGCGCCCTCCCAGTAGTCGGGGTTGCGCTTGAGCAGCACGGACCTGCCGGGTTCGAACGACACGAAGCTGAACGGTCCCGAACCGACCGGTGCGGTGAAGTCCTCCGCGCCCTCGGGGACGACGTAGGCGCCGAACGCGGCCAGCGCGTTGGGGAACTCGACGAACGGGCGCCGGAGCGCGAACTCCACGGTGCGGTCGTCGACGGCGCGGCTGTTGGGCAGGTCGATCAGCGCCAGGCTCGACCTGGCGCGGAACGCGCGGTTCGGGTCGAGGATGCGGGCGTAGCTGGCGAGCACGTCCTGGGCGCGCACCGGTCTGCCGTCGTGGAACGCGGCCTGCCGCAGGGTGATCCGCCAGCGGGTCAGGTCGGCGCTCGACTCCCAGCGCTCGGCCAGGCGGGGCCGCGGCGACACGTCGCCGCCCAGGTCGGCGAGCTTGTCGAACACCGCCTTGGACCGCGCGGCCTCCACGAACAGGTTGGCCAGGTGCGGGTCGAGGACCTCCTTGGCGCCGCCGCCGGCGAACGCGGCGCGCAGCCTGCCGCCGGCGCGGGGCGCGGTGGGAGCGGTGGCGGCGGTGCCGCCGCCGCACCCGGCGAGGGCGGCGGCGGACAGACCCGCGGTGAGGCCGATGAAGCCGCGGCGGTTGAGGGACATGCTCATTCCTTTCACTGGTGCCCGCCCCGGGGGACGGGCCACGACGTGGGGTTCAGCGGGTCGCCTCCGGCCGCGGTGGGGTGAGCGCGCCGCGGCGGTGCAGCCGGACCACGCCCCCGGCGCAGGCCAACCCGATCGCGACGCACAGCAGCGACGCGATCCGGTCGTCGAACCCGCTGACCCACCCGATCGCGGCGTTGCCCAGCGCGGCGGCGACCCCGGAACCCAGGGAGAAGACGCCGAAGCGGGTGCCCGCCAGGCTCGGCGGCCCGAAGGAGGAGACCAGGTCGTGCACGAACGGCTGCGCGACCAGCACGCCGACCGCCAGCGCGAGCGTGGCCACCAGGACCGGGACGAGGCCGGACCACACCGCGGGCACGGCGAAGCCCGCGCCGGCCACGGCCAGGCCGGTCGCGATCACCGGTCCCCGGTCCCGGTCGGTCAGCCGGCGGGTGACGGGGACCTGGAGCGGCACGGTGACGACCGCGGAGACCACGAACAGCACGGCCACCACCCCCGCCCACCCGGTCGCCGACCGGGCCTGGATCGGCAGCAGCAGGTACAGCTGGTTCTGGAGGGCGAACATGCCGCTCAGCGCGCAGGTGAACGCGACGAACCGGCGGTCGGCCAGGCACTCGCGCCAGTCGCCGCGCACCGAGCCGCCGCGACGGGCGGGCGGCCGCGCGGGCAGCACGACGGCCTGGGCGGCGGTCAGCACCGCGAAGATCCCGGCCGCCACCGCGGCGGAGGCGCGGAAGTCCCACAGCAGCAGCACGCTGCCCAGGACCGGACCGACCAGCGCGCCCGCCTGGGCGTGGACGGCGAACCGGGCGAACGCCTCGGTGCGCGCCTCGCCGGCCTCCAGGGCGAGGTAGGCCCGCACGGCCGGGTTGAACAGGGCCCCGGCCAGGCCGCTGAGCGCCGAGGCGGCCAGCACCACGCCGAGCGACTCGCCGACCGCGAACAGGCCGAACCCCACCGCGCGCAGGCCGCAGCCGGCGAGGATCGCGGCCCGCGGGCCCACCCGGTCCGCCACCGCGCCGCCGAGCGGGAACAGCCCCTGCTGGCTCAGCGTCCGCACGCCCAGCACCACGCCGATCGCCGCGGCGGACATGCCCAGGTCGCCCAGGTGGCCGGCGAGGTAGGGGATGAGCAGGTAGAACCCGGTGTTCACGGCGAACTGGTTGACCAGCAGCAGGCGCACCGGCAACGGGAACCGGGTCACGTCGGCGCGCCGGGGACCGGGGCGGCGCGACGTCCCGCGTCGGTCGCCGGGCCGGCGGTCACGCCGGTTCTTCGCGCGGCCCGGGGAACGGGTCGGCGAGCAGTTCGCCGCGGGTCACGCCGTCGGTCACGCCGTCGACCCGGTGCCGCGCCACCCCGCCGGTCAACCGGTGCGGATCGTGCCCCACGACCTCGTCGGCCAACCCGTGCAGGTCTTGCCCCACCACCCCGTCGGCCAACCCGTGCAGGTCGTGGCGGACCGGCAGCGAGCCGGGCAGCGCCTGCCACACCTGCTCGGCGGCGGTGCGCTCGCCCAACCCGGCCACGAGGACGACAGGGGTCTCCATGTCGCACACCATAAGTGGGAACGATTTTCATTTCAAGCTCGCTCGGGCTCCACTGCCACGAGGTCGCGGCGCCCGTGCGAAGACGGGCGCCGCGACCTCGTGGCCGATCAGGGCCGCGCGGGTGTCGACGGGGTGCGGTCGGTCACCGGTTCACCTTGAAGTGGTAGGTGGCGGGCTCGGAGGAGATCCGCTCGCCGGTCTCGGCGAGGGTGCCGAAGGCCCGCACGGTGACGGAGTAGTAGCCGGGCGCCTCGAACGCCCAGTTCGCGTGCTGGTGCTCGCCCGCGACCAGGCCGATGCGGTCGGGCAGGCCGTTGCCGCTGTTCACCAGCACGGTCGGCACACCCGCCGCGTCGGTGGTGTAGATGTTGAAGTCGCCGGGGCCGTGGACGCACTCGACCCTCAGGCGCAGCGTGCCGTCGACGAAGACGCCGGGCTCGATCTCCTCCGCCGCGATGCTGGGCCACAGGATGTCGGCCGTGGGACGGCCCTGCGGCAGCACCCAGACCGGTCGGCCGGGTGCGCCGAGGAAGGCGTAGGCCGGGTCGGCGGGCACGGTGGTCCGCGACTCGGACTTGGCCACCAGCAGCGCCTCGGAGGGTTCGAGCTCGGCCCCGGCGGTGTCGTCGTGGATGTGTAAGTGGAACTCGCCTTCCTCGTAGCCGAGTCCGAAGATGTCGACGTGCCCGCTGTCGATCACGGTGATCGGCGCGGCGGTGGCGGGCGCGGTGGCCAGACCGGACAGGCCGATCGCGGCTACGGCGAGCAGGGCGATGCGTGCAGTCGTGCGCAAGGCGGTGGACTCCCATCGTGCGGTGCTGCGGCCCGGTCGGACCGCGTCCGGAGCCTTGCACATGACTATCGTTTTCGATGCGGCCGAACGGGCCACATCGCCGGCGCGGTCGCCTGAAATCCCCGACCGGCCGCCGGTCCGGGAGGTGGTGGCGTCACGCGACGCCCGGCCGGGATCGGTTCGCGCGCCAGGCCAGCACGCCGGGCGGCGGCTCGGGCACCGGCTCGCACCCGGCCCCGCGCAGTTCCGCGTGCAACACCTCGTCGGGCACGACGAACGAGGGGAACGACACCGATTCCCGCGACACGAGCCGGTCGCCCTCGTGCACCCGGTAGGTCACCGTCCACACCAGACCGTCGCCGTCCACCGCGGCCTCGCTCACGCTGTCGTAGCGGCGGCGGCCGAGGGTGCGACCGGGGACGGTGGTCGCCGGCACCGCCACCGGGGTCTGCGGCGCCTGCACGTCCACCACGACCACGCCGCCGGGGTTCAGCCGGGGCGCCCAGCGGTCCCACAGCGCCGCGCGGTCGGCGGGGGAGAAGTGGGTGAGCACGTGCAGCGCCACCACGGCGTCCACCGGGCCGTCGACCTCGGCGGTCAGCGCCTCCTCGGGCAACACCGTCACCGGCGGGTCGCCCAGCGCCGCCAGGCGGGTGGTCAGCGCCGCGCGCATCACGGGCGCCGGTTCGACGGCGAACACCTCGCCGCCCGCCGGCAGGTTCGCGACCAGGGTCTCGGTGAACTGGCCGGTGCCCGAGCCGATCTCCACCACCCGCCGCGCCCCGGCCAGCAGGGTGGTCAGCGCCGCGCGCATCGCGTCGCGCTGGGCGGCGGGGAAGATGAGGTCGTAGTACTGGGCGTTGACGGCGTAGCCGGTCGCGCCCGAGGTGTCGGTGCGCAGCGCGTCGTGGCTCGTCGGGCCCCGGCCGGTCGAGCCTTGGCCGGTCGTGTCGTGGTCCGTGGTGTCGTGGCTCATCGTTCGGCGGTCTCCGGTGGTCCCGAGGGGTGGCCGCGAGCCTAGCCGGAAACGATTGTCATCACCTGTGAATCGCTCGACGCGGGCGGTGCTCCGGCGTGAGCGGTGCCCGACGCGGGCGGCCTCGGCGTGAGCGGTGCTCGGCGCGGGCGGTTCGGCGCGCGGCCGGGCCTGGGCGCGGCCGCGCGGCCTGAGGTCGGTCCGTCAGCAGCTGGAGCAGCACCCGCAGCCCGGTCCGGTACAGCCGCTACAGCAACTGCAACCACCCGCGTGCGGTTGCGGCGAGGACGTGGTTTCCGTGGTCATGTCTGCCTCCGTGGCGGGAACGGTCAAGGGCGTCATTGCCACGGTGCGCGCCGAGGTGAAAGGCGTGAAGCCCTTTCACCCGTCCGCCGGCACCGGTCACCTGGTCGGGTCAGCGGCCCGGTGGCGGCAAAATGACCATGGCACGTCGACGGGAATCTTGTCCCGGGTTCGGCTCGGCCTGGGGCGAGCGGGGTGGAAAATAGAAACCGGATCTTTCCCCGGCACGTCCCGGCCATTTTCCGGATTCCTGCCGGCGGCGGTGCCGCGAGATCGTCCGGCGCTTTTCCGCGAGCGCGGGCCCACCGACCCCCGGAGCGGGCTCCACCTGCCAGGACCTGGTGTGACGTCGCCCACGGGCGACACATGAACACATGCACATATGGCAATGGCAATTCGTGTGGGGTTGGGCCTGGAGGGTCTTGACAATGGCAATACGCACCCGTATAGATGGGGCGTCGATCAGGTGGGTCCGGCGGGATGACCGGTGGCTTCGCTTTTTCGCGCTCAAATGGCGTCGGCGTCGAATGCGCCCTGGGCGCACCGGACGAGGAAGGTGCTGGGATGGCTGCCGACGTGGTCCCCTGGCCGGCCGACGACGCCGCCCGGTACCGGGTGGCCGGGTACTGGCGCGGCGAGACCTACCCGGAGTTCCTGGACCGGCTGGTCGCGGCGTTCGGGGACCGGACGGCCGTGGTGGACGACCGGGTGCGGCTGTCCTACGCCGAACTCGCCGAGCGCGCCGGGCGGGTGGCCCGCGGCCTGCGCGACCTCGGTGTGGCGGCGGGGGACCGGGTGCTGGTCCAGCTGCCCAACCGGGCGGAGTTCCTGGTGCTGTGGTTCGCGCTGCTGGAACTCGGCGCGGTGCCGGTGCTGCTCCGGGTCGACCACCGGTACGCCGAGGTGGTCCACCTGGCCCGGCTGTCCGGCGCGGTCGCCTACGTCGTCCCGGACGTGCGCGCGCGGTTCGACCACCGCGAACTGGCGGCCGCCGTGCGGGCGGCCGGTCCCGCGGTCGAGCACGTCGTCGTCGTCGGCGACCCCGGCGACAGCGGCTTCACCGCCTTCGACGACCTGGCCGCCGACCCGTCCGCCGAACCGGTCACCGGCCCGGCGGGCTCCGAGGACCTGGCGCTGCTCGTGGTCTCGGAGGAGGGCGCCGGGCTGCCGAAGCTGGTCCCCCGCACCCACGACGACCACCAGTGCGCGGCCAGGGCCGTCGCCGAGGCGTCCGGGCTGGACGGGGACTCGGTCTACCTGGCGGCCCTGCCGGTGGCGCTCCACCACACGACGACCTGCCCCGGGGTGCTCGGCGCGCTCGGCGCCAGCGGCGCGGTCGTGCTCGCGGACGACCCCGATCCCGCCCGCTGCTTCGAGCTGGTCGAGCGGGAGGGCGTGACGGTCACGGCGATCGACCCGCGGCTCGCGCCGCTGTGGCTGGAGGAGTCGCGCGTCACCGACGCCGACCTGTCCACCCTCCGCGTGGTGCAGGTCGTCGGCTCCCGGCTGCCCGACGACCTCACCCGGCAGGTCCTCGACGGCTTCGACTGCGCCGTCCAGCGGGGTTTCGGCCTGGCCGAGGGGCTGATCTGCCTGACCGGGTCGGACGATCCCGCCGAGGCCGTTCGCACCACCTGCGGCAGGCCGATCTCGCCCGCCGACGAGATCCGCGTCGTCGACGAGCGCGACGTCGATGTGCCGCCGGGCGAAGTGGGTGAGCTGCTCGCCAAGGGGCCCTACACCCTACGGGGGTACCACGGGGAAGCGGAGCACGACCCGGCGGCGTTCCTCGACGGCTTCCACCGCACCGGAGACCTCGTCCGGCGACTCCCGTCCGGCCACCTGGTCGTGGTCGGACGCCGCGAGGACCAGATCCGCCGAGGTGGGGAGAAGATCGCCGCGCCCGAGGTCGAGGGGCACCTGCGGGCGCACCCCGGCATCCGGTCCGCGGCGCTCCTGCCCGCGCCCGACCCGGTCCTGGGCGAGCGCTCGGTGGCCTTCGTCGTCCCCTCGGGCCGGATCGCGCCCACCCGGGAGACCCTGGCGGTCTACCTGGTCGACCGCGGGCTGGCCGCGCACGAGGTGCCCGACGAGATGCGGGTGCTGGGCGAGATGCCGTTGACGCCGGTGGGGAAGGTGGACCGGAGGGCCCTGACCCGCCTGCTCGGCGGGGCGACCGGCTGAGCACCGCGGCTGACCTGCTGAGCACCGCGGCTGACCGGCCGGCCGCCGCGGCGAACACCTCTCCCTGACATGAAAATCGTTGTGCGTAATATACGCATGAGGGGTATCGGACAGGCGGGCGTGCTCCGGAGGATCGTTGGGGTGCAAAGGATCCGAGCCGGCACCGGGGACGATGCCCGCCGCTGGTCATGGAGGGGGAGGCGGCTGATGACCTTCAAGGGAGGCTCCGGGAGGGGCCCCAGGTCTCTGCGCAACCAGCGACCGCTGGACGCCGAGCAGGTCGTCGCGGCGGCCGTCCGGTTGACCCGCCTGCACGGGTTGGGCGCGTGGACGCTGCGCCAACTCGCCGACGAGCTGGAGTCCTGGCCGGCCGTTGTCTACCACCACGTCGGGGACCGCGAGGCGGTGATCGCCGCGGTGGTGGACCACGTGCTGCACGAGGCCCTGGACGTGGTGCCGGAGAAGGAGTGGCGCGACTGGTTCGAGGTCGTCCTGCACCGGTTGCGGGAGGTGTTGCGGCAGCACACCGGTGTGGCGCAGTGGCTGGCGGTCAACGGACCCGCCGTGCCCGCCATGCTCCGGTTGATCGACCGCGGTGTGCTCCTGCTGACCGCGGCGGGTTTCGGCGACGAGTCGCCGTTCGTCTACTCCACGCTGGTGGACGCCGCGGTGCAGCAGATCGCCGCGGAGGACGGCAAGGACTCGCCCTCGCACCCGTGCGAGGAGGCGGAGCGGATGATCGCCGAGTACCGCGACTCGGTCGACCACCGCGGTTTGGCGTTGATGGCGGTGGCGTGCGAGGACCACCGGAAGTACGACGACCTCTACACCTACCGCGTCGAGCGCGTCCTGGACGGCATCGCGGTCCGCCTGGCCGAGTTGCGCGGCGGTTCCCCGGCGTAGCGCGACGCACGTGCTCCGGCAGTGGTCGCCGGAGCACGGCGCGGCTTTGCCCCAGGTCGTCGGCCGATCAGCTGTGCGGGGGGCAACCCGGGCAGGTGCAGGCGTGCTGCGGACAGGTGCTGTGCACGCAACCTTCCGGGCACCCGGCGCAATCGGTGCAGAGTTCGTCAGCCATGGGATTTGCCTCCTTGGTTTGCCTTGCGGAGTCGTTCTTCAAGGGCGGCCGCTGTAAGAACAGTAGCACTTTCCCGAAGACATTCCAGGGGGATTCTTCCGCTATTTTTAGATAACGAAAACCGTTTTCGACTGGCACTCTTTCCTGATCGATCCGACCTGCGGAAACGTCAATCGGACGAATGCTGTGGAATCTGAACTGCGGCGAATCGGCGTACTTGATCTACGTGTACAAATGAATGATCATCGTGTTCAATTGGAAAAGGGTGTGGATTTGTGAAAAGATGTTGAAGTAATTCCTGGTGAAGTGGACAGGAATCCTCCGGGTGGAGCCGCGGGCGCATGGCCCGGTCAGGTCCGGAACGTCGTCGGGAGGCCTTCGCCCGCGCACCGCGGGCACCTGCCGGTGAGCCTGACCAGCGGCTCGCCGGCGGCGAAGCCGTGCTCGGCCGCCTTGTCCGCCGCCCAGCGCAGCACCGGGCGGGCCTCGATGGGCAGGTGCCGACCGCACTGCCGGCAGACGAGGTAGTGACCGGGCCGGTTGACGGGGCCGGCGTGGAAGAGCTGCCGGCCCTCCTCGTCCCGGACGGCGTCCACCACGCCCGCGTCGACCAGGGACGCGAGTGCCCGGTAGACGGTGGAGAGCCCCACCGGGCTGCCCTGCTCGTGGAGTCGCCGGAACAGCTCCGCCGCGGTGCACCCCTCGGCGGAATCGCCCAGGGCGTCCAGCACGGCTCGTCGTTGCGGCGTCAACCTCACATCGGGGTGGTCATCGGCCGGTCGAGTCATAGTGGAAACGATTATCATATTATTGTGGAATTGGCGCTACCGCTCCCGGGTTGAAGAAGGGTGTGCGGATACCGCCGAGGTGGAACCCCGGTGGCATGGGTCCGGGAGGGGAGTCGTCCGGCAGGTCAGGAGCGCACGAGTCGCCCGATCGCCGCGCTGGCCTCGGCGATCTTCGCCTCGGCCACCTCGCCGCCTTCCGCGGCGGCTTCGGCCACGCAGTGCCGGAGGTGCTCGTCGAGCAGGTTGATCGACACCGCCTGCAACGCCTTGGTGGCGGCGGCGATCTGGGTGAGCACGTCGATGCAGTACTCGTCGTTCCCGATCATCCGCTGGAGGCCGCGGACCTGTCCCTCGATGCGGCGCAACCGCTTGAGGTGGTCGTCACGGCGGTCCGCGTAACCGGGCATGGCGAGTCCTCTCCGCAGGTCGACGGGGATCACGATACGCGGGCGGCCTCGCCGGAGGGGTGGCCAGCTTGAGTTCTAATACCCCCTAGGGGTATGTTTGAGGCGCAGGGCGAGAGGGGCGGGGATGTGCCGGCCCTCCGGCCTCCACCACCATGAAGGACATCCACATGAACACAGCAGCGAGGCTCTCCGCCTACGGCGTGGCGCTCGCCCTGGTCGCCGGTGTCGGCTGGGCGGTCGGGAGCGCCGTCGGCCCGCTGCCCGTCGAGGCGGCGGGCCGCGACGGGGCCGACGCGGCAGCCGGGCGGGACAGGGGGGCTCCGTCGCGGGTGGCCCGGGTCGACGAGTACGAGGTGCGCCTGGACGGCGAGCTGGAGGCGGGTGGGGCGTCCCCGGTGCGGCTGACCGTGAGCCGGGACGGCCGGCCGGTCACCGACCTGGAACCCCACCTGGGCTCCTACGGCGCCCTGGTGGCGTTGCGCCAGGAAGACCTGGTCTCCACGCACCTCCGGCCGCGGGGCAGGCCCGGTGACGGCGAGACCCCCGCCGGGCCGGAGCTGGTGTTCGTCGCCGAGCTGCCGACCGCGGGCGCGTACCGGCTGTTCCTGAACTTCCGGCACGGCGGTGCCGTGCGCACCGCGGAGTTCACCGCGACCGCCGGGCACGCGGAAGGGCACGACGAAGGGCACGAGGAAGGGCACGGCCATGGCTGACACCCGGCTGGAGCTGGCGATCACCGGCATGACCTGCGCCTCGTGCGCGAACCGGATCGAGCGCAAGCTGAACAAGCTCGACGGCGTGACCGCGACGGTCAACTACGCCACCGAGAAGGCGCACGTCACCTTCCCCCCGGAGGTGGACCCGCGGACCCTGGTCGAGCAGGTCGAGGCGGCCGGGTACGGCGCCACCCTGCCCGCCGCCGAGCCCGAGCGCGCCGGCGCCGCCGAGGAGGACCCGATCAGGTCCCTGCGGCAGCGGCTGATCGGCTCCGCGGCGCTCGCGGTCCCGGTGGTCGTCCTGGCCATGGTCCCGGCGTGGCAGTTCACCTACTGGCAGTGGATCTCGCTGACGTTGGCCGCGCCGGTGCTGGTGTGGGGCGCGTGGCCGTTCCACCGGGCGGCGTGGGTCAACCTGCGGCACGGCGCGGCGACCATGGACACGCTCATCTCGATGGGCACGATCGCGGCGTTCGGCTGGTCGCTGTACGCGCTGCTGCTCGGCACCGCCGGGCGGCCCGGCATGACCCACCCCTTCGAGCTGACCGTGCAGCGGACCGACGGCGCGGGCGCGATCTACCTGGAAGTGGCCGCCGGCGTCACGGTGTTCATCCTGGCGGGCCGCTACTTCGAGGCGCGCGCCAGGCGCCGGGCGGGCGCCGCGCTGCGGGCGCTGCTGGAACTGGGCGCCAAGGACGTGGTGGTGCTGCGCGACGGCCGCGAGACCCGCGTCCCCGTCGAGGAGCTGGCGGTGGGCGACCGGTTCGTGGTCCGGCCGGGGGAGAAGATCGCCACCGACGGCGTGGTCGACGAGGGCAGCTCGGCGGTGGACGCGAGCACGGTGACCGGCGAGGCGGTGCCGGTCGAGGTCGCTCCCGGCGACGCCGTGGTCGGCGCGACGGTCAACGCCGGCGGGCGGCTGGTCGTGCGGGCCACCCGCGTCGGCGCGGACACGCAGCTGGCGCAGATGGCCAGGCTGGTCGAGGAGGCCCAGAGCGGCAAGGCCGAGGCCCAGCGCCTGGCCGACCGCGTCTCCGGGGTGTTCGTGCCGATCGTCATCGCCCTGGCCGTCGGCACGCTGGGGTTCTGGCTGGGCGCGGGCGGCGGGGTGTCGGCGGCGTTCACGGCGGCGGTGGCGGTGCTGATCATCGCCTGCCCGTGCGCCCTCGGGCTGGCCACGCCGACCGCGCTGCTGGTGGGCACCGGCCGGGGCGCCCAGCTCGGCGTGCTGATCAAGGGCCCCGAGGTGCTGGAGTCGACGCGGCGGGTGGACACGGTGGTGCTGGACAAGACCGGCACCGTCACCACCGGCCGGATGAGCCTGGTCGCCGTCCACCCGGCCGACGGGGTCGACGAGGACGAGGTGCTGCGGCTGGCGGGCGCGCTGGAGCACGCCTCCGAGCACCCCGTCGCCAGGGCGGTCGCCGCCGGCGCGGCCGAACGGGTCGGCGACCTGCCCGGGGTCGAGGGCTTCCGCAACCACGAGGGCGCGGGCGTGCAGGGCGTGGTCGACGGGCACGCGGTCGTCGTGGGTCGCGAACGGCTGCTGGCCGAGTGGTCCGTCCACCCCGGCGACGCCCTGGCCGAGGCCAAGCGGGCGGTCGAGCAGCGCGGGCACACCGCCGTCCTGGTCGCCTGGGACGGCGAGGCCAAGGCCGTCCTCGCGGTCGCCGACGCGGTCAAGCCCACCTCGGCCGAAGCGGTCCGGCGCCTGCGCGACCTGGGCCTGACGCCGGTCCTGCTCACCGGTGACAACGAGGCCGTCGCCCGCACCGTCGCCGCCGAGGTCGGCATCGACGAGGTCATCGCGGAGGTGCTGCCGAAGGACAAGGTCGACGTCGTGGCGCGCCTCCAGGCCGAGGGCAGGGTCGTGGCGATGGTCGGCGACGGCGTCAACGACGCCGCCGCGCTGGCGCAGGCCGACCTGGGCCTGGCGATGGGCACCGGCGCCGACGCCGCCATCGAGGCGGGCGACCTCACGCTGGTGCGCGGCGACCTGCTGGCCGCCGTGGACGCCATCCGCTTGGCGCGGCGCACCCTGAGCACCATCAAGGGCAACCTGTTCTGGGCCTTCGCCTACAACGTGGCCGGCCTGCCCCTGGCCGCCGCCGGCCTGCTCAACCCGATGATCGCCGGGGCCGCGATGGCGTTCTCCAGCGTGTTCGTGGTCAGCAACAGCCTGCGCCTGCGCGGCTTCCGCGCCACCACCTCGACCGCGGCGCGGGCCGGGGCCGAGCCGACCGCGGAGAAGGTGCCCGCGGGCGTGGCCTGACCGGGTGACGACCTCGTGCCCCGCGGCCGACCGGCTCCGGGGCACGAGGTCGTCGGCGGGCCGGGGGAGCGGCGCCCAGGCCGGCAGGCCGCCGGGGCGGTCGCCGGCGGGCCGAGGGGTCGTTCAGCGGGCCAGCACCAGCGCGTGGGCCCATCGGCCGCGCAGGTCGTCGAAAGGCCTGCCGAACGCGCCGCGCGGCGAGATCGGCGCGAGCGACGGGCCCGAGGCGACCAGGGCGCACCGCGACCGCAGGACCTCCTCGGCGCGGTCGGTCGCGCCCGTCTCCCACACCTCCCGCACCACGGCGGCGGGCAGGTCGCCGAACCCCTGGCCCGACCACTCGTGGCACAGCACCCGCGAGCCGTCCCCCGTCCTGGTGAACAGGTACGCGCCCGTGCCGCCGTCCGTGGCCAGCAGCAGCAGGTACCAGTCGTGGGCGACCACCGCCGGCGGCAACCCGAACAGCCCCACGGCGACCTGCCGGTAGGAGCCGGTGAGGCAGTGGAACCGCCACAACGCGGGAACGCCGACGGGCTGCGCGCTCATCGGCCACCCACCTCCGCGGGGCAGGACACGACCAGGGCCCGGACGAGGTCCTGCCCCTCGTGGCGGCGCAGCTGGTGCCCGAACGCGCCGCGGGCGGTGGGCGGGCAGCTGAGGCCGGCGCGCACCGAGTAGTCGGCGAAGCCGTCGACCACGCCCCTCACCCGGCGCCCGTCCCCGGGCTCCGCCCAGCACGCGGCGACGAGCCTCTCCGGCAGGTCACCGAGCGCGTCGCCCCGCCAGTCGCGGACCTCGCCGTCGGCGTCACCCGGTCGCGCCCGGACGAACACCCGCACGTCCGCGCCCGCGCCGCTGTGCAGCAGCAGCGCGTAGTACGGGTCGGCGACCACCGACGCCGGGAGCCCGTAGAGCTGCTTGGCGACCTCACGCGGAGAGCCGAAGAACCCCTGGTACCACGTCATCGCGAACAGACCTCCGGGTGGGTTGGTCACCGGCCTCACCGGGCCGCTGCCGAGGTGGGACCGGTGGGAACGCGGGAGAACAGCGCCAGCGCCGCCGCCGCGAGGGCCGCCAGCCCGGTCGCGACCACGCCCGCGGCGAGCGACGCGCGCTCGACCAGCGCGCCGCCGACGGCGCTGCCGAGCGCGAAGCCGATCCAGTTCGCCGTCACCAGCACCGCGAACGCGCGGGCCTGGGCCGCCGGGGGCGTGCACTTCCCGATCAGCATCGCCTCGATGCCGTCCGCCGGCCCCGTGGCCGCGCCGATGAGCAGCAGCAGCGCCGCGCTGACGAGGAGGCCCGGCTCGAACGCCAGCGCCAGGATCAGCAGGCCGTAGAGCCCGAGGCACGCGGCGAGCTGCGCGGGCAGCGAACCGGGCAGCGACAGCCCGCCGTAGAGGAAGCTGGCCACCACCCCGCCGGTCGCGACCAGGGCGACGAACACGCCCTCGCTGCTGCCCGACCCCTGCGCGTGGGCGACGATCGACACCTGCACGCCGCCGATGGCGAACGCGCCCAGGGCGACGACGGTCAGCACGCGGACCTGGGCGGCGTTCCAGCCCGACGACCCGCCGGCGGCGGTGCGCGCCGTCTCCTCCTCCAGGCGCCGCACCGCGGTCGAGCCCCGCAGCAGCAGCGCGCCCGCGGCGGAGGCCACCGCCGCCAGGCCGACCGCCCACAGCGGGTGGAACAGCAGCACGAGCGCCGCCACGACCAGGGGGCCGACGACGAACACGCACTCGGTGATGAAACCCGACAGGGCGAAGAGGGTGCGCTGGACCGCCTCGTCCGGCACCCCCGCCATCACCCGCGACGCGATGGTGGAGGTCGGCGGCGAGCACGCGCCGGCCAACCCCGCGGCGGCCACGAGCAGCGCGGGCGTCCCGGAGTTCGCCGCGAAGACGACGGTGCTCACCGCCACGGCCTGCAACGCCACGGCCAGCGCGAGCGGGGTCCGGGGACCCCGGCGGTCGACGAGACGGCCCCACGCCGGCGCGGCGAAGGCCAGCGCCGCCGCGTACGCGCCCGCGACCAGGCCGGCGGTGGCGTAGCTGCCGGTGGTCCGCTCCGCGGTCAGCAGCAGGCTGAGGCTCATCATGCCGGACAGCAGGTACGCCGCGAACGCGGCGGTGATCACCCGGGCCATGCCGGGGGAGCGCAGGGCCGTTCGATACCGGGTCAGCAGTGTGCGCATTCTGTCTCCGCAGTGGTCAACGCGGACCGTGGTCCGGACGTTAATGGCAGTCGTGCGGGTGGTCAACGCGTTTCGCGTTCTGGCGCGTTCGGGTGACAGTAGAACCCCTTACGGGGAAAATCTCCAGTCGACTCGCCAAATTCCGGGTCCTAATATCGGGAAGGCCCCAGGAATTCACAGGCGCTCCGACGACACCGAGGAGTTCATCTTGGTTACCCAGACCGCACACGCAGAGCAGACCCAGAGCCCGTCCGCCGTGGCGGCGTGCAAGCCGGCGGCGTGGGACTGCCAGATGCACACCTACATGGGCTCGCCGGAGAACGTCGCGACGAACCTCGCCACCATCTCCGACAGCCTGGTCGAGCGCCGCGTCTACATGCTGATGGTCCAGGGCGACGACCGCGCCGAGGCGCACCTGTACGAGCGGTTCGCCTTCGAGGACGACGAGGGCACCGTGGCCACCTGGTCGGACCACAAGCTGGGCGACATGGTCTCCCGGCTGACCGAGGTGCTGGTCGGCAACGGCGGCGCGCACTGCCCGGGTGAGCAGGTCAAGGCCCAGCTGGCCACCGACCACGAGTTCACGGTCGGCACGCCCACCCCCGCGCCCAAGACCGCGGCCGAGGCCTTCGGCCCCGTGCTGGCGTCCTTCTCCGGCGACAAGTTCGTGCAGGCGACCGTGATGGCGCTCTGCTGATCGAGGTCCCCGCCGACCGGCCGCCGTTCCGCCCGACGGGTGGAGCGGCGGCCGGTTCCGGGCGCGCCCGGCCCTGGTCCCGGGCACCGCTCAGCCCCGGTCCCGGGCGTCGTCGTCCGGCCGGACCTGCCCGCCCTCGCGCAACCACTTGGCCACCACCGCCGCCCTGCTGTGCAGCTGGTAGCGCTGGTAGAGCCGCTGGAGGTGGGAATCCACCGTGCGCACCGATATGTCCAGCCGCTCGGCGATGGCCTTGTCCTGGAGCCCTTCCGCGATCAACACGACTATCTGCTCCTGGCGCGGACTCAAGATCATTTGTTATCCCCCTCGAACGGATTCCGCGGTATTCTCGATTTCGTGGTGGGACGGCTGTCAGAGGAAAGCGAGCAGCAGGTGCCAGAACGCGAGATCGTTTCGCACGGTGAATGGGAATCGCCGATCACCGCCGCCGACGTCGCCCGCGCGAGGGTCGGCGTGGCCTTCCCGGTGATCGAGGGCCCGGTGGTCTGGTGGCAGGAGAACGCACCGGTCGACGGCGGCCGGACCGCGGTGGTGCGCCGAGGGCCGGACGGCACGTGCGCGCCGGTGCTGCCCGTCGGTTTCCAGGCGCGCACCAGGGTCCACGAGTACGGCGGCCGGTCCTACCTGCCGGTGCCGCCCCGAGGGGGCGGCGAGTGGGCGGTGGTGTTCGCCAACCACGACGACCAGCGCCTCTACCTGGTCGAGTCGGACGTGGCCGACGTGGCGGTACCCCTCACCCCCCGACCGGAGGCGACCTCGGAGTCGCGTTACGCGGACTTCGCGCTGTCGCCGGACGGCGCCGAGGTCTGGTGCGTGCGGGAGGCGCACGCGCCGGACCTGCTGCCGCGACGGGCCATCGTGGCGGTTCCGCTGGACGGCGCCGCGGCGGAGGACGGCGCGGCGGTGCGGGAGCTGGTCGTCGACACCGACTTCCTGGCCTTCCCCACCCCCTCGCCCGACGGCGAGCACCTGGCGTGGACGGGCTGGAACAGGCCGGACATGCCCTGGGACGCGGCCGGCCTGCACGTCGCGCGGCTCGACCCGGACGGGCCGGTGCGCGGCCGCCGCCTGCTCGGCGGACCGGCCGAGTCGGTGCTGGCCCCGGTGTGGCGGGACGCCGGTTCGCTGTTCGCGGCCTCCGACCGCTCCGGCTGGTGGAACCTCCACCTGGTCGACCTCGACGGGCGGGTGCGGGACCTGCTCCCGGCGGAGGAGGAGTTCGCCGATCCACTGTGGACCCTCGGCGGGCGGCCGTTCGCCGTGCTGGAGGGCGGGGACCTCGCCGTGCTGCACGGCCGGGGCGCGTTGCGGCTCGGCGTGCTCGACCCGGACGGCGGGCGGCTGCGGGACGTCCCCGTGCCGCAGCACTCCTTCGTGCCCGCGTTGTCGGTGTCCGGGCGGTCGGTGTGCGCCGTCGCGCACGGGCTCGACGCGCCCGGCGGTGTGGTCGTGGTCGACGTGGACCGGGGCGGGCACGAGCTGGTGCGCGCGGAATCCGCCCCCTCGCCACACGCCGCCTACCTGCCCCGGGCCGAGGCCGTGGAGCTGACCGACGCGGCCGGGCAGCCGGTGCACGCCTTCCGCTACGCACCGGCCAACCCCCGCTTCCGCGGCCCGGACGACGAGCTGCCGCCCTACGTGGTGTGGGCGCACGGCGGGCCGACCGGCCACGAGACCGGCGCGCTCGACCTCGCCAAGGCCTACTTCACCAGCCGGGGCATCGGTGTCCTCGACGTCAACTACGGCGGCTCCAGCGGCTACGGCCGCGCCTACCGCGACCGGCTGCGGGGCAACTGGGGCGTCGTCGACGCCGACGACGTGGTGTCGGCCGCCCGCGCGCTGGTCGAGCAGGGTGTCGCCGACGCGAACCGCCTCGCCGTCCGCGGCGGTTCGGCGGGCGGGTGGACCGCCCTGGTCGCGGTCACCAGCGGGATCGCCCGGAACGGGCCCGTGTTCGCCGCGGCCACGTCCTACTTCGGCGTCACCGACGTGGAATCCCTCGCCAAGCACACCCACGACTTCGAGGCGGGCTACTTCGACTCGCTGATCGGGCCGTCGCAGGCCAGCGCGCACCTCTACCGGAGCCGGTCGCCCCTCGGCCACGTCACCGCCGAGACCTGCCCCCTGCTGCTGCTCCAGGGCCTGCGCGACCCGGTGGTGCCGCCGGGCCAGGCCGTCGCCCTGATCAGCGAACTGGTGGCGCACGGCATCGACCACCAGTACATCGCCTTCGCGGACGAGTCCCACGGCTTCAAGGACGCGAGGACCGTGCGGGCGTGCCTGGAGGCCGAACTCGCCTTCTACGGCCGGGTGCTCGGTTTCACCCCGTCCACCCATGGCCCGTCACGTCCACCACGCCCGCGGGGGTGATGGGGACGCCACTTCACGTGAGCCGCCGCAGGCGGTCCGGTTCGCGGTCGTGGGTCGCGGACATCGACTCACATCGACTCCCCTGCGGTGGTGCCCGAAAGAACCTCGGTCACCGAAAGTACCATACCCCTCTACCGTAAGTGATTCCGGAAACCCCGGTGTTACAAGGGAAAAGTTGGGTGCGCGGAACCGATTCCGTTGTACCGCTGTACCGCGGGTAGTTCGGACCCGCCGGTCAGTCGCCCTGGCTCGGTGCGGTCGGCTCACCGGTCCCGGTGTTGCTCCCGGAGTCGTCGGTGGTGGGGACGACGGTGGCCGACGTCTGCTGCGGGGTGGTGGTGGCGGCCGGCGGCTCCGAGGTGAGCTCGGCACTGGTTCCCGTGACGGGCGGCGGCGTGGTGGCCGGTGTCGTCGTCGGCAGCGGCGTGCCCTGCGACGTGGTGGTCGGCTGCGGTGCCCCGGTCACCTGCGTGGTGACCGCCACCTGCCGGTGGTCGACCACCTGCTGCGGCGCGCCGGGTTGGACGGGCGGCGCGGAGGAGTGCTGCTGCTGCTGCGGGGCGGCGGGCGCGGTGGAGGAGGCGGGGGAGGAGGTCGCCGGGTCCTGCACCGAGGTCGCGGCCGTGGTGATGGCGACCGCCCCGAGCAGCACGCCCGCCGAGGCGAGGAGCGTCTTGCGCGGCATGCGCCGCTCGCGCCGGGGCGCGCCCTTCGGCGCGTAGGCCACGGTGTTCGGCACGGTGTCGGCCATGGTGTCGGCGGCCGCGGTGTTGGTCGCGGTGCCTGCTGCGGGAGCTGCTGCGGCACTGGCCGCAGGGCCGGCTGCGAGAGCTGCCGCGGTGTCGGCTGCGTCGTCCGCCTGGGCACTGGCTTCGGCATCGACTGGGACATCGACTGGGGCACTGGCTGCGGCACCGGTTGAGGCGTTTGCCGTGGCGCCGACCGCAGCGGCGACCGTGCCGTCGATCGCGCCATCGGCTGCGCTGTCGGCCGTGGTGTCGGTGGTCATCGGGACGGTGCCGCCGACGGGGAGCACGACCGGGATCTCCGTTCCCGGGATCTCCGCGCCCAGCACCTCCGCGCAGTCGTGCGCGGCGGGCCGTTCGCCCGCCGAGGTGGAGGTCATCCTCGACAGCAGCTGCTCGACGTCGGTGGGCAGGTGCTCGGGCAGGACCGGCGGGCGGTGCAGGCGGGCGATCGCGGCTTCGACCTCGCCGCCCCCGTACTCGCGCCGCCCGGTCAGGCACTCCAGCAGGACCAGCCCGAGGGCGTAGACGTCGGCCCGGTCGTCGACGTCCTGGCCGAGCACCTGTTCCGGGGCGAGGTAGGCGGCGGTGCCCACCAGCTGGTCGGTGCGGGTCAGCCGGGTGGCGCCGGTCAGGTGGACCAGGCCGAAGTCGGCGAGGTAGGGGTTGTCCTCGTGGTCGAGCAGGATGTTGGAGGGCTTGACGTCGCGGTGCACCAGCCCGTGGGAGTGCACGTGCGCCAGCGCGTCGGCCAGCCGGGCGCCGAGCCGGCGCACCTGGTCGAGCGGCTGGGGCCCGCGGGCGATCCGCTCGCGCACCGTCTCGCCCTCCACGAGCCGCAGCACGACGAACGGCGCGTCCGCGCCGGTGTCGGCGTCGTAGACGGAGACGAGCCCGGGGTGGGAGAGCCCGGCCAGGACGCGGACCTCGTTGTCGAACCGCCGAGCGGCTTCGGGGTCGAACCCGGGCTGGAACAGCTTGACCGCGACGTGCCGTCGCAGGAGGGTGTCCCAGGCGCGGTGGACCTCGGCCATTCCGCCCAACCCGATCGGCTCGACGAGCCGGTACCGACCGGCTACTACGTTCTCGCTTACCGACTGTGACACGGACCTACCTCCGGTCGCACCAGGGGACCACTATCGAGTGCCCTGATGACGGAGCGTGCAAACAGTCGTTCGGAATTCAGCGGTCGGACCAGCGGGTTCAGCCGGCCCCCCGATCACCCCGGGCCGCGAGGAGCGCCACCGAGCAGGATCCTCCCGGCCTCGCGCGCCGCGACCACGGCCTCGGCCGCCTCGGGGCGCAGCACGAGCAGGTCGGCGACACCGGTGTCGGTCAGGGGGCGCAGCACCACGCGCCGCCCGGCGGCCACGGCGAACGGGACTCCCCGCGCCTCCGCGCGGTGGCGGACCTCGACCAGCAGCGACAGGCCGATCGAGCCGAACACCTCCACGCCGTTGAGGTCGAGCACCAGCGTTCCCGGCCGCTCCTCCAGGCGCTCGACGACCTCCGCGCGCACCTGGTCGCAGGTGTCCATGCCGACCTCGCCCTCGACCTGGATCACCAACGCGTCGCCGTGCCGCACCGTCCGCACCGCGATCGGCTCGTCGAACTCGACTTGATCAACCATGAGCACGTCCTCCGGCGCCGTGGGGCAGCGCGCCGACTCCGGCCTTCGCCCGCTTCGAGCGAGGCCTGTGGCCGCTCATCATGTCACGTCGTCACCGAGAAGAGCTAGGGAATCACTCATGGTCACCAATGGTGCCGTGTGGCGCAACGGCGCCGGGCCGTCCGGCGGACCTCGGCTCCACCGCTTCGGCTCCATTGCGGTCTCCGCCTGACCAGCCCCGGCTTCGTCGAGTTCTCCGCTTCACCAGCTTCGGCTCGACCGCGTTCTCCGCCTCATCAGCCCGGCTTCGTCGCGTCCTCCGCCTTCACCAAGCCCTCGGCGTCACCGCGTTCGGGGCCGGCCGTTCCGGTCGGACCTGCCGGTCGCGGGCGGGGGCGGGAAACCCGCTCGGGCGGCGGCCACGGCGTGGTTGGCGGTGGAGGCGACCTGGAACCGGAGTCTGGCGACCGCCAAGCGCATGTCGGCGGCGACCTGCTCGGGAGAGGGTGCGGGCCCGTAACGAGGACCCCTCTGTTCCGGGTTCACCCGAACCGGGTACCCGCCCCTCCCCCGATCGACACATTCCGCGACACCGAGCGCACGAATCCGATGCGTCAACCACCCGGCCGAGGGCGGCGACGGGCTCAGGGCGTCCGGGTTCGCCGCAGGTAGTCCAGGGCGGCCCAGGGGTGGGGTCCCGACACCGACACCCCCCGGCTCGCGAGGGTGGCGAGCAGGCGCGTGCGGCGGAAGATCTGCAACAGCAGCGCCGCCGGCTCGAACGTGATCGTCGCGTCGGCGGCGCGGTCGGGGGCGGTGACCGCGATCCGGCCGTCGCCGTCCTCGACGAGGACCGGTGTCGTGTGCGCCGACCGGAACTCGATCAGGACGCGGCGTCCCCGGTGCGCGCCGCCGCCGAAGAGGGCGCCGGTGTCGCCGCCGATCAGCGGCATGAGGAACAGGTCGAACGCGAGCGCGGCCTCCTCCGGCGGGATCGGCCACGGCGCGCCGAGCGCCTCGGCGATGTCGAACCCGTGCAGCAGGACCTCGTTGAGCTGGTGCGCCACCATCGTGGCGACCGGGAGCCGCGCGCCGCCCAGCCACGTCCGGAGCTCGCGGGGGTCGAGGTCGGCGCTGCGCGCGAGCATGACGTCCACCCGCTCGACGAGGTCGCGACCCGTCGACCCCCCGTCCCGGTACGGGAAGCGCTCGTTCGACAACGAGTTGATCCGGGTGAAGTCGCCGAAGCTCGCCTCCCGCCACATGGCGTCGAGGTCCGGCACGCCGAGCGGAGCCGGGTCGGCCGAGACCAGGCCCGCGTTGAGCCGGGCGACGACGGCGGTGTGGGCGGCGGTCTCGGCGACCGACCAGTCGCCGACCGCCCGCCGGTCGGGCCGGTGGCAGTCCGCGAGCAGGCGCGCGAACCGCGTGCTCGCGCCGGCGACCGCTTCCCTCAGGTGCTCCCACCGCTGATCGGTGAGTTCCAGCTCCACTCGACGCCTCCATCGGGTCCGGTCGGGCAGGGGTGCGCGCGAGGCTCGGCGCCCGGTCGTGCAGGTCGCCGACGTCCTCGGCGCCGCCGCCGGCGATCCGGGTGGCGGTCGCGACGTCGGCGCAGGCGAAGACCACGGCGATGACGGTCCGCGCCGCGTGGTCGGCGTCCATGATCTCACGCTCGGTGTGCGGCCCGGGCCCGAATCGACGGCGTCGGGTCGGCCTGCCGGCGCAGGCGCTCCTGCGCGGCCCCGCGCGAGGAACAGGCGCACGGCCCCTGCCGCCGGCGGGGACCGCGTCACGTCGGGGCCGGTTCCCGCTCGACGTCGGAGGTGATCGCGGTGCGTCGGTCCTCATGACGGCCCCACCCCGGGGCGTCACGGAGCCGAGAGGCGACCGCATGAGCAGGACCGACAAGACCCGACCCTGGTGGGTGTGGCACCACCTCCGCCGCGAGGACCGCCGCCGCGACCGCCGCCGGTCGCGGCGCGAGCTGCGCGCCTGCCGGGGCGACGAGCACTGACCGGCGCCGGCGGACCAGGTCGGGGCGGCACGCGCCGCCCCGACCGTTCCGCACCCGGTGGAGCCCGCCGCCTGGTACTACGGTGATGGCGGCCGAACGCAGGAGGCGACGAGGGTGACCAGCTGGACCGACGTGATCAACTACGTCCGCACGCGCTACGAGGTGCTGGAGGAGACGGACGGCTGGCTGCGCTTCCGGCTCGACGCGGAGGGCGACCGCACCCAGCAGGTCTCGGTGCACCACGTGCCCGACGAGGGTGGCAAGGGCTGGCTGGAGATCTCCTCGCCGGTCGGCCGGGCCGACGCGATCGACCAGGGGCGGCTGCTCGAACTGGCCGGCGCCTCGCTGGTCGGCGGCGCGGCGGTGGTGGACGGCGTCGCGCTGCTCAAGCACACCGTGCCGCTGGATGACCTGAGCGTCCAGGAGGAGTTCGGGCGCCCGCTCACGATGCTGGTCGCGAACGCGGACGCGTTCGAGCACGCGCTGACGGAGGCCGACCACTTCTGACCCCGGGCCGGCGGTCGACCGCGACCGCGGCCATCAGCAGGCAGCCGAACGCGGGGAGGAAGAGCACCGGCAGCTGCCACGTGAGCACGGCCAGGACGCCGAGCGCCATGGCCAGCAGCAGCGAGCCGCGCGCGTCCGCCGCGCCGCGGCTCGACGCCGCCCGCAGCACCTCGCGCCACGGCGTGCCCGGCGCCCACGTGGCGGCCGCGCGCAGCACGACCACCGCCAGGCACACCGCCGCGGTGGCGCAGACCGCGGCCACCGGGACGCCGCCCGCCAACCCGGCCGCGAGCAGGACCAGGTCCGCGGCCAGCACGCCGAACGCGGCCACCACGCCCAGCGACGGCTGCCACCCGCCGGGCAGCGCCGCGCGCACGTGGCCGAAGAACGCCCGGACCGCGGTGCTCTCGCCGTCGACGTGGGCCTTGACGTGCGCGCACCCGGCCGCCAGCGCGGGCAGCAGCGTCACCACCGGCAGCGCGGCGAGCAGCACCAGCAGCCCGGCGGTCAGGCACTCGCCCAGCAGCGCGAACTTCCTCACCCCTTGATCCCCGAGGTGGACACGCCCTCGACGAGGAAGCGCTGGAAGAACAGGAAGAACAGGACCACCGGCACCAGCGCGAGCACCGACATGGCCATCAGCGCGCCGAAGTCCGAGCCGGTGGTCTCGTCGATGAACAACTGGAGCGCCAGCGGCAGCGGGTACTTGTCCGGGGTGCTGAGGTAGATGAGCGGCCCGAAGAAGTCGTTCCAGCTCCAGATGAACGTGAAGATCGCCGTGGTGATGAGCGCCGGTCGGCACAGCGGCAGCACGACGTGCCAGAAGGTGCCCCACTGCCCGGCGCCGTCGATCTTGGCCGCCTCGTCCAGCTCGCGCGGCAGGGTGCGGATGAACTGCACGATCAGGAACACGAAGAACGCCTCCGCGGCCAGGAACTTGCCCACCAGCAGCGGCGCGTAGGTGTCGATCAGGTCCAGGCGCTGGAACACCACGTACTGCGGGATGATCAGCACGTGCACGGGCAGCAGCAGGGTCGCGATCATCACCGCGAACAGCGACGTGCGCCCCCGGAAGCGCAGCCGGGCGAAGGCGTAGGCGGCGGGCGCGGACGACGCGACCGTGCCGATCACCGACAGCACCGCCAGGACGGTGGAGTTGAGGAAGAAGCGGGCCACGTCGATGCCCACCACGCCGTCGAACACCCGCTCGTAGTTGGCCGTGGTGGCCGCGTCCGGCAGCAGCCGCAGGTCGCCCAGGATGTCCGCCGACGGCTTGAAGGTCGACGCCACCACCCACGCGACCGGGTACAGCACGATTCCCAGCAGGAGCAGCACACCGGCGTGCCACACCACCCCGTGCACCCGCTGTCGCCTCATCGCGCGTCCCCCGAGTAGTGGACCCAGCCGCGTGCGGTGCGGAACAGGAACACCGTCACCAGCCCGACCCCCAGCAGCAGCATCCACGCCATGGCCGACGCGTAGCCCATGCGGTAGTCGCCGAAGCCGCGGTCGAACAGGTAGACGGTGTAGAACAGGGTGCTCCCGGCCGGCTGGCCGTTCGGCCCGCCGACCACGTAGGCCGAGGTGAAGACCTGGAAGGCGTTGATCACCTCCAGCACCAGGTTGAAGAACACCACGGGTGAGATCATCGGCAGCGTGATCGAGCGGAACCGCCGCCACCTGCTCGCACCGTCGACCTCGGCGGCCTCGTAGAGGTCCCGCGGCACCTGCTTGAGCCCCGCCAGGAAGATCACCATCGGCGCGCCGAGCTGCCACACGGCCAGCAGCACCAGCATCGGCACGGAGAAGTCGGGGTTGCCCGCCCAGCCGCCGGTGTCGACGCCCACCGAGCGCAGCAGCCGGTCGACCACCGAGTCGTCGCTGAACACCACCTTCCACACGATCGCGATGCTGACGCTGCCGCCGATCAGCGAGGGCCCGTAGAACGCCGCCCGGTAGAAGCCCTGCCCGCCCCGCCGGTTGTCCAGCAGCACGGCCACGGCCAGGGCCGCGGCCAGCTTCACCGGCACGGCGAGCACCACGTACAGCGCGGTCACCTTCAACGAGTTCACCCAGCGGGTGTCGGAGAACATCCGCTCGTAGTTGTCCAGCCCGATCCACCGCGGCGAGCCGAACAGGTCGTAGTCGGTGAACGACAGGTACAGCGAGGTCAGCATCGGTCCCAGGGTCAGCACGACGATCCCGAGGATCCACGGCGACAGGAACAGGTAGCCGGCCACGCCGTCGCCGGGCAACCGGCCCCGCGTGGACGCCCGCCGCGCGACGACGTCGGGCGGGCGCGTGTCCGCCCTCGTCACGACCCGAGGGTTTCGTCGGCCTCGGTGAAGAACTGGTCGACCGCCTCGTCCACGCCGATCCGCTCGTACAGCAGCTCCTCCGCGATCCGGATGAACGCCTGCTCCAGGCTGCCCGCGCCCTTCGGCGGTGCGGGCGGCGTCGGGCCGAACCGGGCCTTCTCCGCGTCCTCGTAGGCCGCCACCGCCGCGAGCGGCCCCTCCAGCTGCGCCGCGGCGCGCTGGGCGTTGGTCGGCGGCAGGCCGCGGTTGGCGCCGAAGACCTTCCCGACCTCGGGGTCGTTGACCATGAACGAGACCAGCTCGGCCGCTGCCTCGGGGTGCTCGGTGCGCCGCGACAGGCTCAGCATCATCGCCGGCTTGAGGTACTGGCCGCTCGCGCGCTCGTCGCCGCCGGGCACCGGGCCCAGCTCCAACCGGGCCTTGGCCTTGGCGGCGTAGCGGGCGGTGAAGTTGTCCCAGCCCAGGTCGCCCGCGATCAGGTCCAGCTCAAGGGCGAACGAGGGCTTGATCTGCACGCCCTTCTCGACCGGCAGCACGGACCCCGCCTCGGCCAGGTCCACGCCCTCCTGGAAGAACTTCGCCAACCGGTCCCGGTCGAACCCCAGCCGGCCGTCCTCGGTGTACAGCAGCCCGCCTTCCTGGCGCAGCTGCAACTCCAGGTTGTAGTAGGAGCCGATGTAGTTGCCGCCGCCGTGCACGCCGGTCCGCTCGGTGATCTGCCGCAGGGCGGCGCGGTAGTCGTCCCAGGACCAGCCCACCCGCGGCGCCGCCACCCCGGCCTGCGCGAACAGCGCCGGGTTGTAGACGTAACCCCAGGTGTTCGCCCCGACCGGCACGCCGTAGCGGCTCCCGTCGACCTCGCCCGCCCCTTCGAGCCCTTCGAGCAGGTCGCCGAGTTCGAGGTTCGACTCCTGCTCGGACAGGTCGTAGAGCGCGCCGCGGTCGGCGTACTCGCGCAGGTAGGCGAAGTCCATCTGGAGCACGTCCGGCGCGTTGCCGCCCGCGGTCTCGGTGGCCATCTTCTGCCAGTACGCCTCGAACTCCTGGAAGCTCGGGGTGACCTTGATGTCCGGGTTCTTGCTCTGGAAGAGGTCGATGGCCTTCTGCATCAGCTCGGCGCGCTCGGCGTTGCCCCACCACGAGTACCTCAGCGTGACGGGCCCGGAAGCCCCGTCGTCACCACAACCGGCCAGGGCGGCGGCCAGGACCAGCGCCACCGCCGCAACTCTCCCGAAGTGCCTCGTCGCACCCATGAGCCGTCCCCCGGTGTCGAATCCGCTCGAACTCCGCGCCAAGCTGGTGGAAAGCGATTTCCGCGAGGCTACGAGCCCGTTCCCCCGACGTCAATGGCCGCCTGCGGCGGGCGGCCACGAGCCGTGGCGCCCGTGGCCGACCCGGTCAGTCGGCGCCGTCCCGCTGGTGGACGTCCGGGATGCCGTCGTGGTCGGCGTCGCGGGTCTCCTCCTCGTGGATGCGCCGGTAGACGCGGTTGCGCGCGCGCAGGATGGCGGTGGCGACGAGGGCGGAGAGCAGTGAGCCGGCCAGGATGCCGATCTTGGCGTCGTCGTAGGGCGCGGTGCCCTCCCCGAAGGCGAGTTCGCCGACCAGCAGGGACACGGTGAACCCGATGCCGCCGAGCACGGCCAGGCCGACCACGTCGATCCAGGCGAGGTCGTCGTCGAGTTGGGCGCGGGTGAAGCGGGACACCAGCCAGGTGGCGGCGGTGATGCCGATCAGCTTGCCCAGCAGCAGGCCGGCGATCACGCCGAGGGTGACGGTGTCGGTCAGCGAGGACGTCAGGCCGTCGAGGCCGCCGATGGCCACGCCGGAGGCGAAGAAGGCGAACACCGGCACCGCCACGCCGGTGGACAGGGGCCGGAAGCGGTGCTCGAAGTGCTCCGCCAGGCCGGGGCCCTCGCCGGGGCTGCGGCGGATCACCGGCACCGCGAAGCCGAGCAGCACACCCGCCACGGTGGCGTGGACGCCGGAGGCGTGCATGAAGCCCCAGGTCGCCGCCGCGAGCGGCAGCAGCAGCCACCAGGAGCGCACCCGCCGCTGCACCAGCACGGTGAACAGCGCGAGCGGCACGAGCGTGAGCAGCAGCGGTGTCACGGCGAGGTCGTCGGTGTAGAACACGGCGATGATCACGATGGCGATCAGGTCGTCGACCACGGCGAGGGTGAGCAGGAACGTCCGCAGCGCCGTCGGCAGGCACCGGCCGATCACGGCGAGCACGGCGAGGGCGAAGGCGATGTCGGTGGCGGTGGGGATCGCCCACCCGGACGCCGCGCCCGGCGTGCCGAGGTTGATCAGCGCGTAGAGCAGGGCGGGCACCACGACCCCGCCGAAGGCTGCGGCGACCGGCACCGCGGCCCGTCGCGGGTCGCGCAGGTCGCCGGCCACGAACTCGCGCTTGAGCTCCAGGCCGGCGACGAAGAAGAAGATCGCCAGCAGCCCGTCCGAGGCCCAGTGGCCGATGCTCAGTTCCAGGTGCAGCGAGGCGACGCCGAACTCGAACTCGCGCAGCGCCTCGTAGGCGGGCGCCCAGGGCGAGTTGGCCCACACCAGCCCGAGCAGGGCGGCCACGAGCATGATCACGCCGCCGACGGTTTCCAGTCGGAGGATGTCGGCGATGCGCTTGGCCTCGGGCCAGGATCCCCGGTCGAACAGGGCGGTGGTGCGCGGCACGGGCGGCTCCTCGGGTCGTCGGATCACGTCGCCGACCAGGCTTCCCGGCACACCATGCCCCCGCGGGCAACGTCCCGAACCCTACCCGACCTGCGGCGGGGGCGCTCCCGGAGGTGCCCTGCCGCCCTGGCGGCCCGCGCTCGGATCGCAAGACAAGCGTCAGGTCCACCCACGGGAGTCGGTGCCACCATCGAGGCAGGCCGCACGACGGCGTGCGGCCGCGACTTCGGGTCGGGGGAGGAGGCGCGGTGACGCCCGTGGGGACGCGGTCCGCGGCAGGTCGTGGTGCGGGGGCACGGGGCGGACCCGGGTGGTGCGCGGTGGTCTCGTTCGGGGTCGCGATGAGCTTCCTGGCCGGCCTGTGGCTGCTCATGGCCCCCTTCGCGCTGGGCCACCAGGGCGTGGACGGCGACTTCGACCCCCGCTGGAACAGCGTGTTCGCCGGGTTCGCGGTGGCGGTGTGCTCCCTGGTCCACGCCATGGCGCCGCGCGAGACGCCGTGGCTGGCGCCGGTCCTGCCGCTGATCGGGGCGTGGCTGGTCGTCACGTCGTCGGTGGGGATGTCCCCCGTGGGGATGTCCCCGGTGGTGGGGCACGCGGCCGTCAGCGACGCGGTCACCGGCGGTGTCGTGCTGGTCGTGGGGCTGGGCGCGGTGGCCAGGGCGGTCACCCGGTGGCGGCGCGCGGGCGGCCGCCGCGTTCGGATCGCTGGTGACCGTGACCGCCATACCCGGTGACCAGGACCCCGTGGCGCTGCTCCTGATCTGCGACAACTGCGGCCGTGCCTACGAGGGTGAGTCGCGCCGGCCCTGGATCACCCTGTGGGCGGAGGCGATCGGCACGGGGTGGCGCGGCCGGGACCGCGCGATCGGTCCCCACCTCTGCGCCCTGTGCCCGGTCTGAGGGCGGGGTGCGCCGACCTGCCGGGGTCGCCCGGTGCGGATACGGTGGGACGACGCCCGCGAAAGGGGAATCGCTTGTGCGGTCGGACGTCCGCGTGGACGTCACGGCTCTGGGCAGTGGTGGCGCCACTGGTGCTGCTCGCCGGCTGCACCGCCGATCCGGCCGGCCCCGCGACGGCGGAGGTCGCCGCGCCCCCGACCGCGCTCACGGTGCTCGACGTGGGCGACGGCGAGGCGTCGGCGATCGCGACCAGCGCCGAGCTGTTCCGGAACGCGCCCGTCGCGGCGCGTGCCGCGGGAGCCCGTGTCGTCACCGTGCGGGGCGCCGACCCCCGGGCCGACCGCGCCGCCGTCGAGGCGCTGCGGGGCGACCCGCCGACGACCGTGCCGGCGTTCGAGGTCATCGCCACCGTCGCGCAGGTCTCACCCGGACCCGACGGCGACTACTCGGGCGAGGCCCCCGTCGAGTCGCTACGGCCCTGGGTCGAGGCCGCCGGCCGGGAAGGGCTCTACGTCGTGCTCGACCTGCAACCCGGCCGGGCGCGCCTGCTCGACCAGGCGAAGCGGTACGCGTCGCTGCTGGAGCTGCCGCACGTGGGCCTGGCGGTGGACCCGGAGTGGAAGCTCGGGCCGGACCAGGTGCCGCTGGAGCAGATCGGCGGGGTGGACGCCGCCGAGATCAACGAGACCGCGGCCTGGCCGGCGGACCTGACCGCCCGCGCCGCCCTGCCGCAGGAGCTGCTCGTGGTCCACCAGTTCCGGCTCTCCTGCCAGTGAGGCGCCTCGCGGCGGATATTCTTTCCACAGTGGACTGACAGGTTCGATTCCCGCGCGGGGAATCGTGGTTCCCCGCACCGCTCGCGTTGCCCGATGACGCACGTCATGGATGATCGGCGGCGTGTCCTCCTGTGGCCTACGACGACGTGCAGATCCTCGACGTCGCCTGTCCGGCAGGGGCCTTGGACATCGCCAACCGCTGCGGCGCGACCCCGCCCTGCACCATCGAGCTGGGCACCCTCGGTCGCCGGGCGGCCCGCAGCTCGGCCGGTGTCGCGCTGGGCGCCGGGCGCGGCCTGGAGGCGGTGACCGGACGCCTCGACACGCTGGTCGTCGTGGGCGGCACGGGGTCCGAGCGGGCTGCGCCCGACGGGCGGTTGGTGGCGCAGGTGCGGCGGCTGGCCGCGCGCAGCAGGCGGATCGCGTCGGTGCGCACCGGCGCGGACGTGCTGGCCGCGGCGGGGTTGCTGGACGACCGGCGGGTGACCACGCACTGGGGCTACGGCGAACGGCTCGCCACCCCGCCGTGGCCGTGGACGTCGGCACCCTCTACGTCCGGGACGGCAACGTCTGCACCTCCGCCGGCGTCACCAGCTCGCTCGACCTCACCCTGTCGTTGATCGAGGACGACCACGGCCCGACGCTGGCCCGCGCCGTGGCCCGCGAACTGGTCTCCTACCTGCACCGGCCCGCCGACCAGGCCCGGATCAGCACGTTCCTGGCCGCCCCGCCGCCCGGCGATCGGCTGGTCCGCGACCTCGCCGGCCACATCGCGGGCCACCTGGCCGAGGACCTGGCGCCCACGGCGCCGGCGACCCGCGCGGGCGTGAGCACCCGACACCTGACCCGCCTGTTCGCCGCCCACCCGGGCACCACCCCGGCCCGCGCGGTGCGGTCCGCGCGGGCGGAGGCGGCGGTGCACCTGGTGCGCTCCAGCGGACTGCCGCCGGCCGCGATCGCCCGCCGCTGCGGGTTCAGGTCGGAGCAGGCGCTGCGGCAGGCGTTGCTGGACCACTACGGCGCGAGCGGGGACGCGATCCGCAGGATGCCGGACATGCCGCGGGCGCGGGTGGCGGCCGGTGGGGACACTCCGGTGCCATGACGCGACCGACAGCGCGCAGGACCCTGCTCAAGGCGACCACCGCCGCACTCGTCGCCACCGGCGTGGCGCACACCGCGACCGCACCCGCCGACGCGGCGCTCGTGGCCGACCGGTCGATCGCCGAGGTCGACGACCTGGACGTGGTCCTCGTCCCGGGCGCGGGCGAACGGGGCACGGTCGGGGCCATGGGCAACCGGGCCCTGCTGGACTGGATCCGCCGCGTCCACCGGCGCAGCCGCTGGACCACCTCGGTGTGCACCGGCTCGCTCCTGGTGGCGAGGATGTCCCGGATGTTCTCCTGCCAGAGCTCGCCGGCGCCCGGCGGGAGGTCGCGCAGGTCGAGGCAGTGCTCGCCGTCCACGGAGGTGATGGGTAAGCCGTGCTCGTCGACGCCTTCGCCTTCGCCGTTGTCGTTGTCGTTGTCGTCAAGTTCGCCGCCCGACATCGTCGGCATCGGGGGCATCTGACCAGCGGGGATCCCGGCTGTCTGACCGGTGAGGGCTTCCGAGCCGGTGACCTTCGAGGCCTGCGTGGTGTCCTCCAGGCGGTGGACCTCTCCCACCGCCGGTGCCGCTGGGCGCACCCAGCGGCGTTCCTCCGGGTTGGACGGGGTCGATCTTGGCGAACTGGTCGCCGTTGGAGCGGTCGGCCTCCTGGTGGGTCTGCGCCGGTCGAAGTTCGACTCCGAGGAGATGGTCCTCGACTGGACCGAGCGGCAGCGGCGCACCGCGCTGGTGTTCCGGCTCAGCGGCCTGATCACCCGGCGTCCCGGCTACCCCGGTGCTCCCGCGCACCTGCTGCTCGTCGTGGCCCGCGCGCTGGGCAGCGCGTTGCGGGTGCTGCCGGAGGTCGTCGGGGCCGACGGCAGCGTGGTCGCGCCCGGCGTGGTGGAGGGCGCGAAGCGCAACTTCGTCCCGGTCGAGCACGCGGCGCGCGATGGTCGCCGTCACGGACCGGGCGGCCCGCTGTGGTCGACGCGCGAACTGCGCGGGCGCGTCGACCCGCACCAGCGGTGGTCATCCCGTCTACTGGCGGCGCCCGACCGCCTACCTGGATCCACGAGTCCACCGCGCCTGCTCGGCACCGGCGCAGACAGACCCCGACGCCGTGGAACGCGGCCTGCGCCGGCCGCGCGAAGACCTCGCCGCCGGCGCCGCCCCGATCCCCGCCTGCTCCGACCGCCGCCGAGCCGAAGGCGGGATCGACCGGCTGCGCACCGGGTCACGGGCGCGGCGGGTCCAGGACGACCGCGTGCTTGGGCAGCACGCCGGGCAGGCCGTTCCCGTGACCGGTCACCCCGGTCTCCCCGAGGCCGCCGGCCCACGCGAGCACGCCGACCAGCACCCCGACGACCGCCGCCGCGCCGCCCGCCACCACGAGGCCGAGGCCCTCCGAAACCAGGCCCACCAGCCCGAGCGCCACGAGGGAGCCGCCCGCCCACACGCCCCACCGCCACCTCGCGCGCCTGCGCTCCGCCGCCTCGACGCTGCGCACGGTGAACGTCAACTCGCGCGCGCACACGACGCACCGGAGCCGGTGCCGCACGACCGGTTCTCCATCAGCAGGACGCCGCACCTCCCACGACACGGCGTCCCGGTACTCGAACGAGGCCTCGCCCGGCGAGGTGCGCGCCCAGAAGTTCACCCGATGGCGCACCACGGCCTCATGCCCCCTGGCCAACTTCACCGGCACGCCGCACCCCCTCCGCCCCGGGACTCACGAGCGTCGCCGACCTTGTCGAACGCGACGGAGGAACCCGGGCCGGACCAAGGGATCACCCTGCCCGACCCGCTCGCCGACCCGAATCGGTCCGGGCCGGTCACCACACGCCGGTGGTGGTGAGCAGGAGCGCCGTGGCGGGGAGGAAGTTGTTGACCTGGTGGGCCACCACGCAGGCGAGCAGGTTGCCGGTGACCACCCGTGCCAGGCCGATGGGGGTCGACAGCAGGAGCAGCAGGGGAGTGCGCAGCAGTTCCAGGTGGGCGACGGCGAACAGCGCGGTGGTGGCGGTGAAGATGAGCCAGCGGTTCCAGCGCCAGTGCTCCAGCGCCCTCCAGAGCACGCCGCGGAAGAGGACTTCCTCGGCCAGCGGGGCGAGCAGCCACAGGGCTGCGAACGCGACGAGGGCGGGGCCGGGGGAGAGCAGCCGGTCGGTGAACTCCTCGCCCACGGCGGAGCCGGTCCGGTCGCCGCCGCTCCAGGCGGTCCACGCCAACGCGGCGGGGATCGCGAGGACCAGGCCGCCGAAACCCAGCGTGACGCCCTTCTTGACGGCCTGGGGGTCCCAGCGCAGCGACAGCTCGCGACGCATGCGCCCGGCCTTCGGGCCGGTGCCCACCAGCGCGGTGCCGGCGATCGCGGTCAGCGCTGCCAGCGACAGGGGCACGATCAGCAGGGCCAGCAGCGGCAGCGTCGGCAACGGGCCGTCGAGCACGTCGGGGTCGGTGAACGCGAAGGGGGCGAGCACCAGGGCGGCGACCAGCAACAGCACCACCGAGGCCACGACGAACACGGCTATCATCGCCCACCCGGCGCCCGATCCCCGGGCGGGCGACGGACTCCCCGGTGGAGGTCGGCGTGGCCGGTCGGGCACGCCGGACATGAAATTTATTCCGATATATTCGGGCAAGGCGTCACCTCGGGATGCCGGTCCGGTTCTGGATGAACGGCCTTCACGCCCGCGATGTCGGAGAGGCGTGCACGTCCTGGGTACCCGCCGTCAGGTCACGTGAACGGGGCCGAACAGGTCTTCCGCCGGCCGGTGACGTGCCGCGCGCCGATCGGTGCGCCACCTATCGTGTGACCGCCTCACCCGTCCGGGCGCACCTGGTGGTGAAGACGGCCATCGCGGCGACGAGTTGCCAGGTGGTGATCGCGTAGACGGAGCCGCGCTCCCAGGCGCCGTCGTCGAACAGCACGGGCGCCCCGGAGGCGGTGTTGAGGCCGAGCCCGAGCAGCGAGGCGATGCCGATGGTCGCCAACGCGAAGCCGGCGATCCGGGCGAAGCGGGCTGCGGCGTGGCCGCGGAGCAGGAGGGCCGCGGCGAGGGTCGCCAGGTTGCCGCCGAGGATCGCCATCACCGCGCCGACGGGGTGCAGGGCCGCGACGGCGCCCGTCGCCTGCTGACCGCTGTGGAAGGTGGCGACCAGACCGTTGCCGACCGCGTGCACGACCGCGAGCGCCAGGAAGACCGACCGCCACCGGCCGGCGGGCAGGGCGCGGGCCGCGAACACCGCGCCGAGCAGGAAGAACAGGCCCTGGTGCAGGAAGCCGAGGTTCATGACCTCCGCCAGGGGCGAGTCGACCAGCCGCTCGTCGAGCGGGTCCACCCGCACGGCGCCGAGGTCGCTGATGTAGTCGTGCGCGTAGTCGTAGCCGGGGAAGGCGGACGCCGCGACGGCCTCCGAAACCAGGTACCAGGCGCCTCCCGACGCCCACAGCACCGCCGCGGTGATCAGCGGTTCCCGCCGCAGCTCGCCTGGTCGCGCCATCGTCGCTCCTCAACCGCGCCGGTCACCCGAGCGGTGACCTCGCCTGAATTCTGCTCCGCACCGGGTCCACCCCGTTCGCGCGGGGAGCACCCCGCCGCCGTGTCGAGGAGTGCGCGGCGCGGCTGGCGGTCCAATGTGGAGCGATGTCGGCCATGTCGTGGTCCGTGCTGCCCGCCGGCGGGCTCCTGGACCGCCCATCGCCGACCGCGACCCGGCGGCGGCGCCGGAACTGGCCGGGGCACTGCCACACCCGTCATCTCCACTACTCGATCACGGGGAAAACCGGATATTTCCGTGAAGCGGAGGTGCGTTCGAAAGCCTTGGCGCGCGGAGGGTGTTGGGCCAGGGCGGGTCGGCAAAAGCAAGTGCGTCGTGGTCAAGTGTCGATTTACCGGCGTGCAACTGCCTTCGCTTATTTCGCCGGCGATCTTCTGCATATATTGCGGCTGCGGTAGTGGAAGTGCCTGCGCCAGTACGACGCTCTCCCGTCGCCGATCGGCAATCCTGTGAGGGACGCGGACGAACCTCCCGGGAGGAACAAGGAGCCTTTTCCATCGTGACGGTGCAGGTCACAGCGCAGATTGAGGATGTACGCAGGTGGGCGAGGTTCCCGGTAAGGCAGCAGTCGACCAAGATCCGATGCCCAAACCGGGAGCCTCGCCGTGCCGTCTTGCCCTGCCGCGATTCCGCTGTCCAACCACACCCTCGTCCGCCTGGGCGACCTGATCCGTGCGGAGCGCGTGCGCCGTCGATCCCGTTGGCGGCGGCTCGATCCCGGCCGCCAGGCGCTGCTCGTTCCCGCCCACCTGCGCAACGGCGACACCTTTGCCCGACTCGCCGCCGGGTTCGGGGTCTCCTGCAGTACCGCCTGGCGCTACGTCCGCGAAGCGGTGGACCGTCTCGCGGCCCTGGCCGACGACGTCCGCGCCGCCGGCGAGCGTGCCGCGCGACCGGCCTACGCGATCCTGGACGGCACCCTCGTCCCCGTCGACCGCGTCACCGACCAGAAGCCCTGCTACTCGGGCAAACACCGCCGCCACGGTGCCAACGTCCAGATCCTCGCCGACCCGGCCGGGCGGCTGGGGCGGGCCTCCGCCGCACTGCCCGGCGCCGTCCACGACCTGACCGCGGCCCGGGCTCACGGCCTGGTCGAAGTGCTGACCGCCAACGAGGTCACGACCTCCGCCGACAAGGCGTATCAAGGCGCGGGCGGAACGGTGCGCACCCCGTTCAAGCGCCACGCCACACGCCCCCGGCTGTCACGCGGTCAGGAGGCGGTCAACCGGGCGCACGCCCGCATCCGAGCACTCGGCGAACGCGCCGTCCCGCTGCTCAAGGACTGGAAAGTCCTGACCAAGCTGCGCTGCTGCCCACGCCGAGCCACCGCGATCATCTCCGCCATCCTCGTCCTGCACCACACCGAAACCCGCCGCCAACCACGATGAACAAGGCTCAGTGTCGATTCCATGAGTGTCCGGGCCCGCCGGCCCGCCGCCGGAGCCCGGAAAAAAGGGGGTCGCGCGGACTGGGTCGAGGAGATCGCCGTCGA
>NZ_BAAAKE010000035.1:0-84597 GCF_039527585.1 Saccharothrix xinjiangensis | reverse complement strand
AAGCTCACGAGCGAGCCCGGCCCAGCGCCTCCGGCAGGCTACAACCAGTGATCACCCAGCCAGCCCAACCGGTACCTACATACAAGTCGGAAGCTCATGACGACTGACCGCCGCACGGCTGCTCCTGACTGCGGTCACGACAGTATGCATGCTCGGGCACTCACCCACGCCGATGAGCGGTCCACGGAGACCCGCATCCGGCATTCAGGCGATCGTCAACCCCACTTGGGTCTACTCAGAGTAAAAGATCCGCAGTCGTGCGGTCCGCAGTTGGCAGTGCTCAAAACGTTACTTGGTTCTCGGTAACTCCAGCACCTTCACTACCGCTATAGGCGGCGAAGACGTCGACATGGCCATCCATGCCGACACCGCCTGACTACACCCGGAAGACTTCGTGGAGCGCCGATGACCACAGCCACAGCATGTCGCCACCCCACTGCGAGCAGTTGGCGCTCTCCTTCCGCGCAACCGGTTACCGCGCCACCCCTCACTCGCGAAAGCGATTGGCCGACCAACAGCAATCGGATACCGTCCTGACACCAGTGAGTACAGCGGTAGCACCACGTTCACCAGCCGTTTGTCGATCGCCATAGAGTGCTGAGCGAAGTGGCACCCTGGACGCGCTTCAATACCGCGAGCTTCTCGGCGCAATCCGACTGAAGCGGTCACCGTCGCCATCCAGTACTATCTCGGCCTTCGCAACCACTACAGCTTCCAGTATCTGCCGTCCCTTGAACGGGGGATGGCTATTCAGCGCGCCCGAAAACTTGGAACATGGGGACGGACATGGACATGTTCACGATCGACGACTTCTTATCCGATACCGACACAATGGAAGTCGAGTGGCTCCTCCCTCGCGACGCACCTGCGTCTCTCCATCCTGTCCGGGTTCACATCGGCAGAGGCACCGATGGTCTCGAAGTCGTGCTCGTGACATCGGAGACGGCACCTCGCGTGGAGGATGTCCGACGGCTCTGGTGGATGCGCTTGAACCGCCGAGCCACGCCGATCCTCCTCGTCGTCGGCTACCAGGAAGCCGGTGGCTGGGAAGCGACCGTGTTCGGACCTACCGACCACTCAGCCGCCATCGCAGGGCTCGACCTGCGACAGGTCGACCGGATCTGCGCCGCCGCGCTGGCCGAGCCCAACCCTTCAGCCGCGAAACGGACCTTGCAACAGCTGCTAGGCAGCCTGAAGGACCAGCTGATCGTCGGCCTGACGAACCAAGGGCTCTTCGCATCGCACGAGCTTCGCCACGGTGTCCCGGCCCGCTCCGACTGGCAGGAGGCGCGCGCCGCGGGCCGGGCGATTCTCGGCAAGACGGGACTCGACCTCATCTCCGGCCTGGGGTACCACATCACCGCGCACGGGTCCGTAGCGCAAGTGCTGTCGACCGGTGGCACCAAACAGGCGGTGGCCGTCCTCCTCAACGAGGATGAGCTGTTCGACCGGCCCGGACAACGATTCGGGACCGTCTCCCCGGTCATGCAGGGCTTGGCTATCGCGCAAGACCAGGATCTGCCCTGGCTCGTCGTCATCAGGGGGACGCAACTACGCCTCTACCCCGCCAAGCCCGATGTGGGTGTTGGTCGGAAGGGGCGCTCGGAGACCTTCGTCGAACTGGACCTGGCCCTCCTGACCGAGGAGGACGCCGGCTACCTGCCTCTGCTGTTCGCGCCGTCCGCGCTCGCCGACAACGGCACCGTTGTCGAGATACTCACGGCATCCGTTGACCACGCCAGCGCACTCGGCACCCGCCTCCGTGAACGTGTCTACGTGGACGTGGTCCCGGCGCTCGCCGTCGCCGTCGCCAAGGCCATGAAAGCCGACACCGGTTCGGAACTCGATGAGGCCGAGCTGCACGAGGCGTACCACCGGACGCTCATCATCCTGTTCCGGCTCCTCTTCGTCGCCTACGCCGAGGATCGAGGGTTGCTGCCGTATCAGCGCAATCCCGGGTATACCAAAAAGGCACTCAAGAGCCTCGCGCGCGAGTTCACCGAGAACCCCGACATCGTGTTCGACGCCGACTCCCACGACCGCTGGAACGACCTCTTGGCGGTGTGGCACGCGGTCGACGACGGCAACCCGGACTGGGCTGTGCCCGCCTACAACGGCGGCCTCTTCGCCGATGATCGAGAACTTCACCCCTCCGGGCACGCCATCAGCCGCATGCGGCTCACCGACGCGGAGATCGGCCCCGTCCTCAAAGCACTCGTCATCGACGTCAGCAGCGACGGTGATCCGGGCCCCGTGGACTTCCGCTCCCTGTCCGTCCGGGAGTTCGGCACCATCTACGAAGGCTTGCTCGAATCCTCGCTCTCCGTGGCACCCGGCGACCTCGCGATCGATTCCAAGACCAAGGCCTACCTCCCCGCCAAGCCGGGTGACGACGTCGTCGTTCCAGCGGGGATGGTCTACTTCCACAACGCCTCCGGCGCTCGCAAGGCGACGGGCTCCTACTTCACCAAGGCGTTCGCGGTCGAGCACCTCCTGGACACCGCACTTGAGCCGGCTCTGACCGATCACCTCGCCGCCATCGAAGGGCAACTGGCCACCGGCGACGATGCTGGAGCCGCTGACAAGTTCTTCGACTTCCGCATCGTCGACCTCGCCATGGGGTCGGGCCACTTCCTCGTGGCCGCCATCGACCGGATCGAGAACCGCTTCGCGAAGTTCCTCAGCGGTCACCTCGTCCCCCTCGTGAACGACGAACTGCTCCGCCTGTCGCAGGCTGCGGAGAAGGCGCTCGGCGATACAGCCGGACAGGTGGAAATCGACACCTCCATGCTCCTGCGCCGCCAGATCGCCCGTCGCTGCGTCTACGGTCTCGACCTCAACCCCATGGCGGTCGAGCTGGCCAGGCTCGCCATCTGGATCCACACCTTCGTCCCGGGTCTACCGATGTCCTCGCTGGACCACGGTCTCCGGGTGGGCAACAGCCTCACCGGGATGGGCACCGTGGATGAGGCGTTGACCGTCTTCGAACCTAAGGCGGCAGCAGGCCAGTACAGCCTGTTTAGTGAGCCGATCATGGAAGCGCTCGGCACCGCGAGGGACCGCCTGGTTCGCGTCGCGCGTACAGCCGAGGCAACGAAGGCAGAAGCATTGGAGGCATCTCGGGCCCATGCCCAGGCAATGGAGGAGGCTGCCGATGCCAAGGCGTTGCTCGACGCCGCTGTAGGTGTCCGGCTCGGAAAAATCCCCGTTCCCACCGACGTCGACACAGCACTGGCGCTGGGGACCGCCGACGTGACGACCCAGGCCGTTCAACGGTTGGGAGCGGTGCACCTGCCCTTCCTCTTCCCCGAGGTCTTCATGCGCGAGGCACCGGGTTTCGACGTCGTCCTCGGCAACCCGCCGTGGGAGAAGGTCCGCTGGGAGCCGGCGCCCTACTGGGTCGGTGTCAGCCCTGGACTGATGGCACTTCCGGACAAGGCTCGTGAGGCGAAGATCCACGAGCTCCGCGCATCACACCCGCTGGAAGCAGCTCACGAGGAGGCCGAGCAGGAACACCGAGCTGAACTTCAGGAGTACTTCAAGCGCGGGTTCAGCCTCAGAGGTGGGACTCACCTTGAACTGGCCCAGTTGATGCTGGAACGGGCATTGAAGGTCTTGCGCCCGAGCGGACGCCTTGGCTTGGTCCTTCCGCGACAGAGCATGGTGCTGGCCGGCTGGAAGAACCTGCGGAAGACGCTGACAGATGGGTACGACCTCCACCTCGTTCAAGCACGGAACCACTCGGAGTGGATATTTGAGGATGTTCACGCTTCCTACGCTGTAGTTTTTCTGGCAACGGCACCATTGAGCAGTGGGGCCATCCGGGTCTGGGTTGCCACCTCTCCCGATGAGATTCGCTGCGCCACAGAGGACAACGCCATCAACCTGAGCAAGGAAGACATCGAGTCCTACTCCGAGACCAATGTGATCCCCTGGTTCGTCGATTCCGCCGACAGGGAGATATTCGACAAGATCCGCACTCGGCCACGACTGTCCGACAACGGCGGTTGGATCACTGGCCGTCACGACGCGAGGTGGGACTTCAGGGGTACCGGACCGGACAGGGGTCTTGCCGTCCACGCACAGCCACCTGGCGCGTGGAAGGTTCTGATGACCGCGCACGTGGATGCTTACACGTTCGACGCTTCCGCTAAGTTCAAACAATCCGTCCCGAAGTTGGTCGAACTCGCCGCCAAGGGACGTGGCGTCACTGCGCGAGACAGCGGTTTCGTCTTGGACGGCACGCACCCCGTGGTCGTGGTGCGTCACCCAAGTCGAAGCGATGATACTCGCACTATCATCGCCACGGCTTTACCCGAGCAGGAGATCCTGCACAACAAAGGGTACGTTCATGCTGTCGCACATCGACCTGATACTCCGCCAGAAAACAGGCTTGCATTACTGGGGTTGCTGAACACCAATACGCTCGACTGGTGGGCGCGAAGATTCGTCGATCGCCATGTGACAGCTCCCGTGATCAACCAACTTCCACTTCCCGACTGGTCGGACGACCAGATCACCGCCGTGGCCGACAGGGTTTCGGTGATGCTGTCCCGAAACGGCTACAGCCGACTGGCAGGCGGTATCGACCTCGAGAGCCGCCTCCGCCACATGCCGGACGACCTGGCAAACGCTCCGGATGAACACCTGCTGGCCGCGATCGAGGTTTTCGCGCTTGATGGCTACGGCTTGAGCGCCGATGACTTCGTCACCATTAAGAAGGACTTCTCCGACAAGGGACTTCCCCCACGTCACCTGGAGTTGGTACTGACGTACTACAAGACGTGGCGCGCGAAGGCGGCGTGACCCATGACGACACCACCGGAGAGCGTCCGGCCCGAGTTCGCCACGAACGACGAGAGCAAGGGACACCGGGTCGCTTCCGCGATCAACTCGCTGCTCTCCTACCTGCGCACGAAGTGGGTGGAACCTCCCGCGCTGGCCATTGCGACCGCCTACTTCAACCCCGCCGGGTTCGGCTTGCTCGCCGACGAACTGGAGAAGGCCGGGCCGGTTCGCCTCCTGCTGGGCGCCGAACCGACGGATGTCGACCAGCGATCACGGGTACGACCGCTGGGTCGACGGCAGCGTCGCCGTGGGCCTTCCCCCGAGGTGTTGCGCGCGCTGGAAGGCCATGCACGATCGCTGGCCGAGGACCGCGACCTGCTTGGGTTCACCCTTGAGGCGGACATGGCCGCACGACGCCTTGTGAAGTGGCTCGAAGAACACCCGGGTGTGGAGGTGCGCCGGTACGAGCAAGGGTTCCTGCACGGCAAGGCGTTCATCGTGGAGACGGATGCCACCGGTGTGATCGCCGGATCGAGCAACTTCACCTACGCCGGTCTGGCGCGGAACAACGAGTTGAACCTCGGGCACTACCAGCCGACCACGGTGCGGCAGGTGATCGACTGGTTCGACGAGCAGTGGGTCAAGGCAACCCCCTACGACCTCGCCGGTCTGTACAAGGCGCGGTGGGAGCCCCACCAACCCTGGGACGTCTTCCTGCGGATGTTGCACGAGAACTACGGGGCGGACCTCGAGGACGCGACGGTCGGGTCGAAGCTCGGACTCACCGCGTTCCAGGCCGACGGCGTGTGGCGGGCCAAACGAATACTGGACCGCCGCAACGGTGTACTCATCGCCGATGAGGTCGGCCTCGGGAAGACCTACCTGGCCGGAGAGTTGATCTACGAGGCGACCGTGGTGCGCCGGCAGAAGGTGCTCATCATCTGTCCCGCCACGCTGCGCGACTCCACCTGGACCGGATTCCTGCGCCACCACAACCTCCGCGCCGACGTGCTGTCGTACGAGGAGCTCGTGTCGAACATCGACACCGCCGGCAACCGCACGTCAGCGCTCCAAGACCTCGACGAGTACGCGATGGTCGTCATCGACGAGGCACACGCGTTCCGCAACAACGTCACCAGACGGGCCGATGCACTGCACCGCATCGTCGACTCCAGGGTGCCCAAGGACCTGGTGCTCCTCACGGCAACCCCGGTGAACAACAGCCTCGAAGACCTCTACACCCTGATCATGTACTTCGCCCGGAACGACTACGCGTTCGCCGACGTCGGCATCCCGTCACTCCGGCAGTACTTCAACCGGGCGATCGCGACCGACCCCGACAGCCTGACCGCCCAACACCTGTTCGACGTGCTCGACGCCACCGCCGTACGACGCACACGGCGATTCGTGAAGAACCACTACCGCGGCGACAAGATCCGCGTGAACGGCGTCGAGCAGGAGATCTCCTTCCCCACCTGCGAGGTGCGCCGCATCGACTACGACCTCGCCGGCGTTTTACCGGGGATGTTCGACGCGGTGGCGACCTCACTGGGCGCTCACGTGGCGGATGACGTCATGGCGGCGAGCGTGGCCGCCGGAGTCATCCTCGCGGACGTCGGTCAGGTCCTCACGATGGCCCGCTACGTGCCGTCCCGGTTCCGGCTCGACGGCGACATCGAGCAGTACGAAGCGCAGAACGCCGGCCTCTTGCGATCAGCGCTGTTGAAGCGGTTCGAGTCCTCCGCGCACGCCTTCCGACGCACTGTGGAGAAGATGATCGATTCGCACGAACGCTTCCTCCACGCCCTGCAAGCCGGCTTCGTGCTCACGGGGGAGAATCTCCGCGACTTCGTCTCCATCGGCATGGACGACACCGAGGACTTCCTCGCCGAACTCGAAGACGACGACGGCACGATGGACGCCTCCCACTACGACGTCGACGCTCTCCGCAGAGCCGTCGAAGCGGACCAGGGCATCCTGGCCTCGCTCCACGAACGAGTCCGCCACGTCGATCACACCAGCGACCCCAAGGTTGAACGACTCGTCGACGAACTCGCCGCCATGGCCGCGGAGGCGAGAGCCGAGGGCATCGGCGAGGAAGACACCCGGAACAAGCGGAAGGTGCTGGTCTTCACCTACTTCGCCGACACCGCCGACTACATCCAGACCGCGATCAAGGACGCGGTCATCACCGATACCCGGCTGCAGCCTTACCGGGATCGCTACGCCGGCGTCTCCGGCGCGGACAAGAGCGACCGCACCGAGGTGATCACCGGGTTCGCGCCTCGTACCGCGGGGTCCGGGAGCGAAGAAGACCTGTATGACCTCATCGTCACCACCGACGTGCTCGCCGAGGGCGTGAACCTGCAACAGGCTCGGCACATCATCAACTACGACCTGCCCTGGAACCCGATGAAGTTGGTTCAGCGCCACGGGCGCATCGACCGCATCGGGTCCCTGCACAAACGCGTGTTCATGCGCTGCTTCTTCCCCGACGAAGACCTCGACCGGCTCCTGGGCCTTGAGGAACGACTCCAGCGGAAATTGAAGCAAGCCGCAGCCGCCGTAGGCGTCGGCACCGTCCTCCCCGGCATCGACCCGGTCGAGCGATCGATCACCGAGACCCGCGACATGATCGACAAGATCAAGCGGGAAGAGGCCACGTTGTTCGAGGAGGGTGGCTCCGCCGCGTTGTCCGGTGAGGAGTACCGGCGCAGGCTGGCCAACGCCTTCAAGAGCACCTCCACGAAGACCCGGGTCACCGCGTTGCCGTGGGGAGCGGGTAGCGCCATGGCTCGTAGGAACGCAGACCCTGCCTTCGTGTTCTGCGCTCGGGTTGGTGATCATGACAAGCCGTTCTACCGGTACGTGCCTCTCAACGAGGACCTGACGCTGCGCGCCGTCCGAACGGCTGAGGGTGGCACGACTCCGGAGATCGTCCGAGACATCCTGGCCTGCTTGGACCAGGCAGATCCCGGTGATCCGATCACTCCGGCGGCCATACTCACCGAAGAGATGTACCGAGCAGCATTCGACGCGTGGACCGTCGCACGAGCCGACATCCACCGAGACTGGTCACTCCAGACGGACCCCGGACGGCTCGCACCGCCACTGCCGAGGGTGATGCGGACAGCCGTCGAGTACGTCGAGCAGCACGGCGGGTTCCTCGGTGAGAGGCAGGATGACCTGGCGTCGAGGCTCAAGGCGCCTTACACGAATCGGGTTCAGCGAGCCGTCCGCGGTGCGCTCGGCCACGCCGACCACGGCACACCGCGGGAAACCGTCGAACGCATCGCCGCGGTGGCAGACGACTATGGGCTCAGCATTCCCGAACCACCGGTTCCCCTGCCGCCTGCGAACCTGGAAGACATCTACTTGGTTTGCTGGATGGCGATCGTGCCGGCCTCCGAGGTTACGTCCACGCATCGGTAAGGGCTCTTCACTCCCCATCACCCGTGACCGGACCGACGACGCGGCGGCTCGGGCGCCGCTGCGCGTGTTGTTCAGAGCGACCCGGCTTTGGACGTCCGGCTCCCCACTCGCACGGCGGGGGTGGAGGTGAACCGAACGTTGGTGCCCGCCCCCGTCACCGCGACCGACACCCGCTCCCCCACCGGCACCTGCTCCACCCTGGTGGGCAGCTGGTGGCTCCAGCCGTGCACCTCCACGTCGTCGACCGCGGCGAACCTGAGGTGGAACCGGATCCAGTCGTGCTCGGGCGGCGCCTCCCACGTCCGACGGGCGGCTTCGTCCAGCGGTCCTTCGAAGGACACCGTGACCGCCTGCTCGCGCTCGTCCCAGTGCAGGGCGTACACCTCGAACGCCGACAGCTCAGAAGTGCTCATGGTAGGTGTCGACCTCCGCCCCCGGGACCGCCGTGTACAGCCGCTGGTCCAGCCTGCTGGTGAACTCGTGCGGCCCGTCGTCCACCGCGTCCGGGGGCGAGTTGTGGGCGCTGACCTTGCCGAAGCGGAGCTGCTCGGCGCACGTCAGCGTCAGCCGCAGCGCCTCGCCGGTCACCGACACGGCCAACCTCGCCCTGGGCCGTTCCGCGAAGTCGACCGACACCGTGGCGGGCAGCACCGCGCCGCCGGACAGCCGGACGTCGTCGACCGCCAGGAAACCCAGGTGCGCCTGTACGCGGCTGTAGCCGGGCACGTCCGAGGCGACCGGCAGGTCGACGCGCAGCGTGCAGCCCGGACCGCGGCGCTCGAACCGGATCGACCGCAGCACCAGTCCGGTGAGGTCCGGTGCCTGCGGGTGGAACCGGGCCAGCAGCTTGACGTCATTGGGCAGGAGTCGGTCTGCCCAGGTTGGGGTTGTAATAGTAGTGCTCCTGCGCTCCGGGGACCTGGCCGTTGCGGGTGTTGTCGTAGGGTCGCACATGGACGTGCGGGGGTTGGTCGCCCACTCCGCCCTCGCCGAACTGGTGTCCGGTGTAGTGGTCCTGGAACACGATCAGCTCGTCCCGGTTGTTGAGGTAGATCTCCTCGGGGAAGTAGACCGGCTGGTAGTTCTCGTCCAGGATCTGCCGGCCGCCCGGCGTGGTGGAGGGCACCATGCGGCTGTCGAGGGGTTCGGAACCCGGTGGGACGCCGGCGTCGGCAAGGGCCTGCTGCTTGGCCTCGTCGCCGCTGACGTCGCAGCTCTGGAGGCCGAGCGGGTCGATCTGCCGGGTGGGGTTCGGCACGTAGGCGCCGGGGTTGACCGACGGCACCAGGCCCAGCGGGTCGGGTGAGGCGTACCGCCCGGTTTCCGGGTCGTAGTAGCGGAAGTGGTTGTAGTGCCAGCCGGTCTCCGGGTCGTGGTACTGGCCCGGGAACCTCAGCGGGCAGGCCGTCTGGCCCGCCTGGGACAGCGTTCGGCCCCAGAGGGTGCTCGTGCGTCGCCACCCGACCTCGCCGCGGGCGTCGACCAGTTCGGTCGGGCTGCCGACGACGTCCGCCACGATGGCGTAGAAGCGCCGATCGACCTCGTCCTGGTCGACCTGGGCGATCGGGGTGGCCGATCCGGGTTGGTACTCCCAGGTGCTGGTCGTGCCGCTGCTGTGGGCGTGCTCGACCAGTCGCGTGCCGTCCCAGGTGAAGTCGAACCGCTCCACGGGGTTGCCGGCCGCGTCGAACCGCTCCTTCGCGATCCGCCTGCCCATCGGGTCGTAGCGGTACCGCCAGGTGTCGCCGTCGGGGGTGGTCACGCTGGTGAGCCGGTCCTCGGCGTTCCAGGTGAAGCGCCAGAGGCGCACCTGGCCCGACAGCGTGCGGTGTCGCCGTTGCACAACGCGGCCCTGCCGGTCGTGCACGTAGGAGGTGCGCCCGGCGTTGCGCAGGCGCGTGGCGGCGTACTCGCGCGGTCCTTCGGAGCCGTGGTCCGCGATCGGCAGGTCGGCGCGGGTGATGTTGCCGACGACATCGTAGTCGTAATGCTCGGACCAGCCCTGCCCCTGCACGGAGACGACGCGTCCGCGTCGGTCCAGCGCGAACCGGCGCTCGCCGGTCGGGTCGGCGACCCCCTCGATGTGACCGTCGGGCCGGTACCGCCAGCTGCGGTGGGTGATCGGCTGCTTGGCCGCGACGACCTGTCCGGTCAGCTGGTGCGCGGGAGACCACGACTGGGTCACGGTGAGCTCGCCCAGGCTCCGCTCGACCTGCCGGCCGAGCGGGTCGTGCCGGAAGGCGAGGTTGCCGCCTGTCGCGTGCAGCGCCACCGGGTTGCCCGCCGCGTCGTATTCCCAGACGGAGGTCACGCCCACCGCGGTCTGTCGGAACACGCGCCTGCCGGTGGCGTCGAACCCGGACCGGACGGTGCGCCCGCCCACGGTTTCCGCGAGCACGCGCCCGCGGGCGTCCCGCTCGTAGAGGACCTCGGTGTCCGGGTTGGCCGCCCGGACGACGCGGCCGCACGGGTCGCGGTCGAAGGTGGCCGTCCCGGTCGGTGTGTGCTTGGCGACCACGACGCCGTGGACGTCGCGCTCGTAGGTGACCGTCTCGCCCATGCCGTTGGTGCGGGTGGACAGCCTGCCGGCGGCGTCGTGGGTGTAGGTGAGCACCCTGCCGTCGAAGTCCACCTCCCGCCGCAGGCGGCCCGCGGCGTCGTACTCGTAGCGCCAGCTCAGCCCGTGCGGGCCGACGACCTCGACGAGGCGGAGTTCCGTGTCGTACGCGTACGACGTGCGGGCGCCGTCCGGGGCGGTGCGGGCGGCCGGGAGGTCGAAGAAGGTGAACTCCGTGCGGGTGACCTGCCCGAGCGCGTCGACGTGCTCGACCTGGTTGCCCTCGCCGTCGTAGCGCCACCGCTCGGTGCTGCCGTCGGGGCGGGTGCGGGCCAGGAGCCTGCCTTCTACGGTCCAGCTGTACCGGGTGGTGCCGCCGAGCGCGTCGGTCGTGGCGGCGACGCGGCCGAAGGCGTCGCGCTGGTGCCGGGTGGTGGCGCCGAGCGGGTCGGTGATCGCGGTGATCAGCCCGGCGTCGTCGGTCTCGTACCGGGTGACGTTGCCGAGCGGGTCGGTGGTGAGGCTGAGGTGGCCGCGGTCGTCGTACTCGAACCTCGTGGTCGCGCCGGCCGGGTCCGTTTCGACCACCAGGTTGCCGTGGGCGTCGTACTCGCGCAGCCACCTGCCGCCCGCGGGGTCGGTGACCTCGGTCGCCAGGCCCGGCCCGGCGTAGGCGGCGGTGACCGTCGTCCCGTCCGGCCTGGTGATCGCGGTGACGTCGCCCTCGTCGTCGTAGGCGTAGCGGGTGGTGTGGCCGAGCGGGTCGGTCACGGCCAGCAGCCGGTCGTGGTGGTCCCACTCGCGGGTGGTCACGGCGCCGAGCGGGTCGACCTGCCGCACCACCTGGCCGAGTTCGTTGAGCTCGTAGGTGGTCGCGTTGCCGAGGGTGTCGGTGTGCGTGGTGCGGCGGTCCTCGTAGGCGAACGTGCCGTTGAGCGCCCCACCGGAGCCGATGGTCGTGGTGGCCCGGCCCTGCTCGTCGTAGACGTACCGGTACCAGACGCCGTTGCGGTCGGTCCAGGACGTGAGCCGGCCGTCCTCGTCGTGGGTGAAGCGCAGTGCGGCGCCGGACGAGTTGGTCACCTCGGACAGCTGTCCCGCGTCGTCGTAGGAGTAGCGCGTCAGGGTGATCGGCTCGGGCGCGGACGTCAGCCTCAGCGCCATCACCCGCCCGTCGGCCGTGTCGACCGCGACCTCGTACCCGCCGGAGTGGCGCAACCGCGTCGGCAGGCCCTCGTCGTCGTGGTCGACGAGGACGTCACCGCCCGCCCGCCGCCGGACGGCCGTCAGCGGCAGCGTCGAGCGCGCGTCCCACTCCGCGCCGACGGGCTGGAACTCCCACGTCAGCCCCCGCTGCGGGTGCGCCACCTCGTAGCCCGCGCCGCTGCGCCGCAGCGCCAGCCGCGGGCCGAAGTCCGGCAGCACGGTTTCCGCGCCGTCCGGCTTGGGGAAGCGCAGCAGGCGGCCGTCGTCCGTCGCCAGCCAGACGTGGACCGGGCCGACCTCGACCCGCTGGTCCAGGGTGGAGGACCAGGACGGGCCGAACAACCGCCCGGCCCGGTAGGAGGACTGGTGGTGCCGGGAGAACACGAGCGGCAGCAGACCGGGCAAGGTGGCGTCGGTCTGCGACAGCACCACCTCACCGGTGGCGACGTCGATCGGGTCGTCCTCGCAGAACGGCCGGTCGGCCGACTGGGAGGCGTTGTGCGGGTCGTCCACCGTGCTGTCGATGTCGCCGTCGCGCTGCCCGCTGTTCCCGGTGCGGTCGGGCTGCCGAGGACTGTCCGGTGACGTGGTGCCGGGCGGCGCACCGTCCGGGCCGGGGGTGTCGGGAGTGGCGGGGCTGCTCGGGGTGGCGGCCGCCGAGGGGGTGGTGGTGCCGGACGGGCTCGTGGTGCCGGACGGGGAGGTGGTGTCCGGAGCACCGGACGGGCTGGTCGTGCCCGACGGGCCGGTGGTGCCGTCGGGTCCCTTGACGGTCGGCGCGTCGGGTGCGCTCGGGGCGCTGGAGGGGGTGGTGCCGGGGGTACCGGGTCCGTCGGCGCGGCGGCCGAGCTTGCCCAGCTTCTCCATGATCTCGCCGAGCTTGTCCAGGACTTGGCGGATGCGCGGGGTGACGTTGCCGATGGTCTTGACCAGCTTGCGGACCAGGTCCGAGATGCGGTTGCAGACCCGGGCGATGGTCGAGGTGGCCTGGGCGACGATCACCGGCGTGGCCAGGCCCAGGGTGGCCACGGCTTCCAGTGCCCAGGTGATGAGCTTGCCGACGACTTCGGCGACCAGGTCGCGGATGATCTCGCGGACGGCGGCGACGACCTCGCCCATGACCATCACGCCGACGCCCACGCCCTCGGCCAGGGTGGCGGCGCCGGCGATGGCGTCGGCGGTCTGGGCGGCGTGCCCGCGGTAGGTGTCGGCGGCCTGGCCGGTCCAGCCCGACGCGTCCTGCTGCCCGAGTTCGGTGGCGATGCGGCCGACCTCGGTGGCGACGTTGGACCAGGTCTCGCTGAAGGAGCGGATCACCGGCGGGTCGCCGGCGAACCAGTCCAGGGCCTCCTTCAACGGCTGCACGTGCTCGATCAGCCAGCCGACGCCGTAGGAGGCGACGGTGCCGACCGGGTCGATGACCATCGACAGCACTTCCAGGCCCACCCCGACACCGCCCAGGCCGGCCTCGACCCAGCTGCCGTCGGCGATACCGCTGGCCAGGCCCTGCGCCGACTCGGCGATGCCGATGCCGGTGACCGCGGTGGTGTCGCTCTGCGGCGCGGCGATCAGCGGGTTGGTCACCGGTTCATCCCGCCGAAGTTGGTGGACTCGGCGGTTTCCCGCTGGTCGTAGGCGCGGGAGGTGCCGCGCAGGTTCGCCGCGTTGTCGGCCACCGTCTCGGCGGCCTTGACCAACGCCTGCACGCCCATCTCCTCGAACGGTTGCAGCAGCGCGGCGAAGGGTTGGCAGACCACGCCGTAGGCGGAGTCGTTCATCGCCACCGTCCGTGCGGCGTCCGCAGCGGCGCGCAGCCGCTCCGACAGACCTTCGACCCGCCCGGCCAGCGCCGAGATCTCACCGGTGACCGCCTCGTAGCCCGTCATCGCCTCACCCCAGGTAGCTGTCGTCGCTGAAGTCGTCACCATCACCGCGACGCGGCGGCGCGGCGGGAGGGCCGTCCGGCTCGACCTGCGGGAAGTTGCGCTCGGCGGTGGCCACGATGTGCCGCCCCGACGCGGTCTCCCCGACCGTCTCCCCCACGATCCGCGCCAACTCCGCCGGATAGGCGGCCTGGGCCTGGCGCATCGCCTCCATCACCGCCGCCGCGATCTGCTCCGGGCGCAGCCGCGACACCGCCTCGGTCATGGTCACCGCGCCGGGAATGCCATTCGACCCGACGGTCACGCTCACCGCACCACCGGCCGCCGACCGGGTGATGGAGATCCGCCCGACCTCCTGCCGCATCGACTCGTACCGCGCGGCCTTCTCCTGCGCATCCCGCTCCCAGTCGTCCACCAGGCGCTGCACATTCGCCAACGGATCAGTCATCGGCTCCCCCTCCGGTGACGTGGAAATCGGGCCACGCTACCTCGTGTGGGACGGCGCCCGAGGCGGTTTCGTTCCCGAGGTGCCGGCTGAGCCCGACGCGGACGATCCGATCAGAGCGCTACCGGTTGCCTCGCCCAGCCCCGGGTGCTGAAGGTGGTCGCGGCGCGGTAGGCGTGGATGCCGGCGGCCGGGTAGTCGATGAGCCGGTCGGGCAGGGCCTCCAGGGAGAACCAGCGGACCGCGGAGCACTTGTCGGGCTCACAGTTGGTCGGGGTGCCGGTCCAGCGGCGGGCTTCGAAGAAGAGGCCGAGGCGGGGTTCGGGGCCCGAGCCGTTGACGTGGAGGGTGTGGACCAGGCGCAGATCGGCGGGGGCGAGGTGGACGCCGACCTCTTCTTCGGCTTCGCGGACGGCGGCGTCGAGGACCGACTCCCCCGCGTCGAGCTTGCCGGAGGGCAGGTGCCACAGGCCGTCGAAGAGCGGGTTGGTGTCGCGGCGGCGGGTGAGCAGGACGTCGTCGTCGCGGACGAGGAGGACGTGGACGTCGATCAGGTGACGGTCGGCCATGGATCCTCGTCGGTTGCTCACGCGGTTCAGGACCCGGCGCAGCTTACGCGGTGAGTGATTCGTCAGGTGGACCGGCCGTCAATTGCGCAATTCGTTGGGTGATCATGCCGACGACCTGCTCTGTTGCGCTTTTCGTCGTATCGATTGCGAGTATCGGGTAGTTGAGTCGAATCAGGCGATCAATGGTGTCCACGTATAGCTCGGCTTCCGCCCGGCACGTGGTGATGCCTCCCTCGAAGCGGCTGTGCGCGCCGCGCTCGTGAATGCGCCGGGCGGTGACTTCCGGGTCTGCGGTGAGGATGACGGCGAGGTCGGGGATGTCGGCGGCGGCGTTGAGGGCTTCGATGAAGTCGATCGGGACGCCGTCCATGCGTTGCAGCACGTAGGAGGAGGCGACGTAGCGGTCGCACAGCACGATCCTGCCCGCGGCGAGTTGCGGGCGGATCTCGGTGGCCAGGTGGTGGTAGCGATCGGCTGCCACCAGGCAGGCCAGGGCGTGTCCGGAGTAGGTGTCGGTGCCGTGGCGGGCGATCTCTCCGAGTTGGGCGTAGGAGGGCTCGGTGGTGGTGTGGACGGCGTAGCCCTGGCTGGTGAGCTGGTGGCGCACGTGTCCGGTGGTGCTGCTCTTGCCCGCGCCGCCCATACCGTCGATGGTCACGAGAAGTCCGCGGTGGCCGGTCATGCCGCTGTGGCTTTCCGGGCGTGCTGTTCGTGGGTCAGGGCGACGAGTTGGGCGCGGACGTGGTCGATGGGCACTTCCGAGAGTTGCAGGTTCACCGAGAAGTTGAACTCGTCGCGTTCCTTCATGGACTCGTCGATCCCGGCGTCGGTGAGGTCGACGGGGGTGTAGTCGAGCAGTTGGTCGGCGGTGTAGCGGCCGGTGGCCAGGAGGCGGTGCCAGTCGGGTGTGCCGGGGTAGGGGCGGTACTCGAAGGCCGAGGCGCGGAACCGCCCCGGTAGTGGGTCGGTGAGGTCCCACAGTTCGTGCACCAGGCGGACGGTGGCGGCCATCTCGGTCGGGGTCTCGGTGGGGAAGCCGAGGATGAAGTAGCCCTTGACGTCGATGCCGCGTTCGGTCAGGCGGCGGACGACGGTCTTGGTCATGTCGGGGTCGATGCGCTTGTCGATCAGCGTGAGCACGCGCTCGCTGCCGGATTCGATGCCCAGTGCCACTTCGCGCAGGCCGTTGCGCGCAAGGGTGTCGAGGGTGTGGTCGCTCGCGCGGTGCAGGACGTTGATCCGGCCGGTGGCGTCCCAGACCGCCCAGTCTCCGACGCGCTCGGTGGTGAACGCGCTCATCATGTGGTCGATGACCCGTCGTGCGCCGAGGAACAGGTCGTCGACGAAGCGGAACGCGGTCACGCCGGTGTCCCGCAGCTGGTGCATCTCGGCGAGGATGTTGTGCGGGTCGCGGGTGCGGATGGTGATGTCGGGGTTTGCGGAGACCGCCGCGCCGCAGAACGAGCAGTCATAGGGACAGCCGCGGGCGCCGACCATGTTCGCCTCCCACCGGCCTGCCTCGCGGTGCGGGTCCTGGGCGAGGTAGCGGCGGTCGACGAAGGGCAGCGCGTCCACGTCCGGCGCGAGGTGGTGGGCGTTGCCGGGGATGCCGCCGGTCACCGGGCGCTTCAGGATCGGGTCCAGCCACATGACGCCGGGCAGTTCGGTGCGCGACCGGTGGTCGGCCAGCAGGGCGGCCACTCGGGTCTCGCCTTCGCCGAGGACGAGGGCTTCGCAGCGGGACATGCGCGGGTCGGTCAGGATCTCGACGGGCATCGCTTTGGCCTGGTGGCCGCCCAGCATGACCTTGATGGCCGGGTCGAGGGCGGCGGCGATGCGGGCGCTGACCTGGTAGGTCGGGGCGAGCAGGTTGAAGCCAACCCACCGCGGAGCGGCCCGGTTGACGATGCCGATCGTGTGGTCGATGCCCAGGCCGTGGGCCTCGGCGTCCAGGACGCCGACGGTGAAGCCCTGTGCGGCGGCGTAGGTGGCCAGGTAACCCATGCCGAGCACGGGCAGGGTGAAGTCGTTGACGCGGGGCCGCTCGGCGTAGTCGCGCAGCGGCGCGTTGACGAACAGGGCGTCCAGCGGCTGTCGGAGGTCTGCGCCGGTGATCAGCGCTGCGGATGGGTCAGATGGCAACGGCTCCCGAGGTGTTGGCATGACGTACTCCCCATGCGAGTGTGAGCAGCGTCCAGGCGGACAGGTCCTTCCCCGCCAACCGTGCCCAGCGGCGGGCGAAGTCCGGTTCGGTTTCGGGCCAGGTTCGCCCGGTGGACAGGCGGTTCGCCCAGGTGCGCACCGCGAGATCGGCGTACGGGTACAGCGAGTAGTCGTTCGTGAGGTCGGCGACGGTCGCACCCGCGGTCCACGGGCCGATGCGGGGCACGCCCTGCACCTCGTCCCGCAGCACGGCCGGGTCGAGTTCGGCCCACTTCGCGCCGAACTCCAGCACCGCCTCGGCGGCGGCTTTCAGCGGACGGCGCTTGAACGCCATCCCGAGGGCGGTGAACTCCTCGTCCGGGAGCGCCAGGACGGCTTCGGGCGTCGGGAACAGCCAGGTCGGGCCGTGGGGCGTGGTGACCGCCTCGCCGTGGCCCCGGCAGAACGCGCGGTAGAGCTTGCGCGCCTGGCCCGCCCGGATGACCTGTCGGACGATCGACGTGGCCAGGGCGTCCCACAGGTCCGGGTTGCGCCAGCGCCCCACCGTGCCCGCGGCGCGCAGCACGCCCACCACGTCCTCGGGTCCGGTCAGCCCGGCGGGGTCGATGACGTCGAGCACGGGAGCATCTCCCGCGCCGGACACGGGGCGAGCCTCTGCCCGGTACTCGCCGGTCCCGACAGGTGTGCAGGTCAGCACCCAAGTGGAGCGTCCGGAGCGGACGGCGCGGTAGGTGGTGTCATCTGCCGACAGCCAGGAGGGATGGTCGGTCATCACCGAGGACACGATCACAGCGTGGCTCCCTGGGGTGGGTTGAGAGTCACCCATGATGCCGATGCCACCTCCCCTGCACATCCACCCCGCCGGCGTGGCGGAGCGGATGTGCCGGAATGGACGACGACGCCACTCGCAGGTGAAGGAGACCCGCCGTCTCGGCAGAGGCGCGACGATCGAGCCACATCCCACTACTCGGTGTCGATCTGCGCGTCCTTGCCCATGGCTTTGCCGACGAGGTCCAGCAGGGCACCCTGTCGGGTCCTCATCGCGGCGTCGAAGTCGTCGTTGCGCAGGTCGGCCGCCGAGATCAGGTGTGACTGCACGTTCCGGTCGACCTGTTCCGGAGTGGTGTCCGCGGTCTTGGCCAGTCCGCGCAGGTACACGGAAGGCGCCCGGCCGCCGATGAGTCGGTTGGTGCGGGCGGTCAGCGGTGTCTTGTTGACGATGGAGTTGTACTCGGCCGAGCTGATGCCCTGCTTCTCGCACCACGCCTTGGGGAACACGTGGTGGATGTCGACCGCGTTGTCGAAGTAGTTCTCGTTGGACATGTCCGAGCCGGTACGCCAGTCCACGGGCCCCTCCTTGAGCAGCAGCGCGTAGAGGCCCTTGTAGGCGGCGGAGCCGCGGGTGCGCAGGGAGTGGAGGCGGCTGGAGAAGAACTGGGCCTCCTGGACGGTGCGGGGTTCACCACCCTGACCGGTCACCCAGGCCACGACCTCGGGCACGTCGCGTGCGAAGCGGGTCTCGGTGGTGCCGCCGTAGAGCTCACCGAACACACCGGACCAGTACCAGCGGGAGATCTTCTGCAGTGCCCCGACGGTCCCGGCCTTGCCGCCGAGCAGGGCGAAGATCGCGGACATCGGAATGAGCTGACTGCCGTAGGGCAGGAACCGGGTGTCGAAGATGTGCTGCGAGTACAGGAACTGCGCCGCCGACTTGAGCCCGTCGGTCACGGCGGACGCCCACTTGCGGTATTCCGGCAGGGTGAGGTTGAGCATGTCGGCGCGCCGGCAGCCGATGCGCGGGACGGCGACCTCGTCCCGACCGGCCTCCACGGCGGCCTGGTGGCGCTCGTGCGTGGCCAGCAGCGTCACCGCCTGGAGGAAGTCGGTGTTGGCGACCTCGGAGAGGATCCGGTACTGGCTGCCGGCCCACTGCGCCTTGCGGTCGGCCCAGTCCTGGCGCAGGTCGAAGTCGTCTGCGGCGAAGGTCGCGGTCAGCAGCTCGAAGACGGTCAGGGTGACCCCGCCGGTGTTGACCTTCTCGAAGACCTGGCACACCGCCTGGCGAGGCGTGCTCTTGCCCAGCTCGATCACCGGCAGCTGGTACTGCTCGAACCGCTTGACCACGGCCTCGTGGAACTTGCCCCACAGCGCCAGGTTCTCGGACTGCCGCTCGGGCGAGTGCTGGAAGAACCCCATCATCCACTGCATCGAGTTGAACACGGCCGTGCACGGGAACATGCGGTTCGCGTACTCCAGCTCCGGCGTGGACAGGTCCAGCAGCGCCTGCCCCCGGAAGTCCACGCGGACCTTGGTCTCGGGGACGAAGACCACGGCCTCCTCACGATCCCCGTCACCGAGGAGGGCCTTCTCCATGTCGATGTAGAACCAGCCGCGCGTGGTGTTGCCGCGGACGTCGTGGGTCTCCACCGGGGCGTCGCGGAACAACGACTGGTAGAGCGAGGTCAACCGCTGCTGACCGTCCAGGATCAACCGGTCGGGCGCGGCGCCGGCACGGGGCGCTCCTTCGACCGACCTGGTCTTGAAGCGGACGTCACCGCCCTGCTTCAACATCATCACGGTGCCCGCCGGATAGCCCAGCGAGATCGAGGCGATCAGGCTGGCGATGTTGCGGTCGGGCCACACCCAGCCGCGCTGGAACTCGGGGAGCTGCGCTTCGCCTCTGTCCACCTGGGTGAGCAGGTCCTTCAGGAACTCCTTCTCGATGCCGAAGGCCTCGACGCCCATGTGGATCACCCCGTTCGCTGTGCCGTCGAGGGCTGTATCGCGCAGTCGGACGAAAAAGTTTCTCCGAACGTCGCATCGCCTACATGAGATTCCGTCACATGCTGCGCGAGCAGTTCCACTCCATCCGGAGAGACCGACCCCGTGCCTCGACGAGCCGCGTCGATCACACCCCAGACGTGCAGCCAGAAGTGGATGTGCTGCAGTGAGGTGACCTCAACGAGCTTCAGGTGAGTCGTCCGCGACTTCCGGGCAGGGTCGGTTCGATGGATGCCCGAACGCTAGTACCGGAGGAGGGCGGCCCGGTCTCGCCACGCCAGGCGTAGCAGGGTCAACGCGCTAGCTGTCAGGCGCGGTTCGAGGCGGTTGATGGCCTCTTCGGTGAACGGGATGCGCTTGGTGCCGCCCTTGCCGATCACGCTGCCCTCGTCGTTGGTGGACACCATGTTGGCGAACAGCCGGTCGAACTCGGGTGCGTCCAGGACCGCCACGGTGAGCTGCAGGGCGCCGAGTTCGAGCGGTTCCACGACCAGTCCGTAGTGCCACATGCGAAGTGTTCCGCGGTCGCGTGCGAGCTCGAAGCGCACGAATGGCTCGTCGTTCTCATAGTCGATCGATTTCGGGTTGCAGCCGTCGTGTTCGGGGTTCCCCAGGAACTCCTCGGAGAACTCGCGCATGATATTGCGCCACAGGGAGAAGTCGTTCGCTACATCCACCGGCGCGGAGGATGACGGCTGGAACTCGCCAGCGGGCATCACGTGGCACAGCCCGCCACCGTCGGCTACCTTCCCGCCGTCCCGTTCGTGCAGGACGAAGCTCGCACCCTCTCCGGGGCTGCCACGTCGTATCGTCAGGGTATTGATTCCCGGCGACATGAGCAGTCGCGCGGGGTCGAACGGGTTCCCGATGGCAGCGCGCAGCGGAAGCCTTTCGAACCCGGGAATCTGCCTGCCCGACAGGAGCCAGGCTTTCTTGAACTCGTGCGCGACCATCTGCTTGACGTTGAAGACCTCGAAGAACGTGGTGCGCCCGAACCGCAGCGTCAAAGTTCCGTCCGCCTCGCCGTGCACGCCGGTCAGCCGATAGCTGAGACGGTTCTCCAGCAATCGAGGACGCACCAGGTCGCGTACCGCCCGGCTGTAGTCCGCATACCGGTTGTCCTCGTCACGCAAGGGCAGCAGGCCATCAATGGGGACGGCCTCGGGAAGTGCGTAGGGCGCCGCATCCTGATCCCAGCACAGCTTGACGGAGTCCAACTCGACGGGTTCTTCCAGGAGCCAGTGCGAGTCAGCGAGCACGTGACCGCCGACCGCACGGTCGGACTCGGGGTACAACCAGGCCGCCAGTTCCGTCAGCTCTCGCCCCCTCACACCTGGAGCGTTGCGCACGCGCAACCACTCCTCTTGGCTCGTTCGTACGTGCTGAGGCGGATGCACATCGTCGAAGCGACCTTCGAGGATGGGGCCGGTGTTACCAGAGGTGTCCGGCGGAGTCGTTTTGTCGCGTCGACCATGCCGTTCCTGCCGCGCCGCCTCTCGTAGTTCCAACAGGAGGCCGTCCGCTTTCAGCGTCTTGTCAAGCGCTCGAACGAGTTCCAGGGAAGGGAGGTTGGCTTGGGGACGTTCGGCGTGGGACACGTACTGGCGGGTGTATCCGATCAGTCGGGCCAGTTCCGGTTGGCTCATGCCGGCCCGGTTGCGACGTTGACGGATTTCATTAGCCAGCCTCACGGTCGCGTCGAGAGCACCGCCGTTCGCCTGCTCGGAATTGTCGACCGCGTCTGCCACCGGTCGGACCGGAGTTGCCGCCGGCTGCCTCTCCTCGCCATCACCGTGAAAGATGTTCATGCGAACCCCTGGATTGCACGAGCGGCACCACTGACGCGCGCAGTATAGCTCTGGCGTTAAAATCGTGATCGATGAACTTCTGCGATGACACGGCGACCACATTCATCCGCCGACGGCTCGCTCTCGGCGACTGACCACGTCCAGCGATGCGGAGATCACCAGTTCACGGCGGGGTGCTGACCAAGGTCCAAGTCCGCCTACGGGCGGTGCCGGATCGGATCAAGTGGAGATCACCAGGCGAACGAACCGCTTGTCGATGACCTGCCCGTCGACCAGGTCCGCGTTGGGGATGCCGGCGGTGTAGGCGGTGATGACGGGTTGTGCGGTGCGGTCGTGGTCCCAGGTGCGGATCACGGCGCACAGGCGTTCGGCCAGGTCCGTGCCGAGTGGGCCGTGGCCGGTGGCGCCGAGTTCGAAGCGGCGTTCGGTGGCATTGGGCTCGAGGCCACGCAGGGTGAGGTAGGCCAGGGAGTCGTTTTCGACCAGGGCGGGGCTGCTGTACTTGAAAGCGGGGTTGCACAGGCCGGCCTCGACAGCGGTGTTGCCGGCGGCGAAGCGGCACGTTCCGGGTTCGACTCCGGTGAAGCGGGGCCAGATGAGGTCGGTGGATTCCATGGGCGCCACCGACGCACCGGACCACACGGTGACGGCTTCGCGGTCGAGAACGCCGTGGAGTGCCGCGAGGTCGATGGGCTGGTCGGGGTCGAAGTGGAGGTCGACGTCTTCGGCGATGCGGATCTTGCGTTCGCCGTCCTGGCCGTCGCCGATCATGGGGATGAAGCCGCACAGCCGGCTGTCGGTGGCGCGCAGCACCCCGTCCTCCTGCTTGATGAACGCGACGCTGCGGGTTTGTCCCCGCCAGGTCAGCGGCACGACGAGTCGGCCGCCCAGGGCGAGCTGGGCCAGCCAGGCGGGTGGCAGGTCCCAGGGGCCGACGGTGACGATGATCCGGTCGTAGGAGGCGTGGTCGGGGTGGCCGAGGGTGCCGTCGCCGGTGACGACGTGAACGCGGTCGTAGCCGGTGGCGTCGAGGGCGCGTCGGGCGTGTTCGGTGACATCGGGGTGGATGTCGACGGTGGTGACCTGGCCGGTGTCGCCGACGAGTTCGGCCAGCAGGGCGGCGTTGTAGCCGGTGCCGGCGCCGATTTCGAGGACGCGGTGGCCGGGTCGGGCGTCGAGTTGGTCGAGCATCATGGCCACGACGGTGGGCACGGAGATGCAGCTGGCGGGCCTGCCGCCGGGTTCGCCGGGCTTGATGGTGATGGACCTGTTGGCGTAGGCGTCGGGAACGGTGGCGTCGGGCACGAACAGGTGGCGGGGCACCGTGCGCAGCGCGCGTTCGACAGTGGCCGAGCGCAGGTGTCCGGCCTCGGCGATGTGGTCGACCATGCGGTCGCGCAGGTCTTCCGGCGGGGTGTCGGTGGTGGCGGTCATCCGATTCCTTCTGTGTCCGGTGTCCCGGTGGTTGGTGAGGCGATGAGCAGGCAGGCGTCCCAGGCGAAGCCGGGCGTGGGGTGTCGGGTCAGCTCGATGCCCGTGGTGCCTTCGAGCAGGCCGTCGCCGGTCGCTGGTTGTCGGGTGTGCGGGTGTTGTTGGGTGAAGCGGGTGTTCAGGTGTGGCAGCAGGGCGGCCAGTTCGCTGTCGGGTCCGGCGTCGGCCGCCACGTGTCGGGTGGTCTGGACGAGGCCAGCCCAGCCGTGGCACAGGGAGGCGTCGCGGAGCAGAGCGAGCTGGCCGGGGTCGGTGACGCAGGTGGCCAGGGCGTGCTCGGCGGCTCGCTGCTTGTGCTGGTGGTCGAGGGCCATGGCGGCGAGTTGCTGTGCGCGGGCGATTCCGGGGGTGCCGTAGCACCAGGACGGGCGCTGAGGGCCGGGTTGGTCGACCGATCCGCGGTGCCATTCCTCCGGCCGGAGCAGGCCTGGCCACCACGGTCGGGTCGGGGTGCCGCTGCGCCAGTGGTCCAGCCAGGAATAGATGCGGTCGATGGTCTCGGCGTGTCCGGGCACGGTAATTCCGAGGATTGCCGCGTGGGCCAGCAGCGCCAGTGGGCCAGCGATCCCGTGTGCGATCCCGAGGTTGGCGTGCCCGCCGGACCACTGCGGGGACGGGCGGTCGTTCGGTGCGTTGGTGGTCCACCAGCCTGGCAGCTGCCGGCCGTTGACGAACACGGGTTCGGTGGCCAACCGCACCAGGTAGGCCAGGACCTCCCGCACGAGTCCTTCTTGACTGCCGCGGTGCAGCAGTAGGTAGGCGCCGATACCGGTCAGGCCGTTGATCAGGTCGAATTCGCCCAGCCGGGGCGGCAGCCCTTGGTCGATGCGCTGGTGCGCGACGGCGAGACGTCGGGTGACGAGGTCGCTGATGTGGCGGTCCAGCGTGTCGAGGGCTGTCACGTAGGAGGGATGGGCGGCGTGGCGCAGGACGAACGCGACGGCCGGGGCTCCGTGGAACAGCCCTGCGGTCGTATCCGCGGTGACCGGGTCGTGAGTCATCACGGTGATCCACCGGTGGACCTCGGGCCACGGCGTGCGGCCGGCGCGGGCATCGGCGATGTGCAGCAACGCGATCCCCGCTGCTCCGGAGGCCAGCGACTGCCGCCAGAACGGTGACGGTTCGCGCCGTTGTGCCGTGATCGTCGGGTTGGTGGAGGTCATCGGTGCCGCCTGCCCCGGGGTCGGGCACGTCGTGTGAACGCGGCTTGGCGGGCGAGGCGGCGGCAGGCGCGTTCGCTTTCAACGTCGATGCCGAGGGCGCGGTTGTGGTGCATGTGCAGCAGCGACTCCAGCACGACGTCGGTGTCCACGTCCGGCGGCAGTCGCGTGCGGTATTCAGCCAGCGTCGTCGCGCGGGCGTGCCATGCTTGGTCGACCTGTGCGGTCCAGCCGGGCAGTCGGCGCAGCTCATCGGTGTCGGCGGCCAGTCGGATCGCCTGGCCAGTGATCTGCCGGTCGCGAGCGGATGCGGTGGATGCCGGGTGGCTGGTCAGCCAGTCGATCGCCAGGGCGGGGTCGCCGAGGAAGGCGTCGATGATGCCGACCATGCCCGCCACGACCAGCGCGGTAGGTGGCACGGTCGTAGTGAGCCGTGCGTGCAGGGTTGCGGCGACGAAGCGGGAGTCGGCGGCGAAGACGGTCTCGGCGGCGGGCAGGGCGGCACCGTGCCCGTAACGGCCGACTTCGGGATGGTAGGTGTCGAACACCAACCGTCCGGCCACGCCTGCCTGTCGCATCCGCTGCGTCCACTTCCCGAGCGCTTTTGTGCACGCAGCGTAGTGGTCAGGGGTGGGGTTCAGCCGCAGCCGCAGGTGATCGTCCTCGTGAGGGCTGTGGTAGCGCAGGAACCACCAGGGCGTGTCCGCGTCCAGCTCGTCCAGCAGTGCGGGCAGGTGGCCGGTGATGACGTCGTCCATCCGCTCGGGGTGGGTGTAGATCTTCGCGGTGAGCCAGGTGGAGCCGGGTGCGCAGGGAAGTTGTCCGTGGGTGTTGTTCAGTTCGGGCAGTGCGCCGCGGAGAGGGTCGGGTGCCGCGGGGTGGGTGGTGACCAGCGGCAGCGCGATCTCGTGGGCGTGGTGGCCGATCCAGCCGTACTCGGCGATCGGCGTAGCTTCGTAGAGGACGGCCTGGCCGTGCTTGACGAGGTGGGCGTGCAGGAGGGTGGCGTGGGCGGGCTCGTCGAGGGACAGGCGCAGGGTGCGGTCAGCGTCGCGCAATTCGACCACCTGCGGGCAGCCCCACAGCCGCCGCCATCGGTCCAGCAGCCGCGGCCACCCTTCACCGTCCTGGCGTGGCGTGAGGTCGTCGGTGGTCAGTCGCCACTGGGCCGGGGACAGCACGGTGCGTCCGTAGCGGACCCTCGGCAGCCTCGGCAGGCGTGCGAGCGGCCCCCAGTCGAACTGGAACCAGGAGGCGCTGAACGCACGCGGCAGTTCCGCCAGGAACCGGGCCAGGGGCGGAGGTTGCTTGTCCAGCGCGAGCGCGTGGAACACCTGGGGTTCGACGACTCGGCGGCGGGAGCGGCTGACCAGGTACAGCCGGTCGCGGGTCGCGGTGACGGCGAGGTCGTCCAGTCGGATCAGGGTCGCCTCGTCGCCGTGACCGCGGTGTTCGCCCAGCGGAATCACGTGGTCGAGGTAGGCAGGGACGCGGCAGACGTTCTCCGCAGGCGCGTAGCGGGGCCCGAAGCTCAGCTGCGCCCGCAACGCTCCATCGGTGGCGGCCGGTAGGCCCCGGTAGGCCGACGCGAGGCCCGAGCCGGTGGCCATGGGGGTGAAGCGGCTGGTCAGCGTGCCCGCAGAGCGGGCAGGCGCGACGGTGAGGGTGAACTCGCCTTGCTCAAGTGCGGCCATGCTGTCCGCGTGTATGCGGGCCGACAGCTCCACGTGGGGTGGGATGTACCGGACATCGAAATCCTCACTGCCCAGGTCCGTGACGTCCTGGTCGGCAAGCACGATCTCGCCGGTTCCGTCGACGGCCGCTCGCCACGCCAATGCCGCCAGCCGCTCGTCGCGCTCCGAGAACTCCGGGATCGGCGGTGAGTGCACGCTGCCCTGATAACGGGCCGGGTAGCCCAAGCCGCTGTCGGGGCAAACGACGTCCAGCAGCGACACCAGCGTGCCGACGCCGTAGCGGTCGACGAACACGCCGTGGTAGTCACGCCATGCCGGGTCGCCGGTGGGTCGGCGGGTCATGCGCAGCAGCGCGCTCGCGGCGCATTCCATCTCCCGCGTGACCGCGCGGGGCACACTGATGTTGCAGTCCAACAGCAGATCGGCGGCCAACGGCGTGCGGCCCGCCGGGGACAGTGCCCGCATCCGACGGATGAGGTCCGCGCGGATGCGGTCTTGGCCGGCGACCGGCGTGTTCGGATCGTTGTGCCCGGCCAGCCCGGTCAGCACCGCGTCCAGGTCACGCAGCAGGGTGGCGATCTCGGGGACGCTGTCGCCACCGGCCGCGTGCAACCGTGCCAGGACGTGGGCGAACGGGTCGGTGACGGTGAACGGTGCGCGCAGTTCCGTCAGCAGGTACCCCTGCTTCACCAACACGGCGAGCGTGTGGCGGACCTTCGGTCGGTCGGTGGCGAAGTGCCCGGCCAGTTTGTCGACCAGCTCGCCGAACCGGATGGGGATCGCCGCCGCGTCCCACACGGCCGCCACCGCGCCGGTGTATTGGATCGTCACCCGGTTGGGCCCGTGTGGGATCTCCAGCCGGTCACCGCGACGCCTGGCGAGGTCGTTGACCGTCACCTCCAGGCGTTCCAGCAGGTCGACGGCCCCTTCGACACGGGTGATGATGTCGGCCAACCACTCGGTGTTCACCCGTGCCGTCGCGCGGTGTTCCCGCCCCCACCGCACGACCGACGCACCCGTCGCGGCCACCGGTGCCACGCCCGCGAACAACCCGAACGGGGTCGGCCTGCCGATGCTGCGCAGCACGTACCGGGCGGTGGAGACCGTCGCACCTCGGACCCGCCTGTCGGTCACCGCACGTCCCGCGCGGATGGCCTCGACCTGGTCGGCCAGGGACGGGCTGGCCTGTCGCACCGCCTCGGCCAGGCCGGGTCGGGACCACATCCGGTTCAGCCATGCCCGGCAGGCTGGGACGTCGGCCAGGTCGGGCCACTGGTCGGGCGCGTCGGTCAGCGGTGCCGCCGCAGCCCGCACGAGCGCGACACCGACGTGCCGGTACAGCGGTTTCCTACCAGCGGAACGCATCCATTCCTCCCGGCTGTTACAGAGCGGAACGGGGCCGGAGGACACCCGGCCCCGCGAGCGGTCGGGGCCTCAGACGCCCCCGGTGACGCACGCCGAGGCGCACGTCGGGTCACAGCCGTCGTCAGTGCCGTTGGTGCAGGCGTTCAGCGCCGGGTCCGCGGGCATGTCGGTGATGACGCGCAGATCGAGCGCGAAAGGGTCGTCGTGAGTGGGCATTTCCGTCGTCGTCATGAGCAGTGGTTCCCTTCACCGTTCCGGGTGGATTGGCATCGACCCGACGGGCGGTGCAGCCCAGAGGCGGTCTGTCGCCACGTGTGATCGCACTCCACGACACCAGCCGGCTTGGGTGTGCCTCTAGGCTGAGCGGTGACTCACGGTGGGTTCACGCCCACTCACAGTCGGAGAAAGCGGGGGTGTTGTCGTGACCGGCGGGGCGCGTTCGACGGGCGGAGACAGCGGTGAGACCAACGCCTTCGCGGCGGAACTCACCCGTTGGCGTGACGTGCGGAGCCTGTCCCGCACCGCGCTGGCGAAGCTGATGGGCTACGACCGCTCATACGTGTCCAAAGTGGAGTCCGGCCACGAGCGCCCGTCACGGGAGTTCGCGCTGCACGCCGACGCCGCGCTGAAGTCAGGCGGTGCGCTGCGCACCGCGTTCCGCGAGTTCGAAGCCGGTCGTACCGGCAAGTCCCGTCCGCCGCTGCCATTCCCTACCGACCAGTCCGCAGCGGGCAGCCTAGTGGTCGACCACGACGACGCCACCCTGCACTACGACGGGCACACCTACCGGCTCACCCAACGTCGCCACCTGGTCAACGGCGGTACCGAGCCCATCACCCGCTACCTCATCCGCATCTCCGTCGACCGCTACCCCGGCGACCCCGAACGGTCCAACCGCCTCTACAGCGAGAACCCGCTCACCTGGGACGAGATCGGCCTGCACGCCTGGCACGGCCAGGACCGGTCCGAACCGATGGGCTGGAGCGCCCACCACGACCGTGACGCCTTCAAGGAAGTCTGGCTGCACTTCGCCGGCGACACCGGCCACTTTCCGCTCTACCCCGGCGAGTCGACCTGGATCGAATACGAGTACACCGTCCGCGACGAGCACTGGGGCAACTGGTTCCAACGCGCCATCCGGTTGCCCACCGCGAAGCTGTCGGTCTCGCTGAACTTCCCCGCCGACCTCACCCCGGTGGTGTGGGGCCTGCACACCTCCATGACCGCCGAGGCCATGCCCTTCCCCACCGCCATCGACCGCACCATCGACCACGACCGGGTGATCTTCGCCTGGTCTTGCCAGGACCCGCCCCTGCACGCCCGCTACCGGCTCGAATGGGACTTCCGCAGCCGAACGACCACCGACACCACCCCCGCGCGCCCCAGCAAAACCATGGCCGCACTCGGCGTGGTCCAGGACGGGGACCCGCTGCTGCGTCGCACCGCCCGCCCCTTCGACCTGCCTGCTGAGGCCGAGGACGCCCGCCGGGTCATCACCGAGTTGCACTCCGCAGCCGAACGCATCGCCCACGCCCACACCTTCGGCAAGGGCATGGGCATCGCCGCGCCCCAGATCGGCATCGACCGCGCCGCCGCCCTCGTCCGTCCACCCGGCACCGACCAGCCGATCACCCTGCTCAACCCCACGGTCATCGAAAACGGCACCGAGATCGACGAGCAATACGAGGGCTGCCTGAGCTTCTTCGACGTCCGCTGCCTGATCCCCCGGCCAATGCAAATCCACGTCGAGCACACCGACATCACCGGCAAGAAGAAGATCACCGTCTTCGACCGCGGCATGGCCCGTCTGGTCGCCCACGAAGTCGACCACCTCCACGGCACCCTCTGCCACGATCACCTTCCCGAAGGCCGCCATCCCATCCCGATCGAGCAGTACCGAGGCACCGGCCAAACCTGGAACTACAGCGGTTCCTCGTGACTCGCAGTGTTCTAGGCAGCGGCAGCGGAAGAACCTCGCGTGACTAATGGTCCACGGCTGGCCCCGAAGCGAACTGCTCTGCAGGGCGGGCCGCTCATACGTCCGTCTGCTGATCGATCGCGGCCTCGTAGAAGGCGTCTGCGAGGGCCATGATGACAGCGTTGATGCCAGGTCCATCGCTGAAGAAATAGTCGGCCATGGTGTTGTGAGCTTCTTGGTTGTCGACGACCGCCTCTGTGACGGCCATCTGGAAGTCCTGCGACTCCATAAACTGCTTCTTCGAGTTGACCTTGGTCTGATTGATCAGGTTCGGGTAGGTGAGCAACCGCTGCACCAGTCCCTGCACGAACTCACGGACCTGCGACGCGGTGAACGACTCAGCGCCGAAGAGGTCGTTCATCTTGTCGATGACGACCTGGAGGGCGACGTACTTCGGCTCCTTCCGGGTGCCGGTGCCCGCAGCGCCGATCCCCTTCAGCTCACCGTCACCGGTCAGCGAGATGTCGACGGCGGTCCCCTTGCTGTGCTTGACCCCGACCAGGACCACATCGGAAAGGTCGACCTCCGCGGCCCAGGACGAGTCTGCGATGACCTTCTCCAGGAGCCGCAGGAAGATCGACAGCATCTCCATGTACGCGTCGCCGTAGTCGACGATCTGACTCATGAAGTCGTAGAGCCGGACGAAGGTGGAGACGTCCTTGCGAAACAGGTCGAGGGTATTGAGGATGACCTTGTCGTCAGCCTCGATCGCGGCCGCGTAGCGGCGGGCGAACTCGTTCTTGGCAGGACTGATCGCGGCCGAGAGCGCGTTGTTGCCCTTCCGGGTCACCCACAGGCCAGCGACTTCGCGCACCTGCTCCGGCGTGTAGATCCCAGCCTGATCGAGCTTGGTGGAGAGGTGGAACACGACGTACGGGTCGGTTTCGGTCTCTAGGGTGGCGTTGGTGAAGTACGGCTCGAACGCGGTTCGGATGTCCTCGGGCTTGTTCACGAAGTCGATGACGAACGTCTTGCGCTTCTGCTCCCCACCTGCGGTGCGGTGGGTGCGGTTGAGCCGCGAGAGCGTCTGCACCGCAGCGACCCCGGAGAGCTTCTTGTCGACGTACATCGCCGAGAGCAGCGGCTGGTCGAACCCGGTCTGGAACTTGTTGGCGACCAGCATGACCTTGTACGTCGTGCCCTTGAAGGCGGCGGCCAGGTCCGAGCCAGCGCCGGGGTTCAGGTTGGCCTCGGTGAACTCGTCGTCCTTGCTCGGCTGCGGCCCCCAGTCCGAGACCCACTCCTCGTCCTCGGCCATCGTCACCGAACCGGAGAAGGCGACCAGGGTGCCGTAGTTGTACGAGGCGTCCTGGGCGGCGCGCTTGGCGATGTAGGCGTCGATCGCCTTCTTGTACTTCACCGCGGCCTTGCGCGAGTCGGTCACGACCATCGCCTTCGCCTTGCCCTCCAGCAAGTGGGCGACGTTGACGTGGAAGTGCTCGACGATGATCTGCACCTTCTGGCTGATGTTGGTGGGGTGCAGCTTCACCCACCGCATCAGCCCCTTCCGCGCTGCGGCCTCCTCCACCACCTCGCTGCCATCGCCGCTCTCGGCCTGACCTGCGATCTTCAACGCGGTGTCGTAGGACTGGTAGCCCCTGAGCACGTCGAGGATGTAGCCCTCCTCGATCGCCTGCCGCATCGAGTAGAGGTGGAACTCGACCGGCTTCCCGTCAGGGCCCTTGCGACCGAAGAGCTCCAGAGTCTTGTTCTTCGGCGTCGCGGTGAACGCGAAGTAGGAGATGTTCTTCGACTCGGCCCGCTCGGTCATCTCTGCGGCCAGGATCGACTCCACATGGACAGAGCCGCCCTCTTCGATCTCCTTGACCTCCTCGGCGGTCAGCACCGCCTTGAGCTTGGAGGAGATCTGACCGGATTGCGAGGAGTGCGCCTCGTCCGCGATCACCGCGAACCGCTTGCCCTTCAGCCCCTTGTCGGCCCGGATCTCCTCGAGCGCGAACGGGAAGGTCTGCACCGTCACCGCGATGATCAGCTCGCCGTTCTTCAACGCGGTGGCCAGCAGGCCGGACTTTGACTTCGCCCCCGCCTTGCGGACGTCCTCCGGGCTGATCGTAGCCACGATCTTTCCCGAGCCGTCGATCTGCCGGATCGCCTCCTGGAGCTGCCCGTCAAGCACCGTGCGGTCCACGACCACGATCACCGAGTCGAAGACCTTCTGGTCGTTCACATGCAGCCGCGCCAACCGGTGCGCGGTCCAGGCGATGGTGTTCGTCTTCCCCGACCCCGCTGAGTGCTCGATCAGGTAGCGCTGCCCCACCCCTTCCTCGCGCACTGCGGCCACGATGTTCGTCACGGCCTCCCACTGGTGGTATCGCGGGAAGAGCATGCTCGTACGCCGCACCGAGGTGCCGGTGGCGACGTCCCACTCCTCCTTCGTCTCCACGATCATCAGTCGGCCGATGATGTTGAGCCAGGCATGCTTCTCCCAGACCCGCTCCCACAGGTACGCCGTTGCCGACCGACCACTTGCGCCGGGCGGATTCCCCGCGCCAGCGTTGTAGCCCATGTTGAACGGCAGGAAATGCGTCTTCCCGCCCTCCAACTTGGTGGTCATCGCGACCAGATCGTTGGAGACGGCGAAGTGCACTAGCGCTCGATGCCCGAACGACAGCAGCGGCTCTGGCCGACCGTTGGTCAGCGGGTTCCGGTTCTTGCGGTACTGGTTGATCGCCTCGTCGAGGGACTGGGTGAAGTCGGTCTTCAACTCGACAGTGGCCACCGGTAATCCGTTGACGAAGAAGACCAGGTCGATGCTGCGCTGGTCCGCAGTGGAGAAGTGCACCTGCCGCATCACTCGCACCCGCATTGCCGCATACTGCTCATTCGTCGTCGCGTTGAGGCTGGTTTCGGGCCGGAACTGCGCCATTTTCAACCGCCCACCACCGATGTACTGCACGCCGTTACGCAGGATGTTCAGCGTCCCGCCACCGTGCTCAAGAGGCTTGTCGAGCGCCGTAGCCAGCACATCAAGAAACTTCGCCGCCGATCCCGCCGCCCTCAGGGCCTTCACGTACGCCGCCTGCTGAGTCTCCTCCAGCCACGCGAATAGGTCCTCGGGCAAAAGCGCACGCTCTCGGTCGTAGCCGGTGTCATCGGCTGAGTAGAGCCACCCATGATCGGCCAGGCACTCACAGATTTCAGTTTCGAAGATGACCTCGTGGTGGTCTGCCATCACGCCATCTCCTGTACATCGACCTGTCCAGTCACCGCCGCCGTGATCAGCGCTGCCCGACGCTCGCGCGAAAGTTCGATGAACCGCTCCGTCTCAGCGATCAGCGTGTCGATCTTCGGGGTCTCCTCGTCCAAGTACTCGACGATTCGCCGCTGCTCATCAAGAGGCGGGAGCGGGATACGAAAGGCCTTGAGGTCCCCCATGCCGATCGTGCGGATCGTCGACCCGTTCTGGAACGAATCGAAGAACGATTGCATCGCATCCGCGAACAACACCCATAGGTACTCAGGGTCGAGAAGCGGTCCACATACCCACGCGGCGAAGTGCTGCGACGTCGCCATCGGAACGCTCATGATCGCTGCCCTTCCCACAGTTGCGTCCCGGGAGAGAACGACAGTGCGCGCAGGAAGCAACCGTGCGGAACTGTTGGCGAGTCCTGCGTCGCTAATGCGCTGTTTGGTGTCTTGAAGGTACTTGACTCCGCGCATGGTGCCGACGTCATGAAGACTCACCCATGGGATGTAACAGTCCGTCCACCAATCTTCTCGGGAACGACTTGGCGTGTGCCCGCTTTCAAGTTGAGCGACAGAGGCCAGAGGGACAACGCGCCAATTAGCGGGGAGCTGGTTTGCCCACCGCAAGGCACTCTTGACCTCCTCAGTTGGCATGGTTCCGTGCAGAGCCACGTGTACCCGAAGTGCATGCCGTCGCTCGTGGAGCATTTTGATTAGGCACCTCTGCTCCTCGATAAGCGTGTCGATGCGGCAGGTCTCACGGTCAAGAAATTTCGCCACGGCCCGCTGCGTCCGACGATCGGGCAGAGGAATCGAGTACGACCCCACAAAAGTCTCAGGGACACGACGGAGGCCACCCGACCCGGTCATATGGGATTCGCCCCGCTTCAAGAAGTCCGACGACCGGAGGATCCAACCGAGATAGTCCGCCTCGACTTCGACTGACGGCCGCATCACAGTGACTTCTGTCGTCGCGAAGGCTTGACCGTCCGGAAGATCACGCGCGACAAAGCCTTTACCGTTCTCGAAACATGGAGTCACCTTCGCGAACGCAACATCACCGTTCGCCACGTAGGAGTACCCCTGACGCAAATCGTCGATCGGGCGACGACGGCTCGTATCCACGGGACCGAACTCGGAGATCGCCTCCATCGGCAGGTACACCGCATCGCCGCCCGAGTTTGACATGGGGCGAGGATTGAAGGACACGAGATACCGCAGGGGCACTACAGGCGCTGCCGACAACTCTTCCCGGATGCTCATCCCTCCATCTCCCGCAGCAGGTCGAGGATCTTGGTGACCTGCTTTTCCAGGTCGGCGTCGATCTCAGCGAGAGGGCGGGGTGGGACGTACTTGTAGAAGTGACGGGTGAAAGGGATTTCGTAGCCAGTTTTGACCTTGGTCCAGTCGATCCAAGCATCAGGGACGTGCGGCTTCACCTCGGCGTCGAAATACGCCTGGATGACCTCGACCTTGCCAGCGGCACCGACGGTCGAGCCACCGTACCCAAACGGAACGTTCTCGGTGTCGCGCTTTTTCGCGTCCGACTTAGGCTTGCCCCTACGGTCAAGAACCGGCTGACCGGACTCGTCGAGGAGTGGGCGCTCGACGGTGATAGTCCAGTAACCGAACTCGTCGTTGCGCAGCAGCTTGGAGTAATCGGGGTCGGCGTCGGTGAAGTCGGCGTACAGCTTCACGACCTTAGCGCGATCCGCCTCGCTGAGTTCACGGTTCTTGGCGCCGAGGTTCTTGCGCATCTTGGTCCAGAACGAGGTGCCGTCGATGAGTTGCACCTTGCCCTTGCGCTCGGAGCGCTTGTCGTTGTCGAGGATCCAAATGTAGGTGGCGATGCCGGTGTTGAAGAACATGTTGGTCGGCAGCGCAACGATGGCATCGACCAGGTCGTTCTCCAGCAGCCACTTGCGAATGTTGGAGGGACCAGACTCCGCCGCGCCATTGAAGAGCGGCGAGCCGTTCATCACGATCCCGGCCCGGCCGCCGCCGTCCTCCGGCGCCCGCATCTTGTGCACCAGGTGGAGCAGGAAGAGCATCTGCCCATCCGAAGTCGCCGGAAGGCCGGGGGCGAACCGGCCGTAGGGGCCTGCTTCGTCGCGCTCCTTCGTGACCGCCTTGGCGTATTGCTTCCAGTCGACGCCGTACGGCGGGTTGGACATGCAGAAGTCGAACTGGCGGCCCTTGAACCTATCATCGGTCAGGGTGTTGCCGAAGGCGATGTTGGACGCGTCGTGGCCCTTGGCCAGTAGGTCGGACTTGCAGATCGCGTACGACTGCGGGTTGTACTCCTGGCCGTACAGGCTCAGCCTCGCATCGGGGTTACGCTCGAGCAGGTGCTCCTCGGCCAAGGCGAGCATGCCGCCGGTGCCCGCAGTAGGGTCGTAGAGGGTGCGGATGATGCCCGCCTCGGTCAGATCAACGTCTTTCTCGGCGAAGAGAAGATCCACCAGCAGTCGGATCGCGTCCCGCGGGGTGTAGTGGTCACCGGAGGTCTCGTTCGCGGCCTCGTTGAACTTGCGGATGATGTACTCGAACGCGTCGCCCATGTCGGCGTTGGAGACGACATCCGGATGCAGGTCGATGACCTTGAAGGACGCGATGACCTCGCGCAGGATCTCCGCCTTCTTCAGGACGAAGATCTCCTTCTTGAAGTCGAAGTATTCGAACACGTCGACATCCAGCGAGAACCGGTCGATGTAGTCGACGAGGTTGTCCGCCAGCCCGTCGGCGTCAGCCAGCAGGTTGGCGAAGGAGTAGTTCGAGGTGTTGTAGAAGGGTCGGCCGGTTGCCTTCTTGACCTCGATCTTGAGCCGGTTCGGGTTGTCGTATTTCGAAGCCAACTCCCGGACCGTCTCCCGGTCGGGCTCGAGGATGCAGTCGAGGCGGCGCAGGATCGTGAGCGGGAGGATCACGTTGCCGTACTGGTTGGGGCGGTAGGGGCCCCGAAGCTGGTCGGCGATCGACCAGATGAAGCTACCGAGGGTGCTCACAAGGCTCCTCACGAGGCTCACTCGACGATGAACGCTGGACGCCCAGCGCGAGCCCGTGCGCGCCGTTCGAACAGGCGGCGCACAGGCCGCGGCAGCCGGTGCGTCACAGGAGCATCTTTGCGTACGCGGCATTCGCCTTCGTCCACTATGGTCATCGACATGGCCGCATGCGGCGTTAGCGCGAGATTCAGGACACCATCCATCGGCTGGGAACCACCGTCGTCCCGGCGAGCGGTGCCCGTGGATCCCGCGGTCCCACCGGTTACCGCCGGGACGAACGCAGGTTCCTGGAGCAGTTCCGTGACCCCATTTCGCGGGATCTCGACCCCCGCTCCAGTTTTGCTCCAGTCAGGCGTGCGACCGTCCACAGTGGATCAAAATGCAAGATCGCCCGCCGGACCTGCTTCAGCAGGTCCGGCGGGCGATTGATATGCCGTATTCACTTGTGGAGCTGAGGGGACTCGAACCCCTGACCCTCACACTGCCAGTGTGATGCGCTACCAGCTGCGCCACAGCCCCGTACTCCCCACGTTCCCGACCGGTTCCCCCGCCGTTCTCGTGTGGCAATACCGTACATCACCACCCCCGTCCCGACGAAATCGGGGGTATCCCTCCCGCATCCGGCCTGCTAGACCGGGGTGCATGGGTCCCGTACCGCTCGTCGAGCCCGAAGCCGAGGGCATGTCCCCGGACGTGAGGCGTGCCCTCCAGGAACGCCGGTTGCGCCAGCTCCTGACCCGCCTGCTCGACGCCGACGGTCTCCAAGCCGCACGGCTGCGGGATGCGGGGGTCACGCGCCCTGCCGAGGTCGGTTTGGACGACCTTCATGCCCTGCCGTTCGTGACCAAACAGGACCTGTGGGACCACTACCCGTTCGGTTTTCAGGTCGACGACCGCATCGTGTGCGTCCACGGGTCTTCCGGCACGGGCGGGCGGCCCACGCTCGTTCCTTACACCGCCCGGGATGTTGACATCTGGGCCGGGGTGATGGCTCGTGCGCTCGGTGGGGCCGGTGTCACGCGGCGCAGTCTTGTTCACAATGCTTATGGTTACGGGCTGTTCACCGGTGGCTTGGGGGTGCACCACGGGGGGATGCGGTTGGGGGCCACCGTGGTTCCCTTGTCGGGCGGCATGACGGAGCGCCAGGTGCGCCTCATCGCCGATCTTCAGCCCGATGTGCTGTGCTGCACGCCTTCTTACGCGATCCACCTGGGTGAGGCCTTGAGGGCCGCCGGTGTTGCTCCTCCGTTCCGGGTGGGGTTGTTCGGCGCCGAGCCGTGGACCGGGGGGATGCGCCGGCAGGTCGAGGAGCTGCTCGGGATCCGCGCCCTGGACATCTACGGGCTCTCCGAGGTGATCGGTCCCGGTGTGGCGTGCGAGTCGTTGGATTCCGACCACATGCTCAACGTCGCCGAGGACCACTTCCTGGTGGAGGCGGTGGACGAGGCCGGTCGGCCGGTGCCGGACGGGACGCCGGGTGAGCTGGTGTTCACCACGGTGACCAAGACGGGGATGCCGTTGTTGCGCTACCGCACCGGCGACGTCGCCTCGCTCGCCCCTCCGGTCCCGGGTTCGCCGCGGACGCTCAGGCGGATGAGCAAGTTGTTGGGACGGCGGGACGACATGCTCGTGGTGCGCGGTGTCAACGTGTTCCCCACCGAGATCGAGGCGGTGGTCCTGGCGGACGCCCGGGTCGGGCCGCACTACCTGGTCGTCGAGGACCGGCGGGACGCCGGGCGGCCCGAGTTGCGCGTGGTGGTGGAGAGCGGGCACGACGTGGCCCCCGACCTCACCGCCGCGCTCCGGGAGCGCCTCGGCGTCACGTGCCGCGTCGCGGTCGTCCCGGTGGGCTCGGTGCCGCGGGCGGAGACCGGCAAGGCCCGGCGGCTGGTCCGGTGGGACGGTGGCCCGCCGCCGGTGGCCGGGCTCACCTGAGCAGGTCGGTCAACCAGTTCTCGTTGCCGAAGTCGACGACCTGACCGTCCTTCATCACCGTCGGGGTGCCCTTGAACTGGCCGCCCGCGCGCAGCTCGTCGAGGCCGGACTGGGCCTCGGCCTCGTGGGCGCCGCCGTCGACGCACTGCTTGAACGCGTCGCCGGTGATGCCGAGGTCCGTGCCGAGCTTCACCAGCTCTTCCTTGGTGTGGCCGGGGCCGCCCTCGTCGGGTTGCCGGGCGAACAGCGTCTCGTGGTACTCCCAGAACTCGCCCTGGTCGGCCGCGCACAGCGCCGCGTTCGACGAGTCCCGCGAGTAGCCCTCGGGGTCGGAGTACCTGATGAGGAACGGCAGCGCGTGGTAGCGCACGCGCAGGTCGCCCGCCTCGATGGCGCTCTTGATCTGCGCGCCGTAGACCTCTTTGAAGTTGCGGCACGCCGGGCAGAGGAAGTCCTCGTACAGGTCGATCGTGGCCTTGGCGCCCTCGTCGCCCACGACCACGACGGCGCCGTCGCGCTCGACCGGTGCGGAGATGCCGGTGAGGTCCGCGGGCGGGGTCAGGGCCTGGTCGTCCTCGCTCCGGGCGGTCCAGATGACGCCGCCGATGACGACCAGCGCCAGCACCACCACGACGACCACGCCGATGACGACCTTGTTGCGGTCGCCGCCGCCGGATCGCGCCGCCGTCACGACCTTCGCCGCCTGCTGCGCCTGCTTCTTCTTCCGAGCGTTGCGCTCCGCGCCACCCACTTGTCGCCCGTCCTTCCCGGTCCGCTGCGCCCGCAGGCTACCGAGGGATGCTGAGCGGAACCTGAGCGGTCACGCCTCCGGCTGACGCGGGCGGCCGGCCAGGCGCTCGCCGGTGGGCAGCTCGGGGCCCTCGTCGAGCCGACCGCACTCACCGGCCACCGTCGCCCCGACGTGCGTCTCCGCCTTCTTCGGCAGGGTCTCGGGCGCGACGAACCAGAACACCAGCGACAGGGCGAGCATCGCACCCGTCAGGGTGAACGCGGCCTGGTAGGAGAAGGCGTCGACGAGCACGCCGGCGAGCAGCGGGCCGACGATCGCGCCGAGATCGGCGGCCATCTGGAACGCGGCGAGCACCGGCCCGCCCTTGGCCTTCTCGCCGATGACGTCGGCGACCACGGCGTTCTGCGGCGGGTTGAGCAGCCCGGCGCCCGCTCCCGCGACCAGCGAGGCGATCATGAACATGGGCACGTCGGCGCTCAGGCCCAGCCCGGCGGTGCCGATCGCGGACACCACGAGCCCGGCGATGGCCACGGGCTTGCGGCCGGTGCTGTCGGCCAGCTTGCCGGACACCATCAGGGTGGCGGCGTTGCCCGCGGCGAACACCGACAGGGAGATGCCGGCCACGGCGGGCGTGCTGCGCAGCGCCTCCACCACGAACAGCGGCACCAGCGACATGCGCACGCCGAACACCGCCCAGCCGTTGGTGAACCCGGAGGCCAGCGTGGCCCGGTAGGCGGGCAGCCGCACGGCGGCGCGCACGGTCAGCGTCTCCTGGTCGGTGGACCTGTCCAGGGCGGCGAGCGTGGAGCGGCGCAGGAACCACCAGACCACGAGGGCGGCGACCACGAGCGCGGCGGCGTAGGCGATGAACGGGGCCTCGATCGAGATCTCCACCAGGGCCGCGCCGACGATGGGGCCGCCGATGTTGCCGAGCAGGAACCCGGTGGCCCACAGCCCGGACGCCCGGCCGCGCATGGGCGGCGGCGTGATCCGGATCAGCAGGCCGATCGCGGCGACGGTGAACATGGTCGAGCCGATGCCCGCGAACGAGCGGAACGCCAGCAGCTGCCAGTACGAGCCGACGAAGCCGCACGCGCCGGTGCCGAGGGCCACGATGAGGATGCCGACGATGTAGACGCGCTGCTCGCCGAACCGGTCGACCAGCCGGCCGCTCACCGGCGCGAACACGAGCCTGACCAGGGCGAACGAGCTGATCACCACGGACACGGCGAACGTTCCGACGTCGAAGCTCTTGGCGAAGGCGGGCAGGACCGGCGCGACGATGCCGAACCCGAGGGCGATGATGAAGCTCGCCGCCACGAGGACCCACACCTCGCTCGGCAGCTTCAGCTCCGCCTCTTTGGCACTCCCCCGCACAGCGCTCCCCCTCCGGTTCCCTCGGCAGGCCCGAGGACGTTGTCCGTTAGCCCTGCTAAGGATATGCGCTGCGGCAACTAAATACTCAATCGAGGAGTTCGTCCACTCTCCGCGCATAGGCGGTCACCGGGTAGCAGGCCTCGAACCCGCACGCCTCCGCGAACCGCTCCCCCGCGCCGCCCTCGGCCACGTGGGCCGCCACCAGCAGCGCGCCCGCGTCCCGCAGCGCCGCCACCGCGGTCGCGACCAGCGCGCCGCCGAGCCCGCGCCGCCGCCGGGCCGGGCGCACCACCACGTGCTCGACCAGGCCGACACCGCGCTCGCCGAACCCGGAGGCGAACCCGCCGAGCCGGTCGCCGTCGTCGACCACGACGAACGCGCACCGCGGGTCGTCCGCCCGCTGCCCGAGGTGCCGCAGCAGCCGCGGCCCGTCCACGCCCAGGTCGTCGGCCAGCAGCTCGGCGATGCCGGGCAGGTCCACGTCCCGCGCGGGCCGCACCGGGGGCGACGCGGTCGCCGGGCCCCGGTGCACCACGGCCAGCGCCTCCTCCACCGCGTGCCACCCGGTGTCGTCGGCGATGCCCTCGATCTCGGCCACGGTGGTCGGCGACGCGTAGAGCACCGCCTCGGCCCGGCCCACGTCGGCGAAGGTCTGCTCCAGCCGCATCAGCGTGCCCGCGACCTCGGCCGACGACCCGTACACCGCGCACGCGTGGTTGCCGCCGGGCAGCGGGTCGTCCCGGTTCACCACGACCTGGGCCGCGCCCACCCGGCCGACCTTGCCGTACCGGACCGCGCCGGAGGCGAGCCGGGCGGCCTCCACCAGCCCGGCCAGCTCGCGGGCCCGGTACGGGTCCAGCAGCTCCGGGTCGTCGGGGTCGCGCAGCGGGTCAACCACGCATCCCCCGCCCCTTCCACCGGGTGGTGCCGCGCAGCGCGTGCCACGCCGCCTCCAGCGACAGCGCGCCGAACACCACCGGGGCCACCGGCCCGAGCACCGCCGCGACCCGCGGCTGCCCGGTGCGGCGCAGGAACGCGTACAGCGCCAGCGACTGCGCCAGCCACGCCACCAGGCCCGGCTTGGACCCGCGCAGGGTCGCCACCAGCGGCACCGCGCCGTACGCGACGTGCGCGACACCCGCGGTGACCAGTCCGAGGAACGCGGTGGCCGGGCCCTTCGAGTAGAGGTCGGTGCCCGCGACCATGCTCTTGCGCATCGACGCCCACGCGTCGCCGAACGCGTCCAGGCCCGAGGTGGTCAGCGAGCCGGCGCCGTCCGCGTACCGGGTGCGGCCGCCGGTGTCGCGGACCCGGGTGGCGAAGCCCACGTCGTCCGCGCGGGACCCGGCGATCGCGGCCCAACCGCCCGCCCGCTCGCAGGCCTCGCGCCGCACGAGGATGCAGTGGCCGACGGCCAGCGCCATGCCGCGCCGACCGTCGATCGTGGTCGTCTCGAACAGCAGCTGGTTGGTCGGCGGCAGCAGCAGCCACCAGCCGGGGCCGGGCCGGGTGCCGCGGCCGGAGGTGGACACCAGGTCGACCTGCCAGCGGTGGGCGCCCGCGAGCAGCCTGCCGACCAGGTCCGGCGCGGCCTCGGTGTCGGCGTCCACGTACAGCAGCCAGTCGGTGTCGACGTCGGCGCTGCCCACGTGCAGCGCGTGCACCTTGCCCGCCCACCCGGACGGCGGGCCGGCGCTCTCGACCAGCCGCACGCGCGGGTCCTCGGCCGCGTGCCGCCGCACGACCTCGGCGGTGCGGTCGGTCGAGGCGTCGTCGACGACCACGATCCGCAGGTCCGGGTAGTCCTGCTCCCGCAGCCCGGTGAGGCAGCGGTCGATGGTCCGCTCCTCGTCGCGGGCGGGCACCACGACCGTCACCGGGCCGTCGTGGACGCCCTCGCCCGGCAGCCGCTCGACCTCGCGCCACACCTTCACCGCCACCGCCGCGCGCGCCAGGGTCAGCGCGGCGCCGAGGACTCCCCATTTCCCCATGGGTCAACATTGGCACACTCACTCCCGTGGAGCTGCCCGACCTGCCCATCCGCCCGCTGCTCGGCGACATCGCCGGCACGCTGGCCGACCACGGCTCGCTGGTGCTGGTCGCGCCGCCCGGCACGGGCAAGACGACGCTGGTGCCGCTCGCGCTGGAGGGCCGCGTGGTGGTCGCCGAACCCCGCAGGCTGGCCGCCCGCGCCGCGGCCGCGCGGATGGCGAGCCTGCTGGGCGAGCCGGTCGGGCGGACCGTCGGCTACTCGGTGCGCGGCGACCGCAGGACCTCGAAGGACACCCGGGTCGAGGTGGTGACCTCGGGCCTGCTGGTGCGGCGGCTCCAGCACGACCCGGAGCTGGCCGGCGTCGGCACGGTGCTGCTGGACGAGTGCCACGAGCGGCACCTGGACGCGGACCTGCTGCTGGCGCTGCTGCTCGACGCGCGGGCCGGGCTGCGGCCGGACCTGAGGCTGCTGGCGACCTCGGCCACGGTCGCCGCCGACCGGCTCGCGGAGCTGCTGGGCGACGCGCCCGTGCTGCGGGTGGAGGCGCGCGCGTTCCCGGTGGAGGTGACCCACGCGCCGCCCGCGCGCGGTGAGCGCGTCGAGGCGGCCGTGGCCCGCGCGACCCGCCGGGCGCTGTCCGAAGTGGACGGCGACGTGCTGGCGTTCCTGCCCGGCGTGGCGGAGATCCGGCGGTGCGCGGCGCTGCTGGGCGACGACGTGGACGTGCTCCCGCTGCACGGCAGGCTGGCCGCGTCCGCCCAGGACGCGGCGCTGCGCCCCGGCGGCCGGCGGCGCGTGGTGCTGGCCACCGCGATCGCCGAGTCGAGCCTGACCGTGCCGGGGGTGCGCGCGGTGGTGGACTCGGGGCTGGCGCGGGTGCCCCGGGTGGACCACCGGCGCGGCCTGGCGGGCCTGGCCACGGTGCGGGTCAGCGCGGCGGTGGCCGACCAGCGGGCGGGCCGGGCGGGCCGCGAGGCGCCGGGCCGGGTCTACCGCTGCTGGCCCGCGCACGAGCACGGCACCCTGCCCCGCTACCCGGAACCCGAGATCCGCACCGCCGACCTGACCCGGTTGGCGCTGGAGCTGGCGTGCTGGGGCGTGCCGGACGGCGAGGGCCTGGGCTGGTGGGACGCCCCGCCGCCGGGCGCGCTGGACGCGGGCCGGTCGGTGCTGCGGGCGCTGGGCGCGCTGGACGGGCGTGGCGCGACGGACCGGGGCAGGCGGATGGCCGACCTGGGCCTGCACCCGCGGCTCGCGCGGGCGCTGCTCGACGGCGCGGACGCCGTGGGCGCGCGCACCGCGGCGCGGGTGGTGGCCCTGCTGGACGACGACCGCGCGTCGTCCGGGGTCGAGCTGGACGTGCGCGACGCCGACCCGCGCGAGGCGCGCAGGCTGGCCGCGCTGGTGCGGGGCCGGGATCCGGACGGCGGCGACCCGGCGCTGGTCGTGGCCCTGGCGCACCCCGAGCGGTTGGCGCGCAGGCGCGCACCCGGCTCACCGGTCTACCTGATGGCGGGCGGCACCGCGGTGGAGCTGCCGCCGGGCAGCCGCCTGGCCGACGCCGAGTGGCTGGCCGTCGCGGTGGCCGACCGCGAGCCGGGCCGCGCGCACGGCCGGGTCCGGCTGGCCGCCCGCGCCGACGAGGAGCTGGCCCTGGCCGCCGCGCCCGCACTGGTCGTCGAGGAGGACGACGTGCGGTGGGACGGCGACGTGGTGGCGAACCGCGTGCGCAGGCTCGGCGCGATCCCGCTGTCGACCAAGCCGTTGCGCGATCCCGGCGCGGCGCGGCGGGCGCTGCTGGAGGGCCTGCGCGCCGAGGGCGTCGGCCTGCTGCGCTGGGACGCGGACGGCGTGCGCACGCGCGAGCGGATGGCGTTCCTGCACCGCGTGCTGGGCGACCCGTGGCCGTCCGTCGAGGACGAGGCGCTGCTGGGGGTCGTGGACCTCGGTGACGCGCGCCGCAGGTCCGACCTCCAGCGGATCGGCGGGGAGCAGGTGGTGCGGCGGCTGCTGCCGTGGCCCGCGGCGGCGCGCTTCGACGAGCTGGCGCCCGACCGGTTGGAGGTGCCGTCCGGCTCTCGGGTCCGCGTCGACTACTCGGGGCCCGAGCCGGTGCTGCCGGTGAAGGTGCAGGAGGTGTTCGGCTGGACCGACACGCCGCGCCTGGCCGGTGGCCGGGTGCCGGTGGTGCTGCACCTGCTGTCGCCGGCCGGGCGGCCGACCGCGGTGACCGGCGACCTCGCGTCGTTCTGGCGGACCGGGTACCCGCAGGTCAGGGCGGAGCTCCGGGGCCGGTACCCGAAGCACCGGTGGCCGGAGGACCCGATGACCGCCGCACCCGCCCGCCGCTGACCACTTGACGGAAGGCGTCAAGTACTTGACGATAGCCGTCAAGGAGGTGCGTCGTGCTCGCGGAACAGCTCGCCACGATCATCAGGGTCCGACTCCTGGACCCGCTGGAGATCCTCTTCGACGACGTCGGCGACCTGCCCGACCGCGTCGACGCGGTGGCCGGGCGGATGGCCGCGACCCTCCTGGGCGACGACGAGACGGCCGCCCGGCACACCATCGCGCGGCTCGTCGGCGCGCTCTACCCCGGTGACGAGCCGTTCGACCCGCCCGCCGACTGGTGGCGGACCCCGCTCGGGCGGGTCGTCGCCCGGCGGATGGGGCACCCGGCGGCGCACTCGGTCTCGTACTCGGTGGCCGGCGCGATGCTCGGCGTCACCAAGCAGGGCGTCCACGACCTGGTGCGGCGCGGCAAGTTGACCAAGGACCCGGAAGGCGGCGTGACCGTCGCCTCGGTGAGAGCGAGGTTGAACGCGTGAAGGTGTTGGCGCTGCACGGAGCGGGCGGGTCGCCCGCGGACTGGACGCCGGTCGTCGAGGCCATGACGGGCGGGCACGAGGTGGTGCCCCTGGAGCTGCGCGGGCCGTGGGACTGGGAGTCGGTGCTCGACCGGATCGAGCCGCACGCGGCGGACAACCCGGCCGTGGTCGGCATGTCGATGGGCGGCATGGTCGCCGCGCTGTGGGGTCGGCGGCACCCCGAGTGCCCGGCGGTGGTCGACCTCGACGGGCACGGCGTGCCGACGCAGGTCCGGCGCTACCTCGACCCGGCGCCGCTGGCGGAGATCGACGAGCTGCGCGAGGCGTTCCGCGCCTACGGGGAACCGGAGCTGCAACGAGCCCTGGAGGAGCTGGACTGCTTCGAGGTGCTCCAGGAGGTCCGCTGCCCGGTGCTGCTCGCCGTGGCGACGCGGCCGATGGCCGGTCAGGCGCTGTTCGAGCCGTACCGGCGGGGGCTCGAACGCGACCTGGCGACGCTGCCGGACAACGTCGAGGTGGTGCGCCTGGACGCCACGCACGCCGTCGCGTTCGAGCAGCCGGGGCTGGTGGCCGACCTGATCGAGAGGTACCTCGACGGCCGCCGGCTTAGCCTCCCGGAACATGAAGGATCTTTCCCGTCGTAGCTTCTTCGGGTTGAGCGCGCTCACCACCGCCGCCCTGACCACCGGCCGCGCCGCCGCGTCCGACGGCCACGTCCCCGCGATCGTCGTCGGCAGCGGGTACGGCGCGGCCGTCTCGGCGTTGCGGCTGGGCGAGGCGGGCGTCCGCACCCTCGTGCTGGAGATGGGGCAGGCGTGGACGACGCCCGGCCCGGACGGCGACGTCCACTGCGACATGGTCAACCCGGACCGGCGCTCGATGTGGTTCAAGGATCGCACCGAGGCGCCGGTCAACGGCATCCTCTTCCTCGACCTGGCCAACCGGCCGATCCCGCGCTGGGCGGGCGTCCTCGACCGGGTGAACTTCCCGGGCATGGGCGTCTACGTGGGCCGGGGCGTCGGCGGCGGCTCCCTGGTCAACGGCGGCATGGCCGTGGTGCCCGACCGGGCGTACTTCGAGCAGGTGCTGCCCGGCGTCGACGCCGCGGACATGTACGGGCGGTGGTTCCCGCTGGCCCAGCGGATGCTCCGGGTCAACGCCATCCCCGGCTCGTACTTCGAGGGCAGCGAGTACTACCGGTACGCCAGGCTGTCACGGACCCTCGCCGGCCGCGCCGGGTACGGCACGAGGTTCCTGCCGAACGTCTACTCGTTCGACCACATGGCCCGCGAGGAGCGCGGCGAGGCGCCGAAGTCGGCGCTGGCCACCGAGGTGCTCTACGGCAACAACCACGGCAAGTTCTCCCTGGACAAGGGGTACCTGGCGCAGGCGACGGCCACCGGCAACGTCACCATCGCGCCGCTGCACCGGGTGACCCGGATCCAGCCGACCGCCACCGGGTACGCGCTGGCGGTCCGCCGGATCACCCCCGACGGCGAGCTGGTCGCCGAGAAGCACCTGACGTGCGACCACCTGTTCCTGGGCGCGGGCAGCCTGGGGTCCACCGAGCTGCTGCTGCGCGCCCGCGAGACCGGCGACCTGCCCGACCTCGGCGACGAGGTCGGCGAGGGCTGGGGGCCCAACGGCAACGTGATGGTCGCCCGCAACAACCACCTGCTGCACCCGACCGGCCTCAAGCAGTCGGCCATCCCCGTGCTCGCGATCGAGGACCCGGCGCGCGACGTGATCGCCGAGATCGCGCCCGTGCCCGCGGGCGTCGAGACCTACGTGAGCCTGTACCTGGCCATCACCAAGAACCCCAACCGGGGCCGCTTCACGTTCGACCACGCGCGGGACCGCGCCGAGCTCCAGTGGACCGCCGCGCAGGCCCAGCCCTCCGTGGCCGCCGCCCGCGGGCTGTTCGACGACATCAACGACGCCAACGGCACGACCTACCGCCACGACGTGTTCGCCAACAACCAGCCGTTCACCGCCGACTTCTGCTACCACCCGCTGGGCGGCGCGGTGCTGGGCCGGGCGACCGACGGGTTCGGCCGCGTCAACGGCTACCGCCGGCTGTACGTGACCGACGGCGCGCTGGTGCCCGGCTCGCTGGGCGTGAACCCGTTCGTCACCATCACGGCCCTGGCCGAGCGCAACATCGCCCGGGTCATCGCCGAGGACCTGGTCTAGCCCGCGATCCCGGGGCCCGCGCGGGCCCCGGGGTCGTCCACCCGGTCAGAGCACCGAGCGCACCACACCGCCCTCGGCCCGCACGGCCGCGCCGTTGGTGATCGCCGCCAGCGGGCTGGCCAGGAAGAGGACCACGTTGGCGACCTCCTCGGGCGTGGCGAACCGCTGGATCAGCGAGGTGGGGCGGTTGTCCTGGAAGAACCGGGCTTCGAGCTGGTCGCGGGACAGGCCGCTCTGCGCGGACGCGCCGTCCAGCATCTCGGCGACGCCCTCGGTGACGGTCGGGCCGGGCAGCACCGTGTTGACGGTGACGGCGGTGCCCTTGGTCAGCTCCGCCAGCCCGCGCGCCAACGCCAGCGTCGCGGTCTTCGTGACCGAGTAGTGCAGCATCTCCACCGCCATGTCGACGGCGGCGTCGCTGCTGATGAAGAGGACGCGGCCCTGGTTCCGCGAGATCATCCGGTCCAGGTGGTGCCGGGACAGCCGCACCCCGCCCATGACGTTGGTCTGGAAGTACCGCAGCCACTCGTCGTCGGAGATCTCCCGGAACGGCCGCAGCTCGAACGAGGACACGTTGTTGACCAGCACGTCGACGTCGGGCGCGGCCGCGATGACGGTGTCGGAGCCCTCCGCCGTGCCGACGTCCGCGACGACCTCGACCACCTCGGCCCCCGGCACGGCGGCCGCCAACCGCTTGGCGGCCTGTGCGAGCCGCTCCCCGTCGCGGCCGTTGAGGACGACCTTCGCGCCCTCGCGGGCGAACCCCTCGGCGATCGCGTACCCGATGCCCGCCGAGGAACCCGTGACCAGCGCGGTCCTGCCCTGCAATCGGAGGTCCACTGCACCATCCCCTGGAAGATCCACTCCAACCCTGACGACGGGACACTAGGGCCGGTCGGGTGACAGGTGGCCGCACAAGACTTCGGCCCGCGCCCACGGGGGTTCGGTGTCGGGGGTGGGAGAACAGGAGCGGCCCCCTCCCGCGAGGAAGGGGGCCGCTCCGCTACCGGTGGAGGTGCCGGGAATCGAACCCGGGTCCTCTGCCGCCTCATCAAGGCTTCTCCGTGCGCAGTCCGCTAAGCCTCTACTCGACCCCGACGATCACGCGGACAAGTCGTCGTGGCGGGCCCAGCCACTGTGGGTGTCCCGACCGTCCCCCGTGGCCGGGGACGGCGGTGAGCCTCCTAGCTGATGCCGGCGACCGGAGCGGAGGCTCCTCCGGGCCGACAGCGTCGCTCCTGGCCTCAGGCGGCGAGGGCGAACGCGCGCTGGTCGTTAGACTCGGCGCTTATTGGTTTGCGATGACGCTTGCGGTGGTCTCTCGCCTGCACCGGCACGCTTCCCTTGAATCAACGCACAAAGTCGAAACCGTTCACCCCCTGGTCTTGGGTCTCCGCACATCATAACGCCCCGCGGCCCGCCGTTCATTCCCATTACCGCCCACGAGGCGGTAGGGCTGTCCCCACCTGCTGTTGTCCGGCGCACCTGATGGCCCGATGTCACCCGGACCGGCGATGCTGGTCGGGTACATCTGGCGGTGAAGGTGGGGAACATGACGACGCGGACCGACCCGGACGTGTTCCGGACCAGCGGGTACCTCCTGCTGAACCTGGCGACCGGGCTCTTCTGGTTCTGCCTGCTGGTGCCGCTGACCGCGATCAGCGTCAGCACGCTGTTCATCGGGATCGGCCTGCCGCTGGGCGTGCTGACCCTGCTCCTGGCCCGCGCGGCGGCGTCCGGCGAGCGGGCGCTGGTGCGCGTGGCGCTGGGGGTCGACATCCCGAACCCGCACCGCCCGCTGCCCGCCTCGGGCCTCCTCGACCGCGCCAGGGTGGTCGTCAAGGACCCGTCGACGTGGCGCGACCTGGGCTACTGGCTGCTCATGCTGCCGCTGGGCGTGGCCGAGTTCTCGATCACGCTGGTCCTGGGCGCCACGGTCGCGGCCATGGTCCTGCTGCCCTTCTACCAGCACTGGCTGTCCGCCACGTGGGAGGTGCTGCTGCCCTGGGGCGTCTGGTCGATCGACACCTTCGTCAAGGCCATCCCGGTGACCGTGCTCGGCGTGCTGCTCGGCCTGGTCGCCATCCGCCTGGTCAAGCTCATGGGCGCCGGTCACGCCGCGCTCGCCAGGGCGGTGCTCGGCCCGTCGCGGACGAGCCTGCTGTCGGCCGAGACCGAGCGGCTGTCGGCCAGCCGGGCGCGGGGCGTCGAGGCGGCCGAGGCCGAGCGCAGGCGCATCGAGCGCGACCTGCACGACGGCGCGCAGCAGCGGCTGGTGGCGGTGGCCATGGGCCTGGGCCGGGCGCGCGGCAAGCTGGACACCGACCCCGAGTCGGCCCGCGCGCTGATCGCCGAGGCCCACGCCGACGCCAAGCTGGCCATCTCCGAGCTGCGCGACCTGGCCCGCGGCATCTACCCGTCGGTGCTGGGCGACCGCGGCCTGGACGCGGCGCTGTCGTCGCTGGCCGCCCGGTGCCCCGTCCCGGTGGCGGTGGAGGTCGACGTCGAGCCGCGCCCGCCGACGGCGGTGGAGAGCACCGCCTACTTCACCGTCGCCGAGGCGCTGACGAACCTCGCCAAGCACTCCGGGGCCACCGCGGCGCACGTGAGCGTGACCCGCACGGAGAACTCCGTGGTCGTGGAGGTCGTGGACGACGGGCGCGGCGGCGCGCAGGCCCGTCCGGGGGGTGGGCTCGCCGGCCTGGCGGACCGGGCTGCGACGATCGACGGCGTGGTGGTCGTGCTGAGCCCCGTCGGTGGGCCGACTGTGATCCGGGCGGAGTTGCCGTGCGCGTGGTGATCGCCGAGGACTCGGTGCTGCTCAGGGTGGGCGTGCAGCGCCTGCTGGCCGACGAGGGCATCGAGACCGTCGCGGCCGTGGAGGACGGCGACGCGCTGCTCGTCGCGGTCGAGGAGCACCGGCCCGACCTGGCCGTGGTGGACGTGCGGATGCCGCCGACGTTCACCGACGAGGGCCTGCGGGCGGCGATCGAGGCGCGCAAGCGGGTGCCGGACCTGCCGGTGCTGGTGCTCTCGCAGTACGTGGAGGAGCGGTACGCGGTCGAGCTGCTCGCGGGCGGCTCGACCGGCGTCGGCTACCTGCTCAAGGAGCGGGTGGCCGACGTGTCCGAGTTCGTGGCCGCGGTGCGCCGGGTCGCCGCCGGCGGCACCAGCATCGACCACGAGGTCATGATGCAGCTGATGGTGCGGGCCAGGCGCAACCCGGTCGACGCGCTCACCCAGCGCGAGCGGGAGGTGCTGGGCCTGATGGCGCAGGGCCTGTCCAACAGCGCCATCGCCGCGTCGCTGGTCGTGTCGGACGGCGCGGTCGAGAAGCACGTGGGCAACATCTTCGCCAAGCTCGGCCTGGAGCCCAGCACCTCCGAGCACCGCCGGGTCCGGGCCGTGCTGGCGTACCTCAACCTGGGGTAGCCGCGCGGCCCGGGGTCAGTACCGGCCCTTGAGCGCCCGGCCGTGCGCCCGCTGGATCTCCCGCTGCGCGTCCCGCTTGGCCAGGTCCTGGCGCTTGTCGTAGGCCTTCTTGCCGCGCGCGAGCGCCAGCTCGACCTTGACGTACCCGTCCTTGAAGTACATCTGGAGCGGGATCAGCGACAGGCCGCTCTCCTTGGTCTTGCCGATCAGCCGCTCGATCTCGCTCTTGTGCAGCAGCAGCTTCCGCTTGCGGCGCACCTCGTGGTTGGTCCACGTGCCCGCCACGTACTCGGGGATGTGCAGCGCGTGCAGCCAGATCTCGCCGTCGTCGACCTGGCCGAAGGCGTCCACAAGGGACGCCCTGCCCATCCGCAGGCTCTTCACCTCGGTGCCGACGAGCACGACGCCCGCTTCGTAGGTGTCGAGGATGGTGTAGTCGTGCCGAGCCTTGCGGTTCGACGCGATCACCTTCTGACCGCGCTCCTTGACCATGACCGCAACCTTACGTGACCGCGCCAGCCGTTATAGGCGCACGTAGAGACGGAGCGTGACGTACCCGGTCAGCGCCGAGATCAGGATCGCCACACCCACCAGGACGGGCGCCAGGAACAGGATCTCGACCATGCTCACCTCGGGGATGATGTTGGACGAGAACAGCTCGCCCAGCACCCGGTTGAGCAGGAACACCTTGGTCACCACGAGCAGGCCGATCGCGGCGATCGCGCCGATCACGCCGGCGACCACCGCCTCGATGAGGAACGGCAGCTGCGTGTACCAGCGGGTCGCGCCCACCAGCCGCATGATGCCGACCTCCGTGCGCCGGGTGAACGCCGACACCTGGATGGTGTTCGAGATCAGCAGCAGCGCCGCGGCGGCCTGGAGCAGCGCCAGCGCCAGGGCCGCGTCGCGCACGCCGTTGAGGAAGCCGAACAGGCGGTCGAGGTCCTGGCTCTGGTCGTCGACGTTCTTCACGCCGGCCTTGCCGTTGAACTCCTGCACGATCACGTCGGACCGCTCGGGGTCCTCCAGCTTGACCCGGAACATGGCCGGGATGGCCTCCGGCCGGGCCAGCTTCACCAGCTCGGGCTGGGCCTCGAAGATCTTCTGGAACCGCTCGTAGCCCTTCTCGCGGTTCTCGAAGACGACCGTGTCGACCCCCGACATGGTCTCCAGGTCGGTGCGCAGGCCCCGGCACGGCTCCTGCGTGCAGTCCTTGTCGTTCGAGCTGATGTCGTTGGTCAGCATGACGGCCACTTCGAGCTGGCCCAGGTAGTCGTCCTGCATCTTGCCGACCATGTTGACGACCAGCAGGCCGACGCCGAACAGGAAGAGCGAGATCGCGGTCGTCAGCACCATCGCGATGGTCATCGTGACGTTCCGGCGAAGGCCGGTGACGACCTCGCTGAACACGAAGCTGGTACGCATCGGGGGAGCGTTCCTCAGGGTCGGGGGTCGGAGGGGGTGTTCAGCGGCCCACGCCGTAAACGCCCCGCGCGTCGTCGCGGATGATGCGGCCGTTGTCGAGCTCGACGACGCGGCGGCGCATGGAGTCGACGATCGAGTGGTCGTGGGTGGCCATCAGCACCGTCGTGCCGGTGCGGTTGATCCGCTCCAGCAGGAGCATGATGTCCTGGCTCGTGTCGGGGTCCAGGTTCCCGGTCGGCTCGTCGGCGAGCAGGACCAGGGGCCGGTTGACGAACGCGCGGGCGATGGCGACCCGCTGCTGCTCACCACCCGACAGCTCGTGCGGCATGCGGTCGGCCTTGCCGTCCAGGCCGACCAGCTGGAGCACCTCGGGCACCACCTTGACGATGGTGTTGCGCGGCTTGCCGATGACCTCCAGCGCGAACGCGACGTTCTCCGCGACGGTCTTGGCGGTCAGCAGCCGGAAGTCCTGGAAGACGCAGCCGATCGACTGGCGCAGGCGGGGGACCCGGCGCCGGGACATCTTGGCGACGTCGAAGTTCGACACGTACACGCGGCCCTTGCTGGGCACCTCTTCGCGCAGCAGCAGGCGCAGGAACGTGGACTTGCCGGACCCGGACGGCCCGATGAGGAACACGAACTCACCCTTGGCGATCTCGACGGAGACGTTGTCGAGCGCGGGGCGCGAAGAGGTCTTGTAGACCTTGGACACGTGTTCGAGGCGAATCACGAGGCGCGAGTCTACTCATCGGCGGCGTAAAGCCCCCGTCTCGCCCATTTGCAGCACTGCCGGACGGGGGCTTGACCGATCAGGACTGCTGCTGCTTGCGCCAGCGGATGCCCGCCTCCAGGAAGGCGTCGATCTCGCCGTCGAGCACCGCGGACGGGTTGCCGACCTCGTGCTCGGTGCGCAGGTCCTTGACCATCTGGTAGGGGTGCAGCACGTAGGAGCGCATCTGGTTGCCCCAGCTGGAGCCGGTGTCCTTGAGCGCGTCCATCTTGGCCTGCTCCTCCTGGCGCTGCCGCTCCAGCAGCTTCGCCTGGAGCACGGCCATGGCGGTGGCCTTGTTCTGGAGCTGCGAGCGCTCGTTCTGGCAGGAGACCACGATGCCGGTCGGGATGTGCGTGAGGCGCACCGCCGAGTCGGTCGTGTTCACGCCCTGGCCGCCGGGGCCGGACGAGCGGTAGACGTCGACCCGCAGGTCCTTCTCGTCGATGTCGACGTGGTCGGTCTGCTCGACCACCGGCACCACCTCGACGCCCGCGAACGACGTCTGCCGGCGGCCCTGGTTGTCGAACGGCGAGATGCGCACCAGGCGGTGGGTGCCCTGCTCCACGCTCAGCGTGCCGTAGGCGTAGGGGGCGGTGACCCGGAACGTGGCGGACTTGATGCCCGCCTCCTCCGCGTAAGAGGTGTCGAACACGTCCACGGGGTAGCCGTGGCGCTCCGCCCACCGCGAGTACATGCGCAGGAGCATCTCGGCGAAGTCCGCCGCGTCGATGCCGCCCGCCTCGGCGCGGATGGTGACCAGCGCGTTGCGCTCGTCGTACTCGCCGGACAGCAGGGTGCGGACCTCCAGCGACGAGATCTCGTCGCGGAGCTTCGCGCGCTCGGTGTCGGCCTCGGCGAGGCTGCCCTCGTCGCCCTCGTCCTCGGCCAGCTCGTAGAGCACGCCGAGGTCGTCCAGGCGGTCGCGCAGCCCGGTGATCCGCCGCAGCTCGCCCTGCTTGTGCGAGAGCTGGCTGTTGACGCGCTGCGCCTTCTCCTGGTCGTCCCACAGGTCGGGGCGGGCCGCCTCCTGCTCCAGCTCGGCGACCTGCGCGCGCAGCGAATCGAGGTCCATCACCGCCTCGATGCTCGCGAGCGTGGCGGAGAGGTCCTTGATGTCTGCTTCGACGTCGGGGTTCACGGCAGAAGATTACGCCAGGACCGGTCGCGGAGCGCGACCGGTTGGCGCGCCTCAGCCGTGCGGGATGGCGTCGAGCAGCTTGAGCACGGCCTTGGCGTGGGCCAGGCCGAACTCGGCGACCGCCTTCGAGTAGGCGTCCTCGGCGGTCTTGACGGCGGTCCGGGCGGCGTCCTGCTCGGCGCCGTAGGTGGCGCGCGCCGAGTCGATCAGGTTCTGCCGCTGCTTGGGCGTCAACGAGCCGGCGTGCACCAGGCGCAGGATCAGCGGGCTGCGCAGGTGGTCCGGACCGGGCTCGGAGAGCAACCAGTTCTTGAACGCCTTCTTGCCCGCCGCCGTGAGGACGTACTGCTGGCTGGAGCGCGGTCCCTGCTTGCCGAGGCGGAGCAGGCCGGCGTCCGCCAGCGCGGGCAGCTCGCGGTAGACCTGGCTGCGGGTGACGCTGAAGAACGCACCGAAGCGCTCCCCGGCCTCAGCCACGAGCTGGCCACCGGTCTTGGGTCCGTCGTGCAGCAGCCCGAGCAGGGCCGCCGCGGTCGCATTCAGGTCCGACACCCCACCAACGGTGCCACGCCGTGCGGACGGTGTCCACAATGGTCAGCCGTTCCGTCCACAGTGGCTGATCACGGGCTAGCGGAGTTGGGCCAAGCGGAGCAACGGGAAGCACCTCTCCGTAACCGGCGCCCCGGACCCCACCACGCGTTCAGCCGCTTGACCCGGGTTGTCCACGCGAGCCGGAATCCCTTGCACCCCACCGAAACCGCACTATTGCGTTCACCCTAACGGCAGCCGCGGTCACCGCCCGCAGCCACTCGCCGCCACATCCCGGCCCCTCCGATAGCACAACTCGGTGATGTCGTCCCCCTGATCTGGCAAACACGGCCGGTGGTGGGACCATTACCACGGGTGTTCGTATCCTGGGAGGTCAGCTGTGGGCATCAAGTGGACAACGGGGACCAAGGTCGTGCGCAACGCCCGCGCGTGGGCGAGCGGCACCATCCCCGAGCAAGCGGGCAAGGACGAGTGCATGGTGTGCGGCAAGCACATCCGCCGGCACCGCACGGTCAGCGGCGAGGGCCGGGTCTGCTCGTTGACCTGCGCGCAGTACTGGGCCGAGAACATGTCCTGAAGGCAAAAGGCCCCCTCTCCGAAGAGAGGGGGCCTTCAACGCAGTAGCGGGGACAGGATTTGAACCTGCGACCTCTGGGTTATGAGCCCAGCGAGCTACCGAGCTGCTCCACCCCGCGTTGACATGTAGAACTATACACACCCCGAAAACCCCCTTTTCCAGGGGGGTACCCAAACCACATTTCCGCAGCTCAGGCGGGATCCCGAGAACCTGACGCACCAGTCGGCCCCCACGGCGGCCCACCCAAATCCACCAAGGTTTTTCCCATCCCCACCCACCCCCCACCCGGAGGTGCAGGGGGCGGAGCCCTCCTGCCCGGGGCCCGGGGGTAGGACCCCCGGTGTGAAATGCGAAAAAGTCCCGTCTGCGCGCTCCGCAGACGGGACTCTTCCAACTTTGTAGCGGGGACAGGATTTGAACCTGCGACCTCTGGGTTATGAGCCCAGCGAGCTACCGAGCTGCTCCACCCCGCGTTGGTAATGCTTACTCTACGCAGGGATTGCCGTGAGATGCAAATCGGGTGGCCCCGATGTGTCCGGGGCCACCCGATCCAGTGACTACCTCACCGGTTTCCGCAGGTCAGCCGGTCGGCGTCGGCGTCGGCTGCGTCGTCGACGGCTGCGTCGTCGAAGCCGGCGGCTGCGTCGCGGAGGCGTTGGCCGAGTCGAACCGCTTCATGGCGTCGTCCAGCGCCTTGTAGGCGTTGCCCAGCGCCGCGAAGTCACCGCTGGACTGCGCCGCCCTGATCTGCGACAGCGCCGACTGCATGTCCCGGACCGCCTGCTGGACGTCCGGCGACTGCCCGTCGCCGGCGTTCGGCACGGTCGGCGTGGTCGACGGGTTGTTCGACGGCGGCTGGTTGCCGCTGTCCTGACCCGGCACCTGGGTGGAGGCGCCGGTGAGCACCTTCTCCAGGGCCTCGCTCAGCGTCGGCGCGTAGCCCACCTTGTCGCCGAAGCTGACCAGCACCTTGTAGAGCTGCGGGAACTGGGTGTTCTGGCTGGCCCGCTCGATGTAGATCGGCTCGACGTAGAGCAGGCCGCCGCCCACCGGGAGGGTGATCAGGTTGCCGTAGACGACGTTGGTCTGCCGCTGGGTGAGCAGGTTCAGCTCGCTGCTGACCTCGCCGGAGGTCAGGAACTGCGTCTGGATCTGCTGCGGGCCCTTGGCCTCGTTGTTCAGGGTGAGCACGCTGAACCGGCCGTAGTTGTCCGGGTCGGACCTCACCGTCACGTACGACGCCATGAACTCGCGGTTCTCGCGCACCAACGCGCTGGTCAGCTGGAAGCTGACCTTGTTCGGGTCGCCGGTCGGGTCGCCCGCCAGCACGTAGAACGGCGGCTGCTGGTCGCGCTGCTGGCGGCTCTGCTGCTCCTGGGCCTCCACCGTGGTGGCGTTGTCCACGGTCGGGTCGGACGGCACGGCCCAGAACGAGACACCCGAGTAGAAGTCGCGCGGGTTGTCCACGTGGTAGCGGGCCAGGATCTCGCGCTGGACCTTGAACAGGTCCTCCGGGTAGCGCAGGTGCTCGCGCAGCGACGGCGACATGTCGCCGGCCGGCTTCACCGTGCCCGGGAACACGCCCTGCCAGGCCTTCAGCACGGGGTCGCGCTCGTCCATCGCGTACAGGCTCACCGTGCCGTCGTAGGCGTCCACAGTGGCCTTGACCGAGTTCCGGATGTAGCTGATCTGCCGGTTCGGCTGCTGCGCCACGCCCGGCAGCGAGTCCCTGGTGGCGTCGCTCAGGGCGGTGCGCCGCGCGTAGGGGTAGTTGTCGAGCGTGGTGTACCCGTCGACGATCCAGGTGATGCGGCCGTCGACCACCGCCGGGTACGGGTCGCCGTCCACGGTCAGCCACGGCGCCACGTCCTCGACGCGGTCGCGCGGGTTCCGGTTGAAGATGATCCGCGAGTCGTCGCCGATGGCCGAGTTGAACAGGATGTTCCGCTCGCCGTAGGCCGCGGCGAAGACCAGCTTGTTGAACAGGCCGCCGATGCGGACGCCGCCCTTGCCCTCGTAGGTGTACGACGAGCCGTCGGTGTCGTACTCGCCGGGCGCGCCCTCGCCCCGGCCGCCGACGATGGCGTAGTCGCCGGGCTGGCCCATCTCGCCGAAGTAGGTCCGCGGCTGCTCCACGCCGAACGGGCCGGGCTTGACCTGCCCGTCCTGGCCGACCTCGGCCACCTCGAACAGCGGGTAACCGCCGTTGCCGCCCTCGTCGACGGCCGAGTTGACCTTGCTGGCCTCGGCGAACACCATGCCGTTGCCGTGCGTGTAGATGAGGTGCTGGTTGATCCAGTCGCGCTGGGCCTGCGGGATGCCGCCGGTGTTCAGCTCGCGGACCGCCACGATGTAGTCCTGGAGCTGCTCGTCCACTTTGTACCGGTCGACGTCGAGCTTCGCCGGGAACGAGTAGAACGGCCGCAGCTGCTGGAACTGCGTGAACGTCTTGGAGATGACCGCCGGGTCGAGCAGCCGCACGTTGCCGACCGTCGCCTGGTCGTTGCGCAGCTCGTCGAGCGAGACGTTCTGCTTGCCCGCGTACGACTCGGTCTCGACCTTGTCCTCGGTCAGCCCGTAGGCCTGTCTGGTCGCCTCGATGTTGCGGCTGATCGACTGCGCTTCCTTCTCGATGGCGTTCGGCCGGACCGAGAACTGCTCCAGCACGGCGGGCCAGGCGGCGCCGACCAGGACGCTGGACAGCACCAGCAGCACGGTCGCGATGGCGGGCAGCTGGAGGTTGCGCAGCACCGCGCCCGCGAAGAACGCCACGGCGCAGAAGACCGCGATGAACAGCAGGATCAGCTTGGCGGGCAGCACCGCGTTCAGGTCGGTGTAGCTCGCGCCCTGGAACCGGGAGTTCCGGTCGGAGAAGAGCAGCTGGTACCGGTCGAGGAAGTACGCGCCCGCCTTGAGCAGCACGAACACACCGGCGACGATGGCCAGGTGGGTGCGGGCGGGACCGGACAGCTGCCCGCCGCGACCGGCCAGCCGGATCCCGCCGAACAGGTAGTGCGCCACCACCGCGCCGATGAACGAGACCGCGGTGGCGATGAACAGCCACGACAGCAGCCAGGTGTAGAACGGCAGCTCGAAGGCGTAGAAGCCGATGTCGTGCCCGAACTCGGGGTCGGTCACCCCGAACGCGGTGCTGTTGAGGAACAGCTGGAGCTGCTGCCAGTCCGCCTGCGCCGAGGCGCCGGCGACGAGGCCGACCAGGGCGGGCAGGCCGATGGCGAACAGCCGCATCCGGCGGGCGACGATCGCCCGGTAGCGCGCCACCGGGTCGTCGGGCCCGGTGACCGGCACGAACACCGGCCGGCTCCGGTAGGCGAGGATGAGGTTGATCGCGACGAGGCCGCCCACCAGCAGGCCCACGGCGAGGAACAACCCGAACCGGGTCGCGAGCACCGTGCCGTAGACGCTGCGGAAGCCGACCTCGCCGAACCAGAGCCAGTTGACGTAGGTGCCGAGCAGCCTGGAACCGGTGATGAGACCGACCAGGACCACCGCACCGACGATGAGCAGAATCCGGCTGCGACGGGACAGCCTGGGCAGTCCGACCGGGGGCCGTGTGGCCACGGGGCACGCTCCTGGATCGCGGTAGTGGCGTTCGTACGTTCTGTCCAACTCTACGGAGGGTCCCCGGGGTTCCCCGTTCGGTCCGCCGTTTCGGGTGGGTGCGACCATGGCGGGCGTGTCAGCCGATGAGAAGCCCACCGTGGCGCTGCCCGCGGTCGCCCGCGAGGTCGAGGAGTTCGTGTCCACCGGCGGGTGGAACCAGCCGACCCAGCTGTTCGCGCTGGTGCCGACCGCGGAGCTGCTGGTCCAGCAGCCCGAGCTGGCCGGTCAGCTCGACCCGCGGGCGTCACCGCTGACCCCGATCGCGCAGGACTCCCTGCCCGACTCCGAGCTGGACCGGGCGCTGGCCGGGATCGTGTGGCCCGAGGTCGTGCGCGGGTGCGCGCTGGCCCAGGAGATCGTGGTGCTGCCGCCGGAGGCCGAGGCCGAGCTGGCGGCGGGCGACCTCGACGACGAGGGCGCCCGCAGGTTCGCCGCCGAGCACCCCGAGCGGCGCGAGGCGCGGCTGGTGGCGGCGGTGCTGCGGGACGGTTCGGCGGCGTGCGTGCTGCGGCTGCGCGGCACGGTGGAGGTGCCCGAGGAGGTCGTGGCGCACCCCGAGCTGGCGCCCAACCTCACGCGCGCGCTGCTGGAGACGCTCAAGCCCTGACCGCGTTCCGCCACCGCCGGTCCACGCCCGGTGGTCGGGTCGCGGCTGCCCGACCACCGGGCGCGTTCAGCAGGTGGGGGCGTCGCCGCCCTCGCTCAGGCTCTCCAGGGAGCGCACGGCGTCGTCCAGGGTCTCCACCTTGACCAGCCGCAGGCCCTCGGGCGTCTGCTGCTTGGCCTCGTCGCAGTTGCCGGCGGGCACCAGGAAGACGGTGGCGCCGCCCTCGCGCGCGGCGACCATCTTGAAGGTGATGCCGCCGATGCGGCCGACCTCGCCCTTCTCGTTGATCTCGCCGGTGCCCGCGACGGGCTCGCCGCCGTTGAGCTCGCCGGGGGTGAGCTTGTCGACGATCGCCAGGGCGAACAGCAGGCCGGCCGACGGGCCGCCGACGTCGCTCAGGCTGATCTTGATGTCGAACGGCACGTCGGCGCGGTCGAGCGGCAGCACGCCCAGGAAGCCGGTGTCGCGGCCCTCGGCGGTGCCCAGGGTCACCTCGGAGGTCCTGCGCTCGCCCTCGTGCTCGAAGGTCAGCGCCACCCGGTCGCCGGGCTTGGTGCCCTCCAGCGCGGGCCGCACGTCCTCGGCGGTGGTGATCTGCCTGCCGTTGACCGCCAGCAGCCGGTCGTTGGGCTCCAGCACCTGGTCCGCGGCGGTGTCCTCGGTGATCTCGGCGGCGACGACCTTCAGCGGGTAGTCGAGGTAGCGCAGGGCGGCGACCTCGGCGCTGCTCTGCGAGTCCTGGAACGCCTTGACGTTCTGGTTGCGCACGTCCTCCTGCGACTCGCCGGGCCGGAAGAACTCCTCGCGCGGCGCGAGCGCGTACCGGCCGCTGACCCACAGGCCCAGGGCGCCGAACAGCGACACGTCGTCGGTGAGCGAGACCGTGGTCATGGTGAGGTTGCCGGCGGTCGGGAAGGTCTCCTGGCCCTCGATCACCACCACGTCGCCGCCGTTGACCTGGCCCAGCGTGTCGTAGGTCGGGCCGGGGCCCAGCGCCACGTAGGGCACCCTCGCGAACCCGCCGAGCAGGCCGAGGGCGAGGACGACGAGGAGGCTGACCACGAGGGTCCACGTCCGCCTGGTCAGGCCGCGGCGCGGCGCGGGCGGGACTGGGGCCGGTGCGTGGTCCACGGCGGTGCCTTCGCTCACGCCCCCAGCCTACGACCACCCGGTCACGCCGCGGGCGAACCGGTCCCGCGCCCGACCCCCGTTCCGCGTACCGTGGTGGCATGAGTGACCTGCCCTTCGGGTTCGGCCCGCAGGACCCCGACGACCGCGGCCGCAAGCCGGAGGACCAGGGGGGCGCGAACCCCTTCGACTTCAACCAGCTCGGTGCGATGCTGAGCCAGCTCGGCGCGATGTTCAGCAACGCGGGCACGTCGTCCGGGCCGGTCAACTACGACCTCGCCAAGCAGATCGCCCTCCAGCAGCTGGCCGGCAAGGGCGTCGCCACCACGGGGTTCGGGCCGGACCAGAACAGCGCGGTGACCGACGCGGTGCACCTGGCGGAGATGTGGCTCGACCCGGTGACCGCGCTGCCCGCCGGCGCCCGCAAGGCCGAGGGCTGGAGCGCGCGGGAGTGGGTGGAGCGGACCCTGCCGACGTGGCAGCGGCTGTGCGACCCGGTGGCTCGGCGGGTGTCGGGCGCGTGGGTCGAGGCGATGCCGGCCGAGGCCAAGGAGGCGGCCGGTCCCCTGCTGTCCATGCTCGGTCAGATGGGCGGCATGGCGTTCGGCTCGCAGCTCGGCGGCGCGCTGGCGCAGCTGGGCTCGGAGGTGCTGACCTCGTCGGAGGTCGGGCTGCCGCTGGGCCCCGAGGGCACGGCCGCGCTGCTGCCCGCCAACATCGAGAAGTTCACCGAGGGCCTGGAGCGGCCGGCGAGCGAGGTGCTGGTGTTCCTGGCCGCCCGCGAGGCGGCCCACCAGCGGCTGTTCAGCCACGTGCCGTGGCTGCGGCAGCGGCTGCTGGACACCGTGGAGGAGTTCGCGCGCGGCATCGCGGTCGACACCTCGGCGCTGGAGCAGCTGGCCGGCCAGATCGACCCGAGCAACCCGGCGAGCATCGAGGAAGCGATGAAGTCGGGGATGCTCGAACCCCAGACCACGCCCGAGCAGAAGGCCGCGCTGACCCGCCTGGAGACCCTGTTGGCCCTGGTCGAGGGCTGGGTGGACGTGGTGGTGAACGAGGCCGTCGGCGAGCGGCTGCCGGGCGCGGAGGCGCTGCGCGAGACCCTGCGCCGCCGGCGCGCGTCGGGCGGCCCGGCCGAGCAGACCTTCGCCACCCTGGTGGGCCTGGAGCTGCGCCCCCGCCGCCACCGCTCGGCCGCGGCCCTGTGGAAGCTGCTCGGCGACCAGTACGGCGCGGAGCAGCGCGAGAGCGTGTGGGAGCACCCCGACCTGGTGCCCACGTCCGAGGACCTGGACGACCCGCTGGAGTTCGCCGAGCGGTTCGGCCAGACCCGCAAGGCCCTGGAGGACCCGATCGCCGAACTCCAGCGCACCCTGGAGGACAAGCCCAAGGACCAGGACCCCGACGCCTGACCACCTCGCGTGTCCTCCACTCGGACACCGCGTGTCCTCCACCCGGACATAACGTGTCCTCCACTCGGACACCGCGAGTCGTACGCCCAGACCCACCGTGTCGTACGCCCAGAACGCGCGAGTCGAACGCTCAGGACCACCGTGTCGTACGTTCAGGACCCCTGAGTTCAAAGTTCAGGACAGCCGGGACCGGCGTCCACGGCTGGTGGGCGCGCAACGCGAAGGGCCCCGGGTGGTGAACCCGGGGCCCTTCGCGTTGCGCGCTCGCGCTCAGTCCTCCTCGGTGATGCCCAGACCGGCCGCGGCCGAGAGCCCCTCCAGGTACCCGACGGCCCGCTCGGCCCTCGGGTACCGGTGCACGAGCTGCCAGAAGTCCTTGCCGTGGCCGGGCACGCTCAGGTGCGCCAGCTCGTGCACCAGCACGTAGTCGAGCACCCACGCGGGCACGTCGCGCAGGCGTTCGCTGATCCGGATCGTGCCCTCGCTCGGCGTGCAGGACGCCCACCTGGTGCGCATCGGCGGCACCCACCGCACGCTGCTCGGCCGCACGCCGCCCAGGTAGCGGTCGGACAGCTCCTCGCACCGCTGCAACAGCGCCGCGTCGGAGGTGCGCGTGGGCGAACGCCTGCGGGTCTCGCTCCGCTGGAGGCGGCTGAGCATCTCCGCCACCCAGTGCTTCTCCTCGCTCTTCGTCATGCGAGCCGGCAGCAGGACGACGACGGTGTCCCCCTCGCGGTACGCGCTCACCATGCGACGGCGCCGAGCGCTGCGCCGCACCTCCACCTGCGGTTCGGGCATGGCGTTCACGGTAAGGCCAGGGGCCGACAATTCGCGGCGGCCAAGCGGCGGCCTGTGGATACCCGGACGATCAAGTTCCCCCAAAAGGCGGCTGGACACGTTCGACGCGGCGTGCAGCGGGCCGGCGTTCCCGGAGGTAGCGTGCTGCGCAGCCCCGAGTGTGGCGCAGATCGCCCCGCACTCTTGCGAACAAGGGAGGAAGCCGTGGCCGAGACTTACAACGGCTACTGCGTCAAGTGCCGTGAGAAGCGCGATTTCACGGGCGAGGTGCACGAGAGCAACAACCGCAGGATGGCCAAGGGCAAGTGCCCGGTCTGCGGGACCACGGTGACCCGGATCCTCGGCAAGGCCAAGGTCTGAGCGGCGGCGGGCGGCCGAGTCCCACTGCCCCGGCCGCCCGTCAAGCTCCACCGTGCCGCCTGTGGACAACCCGCGGGCCTGTGGACAGGCGTTTTGCGGTTCGCCCGTTCCCCAGCATGCTGCCGGTGTGGATCTACCCAACCGGCCCAGGGTCCTGCCCGGACTGCCGTTGCTGCGCCGCCGGGACGACGTGGTGCAGATCGGCACCGACCCCCGGCACGCGGTGCTCGTCGAGGACGTGCCCGCGCCCATGGCCGCCCTCCTGCTCGACCTCACCGGCCAGCACACCCTGCGCGAGCTGCGCCAACGGCTCGCCCACCACGGTGACCAGGCCGTCGAGCTGCTCGGCGTGCTGCGCGGCCTGGCGCACGCCGGGCTGGTCGAGGAGTCCGTGCCCGTCCCCCACGCGCGGCTCGCCGCCGAGACGACGAGCTGGGCGCTGCGCACCCGCCGCCCAGCGCCCCACCTGCCCGTCGTCCGCGCCGCGCGGTCGGTCGTCGTGCACGGCGAGGGGAGGTTGGCGGTCACCGTCGCGTCGCTCCTCGCGTCCACCGGCGTGGGACACGTACGGGTGAACGCACGAGGGCGCGTCGGCCCCGAGGACACCGGTTCGGGTTACCTGGAGGAGGACGTCGGCCGGCCGCGCGCGGAGGCGGCGGCGGACGCGGTGCTGCGGGCGTGCCCGGCGGTGCGGTCGGCGCCGCGCGACGCGGACCTGGTGGTGCTCGCGGACGCGCTGGTGCCCGCGCCGGAGCTGCTGCACGAGCTGCTCCGGTCGCGCACCGCGCACCTGGCCGTGCGGGTCCGCGAGGGCCTCGGCGTGGTGGGCCCGCTGGTCGTGCCCGGCCGCAGCAGCTGCCTGAGGTGCGCCGACCTGCACAGCTCGGAGCTGGACCGGGCCTGGCCGATGATCGCCGCGCAGTTGGTGGACCGGCCGCAGCACGCCGACCTGGCCACGGTGACCGCCACCGCCGGGGTCGCGGTCGGGCAGGCGCTGCTCGCGCTCGACCACGACCGCGAGGCGCGCACCAGGCCCCCGACCTGGGACGCGACCCTGGAGGTCGACGCGTTCGCCGGGGTCGTCGAGCACCGGATAGCGCCGGTGCACCCGCGCTGCGAGTGCCGTTCCGCCGCTCGACCGGCGGTGGGCGGAGCTGTGTAGGTTTTGTGGGGAGAAGCACGAGCCGCCGCGACGACGCGACCGGACGGGGGGAGAATCACCGGGTGAGCGATATCCCGCGCAAGGCCGTGCAGCGCACCGCCAAGCTGGCCAGCCTGCCGCTCGGGGTGGCCGGTCGGGTGGTCGGCGGCTGGGGCAAGCGCCTGGCAGGCCGCAGCCCGGACGAGGTCAACGCCGAGGTGTCGGCGAAGACCGCGGAGCAGCTCTTCGCGGTGCTCGGGCAGCTCAAGGGCGGCGCGATGAAGTTCGGCCAGGCCCTGAGCGTGTTCGAGGCCGCGGTGCCGGACGAGCTGGCCGAGCCCTACCGCGAAGCGCTGACCAAGCTCCAGACCGCCGCGCCGCCGATGCCGTCGCGCACCGTGCACCGGGTGCTGGCCGAGCAGCTGGGCTCGGGGTGGGCCAAGCGGTTCCGGTCGTTCGACGACGACCCGGCCGCCTCCGCCAGCATCGGGCAGGTGCACCGCGCGGTGTGGCACGACGGCCGCGACGTGGCGGTGAAGGTGCAGTACCCGGGCGCGGACGAGGCGCTGGCGGCCGACCTGAAGCAGCTGCTGCGGTTCAGCCGGGTGATCCAGGCCATGATGCCGGGCACCGAGGTGAAGCCGCTGCTGGAGGAGCTGCGCGACCGGTACCTGGAGGAGCTGGACTACCGGACCGAGGCGGGCAACCAGCGGGTGTTCGCCAAGGCGTTCGCGGACGACGAGCGCGTGCTCGTGCCCCGGGTGGTGGCCAGCTCGCCCAGGGTGATGGTCACCGAGTGGACCGACGGGACACCGCTGTCCAAGATCATCCGTGATGGGTCGCGGGAGGACCGCGACCTGGCCGGGCAGCTGCTGTCGGAGTTCCACTTCTCCGCGCCGAGCCGGTCCGGCCTGCTGCACGCCGACCCGCACCCCGGCAACTTCATGCTGGGCGCGGACGGTCGGCTGCGGGTGCTGGACTTCGGCGCCGTGGCCCGCCTGCCCGAAGGACTGCCCGAGCCGCTGGGCGTGATGACCAGGCTCGCGCTGGAGGGCCGGTCGGCGGACCTGGAGGAGCTGCTGCGGGTGGAGCGGTTCATCCGGCCGGGGACCGAGCTGCACGCGGAGGACGTGCTCAACTACCTGGCGCCGTTCGTGGAGCCGCTGCGCGTGGAGACCTTCCACTTCACCCGCCGCTGGCTCCAGCTGCAAGCGGAGCGCGTCGGCGACCTCCGCAGCCCGGACATGCAGACCGGCAGGTCCCTGAACCTCCCGCCCCAGTACCTGCTCATCCACAGGGTCACGCTCGGCGCGACCGGCATCCTGTGCCAGCTCGACGCGAAAGTGCAGGCCAGGGCCATCGTCTCCCGTTGGCAACCGGGCTTCGCGGACTGAGTTGTCCACAGCTCGACGAGTTGTCCACAGATCACGGAACCCCACTGGCCCCTCCCCCGGCCCCGGCCGAAGATCGAGCCATGACCACCGACGTGATCAAGACCGCGGACCTCGAAGCCGGCGGCGTGCCGGGGCACGTCATCGACCTGAAGTGCCGCCCCGGCGGGCCGTGGCAGCGCATCCTGCCGGGCGTGCTGCTGCTCAGCCCCGCACCGCCGTCCCGTGACCAGCGGCTGCGCGCGGCCTTGGCCTACGCGGGCCCGGAAGCCGTGGTGACGGGGGTGGACGCGCTGCGCGCCCAGGGCCTATCCGACCTGCCCGGCGCACCGGTGATCCACCTGCTCCAACCCGCCACCCGCCGCCGCGCGTGCACGCCCCAAATCCTGCTGGAACGCACCACGCGCCCACCCGGCACGGTGGTCCGCAACGGCCTGCGCCTGGCCGAGCCGACCAGGGCCGTGCTGGACGCCGCACGCCACGAACCGCACGCGCTCCGCCGGCACCACCTGCTGGCCACCACCGTGCGCTCGGGCCTGTGCACGGTCGCGGGCCTGGAAGCGGAGCTGGCGGCGGGCAGCAAACGGGGTAGCGCGGCGCCAAGGGCAGCCCTGCGCACCTTGAGAGCACTGCTCCGCTGACGAGCACCGCTCTCAGGCCTGGCCTCCCTGTTGCCGGCTCGGTTGCATCGGCTTGGCTGCACAGGCTCGGTTGCACAGGCTTGGCTGCACCGGCTCCGCCAGCCTGCTCCTGTCCCGCCGGCGGGATCAGCCACACCCAACGCCGCAGCCGCTCGCACCCCGCGGTCACCAACCCGTCCCGAGGAGGTGGGTCCAGCCCGTCCAATCCATTCGAGATCAATCGATCAGGCCGATTGCCTGCCCCGCCGTCGCGGCGTCGCGTTCTACAGCCAGTAGTCCGCAGGCAGTTTGCCCTCGATGTCCCTCACGTGGGTCCGGGCGCACCCGTGGCACAGCCACTGGTCAGTCCCGTGTTCCTTCTGACGGACCCAGGCCAGCAGCTCGGCCGGGTCGGAGACCGATCCGCGCGTCCGCCCGCAGCGGGCACAGGAGTCGTGACCGGCGCCGGTCACGGCTTGCGCCCCAGGTGGACGGTGTTGGCCATGAGCAGGAAGACGTCGTCGCGCAGGCCCAGGTAGGCGGGGTCCTGCGGGTCGAGGAGGCGGCGAACGGCGTCCCGGTCCGAGGGGTGCAGCAGGTCGCCGGCGACCTCGCGGTGCCACTTGAGCTGGTTCACCGCCCAGTCGCGCACGGCCTGCTTGGGCGGTGCGGGGTGGTCGATGAGGTAGCTGAAAGCGGTGACGTCGAGCATGCCGAGGTCCGCCAGCACGGTGTTCCAGCCGCCGGGCAGCCGGACCGAGCCCTCGATGTTCTCGCGCATCAGCGTGAACCAGTGCGCGCGGGCGCCGGACAGCCGGGCCGACAGACCGGGCTCGCCCACACCCAGGTCCCAGGGGAGGAACTTGCCCTCCAGACCACCTTCGGCCAACGCCAACCAACCGCCGGGCGAGACCGCCTCGACCAACCCGGCCACCGCCGCACGCTGATCAGGGAGGTGGTGCACGACGTTCGAAGCCCACACCAGTTGCGCTGGTCCCGCGAACTCGACCGGCCGCTCGGTGGCCAGGTCGGCCAGCACCGGCCGCACCTTCACCACGGCCGTGGCGGTGTCGCCCTCGTAGGTGGCCGCCGAACGCGCGGCGCTCGTGGCGGCGTCCAGCATCTCGGGCGTCCCGTCGACGAGCACCAACGTCCCGCCACCGCGTGCGGACAGCGCTTCGACGAGCGCCACCGCCATCCCACCCGTGCCGCACCCGACGTCGAGCACGGTCGGGCGGTCGGGCAGGGGACGGACGAGCCTGCGCGCGACCACCCGGCGAGCTTCGGCGTCGAGTTCGTCAGCTTGCCGGAAGAAGGCCAGCCGGGTCGACCAGTCGATCCCGTCCTGGGTCCGCGCGTGGTGATGGTGGTGAGAGTGAGCAGCCACACGTCGCACCGTACCCACGGCCGCCCGACCCTTCCTACCGAAAGGAGAACGACCGACACCCAGCACACCAGCCGCGAGCAGGCTGAACTGCGGTGATGCCGCACCCAACCCCGGCAGCCAACCCCGGCGGCCAACCCCGGCGGCCAACCCCGGCGGCCAACCCCGGCGCGGCCTGGCGGCCTGCGCCTCGTGCGACGCGGCCCACCCGCCCCGTCGGAACGGGGCGGGTGGGCCGGGTCTCGCATCAGAGCGCGCGGGCTTTCAGGGTTGCCCTGCGTTGGGCCCATCCGGCCAGCCGCCGCCACCTGCGGGCGACGACGAGGCGGTGGGCCAGCCGATGCTGTTGGGCGAATATCTCCGCTTCATGCATTCGGGATCTGGCCAAGTTTTCTTCGAGCAACATGGGGTTCCCCCGCGGGTCGAGTTGGATGATCATCGCTTCGTCGCTGGTGGATCGGTACGTGGTCACGCGGCGGCCTCCTGGTTCTTGGCCCCCCGGACGACGGTCGCGGCGGGCGCCGCGGGAACAACAGGTGCTGCGTCCTTGCGCGGGCGCCCACGGGGGCGCTTGCGCGCGATCACCGCACCGCGCTCGAAGATCTCGCCGCCCCAGACCCCCCAGGGCTCGTGGCGAGCGAGCGCACCGGCCAGGCACTCGGCGATGACCGGGCAGGTGACGCAGAACTTCTTGGCCTCCTCCAGCTCCGCCGGTGCGTCGGCGAACCAGAGGTCGGGGTTGTTGGTGCGGCAAGGAAGGTCCAGGCCGGCCTCGGGCGCGGTGTCGATCAGGGAGGCGACACCAGCTCCGTTGAAGTCGGTCTGGGCGGACAGCGCCCCGCTTATGGGGACGGTCGCGGTCAACATGAGGTGGGCTCCTGTCAGGTCTTGCACGGGGTTTTTGGTTCTCGAACGGGTCGAACAAACACAAAGGCCGCGGATCCGGTTACGGGTCCGCGGCCTTGGTGAGCTTCGTGGCCTGACAGCTTGGTGTGTCAGGTACTTCGCTCTCGCGCGGACGGCGCAACGTTCTGAGTCGGGACAACGGTCGGGGCGAACTTGGTCGCCACCTCGATCAGCTGAACTCGCTCCGGACCCCAAACGAGGCCTCGGCGATCGCGGGCAGACTTCTCCCCCGCGACATGAGCGGCACCGGACACCGAGACAGCGCTGATCAGCGGGTAGTCGGGCGTCTTCTCGCACATCAGTGTGTTCACGACCGGCCACCTCCTCAGGTGTCTCGTCTCAGCTACAGCTCTTGAATCCCCAGCGGGCGCTCCGCGCCCGGCCTGAGCAGGTTATGACTCGGCGCGGGACGGGGGCAACCTATTTTCCCAAGAACCTGTCGATCGAGTGAAATTTCCGCGTTTGCCCTGTACAGAGCGCTGCCGGGCGGACCCGCGACCTGCCCGCCGGCGGGCACCCGACCCAACTCGACCCAACCCGACCCACGCGGACCTCGGCCCGCCGGCACCCACGTCGCAACGCACCAACCGCCCGGCACGAGGACCGCCCGCGGCGCCCGGCTCGACGACCGCCGCCCGACCACAGCCGCTCGACCACAGCCGGCTCGACAACCACTGGCTCGACCACAGCCGGCTGACAACCGCCGGCGCAACAACCGCCGGCTCGACGACCGCCGCTCAACGACCGCCGCGCACGAGGCCGAGGACGTCCTCCCCGTAGCGGTCGAGCTTGGCCGCGCCGATGCCGGCGATCGAGACCAGGCCCGCGACGTCCTCCGGGCGCTGTTCGGCGATCGCCACGAGCGTCGCGTCGGTGAAGACCACGTACGCGGGCACCTTCAACTCCCGTGCCCGGTCCGCCCGCCACGCGCGCAGCCGCGTCAGCAGCTCCTCGTCCAGGTCCGACGGGCATGACGCGCACCTGCCGAGCTTGACCGCCCGCGAGTCCACCAGCGCCGACCCGCACACGCGGCACTGAGGCTTGGGCTTGCGCTGGAGCGGTTCGCGCTTGGCGGCCGCCAGGCGGGACGCGGGGTGGTCGTCCGGGATCAGCCCGTAGAGGAACCGGCTCCGGCGCCGGTAGCGCCGCCCGCCCGCGGCCCGTGCCAGCGCCCACGACAGCCACAGGTGCTCACGGGCGCGCGTCACCCCCACGTACAGCAGCCGGCGTTCTTCCTCGATCGCCGCGTCGTCGCCGTCCGCGTGCTGGATCGGCACGGTGCCCTCGACGAGCCCGACCAGGAACACCGCGTCCCACTCCAGGCCCTTCGCCGCGTGCAGGGACGCGAGCGTGACGCCCTCCACGGTCGGCGGGTGCTGGGCCTCGGCGCGCAGGTCCAGCTCGGCGCAGAACCGGGGCAGGTCCGTGCCGTCGAGCTGGCCGACCAGCTCCTCGGCCAGCTCGACCAGCGCGAGCAGCGACTCCCACTTCTCCCGCGCCGCGCCGCCGGCGGGCGGCTCGTCGGTGAGGCCGATGCCGGACAGCACCTCGCGCACGACCTTCGGCAGCTCCCCGGACGGCTCGTGCGCCGCGGCCGCGCGCAGGGCGACCATGGCCTGCCGCACCTCGGCGCGCTGGAAGAACCGCTCGCCGCCGCGCACCTGGTACGGCACGCCGACCTCGGCCAGCGCCTGCTCGTGGATCTCGGACTGCGCGTTGACCCGGTACAGGACGGCGATCTCGCTCGCCGCCACGCCCTGGTCCAGCAGCTCCTTCACCCGCTGGGCGACGGCGGACGCCTCCAGCGTCTCGTCGTCGAACTCGGTGAACGCCGGCCTGGGCCCGTCGGGGCGCTGCCCGATCAGCTTCAGCCTGGAGCCGGCGGGACGGCCGCGCGCCGAGCCGATGACCTGGTTGGCCAGCTCGACGACCTGCGGCGTCGACCGGTAGTCGCGCTCCAGCCGCACCACGGTGGCGTGCGCGAAGCGGCGCGGGAAGTCGAGCAGCGGGCGCGGCGAGGCGCCCGCGAAGGAGTAGATGGTCTGGTTCGCGTCGCCGACCACGGTCAGGTCGTCCCGGGCGCCCAGCCACGCGTCGAGCACGCGCTGCTGGAGGGGCGTGACGTCCTGGTACTCGTCGACCACGAAGCACCGGTAGCGGTCGCGGAACTCCTCGGCGACGTCGCCGTGCTCCTCCAGCGCCGCCGCGGTGTGCAGCAGCAGGTCGTCGAAGTCGAGCAGCTGGGCCTTGTTCTTCAGCTCCTCGTAGGTTCGGTAGACCCGCACGACCTGCTCGGCGGGCGCCGGGGTGTCGCGGTTGGCGCGGCCGGCCGCGGCGGGGTAGTCGTCGGGCGCGATCAGCGACGCCTTGGCCCACTCGACCTCGCCGGCGAGGTCGCGCAGCGAGTCCGACTCGGTGGACAGGCCGACCCGGTGCGCGGCCTGGGCGACCAGGCGCAGCTTGTTCCGGTCGATCAGCTGCCACGGCTCGCCGCCGACGACGCGCGGCCAGAAGTAGCGGAGCTGGCGCAGGGAGGCGGCGTGGAACGTGCGGGCCTGCGCGCCGTGCACGCCGAGCGCGCGCAGCCGGGTGCGCATCTCGCCCGCCGCGCGCGCCGTGAAGGTGACGGCCAGGACCTGCCCGGGGGCGACGTGCCCGCGCTGGACCAGGTGGGCGATGCGGTGCGTGATGGTGCGGGTCTTGCCCGTGCCCGCGCCCGCGAGGACGCAGACCGGGCCTCGTGGGGCTTCCACGGCGGCGCGCTGTTCCGGGTCGAGTCCCTCCAGCAGCCGGTCCATGGATTGCATCCTCGCAGAGCACACCGCGTACTCCTGTCATGGGGCGACGCGGCGCGCCGTATCCTGGTCGGCATGGCTGGTAAGCAGGACAAGGCGGCTGCCAAGGCGGCGGCCAAGGAAGCGTCGAAGGCGCGGCGCGCCGCGTCGAAGGAGCGCCGCGGCCAGATCTTCGAGGCGTTCAAGATGCAGCGCCGCGAGGACAAGGCGCTCGTGCCGCTCATGCTGTTGTGCCTGCTGGGCGGCGCCGCCGTGGCGTTCCTGATCGGCCTCATCTGGGACATGCAGTGGCTGCTGCTGCCCATGGGCATCGCGGTGGGCGCGCTGCTCGCCGTGATCGTGTTCGGCCGGCGGGTGCAGCGCACGGTGTACGCGAAGGCCGACGGCCAGCCGGGCGCGGCGGCGTGGGCGCTGGACAACCTGCGCGGGCGCTGGCGCGTGACGCAGGCCGTCGCGGGCACCACCAGCGGCGACATGGTCCACCGGGTCATCGGCCGGCCGGGCGTCGTGCTGGTCGCCGAGGGCGCGGCGCACCGGGTCAAGGGCCTGCTCGCGCAGGAGAAGAAGCGGATCGCGAGGGTCGTCGGCGACACCCCCATCTACGACGTCATCGTCGGCACGGACGAGGACCAGGTGCCGCTGCGCAAGCTCCAGGCCCACCTGATGAAGCTCCCGCGCAACATCCCGGCCGCCCAGGTCGACACCCTGGAGAACCGCCTGGCCGCGCTGGCCAGCCGGGGCTCCCGCGGCGCCGCCCTGCCCAAGGGCCCGCTGCCCCAGGGCGCCAAGATGCGCAACGTCCAGCGCGCCATGCGCCGCCGCTGACCACCCTCCCCGACCGCGTGTCATCCACTCGGGCACCGCGTGTCGTCCACTCCGGCAGCACGTGTCGTCCGGTCGGGCAGCACGAGTCGTCCACCTCGGCACCGCGAACCGCACCCGGCGGCGCGGTGCCGAGGCGTTTGAGCAGGTCAACGTGTTTCAGCAGGTCAACGCGCGCAGCGGGTCAGCGCGTCAAGACGACGACGGTGCCCGCGGCCTTGTCGTGCAGACCCCTGCCGTCGGCGTCCCACACCACGGCCGGGATGATCGGGAAGATCAACGCGGTCCGCAGGGCCGCCCGGGGCAGGCCGACGGTCCCGGCGCCGTCCAGGCGGGCCACCCGGAGACCGAACAGCGCGTGACCAGGGGTGAAGCCGAAGAAGCCGACCGCGATGACGGTGATGGCGAACCAGGCCAGCAGGCTCCAGTTGCGCGGCAGCTCGGGCAGGGTGAACAGGCCCGCGACACCACCGGAGAGCAGGAAGTCGACGAGGATGGCCACGGCGCGGCGACCGGTGGAGGCCACCGAGCCGGGCCCGGACCGCGGCAGGCCGAGGCGCTCACCCTTCCATCGCTGGCCGGAGTCGCCCGGCTCCAGGGTCGAGTCGGGGCCAGACAACCACGAACCGGTCCACTTGCTCACCCCACCAGAGTAAGGCCGTGCTCAGCGGGTGAGGAGCGCCGGTCCGGTTGCCCGACCTGGGCAGCCCGTTAACACTGGCGAAACACCAGGGTGACTGCCGGGCAACACCGCAGTCTTAGTTTCGCCACGACGGCAGGCCGCACCACGCAGCGGCGTCCAACCGCGCCCCCACAGCAGTAGAGGAGTCGACGAGGGTGTTCAAGAATCCCGACGAGGTCCTGAAGTTCATCTCCGACGAGGGCGTGAAGTTCGTCGACGTCCGGTTCAGCGACCTGCCCGGCGTGATGCAGCACTTCACGCTGCCGGCCTCGGCGTTCGACGAGGACGCCATCAACGAGGGCCTCGCGTTCGACGGCTCGTCCGTGCGCGGCTTCCAGTCCATCCACGAGTCGGACATGCTGCTGCTGCCCGACCTGTTCACCGCGCGCCTCGACCCGTTCCGGATCGAGAAGACCCTCATCGTCAACTTCTTCGTGCACGACCCGTTCACCCGCGAGGCGTACAGCCGCGACCCGCGCAACATCGCGCGCAAGGCGGAGCAGTACATCACCGAGTCGGGCATCGCGGACACCGCGTACTTCGGCGCCGAGGCCGAGTTCTACATCTTCGACTCGGTCCGCTTCGACACCACCGCGAACGCCTCCTTCCACGAGATCGACGCGATCTCCGGCTGGTGGAACACCGGCCGTGAGGAAGAGGGCGGCAACCGCGGCTACAAGGTCAAGTACAAGGGCGGCTACTTCCCGGTCACGCCGACCGACCACTACGCCGACCTGCGCGACAAGATGGTCCTCAACATGGAGGCCCAGGGCTTCACCGTCGAGCGCGCGCACCACGAGGTGGGCACCGGCGGCCAGGCCGAGATCAACTACAAGTTCAACACGCTGCTGCACGCCGCGGACGACCTGATGCTGTTCAAGTACATCATCAAGAACACCGCGTGGCAGGCCGGCAAGACCGTCACGTTCATGCCGAAGCCGCTGTTCGGCGACAACGGCTCGGGCATGCACACCCACCAGTCGCTGTGGAAGGACGGCCAGCCGCTGTTCCACGACGAGTCCGGCTACGCGGGCCTGTCCGACACGGCGCGCCACTACATCGGCGGCATCCTGCACCACGCCCCGTCGCTGCTGGCCTTCACCAACCCGACGGTGAACTCCTACCACCGCCTGGTGCCCGGCTACGAGGCCCCGGTCAGCCTGGTCTACTCCCAGCGCAACCGGTCGGCGTGCGTGCGCATCCCGATCACCGGCAACAACCCGAAGGCCAAGCGCATCGAGTTCCGCTGCCCCGACTCGTCGGGCAACCCGTACCTGGCCTTCTCGGCCATGGTGATGGCGGGCCTCGACGGCGTGAAGAACAAGATCGAGCCGCCGGCCCCGATCGACAAGGACCTCTACGAGCTGCCGCCGGAGGAGGCCCGCGACGTCAAGCAGGTGCCGGCGTCCCTCGACGCGGTGCTGGACAACCTCGAAGCGGACCACGAGTTCCTGCTGGAGGGCGGCGTGTTCACGCCGGACGTCATCGACACCTGGATCTCGTTCAAGCGGGAGCAGGAGATCGACCCGCTGCGGCTGCGCCCGAACCCCTACGAGTTCGCGCTGTACTACGACGTGTGATCGGCGCGGGGCTCTGACCAGCGGTTTCACTGGTCGAGGTCCCACCCAGGCCGTCTCCAGGCCGGCTGAGCTGGAGAGGCCGCCAGATCCTCCACGGGCCGAGGGCCGGGTGACTGAGTCCAGTCACCCGGCCCTCGGCCGTCCGGCGTTCACGCCGCTTCCGCCGGCTTCTCCCGAGCCCATCCGCCACATCACCCTCATCACCGACCAGGCCCCGTGCGTGGTCCAGCCCTGGCCGCACAGGGCCGCGGTGCGCACGTCAACGGCGAGACGATCCACGTCAGCAAGACGGCCGAACTCCCGAAGGCGATGATCGCCATCGGCGACTACGCGACCGGCGAAGGTTCGGACGAGGAGAACAAGCAGCGCGTAGCACTGACCGCAGCACTCGCCGCCGAGGTCGAGCGCATCCGCATGTTCGGTTCAGCGGCCCACGACCTCGCGTGGCTGGCCGAAGGCCGCATCGACGGCGCGGTGATCCTGTCCAACAAGACCTGCGACATCGCGGCAGGCGTCCTCATCGCCCGCGAAGCCGGAGCACTCGTGCTCGACAGCTCCGGGGCCGAGCACACCGCCACCGCCACGCACACCATCGCCGCCGCGCCAGGGGTCGCCGAGCCGTTGCTCGCGCTCGTCCGGTCCGCTCTCTGAACCTCTGCCGAACCCGGCTCTGCGGGATCAAGGCGCGCCGCCTGCGGCGACGCGCGGCCAGTCCCGCCTCACGTTGGCACCGACGCCCCGCATCGCGGCCCGCCGCCCAGCCACTCCCGTCCGCCGAGGTTGTGACGATCGCGCAGTCCACGACTGCCGGCGCCGGGCACGGCGATCGGCTGTCGCGACGGGCCGTGGCGCTCGCGGGCTACGCGGGGAACGGGATCCCCGGCACCGTGATCTCGCCGCCGGTGGGGGCCAGTTGGCCCACGATGCCCCCGAACGTCAACGCGAACGCGCTGCTCCCGGCGGCCGGCCCGCGGTCCAGGTCGACGATCCCGGTGAGGGTGGAGTTCTTCGCGATCGTCGCCGACCACTTGCTGGTCGCCAGGGACGCCCGGTACTCGCGCCCCGCGTCGTCGACCGCGGTGATCGACGGGATCGGCAGGTCCATCTTCGACGTGCTGGCGTTGACCGCGGTGACGTGCACCCTGACCCGTCCGGCCTGGTCCTCGACCTCGGTCACCTCGACGGTGAGCAGCCCCCGGGACTGCTTCCAGGAGCCGGTGACCGACTTGCCGGCCGCGCTCGGCGGGGCGTCTGCGGACGTGGCCGGGCCGAGTGCGCCGTCCAGGCCGGCCGCGCCGTCGGGACCGGCGGTGTCGTCGGTCGTCCCGGCGCGCGTCGAGGTCGTGGGGGTCGCCGACTCGCGCAGCGTGACGCTCAGGGCCCCGACGCCGACCGTGCCGGCGGTGACGGCCTGGACGACGCCCAGCAGCACGAGCACGCCGAGCACGACGGCGCCGATCTTGAGGGTCGCGCCGCCCTTGGTGCGGTGGGTCCCGTGGTGGAACTGGTCGGCCATGACGTCCTTCGTCCGGGCACAGGCGTGCGAACGTGAACATCCCCCATTTGAGCGACGTCAGTTTCGGTGGTCCGAAGGTGAATAGTCAATGGACCGACCCCCCTCATCTACGCTGGGTCACCTTCTTGCGACTCCACGTCTCCGAACGGGGCTGTCCATGCCCCGTTCGTGGAGGCCGGTTAGGGTCGCGCCGTGTCTGAAGACGTCGCAATCGCCGCGCAGGTCCTGTCCACCAACATCTTCGACTCCGCCACCGAGGCGATCGAGGCGATCGCCGCCGTCGACGTGCTCGGCCTCGGCGTCCGGGTCGCCAACCGGCTCGTCACGGAGGAGGAGTCCGACGAGCTGGTCGAGGAGTGGGTCGTGGAGGTCCTCAGCTCGGTGCCCACCGCCGACGAGGAGTGAGCCGGAGGGCCCCGCCAGGGGCCCTCCACCCGGGTCACACCGCCAGCACGACCTTGCCGCGCACGTGCCTGCCCTCCAGCAGGCGGTGCGCCTCGGCGGCCCGCTCCAGCGGGAGCACCTGCTGCACCTCGACCTTCAGCCCGCCCTCGCCCGCGTGCCCGGCCAGCCACCGCAGGTCCTCCTGCACCGGCTTGGCGTAGGCGTAGCGCCCGCCCAACTCCAACACGTTCGTGTCGACGATTGACACGATCCGGCTGTTGTCGCGCACCAGTGCCGGCGAGTCGTTCAGCGCCGCGCCGCCCACGCAGTCGAACGCCACGTCCACCTTGCCGTCGCCGCCGACGACCTCGGCCACGTTGTCCACCAGCGCGTCGCCGTACGCCACGGGCTCGGCGCCGAGCGACCGCAGGAACCCGTGGTTGCGCGGCGACGCCGTGCCGATCACCCGCGACGCCCCGAGCAGGCGCGCCACCTGCACCGCGAGGTGCCCGACGCCACCGGCGGCGGCGTGCACGAGCACCACGTCGCCGGGCGACACGCCGACCTTGCGCAACGACTGCAACGCGGTCAGCCCGGTCAGCGCCAACCCGCCGGCCTCCTCGAACGACAGCGACGCGGGCTTGTGCGCCAGCCCCCGCTCGGTCGCCGCGATCAGCTCCGCGTACGCGCCGTGCTGCACGTGGTCCTTGCGCTGGTAGCCGAACACCTCGTCGCCGACCGCGAACCCGTCCACCGCGGGCCCGACGGCGCGCACCACGCCGGCCACGTCCCAGCCCGGGACCAGCGGGAAGTGGTGCGGCACCGCCCCGGCCAGGTAGCCGGCGCGCACCAGCCGGTCCACCGGGTTCACGCCGGCCGCCCGCACCTCCACCAGCACCTGGTCCGAGCCGATCGGCGGATCGGGCAGCTCTTGCAGCCGGAGGACCTCGGGATCCCCGAACTCGTTCTGCGCAATCGCTTTCACGGCGCCCAGTCTTCAGGAACCGTAGAAGACCCGCTCGACGACGGCGCGCGCCCGCCGCGTGGTGCGCCGGTAGGCGTCGAGGAACTCGCCCGGGTCGTCGTGCCCCATCGCGCACGCCACCGCGGCCAGGTCGCGCCCGGCGGTGGGCAGCTGGTCACCGGCCTTGCCGCGCACCAGCACGACCGCGTTGCGCGCCCTGGTGGCCGTCGTCCAGGACTCCAGCAGCGCCGCCGCGTCGTCCTCCGACACCAGCCCCGCCCCCGCGGCCGCGCGCAGCCCCCGCACGGTGGACGGCGTGCGCAGGCCCGGCACCTCGTGCGCGTGCTGGAGCTGGAGCAGCTGCACGGTCCACTCCACGTCCGCGAGCCCGCCGCGCCCCAGCTTGGTGTGCGTGGACGGGTCCGCGCCGCGCGGCAGCCGCTCGGCCTCGACCCGCGCCTTGATGCGCCGGACCTCCCGCACCGCGGCGGTGTCCAGGCCCCGCTCCGGGTACCGGACGGGGTCGACCAGCTCGACGAACCGCGCGCCCAGCTCCGCGTCGCCCGCGATGAACCGGGCCCGCAGCAGCGCCTGCGCCTCCCACAGCTCGGACCACTGCGCGTAGTACGCCCGGTAGGACTCGAAGGTGCGCACCAGCGGCCCCTGCCTGCCCTCGGGCCGCAGGTCGGCGTCCACCTGCAACGGCGGGTCCTGGCTGGGCGCGCTGAGCACCCGCCGGACCCGCTCCACCACCGACGACGCGTAGCGCACCGCGTCGCCGTCGGCCACGCCCTCGGCCGCCTCGCACACGAACACCACGTCGGCGTCCGAGCCGTACCCCAGCTCGCGCCCGCCGAGCCGCCCCATGCCGATGACCGCGATCGCCGCCAGGGGCTCGCCCGCCGAGCGCACCACGGCGTCCAGCGCGGCCTGGAGCACCGCCACCCACACCTCGGACAGCGAGACGCACACCGCGCGCAGCGGCATGAGCCCGAGCAGGTCGGCGCACGCCACCCGCAGCAGCTCCTGGCGGCGCAGCGACCGGGCGGCGGTGACCGCGCGGTCCAGGTCGCTGTACCGGGACACGGTGCTGCGCAGCGGGTTGCCGATGGTCATGGGGTCCACGCCGACCAGCGCGTCGGTGTCGGCCAGCAGCCGCAGCACCTCCGGGGCCCGCATCAGCAGCTCGGGCACGTACCGGGAGGTGCCCAGCAGCGAGGCCAGCCGGTCGACCACCGTGCCCTCGTCGCGCAGCAGCCGCAGGTACCAGGGCGTCTCGGCCAGCGCCTCGGACACCTTCCGGTACGACAGCAGCCCGCCGTCCGGGTCGGGTGTGGTCGCGAACAGGTCCAGCAGCACGGGCAGCAGCGCGGTCTGGATGCGAGCCCGCCGCGACACGCCCTTGGTCAGCGCCTCGATGTGCCGGAGCGCGCCGTCCGGGGCCGCGTAGCCCAGCGCGGCCAGCCGCGCCGCCGCCTGCGACGTGGTCAGCCGCAACGCCTCCGTCGGCACGTTCGCCACGGCCTGGAGCAGCGGCCGGTAGAACAGCTTCTCGTGCAGCCTGCGCACCTGGTTGGCGCGCTTGCGGAACTCCGCCAGCAGCACCTGCCCCTCCGACTGCCCGCCCTCCGCGGACAGCCCGGCCGCGCGCGCCAGCCACCGCAACGCGCCCGCGTCGCCGTCCGCCGGGAACAGGTGGGTGCGCAACAGCCGCTGGAGCTGCAACCGGTGCTCCAGGGTGCGCAGGAACCGGTAGGCGCGGCCGAAGTCGGCGGCGTCCGCCCGGCCCACGTACCCGCCGCGACCCAGCGCCGCCAGCGCCTGCGTGGTCGAGGTGATGCGCAGCTCCTCGTCACCGCGGCCGTGCACCAGTTGCAGCAGCTGCACGGCGAACTCCACGTCCCGCAGCCCGCCGCGACCCAGCTTCAGCTCCCGGTCGCCCAGCCCCGCGGGCACGTGGTCCTCGACGCGGCGGCGCATGGCCTGCACGTCGGGCACGAAGTCCTCCCGCTCGGCGGCCGTCCACACCAGCGGGCGCACCACCTCCAGGTAGCGCCGGCCCAGCTCCTCGTCGCCCGCCACCGGCCGGGCCTTGAGCAGCGCCTGGAACTCCCAGGTCCGCGCCCACCGCCGGTAGTACGACGCGTGGCCGTCCAGGGTGCGCACCAGGGCGCCCGCCTTGCCCTCGGGCCGCAGCGCCGCGTCGACCTCGAAGCACGCCTGGCCCGCCACCTGCATCACCGTGCTGGCCAGCCGGGTCGCCACGGCGATGTCGCCCTCGCCGACGAACACCACGTCCACGTCGCTGACGTAGTTCAGCTCCCGCGCGCCGCACTTGCCCATCGCGATGACGGCCAGCGAGCACTCCCCGGAGCGCGGCACCTGCCTGCCCGCGACGTCCAGGGCCGCCCGCAGCGCGGCCACCGCCAGGTCCGACAGCAGCCCGGCCACCTCGTCGTAGCTGACGTAGGGCTGCTCCGGCTCGACCACGTGGGCCAGGTCCTCGGCGGCGACCCGGCACAGCAGCGCCCGGTACGCCGCCCGCAGCGCGCGCACCGCCTCACCGCCGGTCAGCCCCTCGACCGCGCCGACCAGCGCGGGCGCGAACGCCCCGGCGTCCAGCGGCTCCGGGTCGGCCAGGTCGGTCCACCGGTCCGGGTTGGCGACCAGGAAGTCCGACAGCGCGGTCGACGAGCCCAGCACGGCCAGCAGCCGCCCGCGCAGCGCCTCGTTGTCGCCCAGCGCCGCGTCCAGGTCGGCCCACCGGTCGCCGAGCGCGTCGCGCAGCCGGTCCGCGCCGAGCAGCGCCAGGTCCGGGTCGGGGCTGCGGGACAGCGCGACCAGGACCGGCTCGTGGCCGGCGGAGGGACCGCGGCCCTCCCACCACCCGGCGGCGCGCAGGTGCTCACCGCTGCGCGCCCCGGTCAGGCCGAACCGCGCGGGGGACGTCGGGGTGCGGGCTGGATCGGTCATCGCCGAACACCGTAGCCCGCCCGGGGCGCGGTGGCGCCGGTCAGCCGGCCACGATCAAGTAGATGCCGTGCAACACCACGGTCACGCACGCCAGCAGGCACACCGCCGCCGCGGCCGTCGGCAGGACCGCCGAACCTCCGCGCTCCCGCTCGGCCTCGCGCGCCGACAGCGCCCGCAACGCCACCGAGAACAGCAGGACCAGGCCCAGCACCACCGCGAGGCTCACCCCGAAGACTGCGCCCAGGGCCGCCCAGTCGACCTTCACGCCGCCACCTTGTGCGCCTCGGCCCGCGCCGCGATCTCGTCCACCACGTGCTCGGGCCGCACCGGTTCGCGGCGCGACAGCAGCCAGATGCCCAGCGCCACGCCCGCGCCCACCACCGCCACCACGACCACGCCCGCCGTGCCGAGCGAGGCGACCTTGCCCGCCAGCGCGCCGACGATGCCCGCGGCGGGCAGCGTGAGCAGCCACGCCACGGCCATCCGCCCGGCCACGCCCCACCGCACCGCGTCGCGCCGCCGGCCGAGGCCGGAGCCCAGGATGCCGCCGGACGCCACGTGCGTGGTGGACAGCGCGAAGCCCAGGTGCGACGACGCCATGATCACGGTCGCGGCGCTGGTCTGCGCGGCGAAGCCCTGCGGCGCCTCGATCGTGGTCAGGCCCGTGCCCAGGGTCCGGGTGATGCGCCAGCCGCCGAGGTAGGTGCCCAGCGCGATGGCGATCGCCGCGCTCAGGATCACCCACAGGGGTGGTTCCGCGCCCGGCGCGAGGGTGCCCGCGGTGATCAGGGTGAGCGTGATGATGCCCATGGTCTTCTGCGCGTCGTTCGTGCCGTGCGCGAGGGACATCAGCGCGGCGGACGCGATCTGGCCCGCCTTGAAGCCCTTGTCGTTGACCGACTTCCGGGCCCGCTCGGTCATCCGGTAGGTCAGGTAGGTGGCGAGCAGGGCCACGATGCCCGCGACCAGCGGCGCGGCGATGGCGGGCGCGACGACCTTGTCCACGACCTCGTCGAAGTGCACGGCGCCGGCGCCCGACGCGATCCAGGTGGCGCCGATCAGGCCGCCGAACAGGGCGTGCGAGGACGACGACGGCAGGCCGGCGTACCAGGTCACGAGGTTCCACGTGATCGCGCCGACCAGGCCGCCGAACACGACCGCCGGTGTGATCAGGGCGTCGTCGACGATCCCGCCCGAGATGGTCTTGGCGACCTCGACCGACAGCAGCGCGCCGACGAGGTTGAGCACCGCGGAGAAGGCGACCGCCGTGCGGGGCCGGAGGGCGCCGGTGGCGATGGACGTCGCCATCGAGTTAGCGGTGTCGTGGAAGCCGTTGGTGAAGTCGAAGACCAATGCCGTGACGACCACGATGATGACGAGGAGCGAGGCATCCACGCTGATTCCTCCGGCTGGACCGACACCGTCGTAGGTGAACGTTACATGTCCAACCAATGAATCCTCGTCTCAACAGAGGTTCGTCACACCAACGGCAGCCTCCGTTGGATCGTCAGCTCTCCAGCCGCCAGGCGCGCAAATCTTTCGCAGAACGGCTGCCACACCTCCCGAATGTCCTCGTGGGCGGCGTCCAACCGAACCGGGTCGAGCCAGCCGGGCCGCGGGCCGGGGTGGCGCTCGGCCCACTTGAGGACCACCTCGGGCGTCGTCTCGATGTGGAACTGCACCCCGTAAGCGCGGTCCCCGACGCGGAACGCCTGGTTCGCGCACCGGGGCGAGGACGCCAGCAGCACGGCGGTCGGCGGGAGCAGCGACACCTCGTCGGCGTGGAACTGGAGCACGTCCGGCGTCCACGGCAGGTCGGCGAACAGCGGGTCGTCGCCCGCCGCGTCCCGCTTGGCCACGAGCATCACGCCCACCTCGGGCCCCTGCGCGGCCCGCCGCACCTGGCCGCCGGTGGCGGCGGCGAGCAGCTGCGCGCCCAGGCACACCGCCAGCAGCGGCACGCGCCGCGACACCGCCTCCGACAGCAGCCGGCGCACGTCCGCCAGCCACGGGTGCTCGGCGTCGTCCAACGCGCCCATGGCGCCGCCCAGGCACACCACGCCGTCGTAGCCGCCCAGGTCGGCGGGCAGGGGCTCGGCGTAGGGCTCGACGACGTCCAGCACCGCCCCGGCGGCGGTCAGCCACTCGCCGAGGCGGGCCGGCGGGTCGTCGCGATCGGGTTGCAGCACCAGCAGACGCGTCACCCGACCGAGGGTAGATCAGCAGTCGCAGGTCACCCCGTGCAGGCCGGTCCCCTCCACCGGGTGGCCCGCCGCCCGCCAGGTGGTGATGCCGCCGGCGAGCCGCTTCACCCGGAACCCGAGCGCGCTCAGCTTCAGCGCGCCCTTCGTGGCCGCGTTGCACGCCGAGCTCTCGCAGTAGCAGACGTAGACCAGGTCGCGGTCCCAGTCGGCGGTCGTGGCCGCGTCCACCTCCCAGTGCGGCAGGTTGACCGCGCCGGGGATCCGGGCCCGCTCGAACGCCTCGCGGCTCCGGGTCTCGACCAGCCGGAATCCGGCGGTGTCCCCGGCCTCCAGGTCGCGCGCCACGTCGTCCGGGTCGGCCTCGAAGGCCAGTTCGGCGGCGAAGAACGCGACGGCCTCGGCGGGGTCGGCGGCGGGGTGGCGGAGCGTGTTCGTCATGGGTAGATCGTCGCTGACCAGCACGTTCACCCACAGGGGGAACTCCAGGCGTTCCCCGCGTCCCGCCTACGATTCCACGGTGGAACTGGACGACGTGGATTGGAAACTGCTGGACCTGCTCCAGCACGACGGCCGGATGACGTTCACCGAGCTGGCCAAGCGGGTCTCCCTGTCCGCGCCCGCGACCACCGAGCGGGTGCGCAGGCTGGAGCAGGCGGGGATCGTCACCGGGTACGCGGCCGTGGTCGACCCGCAGCGGCTCGGGCTGCCGATCGAGGCGATCGTCCGGGTGCGGGTGCGCAGCCTGGACACGCCGCGGTTCCGGGAGCGGGTGGTGACCTCGGCCCGGGTGCGCGACGCCGACCACGTGACCGGGGACGACTGCTGGCTGCTCCGCGTGGTCTGCCGGTCGATGGTCGAGCTGGAGGGCTTCGTCGAGCAGGCCCAGCGGTACGGCGACACGACCACGTCCCTGGTGTTCTCCTCGCACGTCCGCAACAGGCCCCTGACACGCGACGTCGCAGACGGTATCGTTTATCGATAGTAACGAAAAACGATATGCGCGGGGGGCGTCATGTCGAAAGGCCGTGGTACGAGGACCACCGACCCGCTCGGACCGCTCACCAGGGTCGTCCGGTTCCTGTGGTCGGTGACGGCGGTGCTGGTCGCCGGCGCCACCGTGCTCGGGGCCGTCGTGGGCGCGGTCAACGGTCACCCCGAGTGCTTCCGCACCGACCTGCCCGTCGTCCACCGCGACAGCGGCGCACGGGTGAGCGAGGGCGTGCGCAGCACCATCGAGGTGGAGAACGTCTGCATCGACGGACCGACCGCCCTGGAACGCGTCTTCGGTTTCCTCGACACCGCACCCACCGCCTTCGGCTCCGCCATCGCGCTCCTCCTGCTGCTGGTGCTGCTGGAGAAGGCGTCCCGGGACGGCATCCACACCAGGGGCACGGCGGAGCGCGTGCGCCGCCTCGGGTGGTTCGTGCTCGTGGCCCTGCCCGCGGCGACCCTGGTCGAGGCCGTCGCGGTCGGGTGGCTGCTCGAACGGGCGCTACCCCAGGACCTGGAGGCCTTGGCGCTCCTCTCGCAGTGGGACGTGCCGTGGTGGGCGGTGGTCACCGGCGTCGGCTTGCTCGCCCTTGGGAAGATCCTGTGGACGAGCGCCGACATGCGCGAGGACTTGGAAGGAACCGTGTGACCATCCACGTGCACCTGGACCGGTTGCTGGCCGAGCGCGGGATGACGCTGTCCGAGCTGTCCGAGCGCGTGGGCGTCACCGTGGTCAACCTGTCGGTCCTCAAGAACGGCAGGGCCAGGGCCATCCGGTTCAGCACGCTCACCGCGCTGTGCCAGGCGCTGGACTGCCAGCCGGGCGACCTGCTCAGCCACTGGCCGGGGTGAACGCGAACTCCGCCGAGTCCACCACCGGCCGGAAGCCGATCCGCTGGTACACCGAGTTGGACGTGGGGTTCGACAGGTCCGTGTAGAGCACGACGTGCTCGGCGCCGTTCTCCAGCGCCCACGTCGCGCACGCCGCCGTCACCGCCGCGCCGTAGCCACGCCTGCGGTGCGCCGGCGGCGTGAAGACCGGACCGATGCGGGACATGGACGACGCGGGCGCGCTCGTCGACGCCCACGAGACCGGCGCGCCGTCACCGTCGCACCAGAGGACGTGGCCATAGCCGGCGGCCAGGGTGGTCCGCACGTACCGCGCCGACTGCTCCTCGACGCCCTCGTCCCCGACCTGGTCGGTGGCCTCCACCCGGAACTCCGAGTACCACGAGGTGAGCAGCTCGACGTCGTCCTCGGTCGCCACCCGGGCCTCGCCCGGCACGTCCGGGAGCACCAGCTCGCCGAGCTGGTAGAGGCGCAGGGACATCACCTCGTGCGCCGCGCAGCCCGTGCGGGCCGACCAGGCGACGACGAACGCCTCCACCGCGTCCCTCGGACCGTTCACGCCGGGCAGCTCCACCTCACCGGCCAACGCGTCCGCGAGCGTCTCCGCCCACTCGGCCGGGACGCCGGTCAGCGTCAGCGGCCACGGCGGCGTGCGCAGGGCCGCCGCCACCAGGACGTTGGCCTCGGACACCGTCACCAGCAGCGGCGGCGCGTCATCGGGGTCGGGGTGGTTGAGCCGGCGGTTCACCCCCGCGATGGGGATGCTGTGGAACACGGGGTCGGCGTTGAAGAAGTCCCCGGTGAGGTCCCAGAACTCCGCAAGGTCATCGTGAATCGTCACCTCGGCCACGGGCGCGACGGTAACGCAAAAAAGCCCTCAGGGGCACCCGGCTCGCGGGTGCCCCTGAGGGAAAGAATGTTCGGCGGCGTCCTACTCTCCCACACCCTCACGAGTGCAGTACCAT
>NZ_BAAAKE010000034.1:0-95590 GCF_039527585.1 Saccharothrix xinjiangensis | reverse complement strand
TCGACAACGCGACCTGGTCCGCCCCCGGCAGCGACACCAACCCCGCCGGCCCCGACGTCAAGTCCACCACCACGGTCTCCATCCCCTACGCCTACACACTCGACCAGACCACCTGCGTGCCCGGCATCGTCAACCGCACCGCAGGCGCCAACACGGGCATGAAGGAATCGAACGGCACCTGCTGAACGAACCCCACCAGGTGCGGTCGAGCTTTGCTCTTGGCCTGTGGACGAAGGGCGATCGCCAGGCTGCCACCGATCCACGTGCCGGCACTGCGACGGCATACCCGGCTCCGGTGATCGGCTGCGGCCTGCGACGCCGCTGACGGCCACGACCGCCTCCACCACGTCGAGAAGTGCGTCAACGATCATCATGAACGGCGGTTGCCGGGCAACAGCGGCCCGGCAACCGCCGTTCGACACGAAGGTCGGCCGCTGAGGTGAAGTCGACGTCGAGGTCGGTGGCGGCGCGCCGGGCGTGCCCGATCGCTTCGGCGGACAGGTCGACCCCGGTCACGCGGTGGCCGCGTCGCGCGAGTTCCAGGCTGTGCCGTCCGCTGCCGCACGGCACGTCCAGGACCAGCGAGCGCGGCGCGAGGTCGAGGCGTTCCTCGACGAAGTCGATCTCCTCGACGGTGACCTCCGGTGGCACGGCGCGCCGCCAGAACTCGTTGGGCAGTTCGGTGAAGAAGTCCACGTACCAGGTGGACGAGGGTGTTCCGGACATGGGGGAAGCTCCTTGCGGTGCATCGGTTCCTGATGGCGATGTCACCGGGCGGCACCGGGCCGTCGAACGGCCTCGGTGCGGTGGCCCGGTGTGAGGTGCCGGGCAGCCATGGCTTCCTCCGCAGTCAGCGGTCCCCGAGATGCCGGCAGCACCCGATGGGGATCGGTGAACGACTTCTCGGGCGGGCTCGGCGGACGCCGTGCCGCCCGCTCGCCGCCGTCGTGCGAACGCGGTGGCGTCCCGCCGGGCGGGACGCCGTTCCCGGCGGGGCGGCCGCCTGATAGTCCACTCTGGACAGACCATCAGGTCCAGAGTGGACTATCGGGGTCGTGTGCTCAAGCGGGCCGCAGGGTCAGGCGGGCCCGCAGGTCGCGCGACGACACGCGCATCCCCACCGCCTGGCGCATCTCCCGCGCCAGCAGTCGCAGCAGCGGGTGGAACCCGAACAGCAGCTCGCCGTCGAGGTCCGTGCCCTCCTGCGCCAGCAGGTGCCGGTCGACCAGCCGTTCGGTGACCTGCTCGGCCACCGGCTGCGCCACCCCCAGCAGGCGCCCGATCGCCGCGTAGCCGAACGAGGGCGCGTCGAAGTCGGCGAGCAGCAGCAGCGCGGCGCGGTCGCCCGCGGACAGCCCGCGCAGGTTGCCCGCCAGGCTGCGCCGCACGTCCAGGTCGCCTAGCTTCAGCTCGCCCAGCCGCCGCCGGTCGCCGGAGAGCCGGTTGGCGAACCACGACAGCGACCAGTGCGGCTTGGCCGCCAGCCGCGCGCCCGCCACCCGGATCGCCAGCGGCAGCCCGCCGCACAGCCACACGATGCGCTCGGCCTCGGTCCGCTCGGTGACCACGCGCTTCGCCCCGGTGATGCGGATGAGCAGCGCGAGCGACTCCTCGTCGGTGAACGGCTCCAACCACACCGTCCGCTGGCCCTCCAGCGTCGGCAGCGGCGTTCGCGAGGTGACCAGCACCTGGCACCGGGGCGCGCCCGGCAGCAGGGCGCGGACCTGCTCGTCGTCCGCCGCGTCGTCCAGCACCACGAGCACCCGCCGCTCGGCGAGCGCGTTGCGGTACAGCAGCGCCCGCTGGTCGAGGGACGCGGGGACGTCGTTGTGCCCCAACGCCTCCAGCAGCACCCCGAGCGCCTCCTCCGGGGTGCGCGGCCGGTCCGTCGACCCGCCCAGGTCGACGAACAGCCGGCCGTCCGGGAAGGCCGCGCGGTGGCGGTTGGCCGCGTGCAGCGCGAGCGCCGTCTTGCCCAGGCCCGCCATGCCGGTCACCACGAGCACCGGCGGCGGCCGGGACTCGTCGTCGTGGCCGACGACCTCGGCCACCGAGGCGAGCTGCTCCCGGCGCCCGCTGAAGTCCGCGATGTCCGGCGGGAGCGTGGAGGGCCGCGCCGCGGCCACCGCCGGCGGGCGCGGCCTCGGTGCGGCGGCGGTGGTCGCGCCCAGGTCGTCGGTCAGGATCGCCTGGTACGTGCTGCGCAACGTCGGGCCCGGGTCCACGCCCAGTTCCTCGGCCAGCAGCAGGCACCCCTCGTGATAGGTGGCGATCGCGGCGGCCTGCTGGTCGGACCGGTAGAGCGCCATCATCAGCTGCGCGCGCAGCCGTTCCCGCAACGGGTGGGTGTTGACCAGGCCGGTGAGTTCCGCGGTGAGCCGGTCGTGCCTGCCCAGCGCCAGTTCCGCGTCGATCCGCAGTTCCAGCGCCTCCAGTCTCGCCTCTTCGATCCGGGGCCGCTCCGCCTCCGCCATGTGCTCGGTGACATCGGCCAGGGTCGGTCCCCGCCACAGCGAGAGAGCCGTTCCCAACAAGTCCGCCGCCTTGTCGTAGCGGTGGTCGCGCAGGGCCGTGCGGCCCGCTCGGGACAACTCGTCGAACTCCTTGTAGTCGAATCTCGCGGAACCCGTCCGGAGCTGGTAGCCCGGTCCTTTCCGGATGATTCTCATGTTGTCGCGCAGGTGCGGCCGGAGGCGCGAAACATATGTGTACAATTGCGCCTGGTAAGTCTTCGGCGGGTTCTTCCCCCAGAGCGCTTCACCCAGGTAGGCGTCGGACAGGGCGCGTTCGTCGGCGATCAGCAGCGCGGCCAGCATCGTCCGCTGCTTCGACCCCTTAAGCGGCAGTTCGACGCCGTTGGCCCAGAGTCCTACCGGTCCTAATATCCTGAACTCCACCAAGCATCCCCCCATGCGAGTTGTTGTCCGAGGAGGTCGGGATGTCATCACCGTGTGAGTCGGAATACCCAGCCGGCTCCGCGGTGCAATGTGATCGCCGCCGGTGCCGCCGGTGATCACTGCTTACCCGACCGGAGTGTCCTCGATCCGTCACCGTAGCCGAAGTTCGGCGAACTGACCAGATCGCCGGATGATCGCCTATCGCCGTTCGGTTACCTCGCGGTAAGTTCCGAAATGTCGCCATCGGCCCCTCGGGCGACGCGATCGGAAACCCGTTATGGCTGCGGTATAGATCCCGCGTAGATGTTGACCGCCGGTTCGCCGGTGCCGATCGGCCCCCTCCCCGTGCTCCGGTTGTAGGTCAGGTTAGCACCTGCTAAGGTTCTTTGGCATGGCCCAGGAGTCGCAATGAGCCTCCCCATGCCGACGGGGGACGGCTTGGTCCTGGCGCTGGCCACGCTGGCCAACCCGCACCGGCTGCGGGTGGTCGCCGCCCTGGTGCGGGAGCGCAACTACGTCAGCGAGCTCGCCCGGGAGCTGGGCATCAGCCGCGCGCTGCTCCAGGTCCACCTGCGCAAGCTGGAGCACGCGGGGCTCGTCACGTCGCAGCTGGAGCTCTCCCCGGACGGCAAGGCCATGAAGTTCTACGAAGTCACCAGGTTCCACCTGGACCTGACGCCGGAGTCGGTGGCCAACGCCGTGCGGACGCTCAGCCCGCGGCAAAGCGAGAAGGGAACGCCGTGATGCGGGATTCAGACTGGATGGAGGTCGTCGGCACCATCGGGGTCTTCGTCCTGCTGACGGCCGTGATCACAGTGGGGATCTGGCAGCTCGCCGCCACCTGGCGGGCCAAGGTCGTGGTGGGCCGCGAGGAGGCGTACCGCGCGCTCGCCGAGTCGGCCGAGCGCGAGCGGGAGGCCACCCGGCGGCAGCTGGAGGCCATCGACGAGCGGCTGGCCGCGGTGGACACCCGGCTCGCCTCCATCGAGCGGGTGCTCAGGGAAGTCGAGTGAGCCGCGCGCGGGTGTGTCCACACAGGACCGCCCGCGGAGGTCCGGGTGGCCGGCGCCGATAGCGGGGCTACCGAAGGAATATAGGTCGCCGGGCGACCGTGGTGACCATGAACGCACCCGGTTTTCGCGCGAGCGCCACCAGCGCGCCGAGCCTGCTCGCCGTGCTCACCGACGAGTGGGGCGGCAACCCCTACGCCCTCTACCGCGCGCTGCGCGAGAGCGGCCCGGTGCACTGGGACGAGTGGATGCGGTCCTGGGTGGTGGTCGGGTACGACGAGATCGCCCGGCTGGCCAAGGACGACCGCCTCTCCGGGGCGCGCATCGACGGCTTCCACGAGCAGCTGTCGCCGACCGCGCGGCGTGAGATCGCGCCGCTGCGCACCGCGCTGGCGGACATGATGCTGTTCAACGAGCCGCCGCGGCACACGCACCTGCGCAGGCTGGTCCGGCCGGGCCTGACGCCGGGGTTCACCAGGCGGATGCGACCGGTCATCCAGGAGCAGGTCGACCGGTTGCTCGACCGGGTGGTGCCCACCGGGCGGATGGACGTCATCCACGACTTCTCCGAACCGCTGACGCGCGAGGTGGTCGGCCGGCTGGCGGGCGTGCCCGCGCACCACATGCACCTGCTGGAGGACTGGCAGGGCCTGCTGCACGAGTACTTCACCCAGTCGCGGGCCGAGCTGCCGCGCATCGCCCGGCTGCGGTCGGTGTTCGACGAGGGCGTGGCGGGCCGCCGCGACGGCACCGGCGCCGACCTGTTCAGCCAGGTCGTCGCGCCCCAGCTGGCGAGCGGCGACTACACCGAGGACGAGGTCTTCGCCAACTTCCTGCTGCTCATCGACGCCGGCCAGGCCACCACCACCCACCTGATCGGCAACGCGGTGCTCGCCCTGGTCGAGCACCCCGACCAGGCGCGGCTGCTGCGCGAGCGGCCGGACCTGGCGGCGAACGCCGCGCACGAGTTCCTGCGCTACGACAGCTCGGTCCAGTTCACCACCCGCGTCGCGCTGACCGACCTGGAGGTCGCGGGCGTGCGGGTCGCGGCCGGCGAGTCGGTGGCGCTGGTGGTCGGCGCCGGCAACCGCGACCCCCGGCACTACCCCGACCCGGACCGGCTGGACGTGACCCGCAAGGCCACCGACCACCTGTCGTTCGGGTCGGGCATCCACTACTGCCTGGGCGCGTCGCTGGCGCTCGCGGAGATCGAGCTGGCGATCGCGTCGCTGCTGGCGCGGACCAGGGACCTGAGGGTGGCGGAACCGCGGCTGGAGTGGCTGGAGAGCGTGAACTTCCGGTTCCTCAAGAAGTTGCCGATCCGGTTCGGGCTGCGCTGAGGGTTCCGCGCACGGCGAAGGGGGCCGGGATCACCCGGCACCCTTCGTCGATGCCGTCAGGGCGTCAGCCGCGCGATGAACGGCTGCGCGCCGCCGCGACGACCGGGCCGTCCGGCAGGGCGGACAGGTCGTGCACGGACGTGGTCGCGGCGACCGGGCCCGCAGCCTGCCGCCCGGTGCCCGGCCAGCGCACCAAACCCTCGTGGGTGGTGTGGATCTGCGCGGCCGGCAGGCCGCTGCTGTGCGGCGCGAACCCGCGCGGGTACGAGTGTGCTCGTCGTCGGTGCCGTCGGGCAGCGCGGTCCTCGTCCACGACGAGCCCTGCCACCGGTGCACCGCGTTCACCCCTTGCCCACCGCGGGCGCGGCGGGTTCGAACTCGGCGCGCCGCACCTCCTCCTCCGCGGCCACCTCGATGCGCGCGGTGGCGAAGCGCAGGATCGGCGGCGCCATCACCGACGTGACGACGGCGATCAGCACCACCACCGTGTAGGTCGCCGTGCTCAGCACCCCCAGCCGCAGGCCGACCATCGCCACGACCACCTCGACCACGCCGCGGGCGTTCAGGCCCGCGCCCAGCGCCAGCGCCTCCCACCGGTTCAGACCGCTGGTCCACGCGCCCAGCCACGCCCCGGTGAACTTGCCGACCACCGCGATCGCCAGCAGCGCCAACGCGGTCACCGCCACCACCGGGTCCGCCAGCGCGGTGAGGTCCACGCGCAGCCCGGCCGTCGCGAAGAACACCGGGGCCAGCACCGCGGTCACCAGCGTCCGCAGCGGTGCCAGCCGCGCCAGGACGTCCGGCCCGGCGGCCCGCACCAGGACGCCGCCGACCAGCGCCCCGAACACGGCCTCCAGGCCCAGGGCGTGCGTGACGACGCCGCACAGCACGACCACCACCACGGCGACCGCGACGGTGGTCCCGCCCTCGGACCGGGTGCTCGCCCGCAGCGCCCGGCGCACCAGCGGCCGGGCCACCAGCGCCGCCACCACCAGGAACAGCACCAGGAACGCCACCGACCGCAGGACCCCGCCGGCCCGCAGCCCGGTGGTGGCCATGGCGGTGACCGCGGACAGCCCGATCCAGCCGAGCACGTCGTCCACCGTCCCCGCCACGAGGATGAGCTGGCCGACGTCGCGGTGCAGCAGCTTCAGGTCCAGCAGGGTCTTCGCGATCACCGGGATGGCGCTCACGCACATCGCGATCCCGAGGAACAGCGCGAACACCGGCCGGTCGCCCCGGCCGGCCAGCAGCGACGCGGGCACCGCGAACCCGGCCGCGATGCCCAGCGCCAGCGGCACCGCGAACCCCGGCAGGCTGACCCGCGCGGCCGTCGCGCCGCGCCGGCGGACCAGGCCGAAGTCCAGGTGCAGGCCGGTGACGCCGACCAGCAGCAGCACCCCGAACTGCCCGAACGCGTCGAGCAGGTGGAACTGCGCCGGATCGGGCGGGAACAGCCACGCCCACCACGCGGGGGCGAGGTGGCCCAGCAGCGACGGCCCGAGGAGCACGCCGGTCAGCAGCTCGCCCACGATCGCGGGCAGCCCGCAGCGCACGGCCAGCCTGCCCAGCAGCAGCGCCACCGCCAGCAGGAGCCCGACCTGGAGCAGGAACAGCAGCAGCGGGTGCCCGCCGATCGGCGGCACGGGCGCGAGCGCGATCGCCACGGTCCGGTCCCGGTCAGTCCGACATCGCGACGAGGATGCGGCGCGCGCCGGTGAACGGCCGCCTGCCGTGCCCCACCAGCACGTTGTCGATGAGCAGCAGGTCGCCCTCCCGCCAGTCCACGTCCACCGCCGCGTCGAGGCCCCGGTCGCGGACCTGCGTGACGTACTCGGCGGGGATGGGCGAGCCGTCGGCGAACGTCACCGACTGCGGCAGGTCCGCTTCGTCCATGATGGAGTGCAGCGCGCCGGCCGTCTCGTCGCCCAGACCCGCCACGTGCCACTGGTCGGCCTGGTTGAACCACACCTCGTCGCCGGTGACCGGGTGCCGGGTCGTCGAGGGCCGGTGCTGCTCGACCCGCACCCCGCCGTCGTCCTTCCACTCCCAGCGCGCACCGGCGCCGGCCAGGAACGCGTCCACCTTGGCGCGGTCGCCGGTCTCGAACGTGTCCTGCCAGCTCTTGCCCAACCCCTTGCCGCCGTGCAGGTTCTGCACGTACCGCACGCCCGGCACGAACGCCTCCCGAACCTCCGGGTCCAGCGACTCCAGCCAGCGCACCCCGTCCACCACGGGCGTCGCGCCGCCGCTGCCGGGCTGCCGCGCGCAGAAGAACAGCAGCCGCGACGGCCACTGGTGGGCGTAGGACATCTCGTTGTGCATGGAGATCGTGTACTCGGGCGGGTACTCGGTGGAGGTGTAGACGTTGTCGCCGACCTTGGTGCGCGGCGAGTTCCCGTGCACGTAGGCCAGGCGGTTGGGCAGCAGGAGGTCCATGACCTCAGGCAGCTCGGCGCTCGTGACGCCGAAGCCCCGGAACACCAGGGCCTTGTGCCGGACGAGCAGCTCGTCCAGGCCGTTGTCGGAGGCGAGGAAGTCGATCAGGCCCCGCGGGGTCGGTTCCGCCCCCAGGCCGGTCGGGTCGAGTTCCTCGGGAACCCAGTTCGGGTCGTGTGCCATCGGTGTGCTCCCCACGGGTGAGACGTGGGACCGACCTTTTGCGCGACGCCTATATTTCTTCCGTACCCGGCCCCGCGCAGCCCGCGTATAGCCGGAATATCGACGGAGCGACACGATTTTCCCGATACCGGCATCGGGGGGGAGCTCGTGACGTCGATCATCACCAGTCCGGCCGATTTCAACGTCGGCGACCTGTACGTCGACCTGCGCGGCGCGTTCGGCCGAAGTCTGTTCCTCAAGTGCGAGGGCTTCAACTTCGCGGGGTCCATCAAGCTCAAGGCCGCGCTGGAGATGGTGGAGGTCCAGGAGCGGCTGGGCGCGCTCGCGCCCGGCGGCACGGTCGTCGAGTCGTCCTCGGGCAACATGGGCGTGGCGCTGAGCGTGGTGGCCGCGGCGAGGGGTTACCGGTTCGTGTGCGTCACCGACGTGCGCTCCACCGCCGCCGCGCGCCGCGTCATGGCCGCCTACGGCGCGGAGGTGCACGTGGTCGACGAGCCCGACGAGGCGGGCGGCTACCTCGGCACCCGCCTGGCGCGCGTGCGGCGGCTGTGCCGGGAGCACCCGGACTACGTGTGGCTCAACCAGTACGCCAACCCGGGCAACTGGGGCGGCCACTACCGCACCACCGGGCCCGAGATCGCCAAGGCCTTCCCGGAACTGGACGTGCTCTTCGTCGGCGCGGGCACCACCGGCACGCTGATGGGCTGCGCCCGGTACTTCCGGGAGCACCACCCGTCCGTGCGGGTGGTGGCGATCGACTCGGTGGGCTCGGTGACGTTCGGGATGCCGCCCGGTCGGCGGATGATCCCCGGTCTGGGCTCCAGCGTGCGGCCCGCCATCCTCGACGAGTCGTGGGTGGACGAGGTCCTGCACGTGCCGGAGGTGGACGCGGTGCGCGCGTGCCGCGCCATGCTGCGCAAGGGCTTCCTGTTCGGCGGCTCGACCGGGACGGCCGTGGCCGGGGCGCTGACCTGGCTGGACCGGGCCGGCGCGGGCGACGACCTGACGGCGGTGACCATCTCGCCCGACCTCGGGAACCACTACCTCGACACCGTTTACGACGAGCAGTGGGGCCGCGAGGTCTTCGACCTCGACGGGTGACGGGTGTCCCGGCCGGTGCGCCGTGCTGCGACGGGGGCTGCCCGGCCGGGACGCGTGGGCCCGCTGCCCGCCGCTCCCGCTGCCCGCCGCTCCCGCTGCCCGCCGACTCCGCTGCCCGCCGACTCCGCCACCGGCTCTCGGGCCGAACCCCGTTCCGCTCAGAGCGCAGCCCGGAGCGCGGCGGCCCGGGGGTGGTTGCCGAGCGCCAGGTAGCGGTCGGCCGCCTGCGCCAGCTTCTCGCCGGCGCGCCGCGTGTGGCCGCTGCGCAGGTAGGTCAGCCCCAAGCCCTCCAGCGCCGCCGCCTCCACGCGCACGTCGCCGAGCCGCTCGGCCCGGCTCAACCCCGCCTGGTAGCCGGCCACGGCCTGCTCGGCGTCACCGGCGTGGCGCCAGGTGTCGCCGATCCCGTTGTGCAGGTCGGCGACCAGCTCGGCCAGCCCGAGGCGCCGGGCGCGGGCCAGTGCCCGTCGCAGCGTCACCAGCGCCGACGGGTAGTCGGCGAGCGCGGTGTGCTGCCTGCCCAGCCCACCCAGCACCGCGACCGAACCGCGCTCGTCGCCGACCCGCTGGTAGATCTGCCGGGCGCGGTGCAGGGCGTCGAGCGCCTCGCGGGGTTCGCCCCTGGCGTCGTGCACCAGGGCGAGGTCGGCCCACGCCGTCGCCTCCTCCCGGGTACCGGACCGGTCGAGGTGCTTGACCGCCCACGACAGGTGCTCGAAGGCGGTGTCCGGGTCGCCCGCCTGGAGGGCCGCGGCGCCGAGGCCGATCGCGGCCAGGGCCTGGCCGTCCGCGTCGCCCTCGGCGCACGCGCGGTCCAGCGCGGCCTCGCACAGCCGCCGGTGGTGCCCGGGGTGGCCGCGCCGGGTGAAGTAGCGGCCGAAGCGCTCGGTGGCGGCCAGTGCGACGGCGGTGTCCACGAGGCGGTCCTCGATCGCGTGGCGGATCACCTCGACCAGGTCGTCCTCGTGGTCGTCCAGCCACGACGAGGCCACCGCCGGGTCGGTGAACCGCGGCGCGCCGGCCGCGCCGGGCAGCCGGACCTCCCCGCCACCCGACCCGGGCAGGACCGCGTGCACCGCGCGCCACAGCGCGCCCAGGTACCAGCCGGCCAGCCTCGTCCGGGCCTGCCCGAGCCACGCCTCCGGTTCCTCGGCCAGCGCCCGTTCCCGGCCGAACGCGCGCACCAGGCCGTGGAACTCGCACCGGCCCCGGTCGACCCGCACCAGGTGCGCGTCGACCAGCGGCTCCAGCAGGCCGGCGAGCCGGTCCGGCCCCGTCCCCAGGGCCACCGCGGCGGCGGCCGTGCTCGGCGCCGGGCACGGCGCGGCGGCCAGCAGGCGGAACGCGCGCGCCGACGCGGCCTCCAGGCGCCGGTAGCTGGGCATGAGGCTGGCGCGCACCCCGAGGTCGTCGAGCCTCAGCTCATCCATCCGGACCCGCTCGTCGCGCAGCAGGCCGGTGACCGGGCCCAGGTCCTCCCGGCCGCCCAGCAGGACCCGACCGGCGGCGATGCGCAGCGCGAGCGGCAGGTGCCCGCACGCCGCGACCAGTTCGCCCGCGCCGTCCCGCGGCGGCCCGCCCAGCGCCGCGGACAGCAGCGCGACGGCGTCCGGGGTGCTGAGCACACCCACGTCCACCCGGTCCGCCACGTCGAGCGCGGCCAGGTGGGACCTGCTGGTCAGCAGCACCGCGTTGGTCGCCGAGCCGGGCAGCAGCGGGCGCACCTGCGCGGCGTCGCGCGCGTCGTCCAGCACCACCAGCACGCGCCGGTGCGCGAGCAGCGACCGGAACAGCGCCGTGCGCGCGGGCAGCGCGGCGGGCACCCGTTCGTCGGGCACGCCGAGCGCGCCCAGGAACCCGCGCAGCACCTCGTCCGGGTCCGCGGGCCGGTCGCCGGTGCCCTCCAGGTCGGCGAAGAGCTGACCGTCCGGGAACACCTCGGCCACCAGACGGGCCACCCGCACCGCCAGCGCGGTCTTGCCGGCGCCCGCCACGCCGGAGAGCAGGACGACGCCGGGGTCGCGGCGCCGCTCGGTCAGCCGTCGGGTCAGCGACCCGACCAGGGCGGAGCGGCCGGCGAACCCCGGCGCGTCCGGCGGCAGCTGGGCGGGCACCGACAGGTCCGCGTCGGGCCGCAGGACCTGGTGGTAGGCCTCGGAGAGCCGGGTGCCCGGCCCGACGCCGAGCTCCTCGGCCAGCCGTTCCCGCACCGCGTGGAACACCCGCAGCGCTTCGGCCCGCCTGCCGCAGCGGTGCAGCGCCACCACCAACGCGGCGTGCAGCTCCTCGTCGAGCGGGGCCGGACCGGTGGCCCGCACCAGGTGCGGCACCAGCGCGGCGCTGGCCGCGCGCCCCTCGGCCAGCCTGGCGGCCAGCAGCACCGCCTGCCGGTGCCGCGAGCGCACCGCCTGCACCTCCGGCAGGTCGGCGACCGCCTCGCCCAGGTCGGCGAGCACGTCGCCGCGCCACAGCTCCAGCGCGGAGCGCAGCAGCCCGAGCGCCGCGTCCGGCCGGGCGCCCGCCGCGGCGGCGAGCAGGTCGTCGAACACCGACAGGTCCAGCAGGTCGCGCGGCACGTCGAGGCAGTAGCCGCCGCCGCTGTGCCGCAGGATCGACTCGCCCCGGCGCCGCCGGCCGGGCTCCAGGGCGTTGCGCAGGGCGGCGACGTAGCCCTGCACCTTGTTCACCGCGTTCGCGGGCGGGGCGGACCAGAGCACGTCGACCAGCCGCGCCCGGGGGACCGGGCGCCCGGTGTTGAGCAGCAGCAGGGCGAGGATGACCCGCTGGCGCACCGGTCCCGTTTCCACGGGCTGGTCCCGCCGCCGCACCTCCAGCGGACCGAGCACCCGGGCGCGCACGGAAGAGCCTGGTGAATCGGACATGAAGTTCCCCGTCCCCAGTAGTCAGACGCGGTTGCCGCAGCACTCCTCAAAAGATATTGGCACAAGTCTTCCCATTGATGTCAACATCGCGTCGTCGCACGTCGGCGGGTTCGAATAGTTTCCGCATAGGAGAATTATCGAATCGCACCGGGCTGTCGGCGCGCCCTCGCGCGCACTTCCCCCCGAGGTGTCGGGAAGTCCCTTGTGGACGGTCGGTGGCCGGCGCGCCCCCGCTCCGTCAGTCGTTCGTCAGTCGGACCGGCCACAGTGGTGACACCTGCCAAGGAGGTGGAGAAGACCTCCAGAACGGGAGACGAGATGAAGCACATCCGATACGCCCTCGCGACGCTGGCCGGTGTGGCCGCGCTCCTCGGGCTGACGTCCCTGGGCGCCGCCACGGCGCAGGCCGCGGAGACGACGGCCGCCCCGGCCGGCGTCGTGCAGCCGCTGACCAACCCGCCCGGTGCCTGCACCAGGGACGAGTTGGGCGACTGGAAGACCGACAGGTTCGGCATCATCCACTACTGCACCTACATCGACGGCGGGTACTACTGGATCCCGCTGTAAACCGCAGGGAGCGGCCGACCGCGCCGCCAGGCGATCGCGAATCGACGGGGCGGCCCGGGGTGACACCCGGGCCGCCCCGCCGGCGTCGTCGGGCACCCCCGTCGCGGGGGTAGCCTCGGGGCGAGGGGTGCTTCCGACCAGAGGGGGACATCATGTCGGCAGAAGATCCCGTCCCGGCCCGCCGGGCCGCCGTCGCCGCCGCGGTCGAGCGGCTCGGCGCCGACCACCGCGAGGTGCTGGAGCTGCGCAACGCGCTCGGCTTCGCCCTGCACCGCGCCGGCCGGCTGGAGGAGGCCGAGGCCGAGCTGCGCGCCGCGCACGCCGACTGCGCCCGCGTCCTCGGGCCGACGGACGGGACAACGCTGTTGGGTCAACGTTTCCTGACCGCCGTCCTGGTCGACGCCGGCGACCTGGCCGAGGCCGAGCGCCTGCAGCGCGAGCTGGTCGAGGCCTCGGTGACCGCGCTCGGCGAGCACGCCCCGGCCACGCTGGGCAGTCGCGTGAACCACGCCGTCCTGCTCCACCGCCTCGGCCGGCGCGACGCCGCCGAGCGGCAGCAGCGCTCCACGCTGGAGGTCTGCGCCCGGGTCCTCGGTGCGGACCACCCGATCACCTCCGGGTGCCGCACCAGCCTGGAGGTGATGCAGGGGACCTCCTGAGGTTCCCCGCGCGTCGCCGGTGCGGTCCGGTGGCGCGTTCACTCCGCAGTGATCGTCTCGTGCTCGGCGGGCGGGTGGGTTCCCACCCGGCCGTTCGCGTGTCCGGACCCCTCCGGCGCCCCGGTCGGGTGACCCTCCCGGACGAGGGGTTGGCGGTCGGTGTGGCAGGTGCTAACATTTCTTGGCATGTGCCAGGTGTTGATATGGTAGGGACATCGCCCTCCGGGGATGATCTGGTGCATGTGCTGGGAACGCTGGCCAACCCGCACCGGATGCGCATCCTCGCGACCCTGGCCGGCGGGCGCAGCTACGTCAGCCAACTCGCCCGCACCCTCGGCATCGGCCGCGCGCTGTTGCAGGTGCACCTGCGCAAGCTGGAGTCGGCGGGGCTCGTCACGGCCCAACCGGAACTCTCGCCGGACGGGAAGGCGATGAAGTTCTACGAGGTGAACCCGTTCGCCTTCCACCTGACGCCGCGGTCCATCTCGGACGCGGCACGAACGCTCAGCGCGGCCGAGGCGCCGCAGGGCAGAGAGGACCACAGCAGATGAGCGGCCGAGAATGGCAGGAGGCGTTCGGCGTCGCCGGGGCCTTCATCCTGCTCACCGTGGTCATCGCGGTGACGATCTGGCAGCTCGCGGCCAGTCGGCGGGCCCGGTTCGCCCTGCACCGCGAACAGGCCTACCGGAGCCTCGCCGAGTCGGCCGCGGTCGCCCAGGAGAACGCCGACCGCCGGTTGACCGAGATCGACAAGCGGTTGGACGAGGTGCGCACGCGGCTGGGTGGGATCGAGCGCGTGCTCAAGGACGTGGAGTAGCACGACCCCGGGGCGCCGAGCGGCAACTCGGCGCCCCGGGCCTGGCAGAAGCAGTACCCACCCTCGCCGGACCGGCGAGTTCGCACGGCAGTACCCCTTCGCCGAAAGGACATCACCTCATGGTGCCGACAAGCAAGTCGGTCGACGGCGGCCGGCCGCCGGGAGCCGGTAAACCGGTGGGCGCCCGGATCGCCCTCGTCGAGCGGATCGCCGGCTGGTCCGTCCGCCACCGCGGCGTCGCGATCGGCGGCTGGCTGGCCCTGGTCGCGGTGGCCTTCCTGGCCGGCATGGTGGTCGAGGGCCCCGACGCGCGCACCTCCGACCCGGGTGACACCGGTCGCGCCCAAGCCGTGCTCAACGAGCAGGAGGGGTTCGACCCCATCCGGGAGAGCGTCCTGGTCCAGGCGAGGGAACCGGGCGGCGCGGCGTTCGCCGACGACCCCGAGCTGCGCCGGGCGGCCGACGACCTGGTGGCCGCGCTCAACGGCACCGGGGGCGCGGCGATCGGCGTCCGCTCGCCCACCGCGCCCGACGGCGCCGACCTGATCTCCGCCGACGGCCGCTCCGCGCTGGTGACCTTCGAGGTCGCCGGGCCGGCCGAGCGGGTCAGGGCGAACTTCAAGGCGGCGGTGGACGCGGTCGACGCCACCGCGCAGCGCTACCCGGACCTGCGGGTGGCGCAGGCCGGCGACCGCAGCCTGACCACCGCGGTGGACCAGATCGTCAAGGACGACCTCAACCGGTCGCACCTGCTCTCCCTCCCGATCGTGCTGATCATCCTGGTGCTGGTGTTCGGCTCCCTGGTCGCCGCGAGCATCCCGGTGCTGCTCACGCTGACCGGCGTGCTGGCCACCTTCTCCCTGCTCCAGGTGATCGGCAAGGTCATCCCGATCAACAGCGCGGTGTCGTCGCTGATCCTGCTGATCGGCATCGCCGTCGGCGTGGACTACTCGCTGTTCTACCTGCGCCGCTACCGGGAGGAGCGGCTCGCGGGCCGCGACGGCGACGCCGCGCTGCGCGTCACCGCCCGCACCTCCGGGCACGTGGTCGTGGTCTCCGGCCTGACCGTCATGCTGTGCCTGACCGGGTTGCTGTTCACCGAGCTGGACGCCTTCCGGGGCCTCACCGTCGGCACCGTGCTGGTGGTCGGCCTCGCCATGATCGCCTCGGTCACGGTGCTGCCCGCCGCCGTGGCGCTGCTCGGCGACCGGGTCGACAAGCTGCGCGTGCCGTTGCTGGGCCGCGGCCGGGTCACCGCGAGCGAGTCGCGGATCTGGTCGGCGATCGTGCGCCGGGTCGTCCGGCGCCCGGCGCTGTGGGGCGGCGGGGCGGCGCTGGCCCTGGTGGTCATGGCGCTGCCGGTGCTCAACATCCACCTCCAGGACGCGGCCGTGGTCAACAGCCTGCCGCGCAGCGTGGTCGCCGTGGACAACGCGGTGCGCATGCAGGAGGCGTTCCCCGGCGCGCCCACGCCCACCCGCGTCGTGGTGTGGCGGGAGGACGGCTCCGCCGCGAGCACGCCGGAGATCATGGCCGCGGTCGACGAGCTGCGGGACCGGACCGCGGCCGACGGGGCGATCCACGACCCGATCGCGGTGGCCCAGGTCGACCGGGCGCTGGTGCTGCGGGTCCCCATCTCCGGCTCGGGCACCGACGAGACCACCAACCGCGCCCTGGAGGAACTGCGCACCCAACTGCTGCCGGAGACCCTCGGCCGGGTCGACGGGGTGGACTACGCGGTGAGCGGCAAGTCCGCGCAGATCTACGACTTCACCCAGCGGATCAGCGAGCGCACGCCCCTGGTGTTCGGCTTCGTGCTGCTGCTGGCGTTCGTGCTGCTGGTGGTGGCGTTCCGGTCGCTGGCCATCCCGCTGGTGTCGATCGTGCTCAACCTGCTGGCCATCGGCGCGGCGTGCGGCGTGGTGACCTGGATCTTCCAGTACGGCAACCTCGAACCCGTGTTCGGCTTCACCTCCTACGGCGGGGTGATGGACTGGTTGCCGCTGTTCATCTTCGTCATCCTCTTCGGCCTGAGCATGGACTACCACATCTTCATCCTCAGCCGGGTGCGGGAGCGGCTCGCCACCACCGGCAACGCCCGGGCCGCCATCTCCGCGGGCATCGAGAGCAGCGCCGGCGTGGTCACCAGCGCGGCGGTGATCATGACGGCGGTGTTCGCGGTGTTCATCGCCCTGACCGCGATCGAGAACAAGCAGCTCGGCATCGGCATGGCGGTGGCGGTGATCCTGGACGCCACCGTCGTGCGCGGCGTGCTGCTGCCCGCGGCGATGTCCCTGCTGGGCGAGCGCGCCTGGACGCTGCCCGGCTGGCTGCGGTGGTTCCCCGGCGGCGAGCGGCACCGGACCTCGCCGGTCAGCGGCCCCTCGCGGGAACCCGCCCAGGTCTAGCTCCACGCACCCGGCCCACGCGTGGAGCGGCCGGAGCCGGCCGTACCGGACCACCCCCAGTTCCGGTGCGGCCGGCTCCCCGCGTTCCGGGCGGGCGCCCGCGGGCCGGGAAGCGAAGGTATAGAAGGAGTATCGGGTCCGGGAACAGCCTGGGTCGGCACGCGAGAGCCGTGCGTCCCAGGATTCCCGAGGAGACCCGCGATGGCCGACGAGCAGGACGACACCCAGCGCTACCACGTCGTGGTCAACCACGAGGAGCAGTACTCCATCTGGCGCGCCGACCGCGAGCCGCCCGCCGGCTGGCGGACCGTGGGCGTGGAGGGCTCGCGCGCGGAGTGCCTCGCGCACATCGGTTCCGTGTGGACGGACATGAGGCCGCTGAGCCTGCGCAAGCGCATGGCGCAGGCGAACGCGGACTGAAGCCACGCCCGGGGCGCGGGTGCGCCCGGGCACGTCCCGGGCACCCGATCCCGGTACCCGACGGGGACGCGCCCCGGCACCGGACGACCACGCGGCGGCGGAAGGAAAGCACCGATGAGCACGGGGGAAATCGAGCGCGGCGTCGGCGACCTGCGCGACGAGCTGCTGCGGCGGAGGCTGCGCGGCGAGGCGGGCCGATCGCGGCGCGGCATCGAGCGGGTCGACCGGACCGTGCCGCTGCCGCTGTCGCACGGCCAGCAGCAGATGTGGTTCCTGAGCAGGCTCGAACCCGACAGCGCCGAGTTCCTGGTGCCGCTGGCCTTCCGGCTGCGCGGCGCCCTGGACCTGCCCGCGCTGCGGCTGGCGCTGTCGGAGCTGGTGGCGCGGCACGAGGTGCTGCGCACCCGCTACGCGCAGGCGGGCGGCGAGCCGGTCCAGGTGATCGACCCGCCCGCCCTGCTGGAGCTGCCGGTCGAGCCGGTCGCCGACGCGGACGTCCCGGCGATCGCCGGGCGGGAGGCGCGCACGCCGTTCGACCTGGAGCACCAGTGGCCGGTCCGGATCCGGCTGCTCGGGGTGGGGCTGGACGAGCACGTGCTCACCCTGGTGTTCCACCACATCGCCTTCGACGCGTGGTCCACCCGCGTTCTCGGCGAGGAGCTGGCCGCGCTCTACGCCGCCTTCACCACGGGCGCGCCGTCGCCGCTGCCACCGATCGGGGTGCAGTACGCCGACTTCGCGGCCTGGCAGCGCGCCGAGGTGGCCGGCGAGGCGCTGGAGCGCCACCTCGACCACTGGCGCACGCGCCTGGCCGACCTCTCGCCCACCGAACTGCCGCTCGACCACCCCCGGCCGCCGGTGCGCGGCCACCGGGGCGCCGAGGTGCCCTACGAGCTGCCCGACGGGCTCGCCGAGCGCGTGCGCGGGCTGGCCGGGGCGCACGGCACGACGCCGTTCGTGGTGCTGCTCGCCGCCTTCCAGGTCCTGCTGGCCCGCTACACCGGGCAGACCGACGTCCCGGTGGGCACCGTGGTGTCCGGTCGCACGCGCGCCGAGCTCCAGGGCCTGATCGGCTACGGCATCAACAGCCTGGTGCTGCGCGGCACGTGGCGCGGTGACCCCTCCTTCGCCGAACTCGTCGACCGCGCGCGGACGACGCTGGTGGAGGCCTACGAGCACCAGGCGGTGCCCTTCGCGCGCCTGGTCGACGAGCTGCGCCCCGAGCGCGACATGTCCCGCACGCCGCTCTACCAGGTCGCGATGACCATGCACGAGCGCCGGGACGGCGTGCCGGCGCTGCCCGGGCTGGAGGTCGAGCGGGTCGAGGTGACCGGCGGCATCGCCAAGTGCGACCTGGAGCTCCAGGTCCGCGACGACCTCGGCGGCCGGTTCGTGTACGCCACCGACCTGTTCGAGCCCGCCTCCGTGCGGCGGCTGGCCGGGCACTTCGTCCGGCTGCTGCACGGGCTGGTCGCCGACCCGGGCGCGTCCCTGTCCACCGTGGACATGCTGGACGCGGTCGAGCGGGACTTCGTCCTCGGCGAGCCGTTGGCGGTCGCCCCGGTCCGCGGCACCGTGCACGAGGCGTTCGAGCGGCAGGCCGCGCGGACCCCGGACGCGCTCGCCGTCGTGGCGGGCGGCGAACGGCTGTCCTACGCGGAGGTCGACCGGCGGGCCAACCGGCTCGCGCACCGGCTGCGCGCCGCGGGCGCGGGCGCGGAGTCGCTGGTCGGCGTGTGCCTGGAGCGCGGCGCGGCGCTGCTGCCGACGCTGCTCGGCGTGCTCAAGTCGGGCGCCGCCTACGTGCCGCTGGACCCGGTGAACCCGCCCGACCGGCTGGCCCACGTGGTCGCCGACTCCGGGCTGGCCACCGTGGTGACCGAGGCCGACCTGGCCGGGCTGGTCGCCGGCACCGGTGCGGCTGCGCTGCTGGTCGAGGACGTGCTGACCGACCCGGGCGCGCCGACCACCGCGCCGGAACCGGTGACCGGGCCGGACAACGCCGTCTACGTGATCTACACCTCCGGCTCCACCGGGAAGCCCAAGGGCTGCGTGCTGACCCACGCCAACGTGCTGCGGCTGATGTCCACCGCGGCCGAGCACCTCGCGTTCACCGCCGGGGACGTGTGGTCGATGACCCACTCCTTCGCCTTCGACGTGTCGGTGTTCGAGATGTGGGGCGCCCTGCTGCACGGCGGCACCCTGGTGGTGGCGCCCCGGGAGGTGACCCGCTTGCCGGAGGAGCTGCTCGACCTGCTCGTCGCGGAGCGGGTGACCGTGCTGAGCCAGACCCCGTCCGCGTTCCGCGCGCTCACCGCGGCGGAACCGTCGCCGGAGGGCCTCGCGCTGCGCGCCGTGGTGTTCGCGGGCGAGAAGCTGGAGACCGCGGAGCTGCGGCCGTGGGCGGATCGGTTCGGGCTGGACGCGCCCGCGCTGGTGAACATGTACGGCATCACCGAGACCACGGTGCACACCACCTTCCACCGGGTGACCGCCGAGGACCTGGCGCCGCACGCGGCCAACCGGGTCGGCGCGCCGCTGGCGGACCTGCGCGTGCGGCTGCTCGACCGGGACGGCCTGCCGGTGCCCGTCGGCGTCGTGGGCGAGATCCACGTGGCCGGGCCCGGCGTGGCGCGCGGGTACCTGAACCGGCCGGAGCTGACCGCGCGGCGGTTCGTGCCCGACCCGTTCGGCCCGCCCGGGTCGCGGGCCTACCGCAGCGGCGACCTGGCCGCCCGCGGCGCCGACGGCGGCCTGGAGTTCGTCGGCCGCCTCGACCACCAGGTCAAGATCCGCGGCTACCGGGTCGAGCCGGGCGAGGTCGAGGCCGCCCTGTCCGCCCTGTCCGGCGTCGCCGCTGCGGTCGTGGTGGCCCGCGCCGACGGGCCGGGGGAGCGGCGCCTGGTGGCCTACGTGGTGCCCGAGGCCGGGGCCGACCCGGTGCCCGCCGAGCTGCGCGCCGCGCTGGCCCGGGACCTGCCCGACTACATGGTGCCCTCGGCGTTCGTCCGGCTGGCCGCGCTCCCGCTGACCGCCAACGGCAAGCTGGACACCCGGGCGCTGCCCGCGCCCGACCGCGACGCGCTCGGCGTGACCGGGCACGTGCCGCCGCGCACGCCCGCCGAGGAGCGGCTGGCGCGGGTGTGGGCCGAGGTGCTGGGCGTGCCGCGGGTCGGCGCGCACGACGGCTTCTTCGACCTCGGCGGCGACTCGCTGCGCGCGGTCGCGCTCGTCGGCGCGCTGCGCGCCGAGGGCCTGGACCTCGCCGTGCGCGACGTGTTCGACCACCGGACCGTGGCCGAGCTGGCCGAGGTGCTGGCCGAGCGGCCCGCCGCCGCACCGGCACCCGCCCTGGTCGCGCCCTTCGAGCTGATCGGCGCCGAGGACCGGGCGCGGCTGCCGGAGGGCGTGGTCGACGCCTACCCGCTCTCGCAGCTCCAGACCGGCATGGTGGTGGAGATGGTCGCGGCCGACGGCCGCCGCAACTACCACAACGTCAGCTCCTTCCGGATCCGCGACGAGCGGCCCTTCGACGCCGCCGCCTTCCACCGCGCGGCGGAGGTCCTGGTCGAGCGGCACGAGGTGCTGCGGACGTCCCTGCACCTGACCGACTTCTCCGTGCCGCTGCAACTGGTGCACGCGACCGCGACCATGCCGGTCGGCGTGGTGGAGGTCCCCGCGGGCGAGGCGGACGCGGCGCTGCGCGAGCACGTGCGCCGGGAGCGGGAGACCCTGTTCGACCTGGCCACGCCGGCGCTGATGCGGTTCTTCGCCCACCTCCCCGGCGACGGCGGCTGGTGGGTGTCGGTCACCGAGTGCCACCCGGTGCTGGAGGGCTGGAGCCACCACTCGATGCTCATGGAGCTGCTGGAGCTCTACGGGGTGCTGCGCGACGGCGCCCCGACGCCCGCCCACCGGCCGCCCGCGGTGCGCTTCGCCGACTCGATCGCCGCGGAGCTGGCCGCGCTCGCCTCCGAGGAGGACCGCGCGCACTGGCGCGCGGTCACCGCCGACCGGCCCGCGTTCCGCCTGCCCCCGGACTGGGGCGACGCGCCGGACGCGCCCCGGGTCAACCACCACGTCATGGTGGACTGGTCGGATCTGGCGCCCGGGCTGCGCGCCCTGGCCGGGGCCGCGGACGCGTCGCTCAAGGCCGTCATGGTCTCCGCGTTCGCCAAGGTGCTGGCGACGCTGGACACCGCGCCGTCGTTCCACGCCGGCCTGGTCTACGACGTGCGGCCGGAGATCGAGGGCGCCGACCGGGTCTACGGCATGTACCTCAACACGCTGCCGATCGCCGTCGACCGCGTCGACGCCACCTGGGTCGACCTGGTCCGCTCGGTGTTCGCCCGCGAGGTCTCGGCCTGGCCGCACCGCCGCTACCCGCTGCCCGCGCTCCAGCGCGACCACGGCGGCGGCCGGCTGATCGAGGTGTTCTTCAACTACCAGGACTTCCGCCAGGTCGACCTGGACCTGGTCGACGCCTCGGTGGGCATCGACGACAGCCCCACCGAGTTCCCGCTCACCGTCTCCTCCCGCAACGGCCACATCCACCTGACCGCCGACTCGCACGCCCTCAGCCGCGCGAACACCGAGCGCGTCGGGCGCCTGTTCCGCGCCGTGCTGACCGCCATGGCCGCCGACCCGCACGGCGACGCGCGCACCGCGCCGCTCGACGCCGCCGAGCGGGACCGGCTCCTGCGCGACTGGGCGCTCAACCCGGCCGAGCCGGTCACGCGCACCACGGCCGAGCTGGTCGCCGAGCAGGCCCGGCGCACCCCCGACGCGGTGGCCGTGGTCACCGGCGGCACCCGGCTGACCTACGCGGGGCTGGAGGCGCGGGCCAACCGGATCGCGCACCGGCTGCGCGAGCTGGGCGCCGGACCGGAGTCGGTGGTCGGCGTGCTGCTCGACCGGGGCGCCGACCTGATGCCCGCCCTGCTGGGCGCGTGGCGGGCCGGCGCGGCCTACCTGCCGATCGACCCGGAGTTCCCCGCCGACCGGGTGGCCACCGTGCTCGCCGACGCGAACGCGACCGCCGTGCTGACCGAAAGCCGGCACCTCGCCCCGGTTCCCGAGGTGATCCCGACCGTGGTGCTCGACCGCGACGACCTGGAGTCCTGCCCGGACACCGCGCCCGCCGTGCGCGCGGACCTCGACGGGCTCGCCTACGTGATCTACACCTCCGGCTCGACCGGCCGCCCCAAGGGTGTGCAGGTGCACCACCGCGGGCTGGTCAACCACGTTGCCTGGGCGGTGGACGAGCTGGCCGCGCGCGGCACCGGCGGCGCGCCGCTGTTCTCCTCGGTCGCCTTCGACCTGGTGGTGCCCAACCTGTGGGCGCCGCTGGCGGCCGGGCAGGCGGTCCACGTGGTGCCGCAGGACACCGACCTCGCCGGGTTGGGCGCCCGGCTGGTCGAGCACGCGCCCTACAGCTTCATCAAGCTGACCCCCGCGCACCTGGAGGTGCTCACCCACCAGCTGTCCCCGGCCGAGGCGGACGGGCTGGCGCCGGTGCTCGTGGTCGCCGGCGAGGTGCTGACCCGGCGCGTGGTGGAGGCGTGGCGCCGACTGGCGCCCTCGGTGCGGCTGGTCAACGAGTACGGGCCCACCGAGGCCTCGGTGGGCACCTGCGTGCTGCCGGTCGACGGCCCGGGTTCGGTTGACGGCCTGGTCCCGGCCGACACCGTCCCGATCGGGCGACCGCTGCCGAACCTGGCGGTGTACGTGCTCGACGAGCACCTGGAGCCGGTGCCCGCCGGAGTCGTCGGTGAGCTGCACGTCGGCGGCACCGGCGTGGCCCGCGGTTACCTGGGCCGGCCGGAGCTGACCGCCGAGCGGTTCGTGCCCGACCCGTTCGGTCCGCCCGGGGCGCGGCTGTACCGCACCGGGGACCTGGTCCGGCACCTGCCGGACGGCAGCGTGGACTTCCGGGGCCGCCGCGACGGGCAGGTCAAGCTGCGCGGTTACCGGATCGAGCTGGGCGAGGTCGAGGCCCGCCTCGCCGAACTGCCGGGGGTGGCCGAGGCGCGCGCGCTGCTGCGCGAGGACGCGCCGGGGGACAAGCGGATCGTCGCCTACGTGGTGCCCGCCGGCGCCGAGCCGGAACCGACCCGGCTGCGCGCCGAGCTGGCCCGCGTGCTGCCCGATCACATGGTGCCGACCGCGTTCGTCGCGCTGCCCGCGCTGCCGCTCAACGCCAACGGCAAGCTCGACCGGGCCGCGCTGCCCGCGCCGGGTGCGGACGCGCTCGCCGCCGACGCGCACGTGCCGCCGCGCAGCCCGCTGGAGGTGCGGCTGGCCGCCGTGTGGGGTGCGGTGCTCGGGACGGACCGGGTGGGCGTCCACGACGGGTTCTTCGAGTCCGGCGGCGACTCGATCCGGGCCGTCGCGCTGGTCGGCGCGCTGCGCGCGGAGGGCCTCGACGTGGCGGTGCGCGACGTGTTCGCCCACCGGACCGTGGCCGGGCTCGCCGACCTGCTCTCCGGTCGCGCCGAGCCCGCCGCCGCGGTGGCGCCGGTCGCCCCGTTCGAGCTGGTCGACGCGGCGGACCGGGCCGCGCTGCCCGACGACGCGGTGGACGCGTACCCGTTGTCGCGCAACCAGGCCGGGATGCTGGTGGAGCTGCTGGCCGACGGCGAGCGGAACAACTACCACAACGTCAACACCTACCGGGTCGCCGACGACGCGCCCTTCGACCCGGACGCGTTCCGCGCGGCCGTGCGGATCGTGGTGGACCGGCACGAGGTGCTGCGCACCTCGGTGCACCTGACCGGGTTCTCCGTGCCGCTACAGGTGGTCCACCGCGCGGTCGAGGTCCCGGTGAGCCGGCACGACCTGCGCGGGGTCGGCACCGCGGACCAGTGGCGGGAGGTGATCGACTTCGTGGCCCGGGAGCGGGCCGAGGTGTTCGACCTGGCCGCCGCGCCGCTGCTGCGCGTGCACGCGCACCTGACCTCGGAGCGGACCTGGGTCTGCGGGTTCACCCAGAGCCACGCGGTCATGGACGGCTGGAGCAACCAGCTGATGCTCATGGAGCTGGTGGCCGCCTACCGCGCCGTGCGCGACGGCGTCCGGCCCGAGCCCGCGCCCCGGCCGGCGGTCCGCTTCGCCGACTCGGTCGCGGCCGAGCTGCGCGCCCTGGCCTCCGAGGAGGACCGGCGGTACTGGCGCGGCGTCACCGCCGACCACACCGCCTTCACCCTGCCGCCGCACTGGGGCGACCGGAGCGCACCGGCCGAGGTCGTGCGCGGCGGCTTCACCTTCACCGAGCTCGAACCGGGCCTGCGCGCGCTCGCCGCCGCCGCCCGCTCGTCGATCAAGAGCGTGCTGGTGGCCGGCTACGCCGCGGTGCTGGCCCGGCTCACCGACGAGCCGGCGTTCCACGCGGGCCTGGTGACGCACACCCGGCTGGAGGAACCCGGCGCCGACCGCGTGTTCGGCACCTTCCTCAACACCCTGCCGCTGCCGCTGGACCGGTCCGCGACGACCTGGCTGGAGCTGGTGCGGTCGGTGGCGGACCGGGAGATCGAGGCCTGGCCGCACCGGCACTACCCGATGCCCGCGATCGAGCGCCCGGCCGGCGCGGGCCGGCTGGTCGACGTGTTCCTGGGCTACCTCGACTTCCACCGGCTCGACCGGGAGGTCGCCGAGGACGGGTGGGGCCTCACCGAGGCGCCCAACGAGTTCGCGCTCGGCATCACCGCGCTCGACGGCGTGCTCAGCTTCCGGTCCACGACCCACGTGCTCACCCGGGCCAACCTCGACCGGGTGGTCGGGCTGTTCCGGGCCGCGCTCACCGCGATGGCCGCCGACCCCCACGGCGACGCGCACGCGTGCCTGCTGCCCGACGACGAGGTGCGCGAGCTGATCGCCGCGGGCGGGACCGCGGGCGGGACCGGGGCGGGCAGGACGCTGGTGCAGCTGTTCGAGGAGCGGGTCGCCGCCACCCCGGACGCGCCCGCCGTGGTCGCGGGCGACGACCCGGAGCGGGTGCTCGTCTACGCCGCGCTCAACGCCAGGGCCAACCGGGTGGCGCACCGGCTGGCCCGGCTGGGCGTCGGTCCGGAGTCGCTGGTCGGCGTGTGCCTCGACCGCGGTCCCGACCTGCTGGCCGCCCTGCTCGGCGTGCTCAAGGCCGGCGCGGCCTACGTGCCGCTGGACCCGGTGAGCCCGGCCGGGCGCAGGCGCTTCGTGGCCGCGGACGCCGGGGTCGCGGCCGTGGTGACGACCGCGCCGCACGCCGCCGACCTGGTGGGCGGGGCGGCGTTCCCGGTGCTGCTGCTGGAGGACGTCGGCGACGACGAACCCGCCGCCGACCCGGTCCCGGCCGCGGTGCCGGACAACGCGGCCTACGTCATCTACACCTCCGGCTCGACCGGCAAGCCCAAGGGCTGCGTGGTCACCCACGGCAACGTGGTGCGGCTGCTGGAGGCCGGCCGCGAGCGGTACGGCTTCGGCTCGCACGACGTGTGGGCGCTGTTCCACTCCTACGCCTTCGACTTCTCGGTGTGGGAGATGTGGGGCGCGCTGCTGCATGGCGGGACCCTGGTGGTGGTGCCGCCCGAGGTGGCCCGCGCCCCGGAGCGGGTGGCGCGGCTGCTGGCCGAGCACCGCGTGACGGTGCTGTGCCAGACCCCCTCCGCGTTCCGGTCGCTGGCCGCCACCGCGCCCGCGCCGGGCACCCTCGCCACCCGCGTGGTGATCTTCGGCGGCGAGCCGCTGGAGACCGCCGACCTGCGCCCGTGGGCGGACCGGCTGGGCCTGGACCGGCCGGAGCTGGTCAACATGTACGGCATCACCGAGACCACGGTGGTGACCACGCACCACCGGGTCACCACCGCGGACCTGGCCGACCGGGCGGTGGCGCCGGTGGGCGCCCCGCTGACCGGGCAGACCGCGCACCTGCTCGACCCGCACGGCGAACTCGTGCCCGCCGGCGTCGCCGGTGAGATCCACGTCGGCGGCTCCGGGGTGGTGCGCGGATACCTCGACCGGCCGGAGCTGACCGCCGAGCGGTTCGTGCCCGACCCGTTCGGCCCGCCCGGGTCGCGCCGCTACCGCAGCGGCGACCTGGCCCGCGCGCTGCCCGGCGGCGGGCTGGAGTTCGCCGGGCGGATCGACCAGCAGGTCAAGCTGCGCGGCTACCGCATCGAGCCGGGGGAGATCGAGGCCGTGCTGTCCGGGCACTCCGAGGTGCGCGAGGCGGCCGTGGTCGTCCGCGAGGACACCCCCGGCGACCGGCGGCTGGTGGCCTACGTGGTGGGCCCGGCGGCGCCCGCCGACCTGGTCCGCCACTGCGCGGTGGGCCTGCCCGGCTACATGGTGCCGTCGGCGTTCGTCGAGGTCGACGAGATCCCGCTGACGCCCAACGGGAAGCTCGACCGGCGGGCGCTGCCCGCGCCCGCCGCGGACGCGACCGCCCGCACCGGGTACCTGGCGCCGCGCGGCCCCGTGGAGGAGCGGATCGCCGCGGTGTGGGCGGCGGTGCTCGGCCACCGGCGGGTCGGCGTCGACGAGGGCTTCTTCGAGCTCGGCGGCGACTCGATCCGCGCGGTCGCCGTGGTCGGCAGGCTGCGCGCGGAGGGGATCGACCTGACCGTGGGCGACGTGTTCGAGCGCGCCACGGTCGCGGGGCTCGCCGAGCTGGTCGCCGGGGCGGGCGCCGAACCCGCCGCCGACCTCGCCGCGGCGCCGTTCGCCCAGCTCGACGCCGAGGACCGGGCCCGGCTCCCGGAGGGCGTCGTCGACGCCTACCCGCTCTCGCAGGTGCAGACCGGCGTGCTGGTGGAGATGCTGGCCGACACCGGCGGCAACCGCTACCACGGCACGGTGTCCTACCTGGTGCGCGACGCCCGGCCGTTCGCCGAGGACGTGCTGCGGCGCGCGGTCGGCGCGGTGGTGGCGCGACAGGAGGTGCTGCGCACGTCCTTCCACCTGTCCGGCTACCGGGAACCGCTCCAACTGGTGCACGCGGCGGTCACCGTCCCGCTCGCCGTGCACGACCTGCGGCGGCTGTCCGCGGAGGAGGAGGCCGACGCGCTGCGCGGGTTCGTGGCCGCCGAACGCGCCGCGCCGTTCGACATCGAGGCGGCGCCCCTGCTGAGGGTGACCGCGCACCTCGGGGCGGGCGGCTGGCGGCTCTCGCTGACCCAGTCGCACGCCCTGCTGGACGGCTGGAGCCTGCACTCGCTGATGATGGAGCTCGTCGACCACTACCGGGCGCTGCGCTCGGGGCGCGAGCCCGTCGTCCCGACCGCGCCGCCGGTGCGCTTCGCCGACGCCGTGGCCGCCGAGCGGCGGGCGCTGGGCTCCGCGGCCGACCGCGGGTACTGGCGGGGCGTGGTGGCCGGGCACGAGCCGGTCGCGCTGCCGCCGTCGTGGGGCGACCCGACCGGCGAGCGGGTGGACTACGCCGTGCCGGTGGAGGTCGCCGACCTGGAGGAGGACCTGCGGGCGCTGGCCGCGTCGGTCCGGGTCTCGCCGAAGAGCGTGCTGCTCGCCGCCTACGGCAAGGTGCTGGGCGCGCTCACCGAGCAGGACTCGTTCCACAGCGGCCTGGTCTGCCACGTGCGCCCGGAGGTCGAGGGCGCCGACCGGGTCTGCGGCATGTACCTCAACACGGTGCCGCTGCCGGTCGCGCGGCCCACCGGGAGCTGGCGCGACCTGGTCCGCGAGGTGTTCGCCCGGGAGGCCGAGCTGTGGCCGCACCGCCGGTTCCCGCTGCCGGAGATCCAGCGGGAGGCGGGGGTGCCCGGCCGCCTGGTCGACACCCTGTTCAGCTACCTCGACTTCCGCGCGCTCGACGACCGCGACGTGGACACCCGCTCGGAGGGCGGCGGTGGCGCGACCGAGTTCGCGCTGGCCGTCATCGGCTCGCTGCGCGGCCTCGCGGTCAAGACCAACACCGGCACCCTCGCCCGGGAGCACGGCGAGCGGGTCGCCCGGATGCTGCGCGCGGTGCTGGAAGCCATGGCCGCCGACCCCGACGGCGACGCCACGGCCACCTGCCTGCCCCCGGAGGAGCTGGCGCGGCTGGTCGCCGACGGCGCGGCCGAGCTGGTCGGCGAGACCGCCGGGCGGTGCCCGCACGAGCTGTTCGCCGAGCGCGCGGCGGCCACGCCGGACGCGCTTGCCGTCGTCGCCGGCCGGCACCGGCTCACCTACGCGGAGGTGGACGCGCGGGCCAATCGGTTGGCGCATCACCTGCGTGGGTTGGGGGTGGGGCCGGAGTCGTTGGTGGGGGTGTGTTTGGACCGGGGTGTCGACTTGGTGTCGTCGTTGTTGGGTGTGTTGAAGGCGGGTGCGGCGTACGTGCCGTTGGACCCGGTCAACCCGCCCGAGCGGCTGGCCCACGTGGTCGCCGACGCGGGCGTGGCGGTCACCGTCACCGATGCCGCGCACGCCGGGGCGCTCACCGGCGAGCTGGTCGTGCTCGACCGGCTGGACCTCACCGCGCTGCCCGCCACCGCCCCACAGCCGGTGGTGCACCCCGACAACGCCATGTACGTCATCCACACCTCCGGCTCCACGGGCAGGCCCAAGGGCTGCGTGGTCACCCACGCCGCCGTCCCCAGGCTGGTCGACCGGCTGCGGGGGCTGGTCGCGTTCGGCGCGGACGACGTGTGGGCGCTGACGCACTCCTCCGCCTTCGACGTGTCGGTGTGCGAGCTGTGGTCGGCGCTGCTGACCGGCGCGACCCTGGTGGTGGTGCCCCGGGAGACCGCACAGGACCCGGACGAGCTGCTCGACCTGCTGGTCGCCGAACGGGTCACCGCGCTGATGCGCACACCCTCGTCGTTCCGGCCGCTGGTCGCCCTGGCCGAGGCCGGCGACGAGCGGGTGGACCGGCTGGCGTTGCGCCTGGTCATCGTCGGCGGCGAGCAGCTGACCGCCGCCGACGTGCGGCCGTGGGTGGCGCACCCGACCACCGGGGCGGCGGCGCTGCTCAACGTGCACGGCATCACCGAGGTCGCGGTGATCGACACCGGCCACCGGGTCGGCCCCGCCGACGCGGCCGGCGGGCCGGTGCCGATCGGCCGCCCCCTGCGGGACGTGTCCCTGCGCCTGCTCGACGCGGCGGGCGACCCCGTGCCCGCCGGCGTGGTGGGCGAGCTGCACCTCGGCGGGCCCGCGCTCGCCCGCGGCTACGCCGGCCGCCCCGACCTGACCGCGCGGCGGTTCGTGCCCGACCCGTTCGGCCCGCCCGGGTCGCGGCTCTACCGCACCGGCGACCTGGTGCGGCTGCGGCCGGACGGCGCCGCCGAGTTCGTCGGCCGGGTCGACGCCCAGGTGAAGGTGCGCGGCCACCGGGTCGAGCCGGGCGAGGTCGAGGCCGTGCTGGGCGCGCACCCGGCGGTGCGCTCGGCCGTGGTCGTCGTCCACGGCGAGACGGGCAGGTTGGTGGCCTACCACGTGCCCGACCGCGCCGACGAGCCCGCCGACGCCGCGGACCTCGCCGCGCACTGCGCCCGCGACCTGCCCGAGTACATGGTGCCGTCGGCGTTCGTCGAGGTCGACGAGATCCCGTTGACGCCCAACGGGAAGCTCGACCGCCGCGCGCTGCCCGAACCCGGCGCGCACGACCGGCGCGAGGAGCGCGCGGACGACCGCGTGGCACCGCGCACCGACTTGGAGCGCCGGGTCGCCGAGGTGTGGGCCGACGTGCTCGGCGGATCGGCCGCGGAGGTCGGCGTGGCGGACGACTTCTTCGCCGCGGGCGGCGACTCCATCCGCGCCGTGGCGCTGGTCGGCGCCCTGCGCGCGGCCGGGTTCGACGTGTCCGTGCGCGACGTGCTGCGCGACCGCACCGTGGCCGGTCTCGCCGCACTGCTCGCCGACCGGACCGGGCCCGCGGTCGAGCACGGGTCCGTCGCGCCGTTCGCGCTGGTGCCCGAAGCCGACCGCGAGCGGCTGCCCGCCGGGCTGTCCGACGCGTACCCGCTCACCCAGGTGCAGGTCGGGATGCTGGTGGAGGCGCTGGCGAACGGGACCGGGCCCGCGCCGTACCTCAACGTGGCCACCGCCCTGGTGCGCGACGAGCGGCCCTTCGACCCCGACGCGCTGCGCGCCGCCCTGGCCGTGGTCGCGAGCAGGCACGAGGCGCTGCGCACCACGGTCGACCCCACCGGCTACTCGGTGCCCCTCCAGCTGATCCGGTCCGAGGTCGAGATCCCGTTCGAGCTGTCCGGGCGCACCGGGCTGACCGACGACGGGTGGCGGGACGAGCTGGCCGCGTTCGCCGCCGCCGAGCGGGCCCGCGGCTTCGACCTCGGCTCGGCGCAGCCGCTGCTGCGGGTCACCGCGCACGTGCGCGACGAGCGGTCGTGGTTCTGCACGATCACCCAGAGCCACGTGATCATGGAGGGCTGGACGTTCAACCTGCTGCTCGACGAGCTGACCGACTGCTACCGGCGGCTGCGCGACGGGCAGGCCCCGCCGCCGCACGAGCCGCCCGCGGCCCGGTTCGCCGACGCGGTCGCCGCCGAGCTCGCCGCGCTGGGGTCCGACGAGGACCGCGGGTTCTGGCGGGCGCTGACCGACTCGCACGCGCCCTTCACCCTGCCGACCGCCTGGTCCGGCGGCCCGGAGGTGGTGGAGTTCGGCCTCGTCGTGCCGCTCGCCGAGCACCGCGACGGGCTGCGGGCGCTGGCCGCCGAGGCGGGCGTGCCGCTCAAGGCCGTGCTGCTGGCCGCGCACCTGAAGGTGCTCAGCCGGCTGACCGACGAGCCCGCCTTCCACACCGGCCTGGTCGGCCACACCCGACCCGAGGCGGCGGGTGCCGAGCGCGACTACGGCATGTACCTGAGCACGCTGCCGTTCCCGCACGACCGCACCGCGCCCACCTGGTCGGCGCTGGTCCGCCAGGTGCAGGCCCGGGAGGACGAGCGCTGGCGGCACCGGCACTTCCCGATGCCGGAGATCCAGCGGATGGCGGGCGCCGGGACGCGGCTGCTGCCGGTGATGTTCAACTACGTCGACTTCCGCCGGCAGCACGCCGACACCGTCGACGTGGTCGCCACCGGCGCCGCGACCGAGTTCGACCTGGCCGTGCACGCGCACGGCGACGACCGGATCTCGCTGCGCACCACCACGGCCGCGCTGGGCCGGGCCGAGGCGGACCGGCTGGCCGGGATGTACCGGTCGGTGCTGGCCGCGATGGCCGCGGACCCGGCGGGCGACGCCCGCGCGGTGCACCTGGACGAGACCGAGCGGGAAGGGCTGCCCGGCGGCACCGCCGAGGCCGCCCCGGCGGTCACCCGGTGCCTGCACGAGGTGTTCCGGGAGCAGGCCGCCGCCACCCCCGACGCGGTCGCGGTCGTCGCCGGCGGCACGTCGCTGACCTACGCGCAGCTCAACGCGCGGGCCAATCGGTTGGCGCATCACCTGCGTGGGTTGGGGGTGGGGCCGGAGTCGTTGGTGGGGGTGTGTTTGGACCGGGGTGTCGATCTGGTGTCGTCGTTGTTGGGTGTGTTGAAGGCGGGTGCGGCGTACGTGCCGTTGGACCCGGTCAACCCGCCCGAGCGGCTGCGCCACCTGGTCGCCGACTCCGGGGCCGCCGCGGTCATCGCCTCCGCCGAGCACGGGGCCACGGTGACCGGCGACGTGGTCGTGGTCGACCCGGGCACCGCCGGGGCGGACGCCCCCGACACCGACCCGGTCCCGCTCGCCCACCCGGACAACCTCGCCTACGCCATCTACACCTCCGGCTCGACCGGGCTGCCGAAGGGCGTGGCCGTCACGCACGCCAACGTGGTGCGGCTGTTCGAGGTGACGCAGGAGCACTACGCCTTCGACGAGTCCGACGTCTGGGTGGCGGCGCACTCCTTCGCCTTCGACGTGTCGGTGTTCGAGCTGTTCGGCGCCCTGCTGCACGGCGGCACGCTGGTCGTGCCCGCCTCGGCCGCGGTGCGCGACCCGGACGCGTTCCTCGACCTGCTGGTCGACTCGGGCGCGACGATGCTCTGCCAGACCCCGACCGCGTTCCGGTCGCTGCTCGCCGCCGCCGACGACCCCCGGCTGGGGCGCCTGGCGCTGCGCGCGGTCGTGCTGGCGGGCGAGCGGCTGGAGCCCGCCGCGCTGGTGCCCTGGGTGGACCGGCTGGGGCTGGCCCGCACCGCGCTGGTCAACATGTACGGCCCCACCGAGGCGTCGGTCTACGCGACCTACCACCGGTTCACCCGCCGGGACCTGGGCGCGGGCGGCAGCCCGATCGGCCGGCCCCTGGCGGACCTGCGCGCCCACCTGCTGGACGCCTTCGGCAACCCGGTGCCCGCCGGGGTGCCCGGTGAGCTGCACCTGGGCGGTGCCGGCGTGGCGCGCGGCTACCTCGACCGGCCGGAGCCGACCGCCGAGCGGTTCGTGCCCGACCCGTTCGGCCCGCCCGGGTCGCGGCTCTACCGGACCGGGGACGTGGTCCGCCGGTCCGGCGACGGCGGCCTGGACTTCCTCGGCCGGGCCGACCAGCAGGTCAAGGTCCGCGGCCACCGGGTCGAACCCGGCGAGGTGGAGGCCGCGCTCGCCGCGCACCCTCAGGTGCGCGAGGCCGTGGTGCTGGCCCGGCCGGACCGGGCCGGCGACCAGCGGCTGGTGGCCTACCTGGTGCTCGACGGCGAGCCGGACGTGGCCGGGCTGCGCGCGTTCCTGGCCCGGACGCTGCCCGCCTACCTGATCCCGAGCGCGTTCGTGGCCCTGGCCGAGCTGCCGGTGACCACCAGCGGCAAGCTCGACCGGCGCGCGCTGCCCGCCCCGGACGACGACGCGGTGGCGCGACAGGGGTTCGTGGCGCCGCGCACCCCGTTGCAGGAGCGGATCGCGGCGGTGTGGGCGCGCGAGCTCGGGCTGGACCGGGTGGGCGCCGAGGACGGCTTCTTCGACCTGGGCGGCGACTCCATCCGCGCGGTCGCGGTCGTCGGCGCGCTGCGCGCCGGCGGGCTGGCCGCCACCGTGCGCGACGTCCTGGAGCGCCGCACGGTCGCCGAGCTGGCCGAGGCGCTGGACGGGCGGGCCGCGGCGGTCGAGGCGCCTCCGGTGGAGCCGTTCGCGCTGCTCTCCCCGCAGGACCGGGCGAAGCTGCCCGCCGGGCTCGTCGACGCCTACCCGCTGAGCCGCAACCAGGCGGGGATGCTGGTGGAGATGCTGTCCGGCACCGGCCGCGGCCGGTACCACGTGGTCCACTCGGTGCGGGTGCGCGACGGCGTGCCGTTCTCCGCCGACGCCCTGCGCACCGCCCTGGCCGAGCTGGTCGCCCGCCACGACGTGCTGCGCACCTCGGTCGACCTGGACGGCTGCTCGGTGCCGGTGCAGCTGGTGCACGCCACCGCGACGGTGCCGGTGCGGGTGGTCGACGCCACCGGAGCGGACGACCGGGACGCCGTGCTGCGGCAGTTCGTGGCGGCCGAGGCCGGGGCGCTGTTCGACCACGCCACCGCGCCGCTGGTGCGGGTCACCGCGCACCGGTGGGCCGACGGCGAGTGGCAGTGCACCTTCACCCACTCGCACGTGGTGCTCGACGGCTGGAGCTCCGACCTGCTGCTGCGCCACCTGCTGGCGGGCTACCGCCGCGCCGTCGACGGGCTGCCGCCGCTGCCGCGCACCCCGCCCGCGATCCGCTTCGCGGACGTGGTCGCCGCCGAGGTGCGGGCGCTGGCCTCCGCCGAGGACCGCGCGTTCTGGCACTCGGTCGTGGACTCGCACGAGCGGTTCGCGCTGCCCGGCGGGTGGGGCGAACCGGGGCCGGCGGAGCCCTTCGGCGTGGTGGTGCCGCTCGACGACCTGGCCGACGGGCTGGCCCGGCTCGCCTCGGCGGCCTCGGCCTCCCGCAAGAGCGTGCTGCTGGCCGCGTTCACCAAGGTCATGTCCCAGCTCACCCCGGCGACCGCGTTCCACGTCGGCCTCACCGCGCACGTGCGGCCGGAGGTCGGCGGCGCCGACCAGGTGTACGGCATGCACCTGAACACGCTGCCGTTCCCGGTGGACCGGTCCGCGCGCACCTGGCGCGAGTTGGTGCGGCGGGTCTTCGACCGCGAGCTGGCGATGTGGCCGCACCGCGCCTACCCGATGCCCGCGATCCAGCAGGAGCGCGGCGAGGGGCGCAGGCTGCTGGAGGTCTACTTCAGCTACCAGGACTTCGACCAGTCCGACGTGGACGACGTGGTGGCGGGCGGTGGCGCGGGCGCGGCCACCAACGAGTTCCCGTTCTCCGTCGCGCCCGGGCCGGGCGGGCTCGTGCTGCGCACCAACACCGGCGTGCTCGGCCGGGACGCGGCCCGGCGGGTGGCGGAGGTGTTCCGCGCCGTGCTGGAGGCCATGGCGGACGACCCGGACGGCGACGCCACCCGCACGTGGCTGCCGGCGGGCGAGCCGGACCGGCTGCGCGAGTGGTCGACCGGCCCGGTGGTCGAGCCCTGCGGGTGGACCGCGCCAGAGCGGTTCGAGGAGCAGGTCCGCGCCACGCCCGGCGCCACCGCGCTGGTCAGCGGCGAGGTCGAGGTGACCTACGCCGACCTGGACGCGGCGGCCAACCGGGTGGCCCGGCGCCTGCGGGCGCTCGGCGTCGGCCCGGAGTCGGTGGTCGGCGTGCTGCTCGACCGCGGCCCGGACCTGGTCGCGGCACTGCTCGGGGTGTGGAAGGCGGGCGCGGCCTACCTGCCGGTCGACCCCGGCAGCCCGGCCGCGCGGGTCGTCGACGTGCTCGCCGACGCGGGCGCCGGCGCGGTGGTGACCGGCGCGGCCCTGGCCGACCGGGTGGCGGGCTTCCCTGGTCACGCGGTCGACCTCGACCGGGACGCGGCGCTGCTCGCGGACCTGCCCGCGCACCGCCCCGACGTGCCCGCGGACCCGGACCGGCTGGCCTACGTGATCTGCACGTCCGGCTCGACCGGCCGCCCCAAGGGCGTGCTGGTGCACCACCGGGGCCTGGCCAACCACCTGCGGTGGGCGGTGGACGAGCTGACCGCGCGCGGCACCGGCGGCGCGCCCCTGTTCTCCTCGGTCGCCTTCGACCTGGTGGTGCCCAACCTGTGGGCGCCGCTGCTGACCGGTCAGCCGGTGCACCTGCTGCCGCCCGAGCTGGACCGGCTGGGCGAGCACCTGGCCGCCGCCGCGCCGTACGCCTTCGTCAAGCTCACCCCCGGGCACCTGCGGGTGCTGGTGCACCAGCTCTCCGCCGAGCAGGCGGCCGGGCTCACGGGCGTGCTGGTGGTCGCGGGCGAGGCGTTCACCGGCGACGTGCTGGCCGCCTGGCGGGCGCTGGCCCCGGACGTGCCGGTGATCAACGAGTACGGGCCGACCGAGGCATCCGTGGGCAGCACCATATTCCCGGTCGACGGCGAGCCGGCGGCGGAGGTGCTGCCGATCGGCCGCCCGCTGCCCGGCACGACCGCCCACGTGCTCGGCCAGGCCCTCCAGCCGGTCCCGGTGGGGGTGCCGGGTGAGCTGCACGTCGGCGGTGCCGGGGTGGCGCGCGGCTACGCCGGCCGTCCCGGGGCGACCGCCGAGCGGTTCCTGCCCGACCCGTTCGGCGGGCCGGGGGACCGGCTGTACCGGACCGGCGACCTGGCGCGGTGGCTGCCCGGCGGCGAGATCGAGTTCCTGGGCAGGCTGGACCGACAGGTCAAGGTGCGCGGGTACCGGATCGAGCCCGCGGAGGTGGAGGTCGCGCTCACCGCGCACGCCGACGTGGCCGACGCCAGGGTGCTGGCCCGGGGCGCCGGAGCCGACCAGCGGCTGGTGGCCTACCTGGTGCCCGCCGCGGAGGAGGTGGACCTCGCGGGGGTGCGGGAGGCGTTGGGGCGGCGGTTGCCCGAGCACCTGGTGCCCGCGGACTTCGTGGCGCTGGCCGAGTTGCCGCTCAACGCCAACGGCAAGCTCGACGAATCGGCGCTGCCCGAGCCCGGCCCCCGGCGCGCCGACGCGTCGCGGGTCCCGCCGCGCACGCCCACCGAGCTGGCCCTGGCCGAGATCTGGGCCGAGGTGCTGGAGGTGCCCGGGATCGGGGTCGGCGACTCGTTCTTCGACCTCGGCGGGCACTCGATCCTGGTGATCCGGGCGGTCGCCGCGGCTCGCGGTCGCGGGCTGCCGCTGACGCTGGTGCTGTTCTACCAGCACGGGACGCTGGCCGCGCTGGCCGCGGCGCTGGATGCCGTGATGTCCAGCGCCGCGAAGAGCGGCGCTGGAGGGAACGGCGCTGCCGCCGGCGGTGCTGCTGGGAGCGGGGCTGCTGCGAACGAGGCCGCCTCCGGCGGTGCCGTCGCGAACGGGGTTCCACCCGCCCTCCCGTCCTCCGCCCCAGGGCTCACCGCGCTCACCGCGATCACCGACCCGCCGAACGACGCCACCATCCCGTCACCACTGGCGGCGATGGCGGCGCACCGGGTGCCCGGCCTCAGCGCGGCCCGCCTGGCGGGTGGCGAGCTGGTCGCCGTCGAGGCCTTCGGCGAGCTGACCCCCGGCGGCCCGCCGGTCACCCCGGACGCGCTGTTCCAGGTGGGCTCGCTGAGCAAGCACGTCACCGCGTTCGGCGTGCTGCGGCTGGTCGGCCAGGGCGCGCTGGACCTCGACGCGGACGTCAACCACTACCTGCGCGGCTGGCGGGTCCCCGAGGAGCCCGGCGTCGCGCCGGTCACCGCGCGGCTGCTCTTGGGGCACCGCTCCGGCCTGGCGCCCAACCCCGGCAAGGGCTACCCGGCCGACCGGGTGCCCGCGCTGGCGGACCTGTTGCACGGCCGCGCCGGGCACCCGGCGGTGACCAGGGAGACCGCGCCGGACACCGCGTTCCGCAAGGCCAACGTGCACTACTCGGTGCTGCAACTGCTGCTGGAGGACCTCACCGGCTCCTCCTTCGCGGACCTCATGCGGGACCTGGTGCTGGACCCGCTCGGCATGCACGCCAGCGACTTCGACCAGGACTTCCCGCACCGCTGCGGCAGCCAGGTCGCGCTCGGGCACCACGCCGACGGCTCCACCGTGGACGGTGGCTGGCTGGTCCGGCCGGACCTCGCCGCCGCCGGGCTGTGGACCACCGCGACCGACCTGGCCAAGTTCGCCGCCGAGGTGCGCCGGTCGGCGCTGGGCCGACCGCTGGCCGTCTTCGCCCGCCCGCTGGTCGAGCAGGCGCTGACGCCGCACCCGGACAGCCTCTACGGCCTGGGCACCGTGGTGGACCCCGCCGACGGCGACCCGCAGTTCGGCCACGGCGGCGAGCCGGTCGGCTACCACGCCTTCAGCACCTGCCGGGTGCGCTCGGGCGAGGGCTGGGTCGTGCTGACCAACGGCGCGGCGGGCGCCGAGGTGATCCGCGGCCTGATCGCCGAGCCCGCCCCGACCACCGAGAGCTGAGGAGCAGCGATGCCGGTGACCACCGGGTACCGCAGTTTTCTGTCCACCGACGACCTGACCGACGACGAGCTGCACGCGCTCGTGGCGCGCGGCGTGGCGCACTCGCGCGGCGAGCTCGACCACCGACCGCTGGCCGGGGCGGTGGTGGGGGTCTACTTCCGGATGACCTCCACCCGGACCCGGGTGGCGTTCTCCACCGCGGCGCTGCGGCTGGGCGGGCAGATCGTCCCGCTGGGGCCGAACGACCTGCAGACCAACACCGGCGAGTCGGACGCCGACACCGGCGCGGTGCTGGCCCGGATGCTCGACGTGCTGGTGGCGCGGGTGGACGCGCCGCTGTCGGCGCTGGCCGGGTGGGCCGGGCACGGCCGGATGGCGGTGGTCAACGCGATGGCCGCCGAGGAGCACCCGACCCAGGCCGTCACCGACCTGGTGACGCTGACCTGCCGGTTCGGCGGCGTGCCGGGGCTTCGGGTGCGCTACGTGGGCGAGGGCAACAACTCCGCCGCCTCGCTGGCGCTGGCGCTGTCGCGGTACCCGGACGTGTGGCTGGACCTGCGCACCCCGCCCGGCTACGGGCTGGCCGCGGACGTGCTGGCCCGGGCCCGCGCGCACGCGCGGCGGTCCGGGGCGCGGGTGACCGAGCGCGCCGACATGGTGGACCTGTCCCCGGTGGACGTGGTCTACACCACCCGGTGGCAGACGACCGGCACCAGCAAGGCGGACCCGCACTGGCGGCGGGTGTTCCAGCCCTTCCGGGTCACCGCCGCGCTGTGGGAGCGCAGCCCGGACGCGGTGTTCCTGCACGACCTGCCCGCCCACCGCGGCGACGAGGTCACCGCGGACGTGCTGGACGGCCCGGCGAGCGCCGTGCTCGACCAGGCCGGGCACAAGCTCAGCGGCGCGCTCGCGGTGCTGGACTTCTGCCGCACGGGGCACACGTGGACGTGACCACCGGGGGTGCGGCGACCGGACCGGCGACCGCCGCACCCCCGCTGCGCCGCAACCGGGCCTTCCGGCTGCTGTGGACCGGTGCCGGGTTCTCGGTGCTGGGTGCCCGGGTCAGCGCGGTCGCCTACCCGCTGCTGCTGGTGTGGCACGGCGGTTCGGCGGTCGGCGCGGCCCTGGTCGGGTTCGCCGCCCTGCTGCCCCTGCTGCTGGTGCAGCTGCCCGCGGGCGCGCTGGTCGACCGGCTCGACCGCAAGCGCACGATGATCTGGTGCGACGTGCTGGCCCTGGTCGCGGTGGCCGGCGTGGTGGCGCTGCTGCTGGCCGGGCACCTGTGGGTGCCGCTGCTGATGGCCGCGGCGTTCCTGGAGGGCTCGGCGGCCATCACCTACCGGCTGGCCGAGCGCGCCGCCGTGCCCAACGTGGTGCACCCCGACCACCTGATGACCGCGCTGTCCCGCAACGAGGCGCGGGGCCGGGCCGCGGGGCTCGTCGGGCAGCCGGTCAGCGCCGCGCTGTTCGCCCTGGTGGCGTGGGCGCCGTTCCTGTTCACCGCGGTCTGCCACGCGGTCGCGCTGACCACCCTGGCGCCGATCCGGGCGGACTTCGCCGCGGCACGGGCGCGGGCGGCGCGGGCGCGGCTGCGCTCGGAGATCGCCGAGGGTGTGCGGTGGCTGCTGCGGCAGCGGTTCCTGCGCGTGGCGCTCACCCTCACCGCGGTGACCAACGTGCTGTTCCAGGTGCTGTCGCTGTCCCTGGTGCTGATCGTGCGGGAGGCCGGGTCGTCGCCGGTGACCGTGGGCCTGATCGGCGCGGCGGCCGGGGTCGGCGGGGTGCTCGGCGCGCTGTCCGGGTCCTGGTTCGCCGCGCGGGTCCCGCTGGGCGCCACGGTGATCGGCGTCTTCGCGGTGTGGGCCGCGCTGATGTCCTCGGTGGCGCTGACCGCGAACCCGGTCGCGCTGGGCGCGCTGTTCGCCGGGATCAGCTTCGCGGGCGGCCTGGCCAACGTGACCGCGGGCCTGTACCAGGTGCGCGTCACCCCGGACGCGCTGCAGGGCCGGGTGGGCGGCGTCGCGGCGCTGATGACCTCCGGGACGAACTCGCTGGGTGCCCTGGCCGCCGGTTTCCTGCTGGCCGGCCTGGGCACGACGCGCACGGTGCTGGTGGCGGGCGCGGTGATGGCCGGGGTGGCGGTGCTCGCCGCCGCGCTGCCCGTGGTCCGCCGTGCCCGCATCACCCCGGCTGCCGCCGGTGGACCCGCGGATCCGGCCTGAGCGCCGGGTATAGGTTGGTGGCCGAGGGAATATAGGCCGGCCGACACGGTGGACCCATGGCCTCCGACCGCTGGTTCCGCGCCCCCCTGCCCAGGCCCGCCGCCCGCGCGCGGCTCGTCTGCTTCCCCTTCGCGGGCGGCGCGGCGAGCGCGTTCCGCGACTGGGCGGCGCTGCTGCCCGACGACGTCGAGCTGATCGCCGTGCAGTACCCGGGCCGGCAGGACCGGGCGGGCGAGGACCTGCCGCCGGACCTGCCCGCGCTGGCCGACCGGCTCGCGGCCGCGCTCCGGCCCCTGGCGGGCCGGTCCACCGCATTCCTGGGGCACAGCATGGGCGCCGTGGTCGCCTTCGAGGTGGCCCGCAGGCTCCGGCCCCGATTCCCGGCGCCGCTGGCCCGGCTGTTCGTCTCGGCGTGCGCCGCGCCTCCCGCCCTGCGCCCGCGCGGGTTGCGCTTCGAGGACGGGGAGCTGCGCGACTACGTCCGGTCGATGGGCGGCGCGGGTGGCGAGGCGGTGGCCGACGACGACCTCTGGCAGCTGGTGCGCCCGGTGCTCGCCGGCGACCTCCGGCTGATGGAGTCCTACCGGTACGACCCGGGCGCGCCGCTGGCCGTGCCGATCACCACCCTCGCGGGCGAGCGCGACCAGTACGCCCCGCCGGCGTCGATGCGGGCGTGGCGCGAGCTCTCGCTGGCCCCCACCGACCACCACGTGCTCCCGGGCGGCCACTTCCACTTCGAGGAGGACCTCCCGGCGGTGGTGCGCGTGCTCGCCGCGGGCCTCGGCGAACCCCGGTCGCGCACACCTGAACCGTCCGTTGTGGACGGTGGGCGCGACGCAATATAGGCCCGGTATCGGTGGTCCCGCGACGCTCACCGCGCCCGGTCCGGATTCGTCACCCTGGGGGAGAGCCCGATGAGCGGTGTGTCCACAGCATTCACCTCGACGCCGGAGCTGGTCTCCCGCCAGGCGGCCCGGACGCCCGACGCCGTGGCCGTCGCCGGTGCCCGCGCGCTCACCTACCGCGAGCTCGACCGGCGGGCGAACTCGTTGTCGCACCGGCTGATCGCGGCGGGCGCCGGCCCCGACCGCCCGGTGGCGGTGTGCCTGCCGCGCTCGCCCGACCTGGTGGTCGGGCTGCTCGCGGCCTGGAAGGCCGGCGCGCCCTACGTGCCGCTCGACCCCGACCACCCGAGGGCGCGCACCGAGGCCCTGGTGGCCGGGTGCGGCGCCCCGGTCGTGCTCACCGACGACCCGCGGCGCTGGACCGGCGGCGACACCGGTGTCGAGCCGGTGTCGCCGGACGCGGGCTCGGGCGGGCCGACGACCGCGCCCGAGGTGGAGGTCACCGCCGCGCACGCGGCCTACGTCGTGCACACGTCCGGGTCCACCGGCACGCCCAAGGCCGTGGTGATCGACCACGGCGGCATCGGCAACCGGATCGACTGGGCCGTGCGCGTGCTGGACCTGTCCGCCGCCGACCGGGTGCTGCAGAAGACGACCATGACCTTCGACGCCGCCTGCTGGGAGGTCTTCGCCCCCCTGGTCAGCGGCGGCAGCGCGGTGCTGGCCGCGCCCGGCGCCGAGCGCGACCCGGCCGCCCTGGTGCGTGACGTGGCCGAGCACGCCGTCACCGTGCTCCAGGTGGTGCCGTCGGTGCTGCGTGAGCTGGTCACCGCGCCCGGCTGGGCCGGCTGCACGGCGCTGCGCGCGCTGTTCAGCGCGGGCGAGCCGCTGCACGCGGAGCTGGTGCGCGAGTTCCTCGGGCTGGTGCCCGGACCGGTGCGGGTATGGAACACCTACGGCCCCACCGAGTGCTCGATCGACGTGACCGCGCACGAGTACGACCCGGTGCAGCGCTCGGGCCCGGTCCCGATCGGCGCCCCGCTCGACCGCACCCGGGTCCTGGTCCTCGACGAGGCGGGCGACCCGGCAGAGCGCGGTGAGCTGCTCGTCGGCGGTGCCGGGCTGGCCCGCGGCTACCTGGGCCGCCCCGACCTCACCGCCGAGCGCTTCCTGCCCGACCCGGTCGGCCCGCCCGGCGCGCGCCTGTACCGCACCGGCGACCTGGTCACCCGCCGCGCCGACGGCACCCTGGTGTACGTCGGGCGGCTCGACCAGCAGGTCAAGGTCGACGGCGTGCGGATCGAACCGGGCGAGGTGGAGGCCGCGCTGGCCGGCCACCCCGGCGTGCTGGGCGCCGTCGTGGTGCCGTTCCGGTCGGCCGCGGGAGGGCTGCGGCTGGCCGCTCACGTCCGGGTGCGCGACGAGCGGGTCCTGGCCGGCCTGCGCGCCTTCCTGGCCGAGCGGCTGCCCGCCACCCACCTGCCCGCCGCGTACCTGCCGGTGACCTCGTTCCCCACCACGGCCACCGGCAAGGTCGACCGGGCCGCGCTGCCCGCGCCGGACGCCACGCCCGGCCCGCGCCGGGAGCCGGCCACCGACGAGGAGCGCCTGGTCGCCCGGGCCTGGGCGGAGGTGCTCGGCCCGGAGGTCGACGCGCACGCCGACACCGGCGCCGACTTCCACCGCTTGGGCGGTTCCTCGCTCCAGCTCGCCCGGGTCGCCGCGCGGCTGCGGGCGGCCACCGGCAGGCCGGTGGCGCTCTCCGCGCTGGTCTCCGCCACCACCGTCGCCGCCCAGGCGGCCCTGCTCGCCGCGCACCGGGCGGACGCGCCGGAAGCCCCGATCCCGCCCGTACCGCGCACCGGACCGCTGCCGCTCTCGCCGGGGCAGCGCAGGCTGTGGCTGCTGGACCGGATCACGCCGCGGTCCCGCGAGTGGGTCACCGGCCTGTTACTGCCGGTCCCCGCGGGCGCGACCGCGACCACCGTGCGGGGTGCGCTGACCGACCTGGTCGCCCGGCACGAGGCGCTGCGCACCCGCTACACCGAGCACGGCGGCGAACCCGCGCAGGTGGTCGACCCGCCCGGACCGGTCGCCCTGCGCGTGGTCGACGGCGACCGCCACCGGCCGGGCGAGGTGCTCGACGCCGACGCCGAGCGGGGGTTCGACCTGGTCACCGGACCGCTGCTGCGGGCCACCCTGGTGACCGGGCCCCGGCCCGAGGTCGTGCTGCTGGTGCACCACATCGCCTGCGACGGCTGGTCGGCCGCCGTGCTGGAGCGCGAGTTCGCCGAGCTGGTCGGCGCGCGGCACCGGGGCCGGGCCCCGGTCCTGCCGCCACTGCCCATCGGATACGCCGACTACGCCGCCTGGAGCGCGCGCCGCCTCACCGAGGACGCCCTCGCCGACCAGCTGAGGTACTGGCGGGACGCGCTCGACGGCGCGGCGCCCACCACCCCGCACGCCGACCACGCCCGCCCCGTCGTGCGCGACGGCCGGGGCGCGGTGGTGCCCTTCACCGTGCCCGCGCCGGTCATGTCCGCGCTCCGGGAGCTGGGCCGCCGCGCCGGCGCGACCCCGTTCGCCACCCTGCTCACCGCGTTCGCCGTGCTGCTGGCGCGGCACACCGGCCGCTGGGACGTGGTGGTCGGCACCCCGGTGGCCGGGCGCGACCGCCGCGAGCTCGACGACGTGGTCGGCTTCTTCCTCAACACCGTGGTGCTGCGCTGCGCCCTCGACCCGGGAACGGGCTTCGACACCGCGCTGGCCGCGGTGCGCGACACCTGCCGTGACGCGTTCGCCCACCAGGACCTGCCCTTCGACCGGCTGGTCGCCGAGCTCGCCCCGGAGCGCGACCTGTCCCGCACGCCGCTCTACCAGGTCGCCTTCGACCTCCACGACGAGGTGTTCACCGGCTCGCCCGCCGACGCCGAGGGCCGCGAGGAGCTGGCCCGGGTCTCCCGGGTCGCCAAGACCGACCTGACGCTGTACCTGCGCGACCTGGCCGACGGGTCGACGCACGGCGTGCTGGAGTACGCCACCTCGCTGTTCCGCGAGGACACCGTGGCGCGGTTCGCCGACCAGTTCACGCACCTGCTCGACCTGCTCTCGCGCGGCGCGACCGACGCGCTCGCCGACCTCGACGCCGTGCCACCGGCCGAGGCCGCCGAGCAGGCGCGGTGGCGGCACGCGCCGGCCCCGCCGGTCACCGAGTCCGTGCTCGACGGGTTCGAGCGCCAGGCCGCCGCCACGCCGGACGCGGTCGCGCTCGTCGCGGAGCGGGGGACGACGACCTACCGCGAGCTCGACGGCCGCGCCAACCGGCTGGCCCACCACCTGCTGGTGCTCGGCGCGGGCCCGGAGTCGGTGGTGGGCGTGCGCCACGACCGCGGCGCCGACCTGGTGGTGGCGCTGCTGGCGGTGTGGAAGGCGGGCGGGGCCTACCTGCCGCTCGACCCCGACCTGCCCGACGCCAGGGTCGGCGCGGTGCTCGCCGACGCGGGCGCCCGCATCCTGCTCACCCAGAAGGCGCACGAACCCACCGGCGGCGCGGCGTTCGACGGCATCGTGGTGCTGACCGACGCGCACCCCGACAGCATCGCCATCGCGGTGCGCCCGGACTCCGCGCCGCCGAGGTCCGCCGACCTCGACTCGCTCGCCTACCTGATCTGCACCTCCGGCTCGACCGGCCGCCCCAAGGCCGTGCAGGTCCCCCACCGGGGCCTGGCCAACCACGTGCGCTGGGCGGTGGCCGAGCTGGCGAACTGCGGCACCGGCGGCGGCGCGGTGTTCTCCTCGGTCGCCTTCGACCTGGTGGTGCCCAACCTGTGGGCGCCGCTGCTGGCCGGGCGGCCGACCCACCTGCTGCCGCAGGACCTGGACCTGGGCGCGTTGGGCCGGTCGCTGCTGGCGGCGGCGCCGTTCGCGTTCCTCAAGCTGACGCCCGGGCACCTGGAGGTCCTGACCCACCAGGTGCCCGCGGCCCGGCGCGCCGGGCTGGCCGAGGTGGTCGTGGTCGCGGGCGAGGTGCTGCCACCCGCCCTCGCCGAGACCTGGGCGTCGGCCCTGGGCGAGGGCCGGCTGGTCAACGAGTACGGCCCGACCGAGACGACCGTGGGCGCCTGCGTGCACCCCGTCCGGGTGCCGCTGGACCGGGCGGCCGTCCCCATCGGGCACCCGCTGCCCGGGATCTCGGTCCACGTGCTCGACGACCGGCTGCGGCCGGTCCCGGTCGGCGCGGCCGGTGAGCTGCACGTCGGCGGCACGGGCGTCGCCCGCGGCTACGCGAACCGGCCGGGGCCGACCGCCGAGCGCTTCGTGCCCGACCCCTTCGGCGAGCCAGGGTCCCGGCTGTACCGCACCGGCGACCTGGCGCGGCTGCTGCCCGACGGCGCCGTGGAGTTCCTGGGCAGGCTCGACGACCAGGTCAAGATCCGCGGCCACCGGGTGGAGCCGGGCGAGGTCGCGGCGGTGCTGGCCGAGCACCCCGGGGTGCGCGAGGCCGTCGTCGTGGTGCGCCCGGACGCGAGCGGGGCGCCGGGCCTGGTCGCCCATTGGGTCGCCGGCGAGACCGCCGCGACCGAGGCGGACCTGGTCGCGCACTGCGCCGCGCGGCTGCCCGGCTACATGGTGCCCGCCGCGTTCGCGGAACTGCCCGCGATCCCGTTGACCGCCAACGGGAAGCTCGACAGGGCCGCGCTGCCCGAGGTCACCGCGCCCACCGGGGCGCGGCAGCGGCCGGACGGGGTCGTCGAGGAGCGGATCGCGGAGATCTTCGCCGGGCTGCTGGGGGTCGAGGTCGGGGCGCACGACGACTTCTTCGGCAGCGGCGGCAACTCGATCCTGGCGATCAGGTTGATCGCCGCGGTCCAGTCGGCCTTCGACATCGACCTGCCCGTCCGGGCGGTGTTCGAGGGCGCCACCGTGGCCGAGCTGGCCGCGGCGGTGGAGAGGCAGGTGCGCGCCGAGGTCGACCTGATCCCCGACGCGGACCTGGTCGCGGAGTCGGCCCGGCTCCACCGGCACTGACACGCCCAGGCACCGAGGAAGGGTGGCATGAGAACCATCGAGGAGTACGAGAAGGCGCTGGTCGGCTTCATCGGGGCGGAGTTCCTCCCCGCGGCCGAGCGCGCGCAGCTGACGCCGACCACGCCGCTGATGGAGTCCGGCATCCTGGACTCCCTGCGGGTCGCGGTCCTGCTCACGCACATCCGCGACGACCTGGGGGTGCACGTGCCGTTCGAGCGCATGGACGCGCGGGGGTTCGCCGACATCGCCACGATCTCCCGGATGCTGGTGGACGCGGTGCCGGTGGCGGGGGAGCGGGCATGAGCGGGCACGGCGTGGACTACGACGTGGCTGTCATCGGCGGCGGGCCCGCCGGCTCCACCGTGGCCTCCTACCTGGCCCGGGCCGGGCTGTCGGTGGCGGTGTTCGAGGGGGAGGTGTTCCCGCGCGAGCACGTCGGCGAGTCGCTGGTCCCGGCGACCACCCCGGTGCTGTCCGAGATCGGCGCGCTGGAGAAGATCGACGAGGCGGGCTTCCCGCGCAAGTACGGCGCCTCCTGGACCTCCGCCGAGTCGCGAGACATCCCCACCCTCGGCTACCGGGGGCTCAGCCACGGCTGGGCGGCGGAGATCCAGTTCGTCGAGCGCGACCAGCCCGGCGTCGACCGCGACCACACCTTCCACGTCGACCGGGGCCGGTTCGACGCGATCCTGCTGCGGCACGCCGCCGAGCAGGGTGCGGCGGTGTTCAACGGCGTCCGGGTGCTGGACGTGGACTTCGACGACCCGGCCGCGGTCCGGCTGTCCTGCCGGGTGGGCCCGCGCACGGTCGGATTCACCGCGCGGATGGTGGTCGACGCCTCCGGCAGGCACACCCTGCTGGGCCGCAAGCTCAAGGTGAAGGTGACCGACCCCGTGTTCGACCAGTACGCGGTGCACACCTGGTTCGAGGGCCTGGACCGCAACCTGCTGGCCACCAGCGCGGAGGAGGCCGACCACATCTTCGTGCACTTCCTGCCGATCAAGGACACCTGGGTCTGGCAGATCCCCATCACCGACACCGTCACCAGCGTCGGCGTGGTCACCCAGAAGAAGCGCTTCGCCGCCGCCGAGGGCGACCGCGAGAAGTTCTTCTGGGAGTTCGTGGGCAGCCGCCCCGAACTGGCCGACGCGCTGAAGAACAGCAGGCGGCTGCGCCCGTTCAAGGCCGAGGGCGACTACAGCTACGCCATGGAGCAGATCTGCGGCGACCGCTTCGTCCTGATCGGCGACGCGGCCCGGTTCGTCGACCCGATCTTCTCCAGCGGCGTCAGCGTCGCGCTCAACAGCGCCCGCATCGCCGCCGCCGACATCGTCGCCGCCCACGCGGCGGGCGACTTCGGCCGGGCCCGGTTCGCCAACTACGAGACGAAGCTGCGGCGGGCGGTGAAGTACTGGTACGAGTTCATCTCCATCTACTACCGCCTCAACGTGCTGTTCACGGCGTTCGTGCAGGACCCGCGCTACCGCATCGACGTGCTGAAGATGCTTCAGGGCGACGTGTACGACGGCGAGGAGCCCAAGGCGCTGGTGGCCATGCGCGAGGTGGTGGCCGCGGTGGAGAACAACCCGGACCACCTCTGGCACCCCTACCTGGGGACCCTGCGCGCGCCCACCTCGGCGCCGTCCTTCTGACCCGCCGAACCGACCCGGAAGGCCCCGCCCCGTGCGGGGCCTTCCGCGTGCGCGGGCCCGGCGGGCCTCCGGGCAGACCTCCGCCCCCGGTCGGGAAGCGGCACCGGGGGCGGAGGTCTGGGAGGGGGAGCGGGTCAGGAAGCGGGGGAGAGGGCCTCCACCAGGTGGTCGGCGATCGCCGTGACGCTGGGCCGGTGCCAGAGCAGGGTCGAGGGCAGCTTGTGCCCGAAGCGCTGCTCCAGCCTGCGCCGGACGACGATGGTCATCACCGAGTCCAGGCCCTGCTCCACCAGGGACCGCCGCGGGTCGAGCGCCGAGGCCGCCATCCGCATCTCGCCGGCGATCTGCGAGCCGACCTCGACCAGCAGCCGCTCCCGCAGCTCGTCCTCGCTCAGCCCGCCGAAGGACTCGTCGGGCTCGGCCTCCGGCTTCGGCGCGGTCAGCTCGGCCAGCACCGGGACCGCCACCGAGCCGGTGCCGGCGGCGGCCAGCACCGGGTAGTGGCCGGGGCCGGTGCGCGAGAGCAGGTCCCAGACCTCGAACGCCACCGCGGGCGGGATGTCGCCGACGCCGCGGGCCGCCAGCTCGCGGTCGACCGCGTCGTCGACCGCCATGCCCCGGCCCCGCCACGAGGTCCAGCCGAGGCTGGTGGTGTCCGCGCGCAGGGCCGCCAGCCCGTCGAGGAACGCGTTGGCCGCGCCGTAGGTGGCCTGCCCCGGCATGCCGAGCAGGTGGCCGCAGGAGGAGAACAGCACCAGGAAGTCCAGCGTCCCCTCGGGGAACAGCTCGTGCAGCACCCAGGCGCCGTCGACCTTCGGGCGCAGCACCGCGCGGACCGAGGCCTCGTCGACCGACCGCACCATCCGGTTGTCCAGCACGCCCGCGGCGTGCACGACGCCGCGCACGGGCGGCAGGCCCAGCGCGTCCGGGTCGAACGCCGCGGCCACGGCGTCGGCGATGTCGACCGCCACCACGCGCACGGTCACGCCCAGCGCCTCCAGCTCCCGGACCCGGTCCACCGCGAGCCGCTCGCCGGCCTCCAGCGGACCGTCCCAGGTGGACCGGGCGGGCAGGCCGCGGCGGCCCGCCAGGACGATCCGGCGCGCGCCGCGCCCGGCCAGCCAGCGGGCGACCTCGGCGCCCAGCGCGCCCAGCCCGCCGGTGACCAGGTAGGTCGCGTCGGGCGCGCAGGTCAGCGGCGCGCCGGTCGGCTCGCGGTCGACCGGCGCCACCCGGGCGGCCGAGCACGCGCCGGCGCGCACCGCGACCACGTCCTCCCCGCCGCCCGAGCGCAGCAGGGCGAGCAGTGCGCCCGCCTCGCGCTCCGGTTCCCGCGCGGGCAGGTCGACGGTGCCGCCCCAGAGCTCCTCGTGCTCGACGGCGATCACCCGCCCGAGGCCCCACAGCGCGGACTGGGCCGCGGCGGGCCCGTCGGCCGCCTCCCGGGCGCCCGCGGTGAGCAGCCACAGCCGGGCCGGGCCGTCCTGTTCGGCCAGCCGCTGCGCGGTGCGCGTGGCCAGCCACACCGCGGACGCGGCGGCGTCCGGGACGGTCGTGCCCGGTTCGGCGGCGGGGAGCACCAGGACGTCGGTCGCGGTGCCCGGGTCGGCCGGGTCGGCGGCGATCCGGCACCGCGCCCCGGCCGCGCGCAGCGCGTCCCGCAGCGCGGTGGCCCGCGCGTCCGCCGGACCCACCAGCACGACGTCGCGCGCGGAGCCGTCGTCCGCCGGGACGACGTCACGCCAGGCGATCCGGTGCGCGAAGTCCCGGGGCGCCCAGCCGCTCAGCGAGCCGAAGGCGACCGCGCCCAGCCGGGCGCGCGAGGTCCCGTCGGTGACGAGCACCTCGGCCGTGCCGTCCTCGCCCGTGGTGACCAGCAGCTCGGCCGTCGTCGGCGGTGGTCCGTCGACCCGCACCGAACCGAACCCGGCCACCACGCGCAAGGTCGGCTCCCCCGGGAACACCGACGGCGCGAGGGAGAGCGCCGCGTCGAACAGCGGGGCCCAGGTCGGCGGCGCGTGCTCGGGGTGGACCGGGCGCACCCGCGCCCACGCCGCGCCGTCGCCCCGCCGCAACTCCTCGACCTCCCAGCCGAACGCCATCGTCGGCACGCCCACCGCGGCCAGGTAGCCGGTCACCTCCGCCGGGTCGGCCGGGGCCAGGTCGGCCGGGTCGGGGAAGTCCCCGTCGGCGGTGGTGCGGGCGACGACCTCGGCGGTGGTGTGGGTCGACCACGGGCCCTCGCCCGCGCGCGAGGCCAGCCGCACCTCGTCGCCGTCGCGCACGACCTGGAGCTCGCGCTCCTCGGCCGTGCCCAGCGGCAGCCGCAGCGCCACCCGCGCCAGGTCCGCGCCGCCGGCCGCGCCGAGCAGCGTGGTCAGCAGGACCGCGGCGGGCACGATCTCCACGCCGTTGACGGTGTGGCTGCCCGGGTAGGGCCGGCGGGTGTCGTCGAGCCGGGTCCGCCACAGCCGCAGCGACCGGCCCGCGACCGGCACCTCCGGGCCCAGCAGGGCGTGCGCGTCCACGTCGTGGCCGAGCCCCGCGCCCCGGCCCGCGCCGGTCCCGTGCCAGTGCGAGCGGTGCTGCCAGGCCACCCCGGGCAGCGCGGCGTGCCCGCCCTGCGGGTGCAGCCGGTCCCAGTCGAGCCGGACGCCCCGGCAGTGCGCCGCGCCGAGCGCCGCGTGCGGGGTGGGCTGGTCGCGCCGTAGGGTCCAGCCGACGAACGCGGTGTCCGCGCCCGCCTCGGCCAGCACCTCGTCGATCGAGTGAGCCACCACCGGGTGCGCGGAGATCTCCACGAACGCGTCGTAGCCGTCGTCGAGCGCGGCCCGCACGGCGGACATCAGCCGCACCGGCGCGCGCAGGTTGGCCGCCCAGTAGGCGCCGTCCGGCACGCCGCCCGCGCGGGGGTCCTCGGCCGCCGTGCTGTACCGGGGGATTCGCCCGGCGCGGGGTTCGAGGTCGGCGACCGCGGCGGCCAGCTCGGTGGCCAGCGGGTCCATCTGCGGGCTGTGGAAGGCCACGTCCGAGGCGACCCGGCGGACCACGACCTCCTCGGCGCGCCACGCCGCGACCAGCGCGTCCACCGCTTCCGGCGTGCCGGAGACCACGGTGGACGACGGGGCCGCGGCGATCGCGGGCACCACGTCGGCGCGCCCGGCCAGCCGCACCGCCACCTCGTCGAAGGGCAGCCCCGCCATCGCCATCGCGCCGGCGCCGGCGACCCGCCGCAGCAGCACCGACCGGCGGCAGCTGAGCCGCGCGCCGTCGACCGGGGACAGCTCGCCCGCGACGACCGCGGCGGCCAGCTCGCCGACCGAGTGCCCGATCACCGCGTCCGGCTCGGCACCGTACGACCGCCAGACCGCGGCCAGCCCCACCTGCACGGCGAAGATCAGGCCCTGCACCCGGTCCACGGTCGCGAAGTCGCCGTCGAACAGCGCCTGTCGAGGCGAGAAGCCGATCTCGGCCGCGAACACCGGCTCCAGCTCGGCCAGCACCTCGGCGAACGCCGGTTCGCCCGCCAGCAGCGCGCGGCCCATGCCCGCCCACTGCGAGCCGTGCCCGGAGAACACCCACACCACCCGGCGCGGTGCGGCGAGACCGGTCGCGATCTCCCGGCCGCGGTCGCCCCGCGCCAGCGACCGCAGCCGGTCGACGAGCTCGGCGCGGTCCTCGGCCACCACGGTGCCGCGATGGGGCAGGTGCGCGCGCCGCGCCGCCAGCGTCCGCCCCACTGCGGCCAGGTCGGCGGTCGGTGCGCCCGGTGTGGACAGGTGGTCGGCCAGTCGGCCGGCCTGCTCGGCCAGGGCCTCCGGGGAGGCGGCCGAGAGCGGGAACAGCCGGGGGCCGGCCGGCTGCGCCACGGCGGGCTCGGCAGCGGGTTCGGTGGCGGGTTCGGGGGCTTGTTCGAGCAGCAGGTGCCCGATGGTGCCGCCGTAGCCGAACCCGGAGACCCCGATCCGGCGCGGGTGCTCGCGCGCGGGCCACGGGGTGCGCCCGGTCACCACGCGCAACCCGGAATCCGCCCAGTCCACCGCCGGGGTCGGCGTGGTGTGGTTCAGGCTCGGCGGGATCTCCCGGTGCGCCAGCACGAGCGCCGCCTTGATCAGGCTCGCCACGCCCGCACCGGCCTCCAGGTGGCCGATGTTGGCCTTCACCGAGCCGATCAGGCAGGGCCGGCCCGCCGGGCGGTCGCGGCCGTAGACCTCGGCCAGGGCGCCCGCCTCCAGCCGGTCGCCCAGCGGGGTGCCGGTGCCGTGGGCCTCCACGTAGTCCACCGACGCCGGGTCGACCCCGGCCCGCGCGCAGGCCTCCACCAGCAGGTCCCGCTGCGCGGTGCCGCTGGGCGCCATGATCCCGTTGGTCCGGCCGTCCTGGCGCACCGCGCCGCCCAGCACCAGCGCCAGCACCCGGTCGCCGTCGCGGCGCGCGTCGGAGAGCCGCTTGAGCACGAGCACACCCGCGCCCTCGCCGCGACCGTAGCCGTCGGCGGCGGCGTCGAAGGGCTTGCTGCGCCCGTCCGGGGCGGTCGCGCCCGCGGCGGCCAGGGTCAGCGGCAGGCCGGGGGCGAGCATCAGGTTCACCCCGCCGACCAGTGCGACGGGGCACTCGCCCGCGCGCAGCGCGCGCACCGCCAGGTGGGTGGCCACCAGCGAGGCCGAGCACGCCGTGTCCACGGCCAGGCTCGGCCCGCGCAGGTCCAGCGCGTGCGAGACGCGGTTGGCCGCCGCGCACATCGCGGCGCCGATGCCGGTCCACGCCTCGATGCCGGGCAGGTCCTCCAGCAGCCGCCTGCCGTAGTCGTCGGACCCGATGCCCACGAACACGCCCGTCGTCCCGCCGGCCAGCGAGGTCGGCGGTATCCCGGCGTCCTCCAGCGCCTCCCAGGACACCTCCAGCAGCAGCCGCTGCTGCGGGTCCATCAGCTCCGCCTCGCGCGGGGACAGGCCGAAGAACGCGGCGTCGAACCCGTCGACACCGGTCAGGAAACCACCCGCCCGGTCGGCCCGGCGCACCGCCGCGGCGTGCTCGGGCCCCTGGTCCCGGTACTCCAGCCAGCGGTCGCGGGGCACCGGGCCGATCCCGTCGCGGCCGGAGGCCAGCAGGTCCCAGAACGCCTCGGGCGAGTCGGCCCCGCCGGGGAAGCGGCAACCCACGCCCACGACGGCGATGGGCTCGCCGGGATCGGCGTCGATCGACTCGGTGCCCTGCGACCCGGTGCCCGGCGGTGCGGCGCCCGGTGACCCGGTGGCCGCCGGTGCGGTGCCCTGCGACTCGGTGCCCGCTGGTTCGGTGCTGGTGCTCATTCGCTGTCTCCTCGGCGTTCTCGGGACGCGTCGGCGGCCCGCCAAGGGGCGGGGCGCAGGATGCGCACGACGGCGGCGGCCACCGTGACGCCCGGCCCGACGCCGAGCATCAGCAGGTGGTCGCCGGGGACCAACTCGCCTGCGGCCAGCAGGTGGTCGAGGGCCACCACCTGGTCGCTGGCGCCCAGGTGGCCGATCGTGCGCCCGAACTCCCAGGTGGACCGGGCCAGCGGCAGGCCGAGCGGCGCCGTGCAGCGCTGCTCGACGATCTCCCGCGAGTAGTTCATGTAGGCGACCCGGGTGATCTCGCCCAGGTCGACGCCCGCCTCCGCCAGCACCCGGTCGACGACCTCCAGCGTCCGCTGGTGGACCCGCACCAGCGCGACCGTGCCGCGCCCGTCGCCCAGCGCGGCCCGCTTGTAGTCGCGGTTGCGCGCGGCGAAGTCCAGCGGCCTGCCCACCGTCGGGCCCGGCGGGAACAGCGGTTCGTCGCCGCGGTGCATGCCCTCGGCCTCGGGCACCGCGAGCGAGCGCACCGACAGCAGCTCGGCGAACCCGGGCTCGCCGGCCAGCAGGACCGCGCTCGCGCCGTCGCCGGCCAGGTAGCCGGGGCCCATCCGCCAGCGGTCCAGCATGGGGGTGCCGAAGTTGTCGGCGGCCACGAGCAGCGCGGTGCCCGGCCGGTCGCCCCCGCCCGCGCGGACGTGGGCCGCGCCGAGTTCGAGCGCGCCGAACATGCCGTTGCAGCCCTGGCGGACCTCCACGGCCAGCGCGTCCCCGCCGGTGAGGTGGCGCTGGAGGTGGTACTGGGGCTGCCAGCCGTCCGGGCCCTGGTGCCAGGAGTCGGCGTAGAGCAGCAGGCCGACCTCCTCGGGGCGCCTGCCCGCGCGCTCGCACGCGGTGCGGGCCGCGGCCAGCGCCATCTCCGGCGCGGGCACCTCGCCGGCGACCGCGACGCCCGCCAGCTCGTGCAGCTCGACCTCCTCGGCCGGGTACCACCCGGCGGCCACCGCCTCCTCGACGGTCACCGTCGGGGGCAGGTGGACGCCGAGTCCCTGGAAGAAAACACCGGACGTGCGCACACTCGTCTCCTGGGCAGCTCGGATCGGGCGGTGGCCGCCGTTCGGCCGGCCACCGGGTCGGTTCGCTCGGTCAGTCCGCCGCGGTCAGCTCGGCCACCAGCGCCGCCAGCAGCGCCGCCGCCTCGGCCGGGCTGAACGCGTCGGTGCGGTAGCCCAGCCGCAGGGCGGTGCGCGGCCCGGGGACCACGGCCAGCCGCAGCGCGTGGTGCGTGCCGTCGTCCACCTCGACCCGGTCGACCAGGGGACCGCCCGGCACGCTCGCCCGGCCCGCGATGTCGAGCGAGTCGTTGAGGTAGGAGATCGCGGTGTCGAACAGCTCGCCCCGACCCACCCGCCGCTGGACCTCGGCCAGGCCGGCGTGGTGGTGCGGCAGCAGCGCGACCTGTTCGGCCTGGAGCCGGACCAGGTCGTCCCGCGCGGACCCACCCGCCCCGATCCGGACCCGGACCGGCACGGTGTTGGTCAGCAGCCCCACCACGTGCTCGGCGCCCGCCAGCTCCGCGGGCCGGCCGGACACCGAGACGCCGAAGACCACGTCGTCGGACCCGGTGACGCGGGACAGCAGCCGGGCCCAGGCGTACTGGACCGCGGTGAACACCGTCACCCCGGCGGCGCGGGCCCGCCCGGCGAGCGAGGCGGTGGCCCCCTCGTCCAGCTCGTGCTCCAGGTGCCGCTGGGCGGTGTCCCCGTGCCCCGACGGCCCGCCCGCCACCAGGCAGGGGCGGGGGAGCCCGGACAGCGCCTCGGCCCAGGCCGCCGCGGCGGCCTCGTGGTCCTGCGCGGCCAGCCAGGCGAGGTAGTCGGCGTAGTCCGCGCGCGGTGGCGGCGGGCCGCCCGCGGCGCGGCTGAACAGCTCGTGGACGAGCAGCGCGGTCGACCAGCCGTCCCACAGGACGTGGTGGGCGGTGAGCACCAGGCGGTGGTGGTCGGGAGACAGGCGCAGCAGCAGGAACCGCAGCAGCGGGGCGGTGCGCAGGTCGAAACCGCGCTGCCGCTCGTGCGCGGCGGCCTCGGCGGCCTCCTCGGCGGTGTGGTCGCGCGTCGTCCGCTGGTCCCAGTCGGGGATCGCGTCGGCGTGGACCACCTGCACGGGCTCGGGGAACACGTCGTCGTGGTGGAAACCGGCCCGCAGGTTGGGGTGCGCCCGCACCACCTCCTCGGCCGCACCGCGCAGCGCCACCGGGTCCAGCGGGCCGCGCAGGTCGAACCGGATCTGCGAGGTGTAGGCGTCCGGCCGCCCGTCGGCGACGAGGTGGTGGAACAGGAACCCGGCCTGGAGGGGCGAGAGGGGCAGCACGTCGACCACGTCGGGGTACCGCGCGGTGAGCACGTCCAGCTGCGGTTGGGTGAGCCGCACCAGCGGCACGTCCGACGGCGTCAGCCCGCCCGCGCCCGGCTCGGACGCGTGCGCGGCCAGGGTCGCCACCGAGGCCCGCCACAGCTCCGCCAGCTCGTGCGCCCCGCGCTCGTCGCAAGTGCCGGTGTCCCAGCGCAGTTCCGCGGTGACGCGGTCGTCGCGGGCGGCGAAGCGCAGCTCGACCGCGTGCGGGGACGGCTCGGTGGCGTCGTCAGCCAGTTCGCCGAAACCGACCTGGGGCACCGGTGCGCCCGGGTGGATCGCGCGGTAGTCGAGCCCGCCCGCTTCGCGGACCCGTTCCTTGACCAGCTCCAGCGCCGGGCCCGGCAGCTCGCCCGGCTCGACGCCCACCGGGTGCGACCCGGCGCCCGGGCGGTGCACCTCGCACAGCACGGCGGCGCCGGGGTGACCGGTGCGGGCCGTGCGCCAGCGGGCGAACGCCGACGCGAAGCCGGTCAACAGGATTTCGGCGATGGTCGCGCCGTAGAGCCGGGGCAGGTCCTGGGTTATCGCGGCGGCGTCGGCTGCGGGCAGGTCGACCCGCAGGCGCGCGGTGATCCCCGTGCGCGGGCCGAGCTCGGGGTCGGGGATTTGCAGGGCCTTGGCCCACACGTCTTCCCGCTCGTCCACCGGGTGCGCGCCGCACGCCGCGCTGGACGCCGCCCCGGACACCGACCCAAGGGCCGACCCGGTTCCACCGATCACCGGAGCCGCCGCAACACCCGCCGCGCGGACGACCCCGGCCAGACCGGCCACCGTCGGGTTGGCGAACACGTCGCGCGGGGTCAGCCGCAGTCCGGCCGCCTCGGCCTGGGCCAGTACCCGCGTCACCAGCCGCAGGACCTTGATGCTGTCGCCGCCGCGGTCGAAGAACGAGTCGTCGACACCGACCCGCTCGACCCCCAGGACCTCGGCGAACAACCCGCACAGCAGGCGTTCCACCTCGTCGGCGGGCGCGCGGTGCGGCACCTCGGCGGCGAACCCGGGTGCGGGCAGCGCGGCGCGGTCGACCTTGCCGTTGGGGGTGACCGGCAGCTCGTCGAGCACCACCACGGCGGCGGGCACCATGTACTCGGGCAGCCGGGTGCCGGCGAACTCGCGCAGCCCGGCCGGGGTCGGCGCCGCGCCGGCCGCGCGCTGCGCGTAGGCGATGAGCTGCCGCGCCCCGGTCCGGTCCTCGCGCACCACCGCGACCGCGGCCCGGACGCCGGGGTGCGCCGACAGCGCGACCTCGACCTCGCCCGGCTCGACCCGGAACCCGCGCAGCTTCACCTGGTGGTCGACGCGCCGCAGGTACTCCAGCTGGCCGTCCGCGCGCCAGCGCACCAGGTCGCCGGTGGCGTACATGCGGTCGCCGGGCGGGCCGAACGGGCACGGCACGAACCGCGCGGCCGTCGCACCGGGGTCGCGCAGGTACCCGCGGGCCAGTCCCGCGCCGGCGAGGTGCAGCTCGCCGGGCAGGCCGGGCGGGACCGGGGCCAGGTCGCGGTCGAGCACGTAGACCCGGGTGTTCGCGATCGGCCGGCCGATCGGCGGCGCGCCCGCGCCCGGCGTCACCTCCCAGGCGGTGCTCATCACCGTGACCTCGGTGGGCCCGTAGAGGTTGAACCCGCGCCTGCCCTCGGCCCAGCGGCTCAGCACGGCCGGGTTCGGGGCCTCGCCGCCGGTCTGCGCGAACCGCAGGTCCGGCAGGTCGGCGCGGGGCAGCTGGGCCAGCACGACCGGCGGCACGCAGGCGTGCGTCACCCGGCGCGCGCGGATCAGCTCGACGAGGTCCGCGCCGGAGGTGGACTGGCCGTCGGGGGCGAGCACGAGCGCACCGCCGGAGATCAGCGTCGGCCACACGTCGCCGGTCATCGGGTCGAAGCTCGGCGACATGTACTGGAGCACGCGGCTACCCGGGCCCAGGTCGAACCGGGCCGCCCAGTCCAGGGTGAGGTTCAGCAGCGCCTCGTGCGCCACCACCACGCCCTTGGGGCGCCCGGTCGAGCCGGAGGTGTAGATGACGTAGGCCGGGTGCGCCGGGTCGGGGACGCGGGGCACGGCGACGGCGCCGGCCGGTCCGTCCACGGGCACCGCGGTGGTCGCCCCGGGCAGCTCGGTGGTCCCGTCGGTGACGGCGCACGGCGCGGCCAGGTCGGTGAGCATGTACCGCACCCGGTCCGCCGGGTAGGTCAGGTCGACCGGCACGTACGCGGCGCCCGCGCGCAGCACCGCCAGCAGCGCGGCCACCAGCTCGGGGGAGCGCGGCAGACCGACCGCGACGCGGTCCTCCGGGCCGACGCCCAGGTCGACCAGGCGCGCGGCGAGCCGGTCGGCGCGGTCGAGCAGCTCCCGGTAGGTCCAGGTGGTCCCGCCGGCGAGCACGGCCACCCGGTCGGGCGCCAGCCCCACCTGCCGGGCGACCAGTTCGGGCACCGTGGTCGCGGGCAAGGTGCGTTCGGTGGCGTTGCGCGTGACGAGCAGTTCGCGGCGCAGCGCGGGGGAGAGCACGTCCAGCGCCGCGATCGGCCGGTCGGGGTGGGCGGTCGCGGCGGCCAGGAACGCGGCGAACCCGTCGCGGTGCAGCTCCAGGCCGGCGAGGTCGTGGTGCTCCGGGTTGGCCTGGAAGTCCAGCAGCGCCGTTGCCGTGCCCGCCTCGCGGACGGTCACCGCCAGGTCCAGGACCTCGCCCGCCAGCACGTTGTGCGCGGTCGCGGCGAGGTCGCCGAAGGGCAGCGGCGGTTCGTCCGGCATGAAGTTGACCACCGGGCCGACCAGCGCGTTGGCCCCGCCGCGCAGGCCCAGGTCCTGGTGCAGGTCGGGCAGCTGGTAGCGCTCGTGCCGCAGGGCGGCGCGCACCTCGGCGGCCACGGCGGGCACCAGCCCGGCCAGGGTCGCCGAGCCGGCCACGGCCACCCGCAGCGCGACGGTGTTCGTGGCCATGCCCGGCGCCCGGCGCGCCGCCGCACCGCGCCGCCCGCTGACCGGCATGCCCAGCACCACGTCCTCGCGCAGGGTCGCGCGGCGCAGGTAGGCGGCCACCGCGGCCAGGAACACCACCTGCCAGGTGGTGGCGTGCCCGGCCGCGATCGCGCCGAGCCGCGCCCGGACCGCCGGGTCGAACGGGAGGTCGCGGCGCAGCCGCTCGTCGTGCGCCGCGGACCGGTTGCCGGGCAGGCGCATCGGTTCCGGGCGGTCGCCGAACCGGTCGAGCCAGTAGTCGCGGTCCGCGTCGAACCCGGCCGAGGCGCGGTAGTCCGCGTCCTCGGCCAGCAGCACCGGCAGCGGCGCCAGCGGCGTGCCCGGCGGACCGCCGACGACCTCGGTGTACAGCTCGGAGAGCCGCCGCCCGAGCAGGCTCATGCCGTACCCGTCGACGAGCGCGTGCGGGAGCCGGTAGTACACCCGGTGGTGATCCTCGGCCAGCCGCAGCAGCGCGAACCGCGACACCGGCCCGGCGGTGAGGTCGACCGCGCTCGTCGCGTCCGCGCGCACCCACCGGTCCGCCTCGGCGACCGGGTCCGGCGCGCCGGACAGGTCGACCACCGGCAGGTCCGCGTCCTGCTCGGCGGGGACCACGACCTGGCGGAGCCCGGTGTCGTCCTCGACCATGGCCGACACCCGCAGCACGTCGGCTTCCACCCGCAGCAACCGCCACGCCTCGCGCAGTGCGGTGTGGTCGAGCCGGCCCCCGATCGCCAGGTACACCGCGCAGTTGTAGGCGTTCCCGGTCGCGTCGAGCTGGTGGGCGACCCACAGCCCGCGCTGCGCGGTGGACAGCGGCAGCAGCACCGCGTTCCCGGTCGCCGTCGGCCCGACGTCGTCGCCGGCGCGCGGCGCGGTCGGGACCCGGTGCCGCTGGTGGGCCATCGGTCCTCCCTCTGGTGTGGGTACCGGGGGACCGTGCTTGCGGCGCCTATATTTCCTCCGTACCCGGCGCGCTCGTCCGCCCGTATAGCCGGAATATCGCCGGACCCGGCAGCTTCACCGGTGACGCACCGTCCCGACCGCATCGGAGCCGACCGTGTCCAAAGCCCTCGAGGCGCCGCCGTTCGCCGTGATCCCCGGAACCGACGTGCACCGCGTGCTCACCGGGCGGGAGGGGGCGGTGACCGCCCTCGTGGAGGCCGCTTACCTCGCCCACGACGCGGGCGCGACGGTCAACCCGCCCTCGTACTTCCTGCGCTTCCCCGACCGCCCCGGCGCCCGGATCATCGCGCTGCCCGCCGCGGTCTCCGGCGAGTCCGCCGTGGACGGTGTGAAGTGGATCTCCAGCTTCCCGGCCAACGTGGCGCACGGGCTGCCCAGGGCCTCGGCGGTGCTGATCCTCAACGACCCGGTCACCGGCTACCCGTTCGCCTGCCTGGAGAGCTCCATCATCAGCGCCACCCGCACCGCCGCGTCCGCCGCGCTGGCCGCCGACCGGCTCACCCGGGACCGGCCCCGCCCGCGCCGGGTCGGGTTCGTCGGCGCCGGGCTGATCGCCCGCTACGTCCACACCTACCTGGCGGGCACCGGCCTGCGGTTCGACCGCCTCGGCGTGCACGACCTGTCCCGCTCCAGCGCGGACGGCTTCGCCGGGCACCTGCGCGACCTGGTCGGCGACACCCCGGTCGAGGTGCACGAGCGCGTCGAGGACCTGATCCGCGCCAGTGACCTGATCGTGTTCGCCACCGTGGCGGGCACGCCGCACGTGCACGACCCGGACCTGTTCGCGCACGCCCCGGTCGTGCTGCACCTGTCGCTGCGCGACCTGGCGCCCGACGTGCTGCTGAACGCGGTCAACATCGTCGACGACGTCGAGCACTGCCTCAAGGCCGACACCTCGCCGCACCTGGTGGAGCAGCGGACCGGCAGCCGCGACTTCCTGGCGGGCACCCTCGCGGACGTGATGACCGGCCGGGTGCGGCTCCCCGCCGACCGGCCGGTGGTGTTCTCCCCGTTCGGCCTCGGCGTGCTGGACCTGGTGCTGGGCCGGTACGTCCACGACGAACTGGCGCGCTCCGGCGGGCTGACCGAGGTCGACGGCTTCTTCCACGACCTGAGCAGGCACGGCTGAGCGGTGCGGGAGGGCGACACCTGATGAGCACCGCACCGGACGACGTCGAGACCGTCGACCTGGTCGACCCCGACACCTACCTCAACCGCGACATGGCGGCCTACTGGCGGGCGCTGCGCGCGGAGCGCCCGGTGCACTGGCACCCGCCGCGCGGCGACGTGCCGGGGTTCTGGGTGGTCAGCCGCCACGCCGACGTGCTGGCGGTCTACCGCGACGACCGGAACTTCACCTCCGAGCGCGGCAACGTGCTGGTCACCCTGCTGGCCGGCGGGGACGCCGCGGCGGGCAGCATGCTCGCGGTCACCGACGGGGAGCGGCACAAGGACCTGCGCAACGTGATGCTGCGGGCGTTCTCACCCCGCGCGCTGGCCAGGGTGGCCGAGGGTGTGCGCGAGAGGGCCCGCCGCCTGGTGGCGGCGGCGGTGGAGCGCGAGGAGGTCGACTTCGCCACCGCGGTGGCCGCGCACGTCCCGATGGCCACCATCTCCGACCTGCTGGGCGTCCCGCAGGAGGACCGCCCGCACCTGTTCGAGCTGTCCAGGTCTGCGCTCAGCGCCGACGAGGCGGGGCGGTCCGCCGAGGACCAGTGGTCCTCGCGCAACGAAATCCTGGCCTACTTCGGCGACCTGGTCGCCCGCCGCCGCGCGGCACCCGGCGACGACGTGATCAGCTCCCTGGTGACCGCGGACGTGGGCGGCGCGCCGCTCGACGACCACGACGTGGTGTTCAACTGCTACAGCCTGCTGCTCGGCGGCGACGAGACCAGCCGGCTGACCACGAGCGACCTGGTGCACGCCTTCACCCGGCACCCCGACCAGTGGGCGAGGCTGCGCGGCGGTGAGGTGGGGCTGGACACCGCCACCGAGGAGGTGCTGCGCTGGGCCACCCCGGCCATGCACTTCGGCCGCGCCGCGGTGACCGCGACCAGGGTGGCCGGGCAGGACATCGCCCCCGGTGAGGTGGTCACCCTGTGGAACGCCTCGGCCAACCGCGACGAGCGCGTCTTCCCCGACCCCGACACCTTCGACCTCGGCCGGACCCCCAACAAGCACGTCGCCTTCGGCTACGGCCCGCACTTCTGCCTGGGTGCCTTCCTGGGCCGCGTGGAGGTCCGGGAGGTGCTGGACGCGTTGCGCGAGCAGGTCCGGGGCATCGAGCTGGTCGGCGAGCCGCGCCGCATCCACTCGAACCTGATGACCGGCCTGTGCTCGCTCCCGGTGAGGCTGCTCCCCGCCTGAAAACCGGCGTCGTCCGGGGTCATCCCGGTCTCCAACCTGAGGTGACCTGGGTGCGTGCCTCGGACAATGCCCGCCGGGCACTTCGGCGCAGGGGCCGCTGGAACGGTTGCCGAACAACCCGGTGACGTGCGGCAGCATCACCTCGACGACGCGTGGGTCGACCGGTGTGGTGGCGTTGTGATCCAGGTGGACCGCCCGCCGGTCAGCCCGGGTGTGGCGCGGCACCGCCGGTCACACCGGCCGTGTCCCGTCTTCGGGGCGGCCGTGGCCGAGGATCAGCTCGCTCTGCAGGACGAGGATCGCCCCGCCGATCGCCGCCGCGTCCGACCCGTTGACCGAGGGCACCACGCGAACCGGGTGCGCCTTGCGGGCGAACAACCGGCGGTCCAGCTCCTGCTGGACCACCGCCTGGTAGATCGAGCCCGCCACGGCGAAGCTCTGTCCGGCCAGGACGATCGTGTCCAGGTCGAACAGGACCGCCACGGTGACCGCGGCGTGCCCGATGTAGCGCGCCGACCGCTCGACGAGTCCACGGGCCTCGGGGTCGCCGGCGTTCGCGGCGGCCGCGATCCGCGCGAACTCGGTCAGGAAGTCGTCGGCCGCCGGGTCGAGCGCCAGCCGTCGGGCGAGGTCCGGCATCGCCAGCGCCTGGCGGACCAGGGCCGACGGGCCGGCGTAGTTCTCCAGGCACCCGACATTGCCGCACGGGCAGTCGTCGCCGTGGACGTCGATGGAGATGTGGCCGATCTCCGCGCTGTTCGAGGAGCTGCCCCGGTACACCTCGCCGGCGACCACCACGCCGCCGCCGATGCCGGTGGCCATGTAGAAGCAGCCGTAGGTGCTGTGCGGGTCCACCGCACCCATCCAGTACTCGCCGATCGCGGCCGCCGCGGCGTCGTTGTCGAGCAGCACGGGCAGGCCCAGGCTTTCCGCGAGGCGTGGCGCGACCGGGTGGTCGTACCACTCCTCGGTGGGCTGCGGCGTCAACAGCACACCCGCGCGCCGGTCCTGTGGACCGTAGGTGACCAGGCCGACCCCGAGCACTTTCTCGCGGTCGACGCCGGCCGTCGTCAGCAGGGCGTCCACCCGCGACGCCACCAGCGGGAGTGCCTGCTCCGGCGGCATCGACGACACGCCGTGGAACGAGGTCCGGGCCACCGGTCGCCCGGCCAGGTCGACGGCCACGATGACGCAGGCGTTGCGCTCCAGCTGCACCCCCACGCCGTAGCGGGCCGGCGGGTTGAGCTGGACCATCGTGCGCGGCTTGCCGCCCGTCGGCGCACCACGACCGGCTTCGACGACCAGCCCGTCCCCCAGCAGCTCGCGCACCACGTCGGAGATCGTCGCCCCGGTGAGACCGGTCGCCGTCGCGAGCTCCACCCGGCTGATCGAGCGCGCCGCCCTGATCACGTCCAGGACCACGCCTCGCGTCCTCGGCCGGCTTGCTGCCCAGACCGGGCTCCTCGCCACGATTCCCTCCTTTGCCGCCCCTTTCGCCAGGCTACTTCACTTAGCCTTTCCCCGGCCCGCCAGGTCAACCACCGTCACCCGCCTCAGGTGTCCTCATCAGTGCGTTCGCTTTCAACGAGAGACTAAGAAAGGAGGGTGCGGCCGCCCCGTCAGCCCGGGTGGCGGGCGCGAAGCGCGCGGAGTCGGTGTCAGGTGCAGCGGGGAGTCACTTTCCCGTGGGGCGGAGGCGCAGGAGGACTTCCGCGTTGTCGGGGTGAGCCCAGACCGCCGGGGAGGCGTAGAGGTCGGGGTCCGTCGGCCAGCCGGTGAACTTGGCGTCGTGGTAGACGCTGATCGTGCCCTGGGTGAGGACGGGGATGTAGGGCATCACCTGCTCGATGCGGGTCTGGATCGTGTCCAGGTGGGGTTGCCGGGCGGCGGTGTCGGTGGGGTCGAGGAGCTTGAGCGCGTCGAGGGCCTGGTCGACCTGCGGGTCGGAGAACCTGCCGGCGTTCGGGCCGGGTTTGGCGCCGACCGCGGCGGTCTGCGCGGTGCTGAAGAAGTAGTTGTAGAGGTAGTACGGGTCCGGTGCGGGGCCCTGGTAGAGCGAGTCGATGATCAGCTCGAACGCGCCGCGGTCCCGGGAGTCGACGAACTCGTTCCAGGAGACCTGCTGCTGGGTGAGTTCGATGCCGACCTGTCGCAGCTGCCGGCCGATGGCGTCGACCGCGGTGATGTAGTCGGTCCAGCCGGCGACGGTGCTCAGCGTCAGCGACACCGGTTCGCCGTTCCTGGCGTAGATGCCGTCGGGGCCCTTGGCGTAGCCGGCGCCCTCCAGGATCTGCTGCGCCTTGGTCGGGTCGGGTCGCATCGGGGCGGTCCGGTTCCGCAGGTCGTCGGAGATGAGGTCACCGTCCCGGTCCGGCAGCAGGAAGCCCGGGGAGATGTCGCTGCCGGTGTTCTCGAACGCCAGCGCGTTGGTCTGGGCGCGGTCGATGGCGTGGTAGATCGCCTGCCGCACGGCCGGGTCGGTCTGGGGTCCCCGGCAGCCCAGGGCGGTGCTGCTGCACGTGACCAGTGCGATCTGGTTCGCGTGGGTGATGCCGGCCCGGTAGCCGGGGTAGTTCTTCCCGACGTCCCGGACCTCCGGCACGGGCCCGGTCTGCCAGTCGATCTGCCCGGCCCCGAGCGCGGCGGTGCCGGATTGGTTGCCCGACAGCGAGAGGTACCGGACTCTCTTGACGGCGGGCTCACCGCCCCAGTAGGTCGGGTTCGCCTTGAACGTGAACGCCTGCGGCTTGAACTCCTCCAGCAGGTACGGGCCGGTGCCGACCGGGTCCTCCACCACGGCGACCGCCGGGTCGGCGATGTCCTTCCACTCGTGCTCGGGCACGATGTAGGTCCTGCCGAGGACCGACGGGCCGTCCAGGAACGACGCCCGGTCGAACCTGACGACCACGTGCGTGTCGTCGACCGCCTCGGCGCGACCGGCGTAGCCGGTGCTGTTCATGCCCTGGTGCTTCGCGATCATGTCGAGGGTGAACACCACGTCGTCGGCGGTGAACTCCTCGCCGTCCGACCAGGTCACGCCGTCCCGAAGGGTGATGGACAGCTGCGTGCCGTCCTCGTTCCAGGCGAACTCGGCGCCCAGTCGGGGCGTCGGTTCGGCGTCGCGGAGGACGTTGTAGAAGAACAAGGTCTGGAAGATCGTTCCGCCTCCGCCGATGCTGGTCGGCGCGAACGGGTTGAAGTTGATCTGGTAGTCGCCGGACTGGCCGGTGTAGGCCACCAAGGTGGAACTCCCGGCCTCGGCCGACGGGTCCGACGGTCCGCACCCCGCGGCCGCGACCGCCACGACGAGCAAGGCGGTTGCGGCGCGCACCCGCGCGCCGGGGCTCCTCGACATCACCACGACGTCCTCCTTGACGTGCGGTCGCGGGACGCGCCACGCTGCCCGCCCTACGCCCGGCCATTATTAAGTCCTCTAAATAAGTCGTCAACAGGCCATCTTCGCTGGATCATCACCAGGTCTCCACGGAGCGTTACGACAGTCGCACGGCCGAGTATTGACTTACTTCACCTATCTGAGTAACCATCTCGATGCGCATCGTCGTCGCGTGGACCACCGAGGAAGAAGGCCGCCATGACGCGCTCGAACCTGCACGACGGCTGGCGTCTGCGCGCCGTGGGAGGCCCGGTGCCCGCCGATCTCGTCGACCGGGACGTGCCCGCGCAGGTGCCCGGCAGCAACCACCTCGACCTGATGGCCGCCGGCCTGATCCCCGACCCGTGCGCGGACGGCAACGAAGCGGCGTTGTCCTGGATGCACCGCGTCGACTGGCGGTACTCGACGACGTTCCGGGCGGAGGCGCCGCGGGCCGGCGAACGGGTGGAGCTGGTCTTCGAGGGCATCGACACCGTCGCCACCGTCGAGCTGAACGGCGGGGTGCTCGGCCACACCGCCAACATGCACCGCGGCTACCGCTTCGACGTCGGCGGATCGCTGCGCGACGGTGACAACGACCTGACCGTGACGCTGAGGTCCGCGCTCGCCCACGCCGAGCAGGCGGAGGCCGAACTCGGTTGGCGCAAGCGCGCGTACCCGCACCCGTACAACGCGATCCGCAAGATGGCCTGCTCCTTCGGCTGGGACTGGGGGCCCGACCTGCAAACCGCCGGCCTGTGGAAACCCGTGCGGCTGGAACGCTGGGACACCGCCCGCCTGTCGCAGGTGCGCCCGCTCGTCACCGTCGACCCCGACGGCGCCGGCCGGGTCGACGTGCACCTGGCACTGGACCGCGCCGCGGATCGCGATTACACCGTGCTGGTCACGGTCGGCGACCGCACGGGAGCACTGGCGATCACCGGCGACACCGCGCACGTCACCGTGCTCGTGCCGGACGCCCGGTTGTGGTGGCCGGTGGGTCACGGCGACCAACCGCTCTACGACCTGACCGTCGCACTGCTGGCCGATGGTCGACAGGTGGACGCGGTCCGGCGCCGGGTCGGGTTCCGCACCGTCACCGTGGACACCGAACCGGACGAGCACGGCACCCCGTTCGCCTTCGTCGTCAACGGCGAGCGCGTGTTCGCCAAGGGCGCCAACTGGATCCCGGACGACCACTTCCTCACCCGGGTCACCCGCGAGCGGCTCGCCCGTCGGGTGGACCAGGCCGTCGGCGCGAACATGAACATGCTGCGGGTCTGGGGCGGCGGCATCTACGAGACCGACGACTTCTACGACCTCTGCGACGAGCGCGGCGTGATGGTGTGGCAGGACTTCCCCTTCGCGTGCGCCTTCTACGCAGAGGAAGAGCCGTTGCGCGGGGAGGTCGAGGCCGAGGCCCGCGAGAACATCGTCCGCCTGGTCGACCACCCGTCGCTCGTGCTGTGGAACGGCAACAACGAGAACCTGCCCGCCTACACGGACTGGGAGGGGTGGAAGGACAGCCTGGAGGGACGGAGCTGGGGCAACGGCTACTACCACGACCTGCTGCCCAAGATCGTCGAGGAACTCGACCCCACCCGCCCGTACGCGCCGGGCAGCCCGTACAGCCCCGGCGACCTGCCGCCCAACGACGCCCACCACGGCACCCGCCACGACTGGGACGTCTGGAACTCCCTGGACTACACCCACTACCGCGACCACGTCCCCCGCTTCAGCGCCGAATTCGGCTTCCAAGGGCCGCCCACCTGGACCACCCTCACCCGGTGGATCCACGACGAGCCGCTGACGCCCACCTCGCCCGCCTTCCTGCGCCACCAGAAAGCCGTCAACGGCAACGCCAACCTCGACCGCGGCCTCACGCCCCACCTGCCGGTCCCGACCGACTTCGAGCAGTGGCACCGAGCGACCCAGCTCAACCAGGCCCGTGCCGTGGCGTTCGGCATCGAGCACTACCGCTCCTGGTGGCCGCGCACCGCCGGAGCCCTGGTCTGGCAGCTCAACGACTGCTGGCCGGCCATCTCCTGGGCCGCCATCGACAGCGACGAACGCCCCAAACCCCTCTACTACGCCCTCAAGCACGCCTTCGCCCCACGCCTGCTCACCGTCCAGCCCCGCGACGGGAGTCCCACCCTGGTCGCGGTCAACGACCACGACGAGCACTGGACGGGTGCGGTGCACGTGACCCGGCAGGACTTCGCCGGCGAGGTGCTGGCCACCGCCGTGCTGCCGCTCGACGTGCCGCCCCGCTCCACCGCGTCGTCGGACCTGCCCGACGACCTCCTCGAACCCGCCGACCCGAGGCGCGAAGTGCTGGTCGCCACCGCCGGCGGCATCCGCACCCACCACCTGTTCCGCGAAGACCTCGACCTCGACTACCACCCCGAACCGTTCACCGCCGACGTCACGCCCGTGACCGGCGGATACCGCGTCGACGTCCGGGCCGGCTCCTACGTCCGCGACCTCACCCTGCTCGCCGACAAGGTCGCCGCCGACGCGGTCGTCGACGACATGCTCGTCTCGCTCACCGCAGGAGAAACGCACCACTTCCTCGTCCTCACCTCGGAAAAATTGCGCGAACCGACCTCCCTGCTGCACCCGCGGGTACTCGGCTGCGCCAACACGTTCACCTCGGGAGGCTCGTCCACCACGCGCCGGACCAACTCGCCCGACCGTTAGGGTCGCCCGCTCGACCGGGATCGCAGTCCGGAGTCGACAGAGGCCGATGAGGTGATCGGGCCACGACTCCGGAATTTGACGACCAATTTTCGAAAATGCCCGACACGGAACTCCCGTGCTGTTTCACGCTCAAGGTCTTCAGGTTTTGCGACATCTTCGCTACGGTCGCTCTGGGAGCGCTCCCAGGATTATGGAGCCCCTCATCCCGGAGCGGCCCGTCTCCACCTCACCGGTCCTCTCGACCGCCGAACCGAATCGTGGGCACGGCAGCGGGCCGGACGTCATTCGCACAAAGGAGTGCCGATGTTGGGAAGAGTCAGGAAACGTCGTACCGCGTTCGCCGCTTTGGGCGCCGTGGTGTCCGTCGCGAGCACGGCCTTGTTGACGGCGGTGGGTGGGTCGTGGGTGGGTGATGCGAACGCGGCGGCTGCGTTCGCGTGCCGGGTCGACTACTCGACCAACGACTGGGGCAGCGGTTTCGGCGCCAACGTGACCGTCGCCAACCTCGGGTCGTCGGCGGTCAGCGGCTGGAAGCTGACTTACAGCTACGCCGGCAACCAGACCCTGCGGCACGGCTGGAGCGGTGCGTGGTCCCAGTCGGGCAAGCAGGTCACCGTGACCAGCGCGAGTTGGAACGGCACCATCCCGGCCGGGGGCAGCGTCTCGGCGGGGGCGAACTTCTCCTACAGCGGCACCAATGCCAAGCCGACGGATTTCGCCGTCAACGGCGCCGCGTGCACCGGCGTCGACCCGACGACGACCACGACGACCACGACGACCACGACGACCACGACGACCACCACGACCACTCCGCCGGTCGACGGGCCGGCGCCGGAGCTGCGCGTGTCCGGGAACGAGCTGGTCACCGCGGACGGCAGGCCGTACCGGCTGCTGGGCGTGAATCGCTCCACTGCCGAGTTCGCCTGCGTGCAGGGCAAGGGCATGTGGGACGGCGGTCCGGTGGACCAGGCGTCGGTGGACGCGATGAAGACCTGGAACATCCACGCGGTGCGGGTCCCGTTGAACGAGGAGTGCTGGCTGGGCGTCCACGGCTCGCCCAGTGGCGCCCCCTACCAGCAGGCCGTCAAGGACTACGTGGACCTGCTGGTGGCCAACGGCATCAACGTGATCCTGGACCTGCACTGGACCTGGGGCGCCTACACGACCGGCCCGGACTGGCACTGCAAGGACGAGCACGCGGTGTGCCAGAAGCCGATGACCGACGCGAAGTACTCCCCGCAGTTCTGGACCGGCGTCGCCAACACCTTCAAGGGCAACGACGCGGTGGTGTTCGACCTGTTCAACGAGCCGTACCCGGAGATGGCCGCCAACTGGGACAAGACCCTGGGCTGGCAGTGCTGGCGCGACGGCGGCACCTGCACCGGCATCCCCTACGAGGTCGCCGGCATGCAGGACCTGGTCGACGCGGTGCGTTCCACCGGTGCCACCAACATCCTGATGCTGGGCGGCCTGGAGTGGGCCAACGACCTGCGCGAGTGGCTGACGCACAAGCCGGTCGACCCGCTGAACAACCTCGCCGTCTCCTGGCACGCCTACAGCTTCAACGCCTGCGCCACCGAAGCGTGCTGGGACAGCCAGGCCGCCCCGCTCGCCCGGCAGGTCCCGATCGTGCTCGGTGAGTTCGGTCAGGACGACTGCAACTTCGACTACATGCAGCGGGTGGTGGACTGGGCCGACGCCCACCACATCAGCTACCTGCCGTGGACCTGGACCCCGTGGGGTTGCGTCACCGGCGCCGTGCTCATCAAGGACTGGAACGGCACACCCGAGCCCGGCATCGGCGAAGGCTACAAGGCCCACCTGCTCACCCAGGACCCCTACGCGACCCGCTGACCGATCACCCGGACAGCTCTACCCGCACGTCGAGCCGCCCCGGCCGCCGGTCCGAACAGGGCCCGGTCGGGGCGGCTCCGCCGGCAGGCCACTCCACCGGACCGCTCCACCCGCGATCACCGACCGCAGGTTCCCCTGACTTCAGCCGACCAACTTGTGCGGAGCGCTCCCGGCGATGGTGCTCCTCAGCGTGGAGGAAGATACCCATGAAACGTCGTCCCACCGTGCTGGCGTCCGTCATCACGGCGGCGGTGATCGGTACGGGCCTCGCAGCGGTCGCGCCGCCCGCATCCGCGGACACCGCCGGGTGCTCGGTGAGCTATGCGGTGCAGAGCCGGTGGCCGGGCGGGTTCACCGCCCAGGTGTCGATCACCAACGTCGGTTCGCCGGTGTCCGGCTGGACGTTGGCGTTCGACTTCCCGGACGCCGGTCAGCGGGTGAGCCAGGGGTGGAGCGCGACGTGGGCGCAGTCCGGCGCCCGGGTCACCGCGGCGGGCACGGGTTGGAACGGCTCGCTGGGCACCAACGCCTCGACGACGATCGGGTTCGTCGGTTCGTGGGGCGCGTCCAACCCGGCGCCCAGGTCGTTCGCGCTCAACGGCACGGCGTGCACCGGCGAGGTGTCCCCGCTGCCGCGTGACGCGATGGAGACCGTGGCCGCGATGCAGCCGGGCTGGAACCTCGGGAACTCGCTCGACGCCATCGGCGCCGACGAGACGGCGTGGGGCAACCCGCGGGTCACCGAGACCCTGCTGGACCACGTGCGCGCCCAGGGTTTCAAGAGCATCCGGATACCGGTGACCTGGAGCAACCGGCACGGCCCCGCACCTGACCACACCATCGACGCGGCGTGGCTGAACCGGGTCCGCGAGGTCGTCGACTGGGCGTTGGCGGACGGCTTCTACGTGATGATCAACCTCCACCACGACTCGTGGCAGTGGATCAACACCATGCCCGCCGACCGCGCGAACGTGCTCGACCGGTACAACGCCTTGTGGTCCCAGCTCGCGGGCGCGTTCCGGGACCACTCGTCGCGACTGGTGTTCGAGAGCGTCAACGAGCCCCTGTTCGCCGGCGGCTCGGGGGACGAGCAGGGCTACGGGTTGCTGGACGAGCTGAACACCTCGTTCCACCGGCTGGTCCGGGCTTCGGGCGGCGCCAACGCCACCCGGCTGCTGGTGCTGCCGACGCTGTTCACCAACGCCGACCAGGGGCGGCTGGACGCGTTGAAGGCCACCTTCGACCGGCTGCGCGATCCGAACCTCGCCGCGACGGTCCACTACTACGGGTTCTGGCCGTTCGCGGTCAACGTCGCCGGGCACACCCGTTACGACGCCGCCGTCGAGCAGGACCTGGTCGGCACCCTCGAACGCGCGCACGCCACGTTCGTGACCAACGGCATCCCGGTCATCCTGGGCGAGTACGGACTGCTCGGCCTCGACCACAACCGGCCGGGCGTCCTCCAGCGCGGCGAGGTGTTGAAGTTCTTCGAGGCCCTCGGCCACCACGCGCGGAGCAGGAACATCACCACCATGCTGTGGGACGCGGGCTCGTTCCTGAACCGCACCACGCTGACGTGGCGGGAGCCGGACCTGTTCGCGCAGATCAAGTCGAGCTGGACCGCGCGCTCCGGCACGGCGTCCTCGGACCAGGTGTACGTGTCCCGCACCGGCGCGATCACCGCCGAGTCGCTCACCCTCACCCTCAACGGCACGGACTTCCAGGGGTTGCGCCACGGTTCGACCGAGCTGGTCGAGGGCCGTGACTACACCCTGTCGGGCACCGTGCTGACGCTCACCGCCGCGGCCGTGACGCGGCTGGTCGGTGACCGCGCGCACGGGGTCAACACCACCGTCGAAGCCCGGTTCTCCACGGGGGTGCCGTGGCGGATCGGCATCATCAGCCACGACACGCCGTCCCTGACCGACGCGACCGGCTCGACCGGTTCGTTCGCGATCCCGACGGAGTTCCGCGGCGACCAGCTCGCCACCATGGAGGCCGAGTACGCGGACGGCAGCAACGCCGGTCCGCACGACTGGACCTCCTTCAAGGAGTTCCACGCCACGTTCCAACCGGACCACGGCTCCGGCACCATCCTGCTGAAGCAAGCGTTGTTCGACGAAGTCACCGATGGCGCACCCGTCACCCTCACCTTCCACTTCTGGAGCGGCGCGCGGATCACCTACGTCGTCACGAAATCCGGTGCCTCGGTCACCGGCACAGCGAACAGGAGCTAGTTGCTCGAAACCCCGAGCAGTGGTCGCCGGAGGTGTGGGACGAGGACGTGCGCCTGATGACCGAGGCGGGCGTGAACATCGTGACCCTCGGCGTGTTCAGCCGGGGCGCCCTGGAGGTGGCCGACGGCGTGTTCGAGTGGGCGTGGCTGGACCGCGTCATCGACCTGCTGCACCGCAACGGGACCTCGGTCGACCTCGCCACGCCCACCGCCTCGCCGCCGCTGTGGCTGCACGCCGCCCACCCCGGGAGATCCTGCCGGGCTGGGCGCAGCACGTGGACGTGGTCGCGAACGACCACTACACCATCCCGGACGACCCGCTGTCGGAGCAGGACATCGCCTTCTCCGCGGACCGGTTGCGCGGCATGTCCCCCGGTCGCGGCCCCTGCTGCTCATGGAGCACTCGGTCAGCGGCGGCGCCTGGAACCGCGTCAACCGGGCCAAGGCGCCCCGCGAGCTGATCCGGGACAGCCTCGGGCACGTCGCGCGCGGCGCCGACGGTGCGCTGTTCTTCCAGTGGCGGGCCTCGTCGCGGGGTGCCGAGCAGTTCTTCCAGGGCATGGTGCCGCACGCCGGTCCCGACTCCAAGACCGGCCGCGAGGTGCGGGAGCTGGGCGCCGGCCGTCGAACATTCGTCCGAAGACAGACGAAGGAGCGGCAAGAGGCGTGGCCATCACCATCACCGCGGACATCGGTGACGTGATCGGTCCCTGGCCACCCGCGCGCGGACGCGAGCGGTCTTCGGGCACGCGATGGCCGACCACCTGCGCGCCGAACTGGTCCGCGACGCCGTCGACCTCGCCGCCCGACGCGGCCTGACCTGCGACCACGCCCGACGCGACATCTTCGCCTACCACGACCGTCTACATTCGACTACCGCGCCCCGCACGAAGCCCGCGTCGGATACCGTCAAGGCCGCACCCTCGTGGCATGAAATCCGGTGTCCGGTTCCCAGGGACAACCTCAGGTCGATCGCGGGTGGGCAGGCAAGCACACGAAGCTCCTGGCGATGGCCTTGCTCTCGGTCGAAGGGTCATCTACCCGGCCGGCGAGGTCAACGTCTTGTTCCGATCCCGCGGGGCAAGCAGACCTGTCAGGTGCTCACGGAAGCGCCGACGCCGGGCGAGCGTGCCGAACAGGTCGTCGACACGGGCCGCACGGCCTTCCCACGGACCCGGAACCGACGGCCACGGAGGACATGCGGTCATGACGCACCTCGCACAGGCATGAAACCCCTACCCCTCAGGGCTTGCCGCATTCACGATCCGCCGTCAACGAACTACCGGTAGCAGGCATCTCGTGCACGGTCGCACTCTGCTCGACCGGAAGCCGGTGCATGCGAAGGTCGTTGATCTTCGCGGCTGGATCGGCTGTGCCGAAGGAGATTCCGAATAGCAGCTTCAGGTCCTCGGGCACGCCAAGCACTTCTCGGACCACGTCGGCATACATCCCCAGCACTGTCTGCGGGATGCCGTGGAACCCCCGCGCGGTCAGCGACAGCAGGAAGGTCTGGGCATACATGCCGATGTCGCCGGCGGTGCGCACCCCGTCACCGAGTACGGGCATGAACAGGAATGCCGCGTGCGGTGCACCGTAGAAGCGCAGGTTGTCGCGGACGACTTCGTCCCTGCCCTCGGTGTCGGACCGCGCTACTCCCCAAACCTCGTAGACAGTGGCGCCGTGGCGCTGCGCCCGCTCGGCGTAGAGGCCGTCGCCGTAACCGGAGGTGAAGTCCGCGGACGTCCGGTCTTCGCCGTAGGCCGTCAGCATTCCCTCGCTGATCGCATCTCGCGCCGCTCCCGAAGCGATGTGCACAGCCCACGGTTGGGTGTTGCTGTTGGAGGGGGAGGTCTGAGCATCTTCCAGCACGCCCTGGATGTCGGATGCCGACATCGGGGCGGGCAGGAACTTCCGCACGGAGTACCGCGACCGCAGCAACTCGACGAGTGGTGTGGTGGCAGTGGCCATCGGAGCTCCTCGTTCTGGACGGTTCGTCGAAGGGGGATCGCCGGGGATGCCGGTGCAACTTCTCTAGCGTGCTAGAGTCTAGCGTACTGTTCAGTAGTGATCGAGGCAATGGGGGTGGAGTCACAGTGACCAACACGGATGAGCTCGGGCGGCAGTTGTCGTTCGCGTTGTACGGCGCCGCCAACCGGGTGATCCGGTTGCACAAGCCTTTCCTGGAGCCGCTGGGACTGACGTTCCCCCAGTACCTGGCGATGCTCGCCTTGCTGGACGGCGCGCCGCAGACCGTGGGTGCGCTGGGTGCCCGCCTGGACATGGACACCGGCACCATCACACCCCTGGTGAAGCGCCTTGAAGCCGCCGGGATGGTCACCCGCGTACGCGATCGAACGGACGAACGTCGCGTGCTGGTCGATTTGACGGATCAGGGTCGCGCGCTGGAGGCAGATCTTCACGGAATCAACGCGAAGATCAAGACGGCCTGTCGGCTCACCTCGAAGAACGTGGACGACCTTCGGCACACCCTTGAAGGACTCGCCCACCCCGCGGCCGACTGATCACCGCTCAACCAACTCTCGGATGGGAGCGATTATGACGGACAAGACCGTGGCCATTGCGTTTCCGGGCCGCGTCGGTGTGTTCTGGAACAGCGAACCCTGGCCGATCCGCGAGGCGCAGAACATCGCCCGCGAGATTGAAGCCCTGGGGTTCGGGTCGCTGTTCATGCCCGAGGGCGGCGGCAAGAACGCGCTTGTCGAGTCAGCGGCTTTCCTGGCAGCCACCGACCGGCTCGTCGTCGGCACCGGCATCGCCAACATCCACTTCCGGATGCCCATCCCCGCCGAGACCGGTGCACGCACCCTCGCCGCCCTGCATCCCGAACGGTTCGTCCTCGGCTTGGGCGTCAGTCACGCACCTTTCGTGGAGGAAACCATGAAGGGCACCTACGGCAAGCCGCTGGCCACAATGCGCACCTACCTGCAACGGATGGACTCGGTACCCGCGGAAATCGAAGAGGGCGCCCGACCCGCCCGCGTGCTGGCCGCCCTCGGACCGAAGATGATCGAACTCTCCGGTGAACTCGCCGACGGCGCCCACCCCTACCTCGTCACGCCCGAACAGACCGCGGCAACCCGAGCGATCCTAGGACCTGGCAAATGGGTCATCTCGGAGCAGGCCGTAGCGATCGGCGGCGACGCGCGGGACCAACTCCGGCGCGCGCACAGTCACCTCGAGTTCTACTCACAGATGGACAACTATCGGAACTCGTGGCTGCGACAAGGATTCGACGAGTCCGATCTGGTGATCGGCGGATCCGAGCGGCTGGCCCGCGCGCTGGTCGGTATGGGATCGCCGGCGGAGGCGGCCGCATCGGTGACCGCACACCTCGACGCCGGCGCCGACCACGTCGTGGTGCAGATCGCCGTCGAGTCACCGACCACCGACCCGCTGCCCGAGCTGCGCGAACTCGCCGGAGCTCTTCAGCTGTGACGGGAGCGATACTGCGTCCAGCCGCGCCGGACCGCCGCTCGCGGTCGGGTACCGAGCAGGGCGTCGGCTTGTGGCAACGACCGCGTCGCCCGTGAGACCCGCCGATTCCTGAGACGCCGCCGGCGACAGCCGCACATCGTCCGCGGCTACTTCCGGGCACCACACGTCCGCCACGCCACCGTGCGGGCAACCGAACACTCTCAGCTCACCACTACGCGGCGCGCTGCATCAACTGTTCCCGGCGAGCCGCCACCGCGGAGCCGGATTCCCGGCGGGCCATTCGCCGCAACACCACCGGCGCAAGCATGAACCCGACGACCGCCCACAGCCCCAGCACACCCACCACCTCCCACCCTCGCCAGGTTCCGCCGATCTCCGCCAGCGCCAGGTCGTCGGGCAGCAGAGCCGACCGCAGCCCGAGCCCCAGCCAGTACACCGGGAACATCTGGCCCACGAGCTGTAGCCATCCTGGCAGCGCCGTGATCGGGTAGAACACCCCGGACACAGCCACCAGGGCCATCAGGAACAGGGTGATGAAGCCCAGCGTCTGCACGTTGGAGAACAGTGACCCGAGCACCGCGCCGATCGGCAGCGTCGCCACCAACCCCAACAGCAACACCAGAACCAAGTCCACCCATGAGGACACGCGGTCCACCTGCAACCCGTCGAACAGGAAAGTCGTGGGGATCAACAAGATCACCACGGTCGCCACGGTCATGCCGGCCTTGCTGAGCACCTTCCCCACCAGGTATGCGGACATGCCGTGCGGCGTGGCCTTGGCACGGAGCAAGGTGCCGTCCTCGCGGTCGGCGGTCAGCGCCATCGCCAACCCCAACAACGCGGTGAAGACCACGTTCATCCCGAGGATGCCGGGGATGGCCTGAGCGCCCAGGGTGACCCCGGTGCCGGGCACAGGGGCGTCGCCGACGAAGTACATGATGAGCAGCGCCGCCAACGGGATCCACAGCCAGGAGACCAGCTCCACCACGCTGGTGGCGGTCTGCCGGAATTCGATCCAGGCCCGGTCCAAACCCGCGCGCAGCGTCACCGCGCCTTTGCCCACCGCACCGCCGATCATGACTTCGCTCCGCTCAGCTCGCGTGGTACCCCGGTCCCCTGGCCGGTGACGGCGTTGCGGACCATGGTCAGGTAGACGTCCTCCAGGTTCGCCCGGCGGATCTCCAGGTTCCCGACGGCGCGGCCGTGCCGCTCGAACAGCTCTCGCACGTACGCAGTCGCGTCGTCGACGGATCGGACCTCGGGGCGGCCGTCGATGCTGTAGCGCACCTCGGCCTTGCTGGACACCCGGGTCGCCAGCTGCGCCGGGCTGCCGTCGGCGACGACGACGCCGCCCGCCAGGATCAGGATCCGGTCGGCAAGCTTCTCCGCCTCGTGCAGGTCGTGGGTGGTGAGCAGGACGGTCATGTCGTCGGCTGCGGTCAACCGCTGTACGACGTGGTGGAAGTCCTGCCGGGCCTCCGGGTCGAAACCGGTGGTCGGCTCGTCCAGGAACAGCAGGTCGGGACGCCCCACCAGGCCGATGGCCACGTCCAGCCGCCGCCGCTGGCCGCCGGACAGCGCGCCGATGCGGCTCCCGCCCTGCTCGGTCAGCCCGACCATGGCGATCAGGTCGTCGACGTCGAACGGGCGCGGGCGGTCGGGGGTGCCGTAGGGGCGGTAGTAGCGGCCGAAGTGGGCCAGCAGTTGGCGTACCCGCCAGCGGCCGTGGTCGCGCCAGGACTGCAGGACGATGCCCAGGCGGGCGCGCCACGCCTCGTCGCCGTGGTCCGGGTCGACGCCGAGCACCTCGACCCGACCGGCGGAGCGCTTGCGGAAGCCCTCCAGGATTTCGATCGTGGTGGACTTGCCCGCGCCGTTGGGGCCCAGCAGCGCCACGACCTCTCCGCGTCGCACGGTGAAGTGCATCCCGGTGAGGACGTCCTTGGTCCCGTAGCGCATGCGCAGGTCGTGGACTTCGATGATCGGCGCGGTGCCGATATCGGCGGGATCCGCGCGCGGTGGAGGAACGTCGTTGCCGTCCATGTGTTGAAGAATATCATTGAACAATACGTTGGTACTTCTTCCGAGTTCTGCCTGATCGACTGAGTCGGTGCTGCGCCAACCTTCGAATCGGTGTTGAACCGACCCGGTCAGGGGGAGTGAGGTGGGCAAGGACGGGACCGCGCTGCGCCCGGTCGATCCGGCGCGGGCGGCCGGCATCTCGACCCGGCGGGTCCGCAACCATCTCGACGCGGGGGTGCTGCCCCCGGCCGAGCGGTCCGAGTTCGGCTACCGCCGGTTCGAGGAGCGCCACCGCCAAGTCCTGCTCACCTCCGGCGTGCAGCATCGCCGGATGCGGGGTCGGGGGCGACCGTGGGCACAGGTGTGCCCTCCCGGCGGACGCGCCAACGCGGACCTGCTTGAAATCGGCTACTCGATCACCAGGGAGGCGCGCTTCTCGCCGGCTGATCCACAGACCTCAAGTATTGTACATCGTCGAAAAATCCACCGTTCGTGAGCGAAGGAGCGCGGCGATGGCGAGGAAGGTCCGGATTTCATCCTTGGCACCGATAAACCTCCCCGTCCTGATTACACACGAATGGGTGGCACGGACCATTCGATGGTTACGGATGTGGCCATGGCGACGATATAGCCTATGTGGTCGGCGTGTCCGAGGGTCTGCCCTGCGGAGCCCATCACAAGGGAATCCGGTGGTGAGGTCCGTGATGGAATCCGGGGATCTGGCCGAGGCCGCGGATCAGGCGGTGCGACGCTGTCAGGGCGCGGGGTTGTCGCGGGCCGACGCCGAGGACTACGTGCACGAGGCCCTGCTGACCCTGCTCATCCGCCAGAGCGACCCGGACGCCGCGCCCGTGACGTCGGTGCGGGCCTGGCTGACCACGGTCGCGCACCGCAAATTCCTCGACCACCTGCGACAGACCGGTCGGGAGCACCGGGCCATGTCCCGAGTCGAAGGTCGTCCCGTTGACGAGCCCGATCCCGCCGAGACGGTGACCGAGCGGGCGCTGGCCGCGTGGCTGACGCGGTCACTGCAACAGTTGCCCGGGACCACCCGACGGGTGTGCGAGTTGACCGCCGCCGGCGCGGACGTGGAACAGACCGCCCGGTCGCTGGGGGTCACGCCCAGGGCGGTCCAATCACACCTGACCCGGGCCCGTCGCCTGCTGCGCCACCTGGCAGCCGGCGCCGCGGCCGGCCTCGCCGCGGCCGGCGTCACACTCCTGCGCCCCGCCACCGCGGCGGTCGTCCCGCTGGCCGCGGCCACCGTCGGCGCGGTCACGTTGCTACCGCACCACTCACCACTGCCGCACGAGGCACCGCCGCCCGTCGCGATCCACGCCCCCCGCACAGGCGGCACACCGGACCGGCACGGCCCGTTCACCACAGCCACCATCCCGGACATCGCGTCCACCACCCCCCGCGACAACGGACACACCACCGAGCCGCAGCTGGTCGACCTCCACCCGACCACCCAACGACCCGCCGACGCCACCCACCCCGGCACGGCCATGCCGTCCACGACCTCCCGGCCCGTCGCCACCACACCGGCGTCCCCGAAGGCCGACACCGGCTCGGCGCGGTCGACCGCCACGATCACGCCCGTGCCGTCCACCGCGCCACGGCTGCCCTCCGGGTCGCAGCGGTCCATCGCCACGTCCGCACGAGGTTGTCCCGTGCACCCGCCCGATCCCACCGCGCCGACCGGTTCGGTCAGCGACACCCCGCCGGGCTCCTCGTCCTGTCCGGCCCCCGTGCTGCCCAGCCACCCGCCGGCAGCACCCACGACGCCGTCGTCCTCCACCGGCTCCGCGACCACGGATCTCCCGACGGGTTCGGAGCCGTAGACCGGCATCAGGCGCAGGCGGATCGCCCCGCCGCGATGGGCCGGGCACCGGTCGGCGATCCGGCGACACGCGGCGACCAACTCGGTGTTGTCGGCGCCGGGCATCGTGGGCTTGTCCCCGGGCTGCTGAGACGAGTGGCCACCGGGCGACGCGACCCCGTACAACCAGGGGACGATCAATCCGTCGCACTGGGCCGATCGGATGAACATTTGCGTAGTGGGCCGTGCTCGGACGTCTACAGGGTGAAGGGACGCACCGCGCATGCCGTGGCAGTCCCTTCCAGGCAGTCATCGACGAGCACCCCTATGTCGTTGCCCGTCCACACCGGACGGCTGTGGCGCCCTCCGGACGGGGAGAGAACATGCGTGGTGGAGAAGCCCACGGGCCGCTGCCGTTGTTTCGGCAGCATCGGTGCTGTTGTCGCTGACCGTGACGGCGTCTTCGGCTGTGGCGGTTCAGGGCTGTACCGGTTTCCCGTCGTTCTGCGCGTGGGAGCAGCCCTTCGTGCAAGGGGACGTCCGCACTCTGAACGGCCCTGAGCCCAGTTCGCTGGAGCCGAAGGACTAGCAGGGCTCCCGGCCCGGAGGGTGGGGGCAGGCGCGAGGACGAGTGGAAGGGCTGGTAGGTGCCGGTGAACGGTTACATCGCGCCGGCGATGGGCTTCCGGCCCGACGCCACGGCGCTGGAGTGGCTCGCGGTCATCGGGCTGCTCGGGCTGCTCACGTTCGCGCTCACCTGGCCGGCCGCCGCGTCCGGGCTCGTGACCGAGGATCCGGAGCAGGCGAGCAACACGCCGCCGATCGGGCACGAGCGGTGCCGGCGCTCGGCTGGTGCGTCGTGATCACGCTGACCGGCTACTCGTGGGCACGCAGGGCCCTCAACCGTCCCGCCACGGGAGGCACGCGATGAGCGACCGGTTCTGGCTGCCCGGCGAACGGCCGGGGCGGCCCGTCGAACTCGACGAGGAGCGGGGGGTCTGGAACGTCTACGGCCACGCCGAGACGCTCCAGGTGCTGACTGATCCGGCGACGTACACGTCCGACACCGGCCGGCTCATGCCCGGCGTCATGGACGACTCGTACCGCGAAGGCAACCTCGTGCGGATGGACGGCCTACCGCACCGCAAGCTGCGCAGGCTCGTCAACCACGCGTTCACGCCGAAGATCGTCGCCGACCTGGAGCCGCGGATCCGCGACCTGGCCACGGAGCTGCTCGACGAGGTCGAAGGGCGCGACGAGCTCGAACTGGTCGCCGACCTCGCCTCCCCGCTGCCGGTGATCGTCATCGCTGAGCTCCTGGGAGTGCCGAGCGGCGACCGCCACTTGTTCAAGCAGTGGGTGGACAAGATGATCAACTTCGACGAGCTGCCCATGAACGACGACCCGGAGGAGCTGAAGCGCGAGGTCGCCGCCCAGCTGGCGCAGGTGCAGCCGATGTTCGACTACCTCCACGAGCACGCGGCGGAACGCAGGCGGCGGCCGAGGCAGGACCTGCTGAGCCAGCTCGTCGAGGCCGAGGTCGACGGGGAGCGCCTCTCCGACAACGAGGTCGTGAACTTCGTGAGCCTGCTGCTCGTTGCCGGGCACATCACGACGACCATGCTGTTGGGCAACACGGTCCTCTGCCTCGACCGCGACCCGGAGCAGGCCGCGCGGGTGCGGGCGGACCGCACGCTGACGCCGACCGCGATCGAGGAGTCGCTCCGGGTGTCCACGCCGTCCGCGATACTCGCGCGGGCGACGGAGACGGCGGTCGAGCTCGGCGGTCAGCGGGTCCCGGCGGACCAGATGCTGATGCTGTGGCTCAGCGCGGCGAACCGGGACGAGCGCGTGTTCGCCGACCCGGACCGGTTCGACGCGGGCCGGCAACCCAACCCGCACCTGGGGTTCGGCAGAGGCGCGCACTTCTGCCTCGGCGCGCCACTCGCGCGGCTCGAGGGTCGGATCGTGCTGAACCTGCTACTCGACCGGTTCCCCCTGCTGCGCACGATCGAGGACCGGCCGCCGACGTTCATGCCCTCGCCCGAGCTGACGGGCGTGAGCACGCTGCCGCTGCGGGTCGTGGACTGACCTCCGCCGGCGCCGCGAGCCGCAGACCCTCGCGGTCCAGGCCGGCGTACGACGACACCGCGTCCTCGTACGCCGGCCTGCCGGCGTGCTCCGCCGCGGCCCGCGCGGTCGCCGACGTCCTGGGGGAAGGCGAAGTCGCAGTCGTCGGCCCCGCGCAGCAGGGCGCCAACCGTCGCACTGGGCCGATCGGATGAACATCTGAGTAGTGGGCCGTGCTCGGACGTCTACAGGGTGAAGGGACGCACCGCACATGCCGTGGCAGTCCCTTCCGGGCAGTCATCGAGGAACACCCCTATGTCGTCCGTCCACACCGGACAGGCGCGACACCGCAAGGACGAGGAGAGAACATGCATTGGTGGAGAAGGCGACGAGCCGCTGCCGTTGTCGCGGCAGCATCGGTCCTGTTGTCGCTGACCGTGGCGGCCCCTTCGGCCATGGCGGCTCAGGGCTGCATCAGCATCCCGACGTTCTGCGCCTGGGAGCAGCCCTACGCGAAGGGGGACGTCTACAACCTGGTCGACCCCGAGGCCAGTCGCTGCTACAACCTCGATGGGGCGCGAAGGTCGTTCGTGAACGACACGCTGTACACGGCCATGGTCTACAACGCCCCGAACTGCAGCAGCTTGTTGTTCACCACGCTCCTCCCTCGCGGCTTCATCAACGAGGCCTTGCCGCACTACAGCGTCCGGTTCCTCCCCATCTGACAGGACCGTCCGGGTGACCGGACCGGGTCGACCCATCCGATCGACATCGATTTCCGATGAATCAAGGAGGTTGTGATGTTCGTTCAGCACACGTCCCTTCCCGCGGTGGCCGCCGCGGAGGAGCGGAGCGCGTTGGAAATCCTGATGACGGAGCCCGAGGCCGGTGTCAGCGACGTGCCGCGTTATGTCGAGATGCCCAAGGCGCTGCTGCTGCTGAAGCTCAAGCTGTCGCCGCCGTTGCCGAAGGAGCCGAAGGACTAGCAGGGCTCCCGGCCCGGAGGGTCGGGGCAGGCGTGAGGACGAGTGGAAGGGCTGGTAGGTACCGGTGAACGGTGAACGGTTGCAAGTGTCGCTGACGGACGCGGCGGCCGAGGTCGCCGCCCGTGTCCTCGGCGCCGTACGCGGCGCCGAGGACATCGGGCTCGCCGACTACGTGGACACCAGTGCCGACCTGAAGACCGCCCTGGGGGCGGTCCGGCTGATCGGCGCGGACATCTTCGCTCCGCACCTGTTGCTGGACCGCCCCGTGCACCACGCCGACGCGGCGGTCATAACCCGCTCCTTCGCCGCCTTCCCCCCGGCCGGACAGGCCGGCACCCGCCGACAGCAGGTCGTCGCGTGGCGGGACTGGGCGACAGGCCGTTTGTTGGCCTGCGCCGCCGACCCGGCGTCCGCCGAACCGGGCCTCGCCCCGACGGCGGCGCCGGAGACGGCAACGGCGCTGCTCGACGGTGCGAAGACCTGGCAGGAGTGGTCGGCGAACGCAGCGCAGCTCTCGCCACTGGCGCTGCCGGGACTGGGCGGTCCGATCGCGGCGGCGGTGTTCGAAGGGGCACGCCCACTGGCACGAGGAGTCACCCGTGCGCTGCTGCGCCGGGACTTCGTCACCGCGGCGCGGTTGATCCGGTGGATGGCGTTGTCGAGCAGCAGCGGCGTGGGACAGCCATTGGATCCGGCCTTGCTCGTCGAGCGCGTCCGGTTGTACGGCGGCACCGGCTCACGGCTGTCACTCGACCTGGCCATCGCCCGCCGGCTGCTCCGATCGGAACCGGCATGACGACCTCGCTGACCTCGATCGCGCACAACGTCGCCCACCGAGCCCTGACGTACCTGCACGACCATCGGGACGCCGACGTCTTCCCGGACGACATCCCGATCGAGCCGGAGGACTCGGACACCGTCTACAAGCCCATCGCCGAAATCGGGATGGCCGCGGCCCTGGTGCTGCGCGAGGGGGTGGGGGGCACCGCACAACTGCACGCCGCGCGCGAGTTGATCGACTTCACCTGGCACCGGCTGCGCCAGGGCGACCTGCTCTACGAACGCCAGGTGCGCAACTGCCTGCTGACCGACCCGATCGAGGTGTACTGCCACTTCATCCACGGCGGCCACCACCACGAGCGATTCGAGCGGTTGGCGGTGCACAACGCCGCGGTCCGCTCGGCGCCCGAGGTCTACCCCAACCGCCGGCTCGCGGTGGCCAACGCCTACCGGACATGCGGCATACCCACCGATGACGACTGGGGATCCCTGCTGCGGGCGACCTGGCTGGGCGCCACACCACCGCCCTGGGCCATCGACTGGGACACCGCGTACAGCGTGACCCACACCGTCTTCCACGTGACCGACTGGGGTGGCAGACCCCATGACCTGCCGCCCGACATCGCCGACTACCTCGGCAACTGGCTGCCGGTGTGGACGGACGTGTGGTCCGAAGTCGGCGATTGGGACCTCGTCGCCGAACTGCTGGTCGTGGACGCCTGCCTGCCGGAACCGCGATTCGACCTCGACGTGTGGACGCGAATCGCCTCCGTGCAGCACAGCGACGGCCTGATGCCACGCGACGGCGCGCCCGTCGACGACGACCGGGTCCAGCGCTTCTGGGACCACCACCATTCCACCACCGTCGCGGCGATCGCCGGCACGCTGGCGGTGTCCCGGCTGCTGGGCAACGGCCGATGACCGCGATCGGCGCTCCCGACCTGGACGAGCTGATCCGACCGTTGCTCTCGGGCGCGCCCCATTCGACCGGCACGACGGTGGCGGCTGTGCGCGGCGAGCGGACAACCCTTCGCGTGAGCGGCTTCACCGCTCACGACCGGACACAGCCGATCACACCGGAAACCCGGTTCGAGATCGGGTCGATCACCAAGACGTTCACCGCGTTGCTGCTGGCCGAGATGGTGCGACGCGGCGAGGTCCGCTACGACGACCCCGTCGACGACTACCTCCCACCGGGATGGCGACTGCGACGTCCTGCCCCCATCACGTTGGAGCACCTCGCCACCCACACCTCCGGCCTGCCACAACTACCGCTCGCAGCGATGCCCAGGGTGCTGCCCACCTTGTTCACCAACACCTACCAGGCCCTCGGCCCGGACCAGGTCCGAGCCGGGCTGGCCCTCGCGCGGTTGCGATCGGCACCGGGCTCGCAGTTCCGCTACTCCAACATCGGCGTCGGACTGCTCGGCTGGTTGCTCGCCGAAGCAGCCGACCTCCCGTTCGAGCACCTGCTCGACCGACGCGTCCTGCGGCCCCTGGGGTTGACCAGCACCAGCGGCACCCCAAGCCCCCAAGCCGTCGGCCACTGGCGCGGCAGACCTCTGCCACCGTGGCACATTCCCGGTTTGCCCGCTGCCGGACTACTCCGCTCCACCGTCCACGACATGCTGACCTACCTCACCGCACACCTCACTCCCGACGCCACGCCACTGGCCTCGGCACTCGCCGACACCACCCGCCCCCGCATCCCGCTGACGGACACGGCCGACCTCTGCCTCGTGTGGTTCCGCCGGGTGAGGCCCGGCCATGACCTGCTATTCCACTCGGGCGGAACCTGCGGGTTCACCGCCTTCGTGGGATTCAGCCCTCAATCGGGCACCGCGCTGGTGGCTCTGACCAACGCCGGGGGGACTCTGCGCGGCAGTTTCATCCAACGCTCCTACGAGACGCTCAGAGCCATCGCCGCGATCAAGTGACGCGCTGTCGAACGGCCACTGCCTACAGACACGCCAACACTGGGCCTGACCCGGAGACTGTTTCAAGATCGGTCTGTTCGGCCCGACACGCCGGGCCTGGGGTCCGGTGGGATGGGCACTGTTAGTGATGACAGCTGAGCTTGTGATCGCACGGAAGGAGGACACCGGAGATGAACGACTGGGCCGCCCGGCCGCTCGACGCGGTGTACGCGGCGGTGTTCCCCGACGCCATCCACGTCAAAGTGCGTGACGGCCAGCTCGCCAACCGTCCGGTCCACACCGCGATCGGTGCCACGGTGGACGGGCGCAAGGACGTGCTCGGGCTGTGGATGGGCACCGGCGGCGAACGTGCGGTCGCGCACCGGTTTCTGTTCACGAGGCCGAGTCGATGCGGGGCGGCGGCCGTCAGCCGACCGCGGACGCCGTTTCGGTGATGCGCGGGTCGAGTCCGTACTGGTGGGGCACGCCGAGGTTCGCGCGCAACGTCGTGCCCGGGTACTCGGTGGGGTAGATGCCGCGTCTCTGCAGGATCGGCACGACCTCGTCGACGAAGGCGTCGACGCCGTCCTCGTAGATGTCGGGTGTGACCCAGAAGCCGTCGGCGGCTCCCGCCTCGAACCACTCCTGCAGGTGGTCGGCGTGCAGCTGTCCCGGGCCCACGACCGTGGGGTGGAAGTCGATCACGCCGTGGGCCAGGACGTCGCGCGGGGACCATCCCTGGCGTGCCACCGCGAGAGTGTTCGACGAGCGCGGGTCCCTCGGTGAGGCGTGCGCGGAGGCGAGCTGCTCCGGGGTGAGGGGCTCGTCGTACCGGTCCGGGCGAATCCGGATCCCGAGCATCGCACCGAGGTGGGGCAGGCGGGCCTCGATGACGTCGCCCGCATGTTTCAGGCGCCGGTCGAGGCCGTCGCGCACGGTCGGCGCGACGGTGGTTATGATGCCGGGGATGTACTTGATCTCGTCGGGGTCGCGGCCGGCTTCGCGTGCCGCGTTCCGCACGAGTTCGCGCTGGGCGCGCGCCTCCTCGATCGTCCACACCTCGGCGATGAAGCCGCTGGCGTAGCGGCCCGCGATCGACAGCAGGTGCGGGCTGGGTCCGCCGGCGGTGAAGACGACGGGCTGGCCCTGTTCCGACGGGGGGATCGCCAGGGGGCCTCGCGATGCGAGGTACCGGCCCTTCAGGTTGATCGGTCGGAGTTTCGACGGGTCGATGAAGCGGTTCGCTTCCTGGTCCTTGACCCATGCGTCCTGCTGCCAGCTGCCCCAGAGCGCCTGGACGATCCGGATCGCCTCGTGGGCGCGCCGGTAACGCTCGTCGCGGTCGGCGACGGGTCTGCCGTAGTTGGCGGCGACGGCCGGATCGCTCGTCGTGACGGCATTCCAGCCTGCGCGGCCGTGGCTCAGGACGTCGAGGGCCTTGAACTGGCGTGCCGTGTTGAACGGCTCCTGAAAGGTCGTCGACCCGGTGGCGACGAAGCCGATGTTCGTCGTCTCGCGCGCGACGGCGGACAGCTGGATCAGCGGGTCCATGAGGTTGCTGATCGTCGAGTGCTCGACGTCGCCGCGCACCGCGGGGAAGTCGGGGGTGAACAGGAAGGTGAACTTGCCGCGCTCGGCGGCTCTGGCATGACGCACGGTGGCGTCGACATCGGCGTACGCACCCGGGTCCACGTGCGGGGCGCGCCAGGCGCCGTGCAGGCCACCGTACCCGTCGATCAGCCCCATGCCGAGGATGAGCTGCTTGTCCGTCATGGTCACCGGGCCACCGTCTCGCCGACCGCTGCGTCGGTGGCCGGTGCGCCGGCCACCGCCTCGCCGCTGACCGGCACGGCCGCGACCGTCACGTCGGCGGCGTGACTCGGTGTCCGACGGACGAAGAAGGCGCCCACCAGCACGAGCAGGCCGATGGCCCAGGCGGTCAGGAAGGCGGCGCGTCCGGCGGACGTGGCCTGGTCCGTGCTGAGCACGCCGGCGTCCCGAGCACCGGAACCGATGGTGTAGGTCGAGATGAACACCGCACCGAAAGCGGCGCCGGCGAGCTGCTGGGCGGTGGCGAAGGCCGAGGCGCCGTGCGGGTAGAGCTCGGGGCGCAGGCCGCCCATCGCACTCGTCGTCAGCGTCGCCCACATCGCGGCCTGCGCACTGGTGAACACCAGCCACGCGACGATCAGCGTGACCACGCTCGTGCTCTCGTCGACCCGGCTGAGGAACCACAGGACGGCCAGCCAGACGATCGCGGCGGGGATCATCAACGGGCGTGGGCCGAAGCGGTCGTACACCCGGCCGCTCGCAGCCGCGACGATCGAGATCGCCGCCCCGCCGGGGATCAGGAAGAGGCCGAGCTGCAGGGTGCTCAGGCCGGTGACGTGGGTCAGCACCAGCGGGAGCACGACCAGCAGTCCGATCCCGTTGCCCGCGACGAAGAGCATCACCACCAGAGGTGCGGTGAACGACCTCCGGAGGAAGATCCGCATGTCCAGGAACGCGCTGTCGCGACGCTGCAGGGGGATCTGCCGCAGAACGAACGCCACCAGGCCCACCAGGCCCACGGTGATCGGCAGGTACGGCGAGGTAGAGGTGTGCCCGGAGGACGCCTCGCCGATCAGGGAGAGTCCGTAGACCAGGCCGCCGAACCCGAGCGCGGACAGCAGCAGCGACGGCACGTCCAAAGCCACCGGCTCCGGGGTGGTGGTGTTGCGCAACTTCCACGCGCCCAGCGCCAGCGCGGCAACCGCGAACGGCAGCATCAGGATGAACAGCCAGCGCCAGCTCAGCGTGGACAGCACGAGACCTGACAGTGCCGGCCCGACCGCCGGCGCCACGGCCGGGACGGCCGTGGTGATCGCCATCATCCGGCCTCGGCGAGCGACGGGGACCAGGCGCATGGTCGTGGTCATCAACAGGGGCAGGAAGACGGCGGTGCCGGAGGCCTGGATGACGCGGCCGGCCACCAGGACGCCGAACGTCGGCGCGATCGCGGCGAGTGCCGTCCCGACGATGAACAGCGACAGCGCGACCAGGAAGACCGCTCGCACGGGGAACCGCCGCATCACGAAACTGCTGGCCGGGATCAGCACGGCCATGGTCAGCAGGAATCCGGTCGTGACCCACTGCCCGGTGCTCGGGGTGACCCCGAAGTCCTCGATCAGCGTCGGGAGCGCGACTCCCAGGAGCAACTCGTTGAGGAAGACGATGAACGTCGAGACGATCAGGATCCCGATGACCAGGGCGACGCCCGGCGGAAGCCGGTCGTCGGAGGGGACCGCCGGTGCCGGAGCGGCGACGTCAGATTCTGATGGGGTGCTCATGTGCGTGCTCGCTGTCTCAGGAAGCCGGAAGAGGAAGATCAAACGGTGCGACGTGCGAAGTCATCGGCGCTCAGGAGTCAGGTCCGGGACGCGTCGCGAAGCCCACATGGGTGCGCCGCATCGTCCGCGGTGTCGCGCTCTGCGGGCGGCATTGTGGGAGGTCGTTGGCCCGGACCATGCGACCATCGTGCAACCTTCACATCATGTGAATGTCAACCCTGAAGGACGAGGGGTCGCTCACACCCCGTCAACCTTGACACGGCTGTAACGTTGCGCAGGTGCCGAGGAGGTGGTCATGAAGATCGGTGAACTGGCGAAACGCACCGAGGTCCCGGCGCGCATGCTGCGCTACTACGAGGAACAAGGGCTCATCACGCCCCGGCGGCAGCAGAACGGCTACCGAGAGTACGACGAATACCTGGTGGATCGGGTGAAGAAGATTCGCGGCCTGCTCGACTCCGGCATCCCCACGCGCATCATCGGTGACATGCTGCCGTGCCTCAACCAGTCGCAGGAGATCGTTGTCGCTGATCCCGATCCTGAGCTGCGCGAGATGCTCGTGCGTGAGCGCGACCGGATGGCCGAGCGCATCGCCCTGCTGGAGCACCACCGCCACGCCCTCACCCGGTACATCGCCGCCATGGACCGATCCACCGCTGCGACGACTGCGGCCCGCGTACCGACATGATTCTCGACCTGGGGTGACCGGAGCGACCTTGCTTTGATATCGACCCGGACCAGTTGCTCTCCACCACGCGGGCGGTCCGCAAAAGCCTCGACTTCACCCGGTCGGTGCCCGCCGCTCGCGCTCCTCGGCCTCCGCGCCGGCAGCCACGGCATGGGCAGGCTTCGGCCCTTCGCCCACCACTTCACCGCCGGAGGCCACAGCACGTTGGCGCCATGCTGAAGAAGCGGACCAAGGTGCTCGGCGCACGCCAGCAGGCTCGTGTCGGCGACCCGCTCCACCTCGAACACCGCAAATGGTGCGGCCCTCCGGCTTGCCGCCCTTGTGCTTCGTGCGGGCGCGACGGTTGGCGCGGGCGAGGTCCTCGACGTCCAGGCGCAGTACCTCCTCGGCGTGGGCCGCAGTGGCGTAGAGCATCGACCACGGCGTCCGGTCCTCCAGCGGCCACCGGCGGTCGATGACCAGCTGGTCGATCTCGGCGCGCGGCCGCACTCGGCTGTCGGTGGGCTGGTGCTCGCGGCGCAGCCCGTGCAGCACCGCCTCGGCGTCACCGATCCACTCCTGCTCGACGAAGTACGCCAACGCGGACGCCACGGCCGCGCGCTTGGCGTTGAACGTCGCCGGCTGCCGGTGCCCCCACGCGGTGCGGATGTCGGTGTGCAACCGCTCGCGGGCTGGGCCGGGCTCGTTCAACTCGGCGACGCCGGCGAACGCGACCGGCAGGGCGGAGGTGTAGGAGCGCACGGCCTCAGGGCCCACCGAGGTGTCCAGATCGAGCAGGACCCGGGCCCGCCTGATCGGCGACGCCGGATGCGCACCCGTGGTGATCAGCCGGATCAACTCCTCACGATCCCGCGCTGACAACCTGACCGGCCGCTTCAACCGGGACGCCATGTCAACAGTCCTTGTCCGGCAGGGAGAAGGACCTGCCGGACAACAGCCTCTCAGCCACAAGCACCACAACTAAGCAGCGATACGCTACTAGCGTCGTACGACATGGCGACGGTCACGCGGTTGACGGCGGTGATGGTGGCCGTGGTGGCATTGTTGGGCGGACGCAACAATGCTTGGCGCGGTTATCGAGTCGAAAGTGATCGGTTGCCTGTGGTTTGACGTGCGTGGTCGAGGTCGGGGGTGCGCACCGGTCGTCCCCTGCGGAGCAGGAGGTGTCCGGGGTCCCTGCTCGGTCGGCGGGAACCCGGTGGCGCGCCTACCGGCAGCGGCAGCCGCACATCGTCCGCGGCTGCTTCCACGCCCCGCGCGTCCGCTGCGCCACCATGCAGGCAACCGGACACTTTCGGCTCAATATCTCACGCGGGCAGGTTGAGCTGCCAGGAAACGCCGAACCGGTCGTTGACCCAGCCGAACTTGCGGCTGAAGCCGTAGTCGCCGAGCGGCATGAGCGCCTGGCCGTCCTCGGACAGCGCCGCGTACAGGCGGTCCAACTCCTCCTCGGTCTCGCAGTTCACGTACAGCGAGGTCGACGGGGTGAAGGTGAAGTCGTGCGGTTGGGAGCTGTCCATGCACGCGTACCGCTGACCGGACAGGGTGAAGGTCGCGTGCACGACCGAGCCCTCCGCCCCCGGACCCTCGGGGCCGTAGCGGGTGATCGTCAGGACCTCCGAGTCGGGCAGGAGCGACGTGTAGAGCGTCATCGCCTCCTCGGCTCGGCCTTGGAACATCAGCAGCGTGGTGATCTCGGGCATGTCGCCAGACTCTAGGCCTGTCGGGGGTCCGGCGTAGCCGGAACGCCGAGTTGGCGGCCGGGTCGCGGTCGTGCATGCCGGGCAGGGCCCGCCACTTGATGCCGTTGTCGACCACGTAGCCGATCACGTCGACCCCACCCCGGTTACCGGTGTCGTCACGGCTACAGCAGCGCCCGTCCGCGGCGAACTGACGGGCCCAAGCCACTGTACCGGCGTGAAGATCGCCTTCTGGAACATATCGCGCTCTCCGTCATCCCCGGCACGCCCGTCGTGGCTGCAACCGGTGCCACGATTCTGACGTCGCCGGGGTACGAGGCTGTCGAGCTGGTGTGCGATCGGAGCTGTGTCGGCATCCGCACCGCCCAACCCGCTCCACCTCCCGGCTCCCGATCGGATGGTTAGGGGGTCTGGCCGCCTTCCTTTTCGAGGGCTCGCACGTTGTTGCCTCGCGGCAGTCATGGCGCGGACCGCAGCGTGGTACACCGCGTCGTTGTGACAGCAGCACCTGGTCGGCCGGGAATTGACCGGTGTGGACACCGTCGATCAGCGTGTCCCTGCTGACGCGCAACGCGGCGAGGAAGTGCTTGGTGCTCGCCAGTCCGAGCCGGGTGAGGACGTCGAGCACCTACCGTGCGGCCTGGAGTCCGACTGCGACCTGGTCGCGTGGAGATCGCCGGACGGGAGCGGTGTGCCTTGAGCGAGTAGTGTTACGCGATGTGACAAGGTGTGTTGCCCATTCGCACTGCTCCGCGGCCCAGCCACGCCCTGCTGCGGCCCACCGATACGCCACTGTTCACCGACGGTGACGGCGGGGGATGTGAAGCGCGAGCGTTCGGTGACGGTGGGAGACGCCGCACCGGAGAGGTTCGATTTGCCGGGCCTGGTGGACGACCTGGGTGTGGCCGTCTGGGAAGCGGACGTGGCGACGCGTCGCTTCACCTTCGTCTCCCGCTACGCCGAAGTGCTGCTCGGCTACCCGCTCGACCGCTGGTTCGACGGGTGGGACAGCCTGGTGGAGCTGGTCGACCCCGCCGACCGGTCCGAGATCCTGCGCGGGTGGCGCATCGGCGTCGAGCAGGACTACTTCGAGCTGGAGTTCCGGGTCACCGCCGCGGACGGGCGGGTGAGGTGGCTGCGATGCCGGGGCAGGGTCGTGCGCGACGAGCGCGGTCTGCCCGTGCGGGGGCGCGGGATGCTGGCGGACGTCACCCGGCGCCGGGACGCGGAACAGCACGACCGCTTCCTCGCCGACCTGGAGCAGCGGTTGCAGCGACTGGGTGACGCGGAGCAGGTCATGGCGACGGTCACCCGGTTGTTGCGGGAGCACCTGGCGGCCGACCGGTGCGCCTACGCCCGCGTGGAAGCAGACGAGGACCACTTCGTGATGAGTGGCGACCACGCCACCGGTCTGCCGTCGCTGCGGGGCAGGTTCGCGATGTCGGCGTTCGGCGAGGACGCGTTGCGGACGATGAGGGCGGGACAGCCGTGGATCGTGGCGGACGCCGCGCACCACCCGGGGCTGACCAGCGGTGACCGCGACACCTACGAGCAGACCGGTATCCGAGCGGTGGTGTCGGTGCCGCTGCTGCGCGACGGGCGGTTCGTCGCCGGTCTGGCGTTGCACCAGGCCTCGGCCCGCCACTGGACCCCCGCCGAGGTCGAGGTGATCTCCGTGGTGGTCGGTCGGTGCTGGGAGTCGTTGCAGCGGGTGCACGCCGACCGGGCGCTGCGCGAGAGCGAGCAGCGCCACCGGCTGCTGGTCGAGCAGGCCACCGACGCCATCTGGATCCTCGACCGCGACTCCCGGTTCGTCGAGGTCAACCCCGCCGCGTGCGCGTTGCTCGGCCGCACCCGCGAGGAGCTGCTCGGCACAAGCGTCGCGGACCTGGTGGTGTCCGGTCGGGATGCCGGCGCGCCGGGTCACGACACCGATCCGACAGCCGGGCGCGTGGTCACCGAGGTGTGGCGGGTGCGTCGCGGCGACGGGACCGTGATCGCCCTGGAGCTGAGCGTCCAGACCACCCCGGCCGGGGCGCAGGCCATCGGCCGCGACGTCACCGAGCGGCAGCGCGCCGAGGCCGAGCGCGAGCTGCTGCTGCGGCGTGAGCACGAGATCGCCGAGGCGCTTCAGCGCAGCCTGCTGCCCCGGGAGCTGCCGTCCCTGGACCGGTTGGCGACCGCGTCTCGCTACCTGCCCGCGTCGACGCACGCGCAGATCGGCGGGGACTGGTACGACGTGCTGGAGCTCGACGCGACCACGGTGGCGCTGTGCGTGGGCGACGTCGTGGGCAAGGGCCCGTCCGCGGCGGCGGTGATGGGGCAGCTGCGCACCGCACTGGCCGGTTACCTGCTCGACGGGCACTCGCCAGCCGCGGCGCTGGAACGCCTGGACCTGTTCGCCCGGCGGGTCAACGGCGCCACCGGCAGCACCTGCGCCTGCCTGACCATCGACCACACCACCGGGGTGCTGAGGTGGGCGGTGGCCGGGCACCCGCCGCCCCTGGTCGTGGACACCGGGTCCGCGCGGTACCTGTCCGGCGGCGGGGGAGCGGTGCTGGGCACACCGGGGCGGCGGCCCTACCTCGATCAGGACGACGAGCTGCCCGAAGGCGCGACGGTCCTGCTCTACACCGACGGACTCGTGGAACGCCACGACACCCCGATCGACCAGGGCTTGACCCGCTTGCTCACCGTCGTCGAGGACGCGGCCGGCGCAGCGCCGCACGCCTTGGCCGACGCCGTCACCGACGCGCTGCTCTCCGACGGCCAGAGCGACGACGTGGCTCTCGTCATCGCCCGCCGCCTGCCCGCCCCGCTGCACACCACCCTGCCGGCGCAGCCGTCCTCGCTGGCCGTCATGCGCCGGGAAGTCACCGCGTGGTCGAGCACCGCCGGGCTGCCCGCCGACCTGCTGGACGACCTGCAACTGGCCCTGGGCGAAGCGGCGGCCAACGTCGTGGACCACGCCTACGGCCAGGACAGCGGTGACGTGGAGTACAGGCTGGCCACCACCCCCACCGGCGTGCACGTCACCGTCCGCGACCACGGTCGGTGGCGGCCGGTCCCCGCGGATCCCGGCTACCGGGGACGGGGGATGCAGATCATCCGGACCTTGGCCGAGCAGGTCAGCTTCGACCACGGCGAGGACGGAACCGCTGTCGACTTCCACCTCGCCCCACAGGCCGACGCCCCCGCGCGACGAGTGCCGATCGCGCCGACCGGGCACGGGGCTGCGAGCCTGCTCGCCGATCCGGGCGGCAGTACCGCGAGCGTGCGGCTGACCGGCGACCTGGACACCGCCACCGTCGGACAGTTGCACGCTTCGGTGATGTCCCGGGTCGCCGGCACCGGTGACCGCGCCGTCGAGATCGACCTCACCGACGTGCGCTACCTCAGCAGTTCGGGCATAGCGCTGCTGCTCGACGCCGCCGCGGCGGCCACCCGAGCCGGCCGAGCAGTGACCGTCGTGGTCGCCGAGGGGGCCGCGCCCGACCGGGTGTTGTCCCTGTCCGGGTTGCACGGATTGGACTCGGCTGGATCGCTCGTGATCCGCCGGAACTGACGACCACCAGCCGGTGGCGATGTCATGCCGGGCAGCGTCATGCCGGTCAGCCCGGTGTTCGGCCGTGCCGGGTTCCGAAGCTGATCGTGAAGCGGGGCCCGGTTCGCAGGAGTGCGCGCTCCTGCGAACCGGGCCCCGCTGCCCACCTGCCGTGGTCATCCACCCATAGGCGCCCCCGAGCGGGCTTCCTGGGCGTTCAACGGCCGCAGGGTCAGCGTGTACTCGTAAGTGCTGTCGGGTCGGACCTGGCTGCGGGTCCGTACGGGGTTGGGTGTGTCGCCCACGCCGGTGACGGCGTGGCTCGCGTGCAGGGTGACCCAGCCCTTGTTGCGCTGGAGCTGGAAGGGGTAGGCGGCCCGGTCGAGGTCGTCGTACGGCGTCACGCTGACGTCCTTCGCACCTGCCACGAGCAGTCCGCCAGTCTTGCCATCGGTAAGCAGCGCCCATCGACTGTCGGTGTGGTTGCCGTGGTCCTGCGGGCGGTGGTAGTCGACGTACTGCTCGTCCACGGTGGACGAGTGAACGCCGATCGGGGTGCCGTCCTTGCGGTCGACGTAGCTCTCCGCCTCGCGCCCGTACCAGGCGAACCGGTCGTAGCTGTCCGGCACCGCCAGCGATACGCCGATCCGGGGCAGGTAGGGCAGCGTGCGCATCGCGCCCTGCGGCGTGACCTTGTGCCCGAGCCGAAGCACACCACCCCGTTCGACGCTGTAGGTCATGGTCTGGTCGAACCAGGCGCCCGTCACGTCGGGAGCGGCCACCCGGCTGTCCACGACGACGCGCACAGCACCGGTGGGAGCCGGTTCGACCCGGACGCCGGTGACAGTCGTGGCGAGTCGGTCGAGTCCGACCGCTCGCCAGTCCTCGCCCTCCGCGCGGCCCCACCGGAACGTCTCGTTGCTGATCGGGGCGCGCCAGGCGTCGAGCTTGGGTCCGCTGCGCAGCAGTTCGCGGTCGCGGACCTTGATCGACGACAGCGACCCGGTCTTCTTGTCCACCGTGTAGCTGACGCCCTGCGCGGACGCAGTGACCGTCGCCGCGTCGTCGGTCGTGATCGCGGCAGTGCCGCCGCGAGTGCTCCGGTCCTGGTCGAGTCCCGGAATCCTGGTGCCGCCGAGGGGGAACTGGTCGTGCGCGAGTACGTGTCCGGCGGGGATCATCGGTCCGGCCGACGTGGTGACGGCCTCCACGGTGAGGAACCGTTCCCGGTCGGCCGGGTTCGGCGGTGCGGGGATCCGGATCGTGCCCGTCGAGTTCTCCGCCACGCGCAACGGTTGGTCCCCGCGAGCCACGACGCGCGAGCCCTCGGTGACGCGCCACCGCAGTGTCAGGTCCTCGGTGCCGGTGAACTGCCGCTCGTTGAGCACCGACAGCACGCCGTCGGTGTAGCCGAATCGAAGCGGCTGCTGCGCCCATGCCATCTGGGTCGTCTCGGGCTGGGGATCGCGGTCCGGGCTGACCAGGCCGTCGAGTCCGGAGATGCTGGAGCCGTAGGACAGGTGGGTGCCGCGTTCCTCGACGCGGTCGAAGTCCAGGGCCAGCACCGCGCCGCCCACCGGCACCGGCGCGTTCAGCTCGGCCGGGGTGAGGGTGCGGTCGTAGATGCGGACGTCGTCCACCGCGCCGTGCGCCATCCGGCCGACGTTGCTCGGGTCGTTCCACGAGGTCTCGAAGTCGCGCCCGATGTTGACCTCGGCTGAGGACTGGTCGATCGCGCCGGTGAACGGCGTGCTCGCCACCTCGCGGCCGTCGATGTACAGGCGCAGCGCCGTGCCGTCGTAGGTGCCGCTGACCCGGTGCCAGTTGCCGTAGAAGTCGGCCGGCACGGTCGCCTGCACCGCCTGCCAGGTGCCGCTGTGGATGAAGAACTCCAGCGTGTTCTCGGTCTTCATCTTCAGCGCGTACTGGTGGTCGCCCTTGCCGACGATGCGGAAGTCACCGGTCCACCGCTCCGGCTTGACCCACGCGTCCAGCGTCAGCGCCTTGCCGGTGATGTCGAGCTTGCGGTCGCGGTAGACCTCCACGAAGTCGTCCAGGCCGGACATGAACAGCGCCTTGCCGCGGTGGCCGTCAACCAGTTCGGGGGCGCCGGACAGGTGCGCGGAGATGTTGTTCCCGGACGAGTCGGGCAGGATGCGGACCTCCTGCCGGATGCTGCCCTCGGCCCAGTCCCAGATGAAGCCGCCCTGGGTGGCCGGGTTGGCCCGGATGACGTCCCAGAACTCGCGGAAGTTGCCCAGGCTGTTGCCCATGGCG